>JAUNNH010000002.1:2575-55953 GCA_030531505.1 Eubacteriales bacterium
GACGCCCACCCCGACGGTGACGCCCGCCCCGACCCCGACGCCGAGCCCCACGCCCGGCTCTCCCACGACGCACGACCCGAACGATCCGGCGCGGCTGAACGTGCTGGCGGGCTTTGCGCTGCTGGGCATGGGCTTCATCGCGGTCTATCCGCGCAAGAAACGCAGCTGAATCCAAACAAAAAAGCAGGAAGCGTTTTCGCTTCCTGCTTTGTGCTGTCAGACAGGGAACGGGCAAGCCTCGCGGCGTTTTCCCGGATCGGCAAAGCCGGAAGGCTTTGCCGCTTTTTTTACAGCGGGCGGATCTCGCAGGCGATGCCGCCGTTGTCAAAGACGGTGACGAGCCCGCAGCTGAGCGTGCGGCCTTTTCCGGCCGTGCCAGGGTTCAGGACCTGTACCCCGCCGATCTCGAGGTTTGCGGCCTCGTGTGTGTGCCCGCAGAGCGCGAGCTTCGCCCCGGCCTCCTGCGCGGCGTAGACGAGGTAATCGAAGCTCCAGTCCACGCTGTAGAGGTGGCCGTGCGTGCAGAAGGCCTTGACCGGCCCGAGCTCGACGACGAGCCGCTCCGGCGTGTTCCCGAGAATGTCGCAGTTGCCGCGCACGACATGGAGCGGCAGCTCCGGAAAGGTGCGGCGCAGCGCCTCGGCGTCGCGGTCGTGGTCGCCGAGGTGGATGAGCACATCGGGCCGGAGCGTGCGCACGGCTTCGAGCATGCGGGCGGTGTTCGTGTGGGTATCGGCGAAAACGGCGGCGCGGATCATGGCAGGGTCCTCCTGTAAAAAGAGCTTCCCGACACCTTTCGCGGCCCGGACGCATAGGATGGTCCGAGGAAGGGGGCGGGAGCATGGCGGATCTGGAGAAGCTGGGGCGGGAACTGGAGCGCAGCGGCAAGGCAGAAGCCCTGCGGAAGCTGGCCGCGTCCGCGGAGGGACAGCGCCTCGCGCAGCGCCTGGATGCGGGCGCGGTGGAGGCGGCCGCCCGGGGCGGCGACGCGGCGGCGCTGCGGGCGCTGCTGGGCGGCGTCCTCGGCACGGCCGAGGGGCGGCAGCTCATCAAGAGCGTGGAAGAGCTGATGAAGTGAGCGGGGGTGGAGCGCAGTGGACGAACTCGAGGAGCGGATCGGCCGGGTCCTGAACGATCCGGAGCAGATGGAGCGCCTGAGCAGCCTGGCCCAGTCGCTGCTGGGCGGCGGCGCGGCAGCACCGGAGCCCGCCGCCGCGGCGGGGCTCCCGGACCAGAGCGGCGCGCTGCTGGGAAAGCTCACGGGCCTGCTCGCGGAGGACGCGGGCGGTGAGCGCTCGCGCGAGGGACTGCTGCAGGCGCTGAGCCCCTGGCTCTCCCCCGCGCGGCGGGACCGCCTCCGGCGGGCGCTGGGCATCGCGCGCCTTTCGCGCCTTGCCCGGACCGCACTCGGGGAGGGGGAGGGGCATGTATAAGCGCTGGGAGGGCAACAGCGGCGTCGTGCGGCGCATGGGGGAGGGCGTGCCCTCTCCGCCGCCCCCGCCTTTCCCGCCGCCGGGTCAGCCGGGAGCGCCGCTGCCCGGCCCGGCGCCGCCGCCCGCGGCCCTGCCGGGGCTCCTGGGGCGGCTGGACGCGCTGCTGCCGGGGCTGCGCCGCGGCCTCGAGACGGAGGACCTGCTCCTCGGGCTGATCCTGTATCTGCTCTACCGCGAGAGCGGCGACACAGAGTGGCTCATCGCCCTCGGCGCGATGCTGTTTTTAGAATAGACGATGGCGCCACGCGGGCGCCATCGTCTGTTTATTGCTGTTCTTTTTCCCGCTCGAGCTCCAGCTGCTCCGCCTCCTCTTCGGCCTCGGGCCGCGGGGCGTGCAGGTGATGGTTGTGCCGGAAGACGAAGAGCCAGACCGTGACCGACACCGCGAGCGCGAGCAGCAGGCAGACCACGCGGATGTGCAGCCCGTCGCCGGTGATGAGCACGGCGAAAAGACCGAGCAGGGCGGAGATGCCGTAGATCACGGCGACGGCCTGCTTCTGGTCCATGCCCATGGCGAGCAGGCGGTGGTGCAGGTGGCCGCGGTCGGCCTTGAAGGGGCTCTGCCCGCGGGCGATGCGCCGGAAGAAGGCGAAGATCGTGTCCGTGAGCGGGACGGCGAGCGCGAGCACCGGGACGATGAAGGTGATGATCGCGTGGAACTTGAAGAGGCCGAGGATCGACACGGTCGAGAGGATGAAGCCCAGCAGCTGCGAACCCACATCGCCCATGAAGATCTTGGCGGGGTTGAGGTTGTAGGGCATGAAGCCGAGGCAGGCGCCGACGAGCGCGGCCAGCAGGATCGACACGAAGGGGTCGGACACATAGAGCGAGACCACGAACATCGTGAGCGAGCTGATGGCGGAGACGCCGACGGCGAGTCCGTCGAGCCCGTCGATCAGGTTCACGGCGTTGGTGCAGCCGACGATCCAGAGCAGCGTCAGCGGCACGGAAAGCCAGCCGATCTGGATAAAGGTGTTCTGGGAGAGGAAGTTCGGGTTCGAGATCGTGTCGAACACGATGCCGCAGCGGATCGCCACCAGCGCGGCGAGGATCTGCCCGACGAGCTTCACGAGGGGGGTGAGCGAGATGATGTCGTCCACCGCGCCGAGGACGGCGATGATGACCGCGCCGAGCAGCAGGCCCATCACGGGCGTGTTGATATTCACGAACAGCAGCACGGAGAGCACGAAGCCCATGAAGATGGCCAGTCCTCCCATGCGGGGGATCGGGTGGTCGTGCACGCGCCGTCCGTCCTTGGGCACGTCGATCGCGCCGACGTGCTCGGCGAAGCGCTTGACCGGCGGGGTCGTGACGAAGGCCACGATGAAGGCGACGCCGGCGGCGAGCGCGATGCGCACCCAATCGTCAAATGTCGGTATCATATCTGTCTCTCCGAAAAACACTCTCGTGACCTCAGAACTCGCGGGCCACGAGGCCGACCTTTTTATAGACCTTGCGGAGGGTCTTGTTTGCGATATAGGAAGCCTTCTCGGCGCCCTGGCGGCAGAGCTCGTTGAGGTAGGCCTTGTCGCCCATGATGCGCAGGCTCTCCTCGCGGATGGGGCGCAGGGTCTCCACCACGGCCTCGCCGACGGCGCTCTTGAACACGCCGTAGCCCGCGGAGGCAAACTCCTTTTCGATCTCCTCGAAGCTCCGGCCGGTGCAGGCGGCGTAGATCTGCATGAGGTTCGCGACGCCGGGCTTCAGGTCCGGATCGAAGCGCACGCAGCCGGCCCCGCTCTCGGAGTCGGTGACGGCGCGCTTGAACTTGCGCAGGATATCGGCCGGGTCGTCCATCAGGCAGATGCGGCCGTTGCCGACCTCGTCGGACTTGGACATCTTGCTCGTCGGGTCGAGCAGGTCCATGACGCGCGCGCCCACCTTGGGGATCCAGGGCTCGGGGACCTTGAAGGTCTCGCCGTAGAGGTTGTTGAAGCGCTGCGCCACGTCGCGCGTGAGCTCGACGTGCTGCTTCTGGTCCTCGCCGACGGGGACATAGTCCGGCTGATAGAGCAGGATGTCCGCGGCCATGAGGGCGGGGTAGGTGAAGAGGCCGCCGTTGATATTCTCAGCGTTTTTGGCGCTTTTATCCTTGAACTGGGTCATGCGGCTGAGCTCGCCGAACATGGTGTAGCAGTTGAGCACCCAGCCGAGCTCGGCGTGCTGGTGCACGTGGCTCTGGAGAAAGAGGGTGTTTTTCGCGGGGTCGAGGCCGCAGGCCACGTACTGCGCGAGCTGCTCGAGCGTTCTCCGGCGCAGGTCCGCGGGTTTGTTGCGGGTGGTCAGGGCGTGCAGATCCGCCATGAAATAGTAGCAGTCAAACTGCTCGGCGCGCTCGGCCCAGTTCTTGATGGCGCCGAGATAGGAGCCGAGGGTCAGGTCGCCGGTGGGCTTGATGCCCGAGAGCATGACTTTTTTGGCGGGGGCGGCAGTTTCCATGGTGAAGTCCTCCTTGAAGCGCACGAGGCGCTTTTCTTATTTTAACAAAAGAAAAGCGTCTTGACAACAGGGAAAACGTAAAATATTATAGACGGGATCAAGAGGAGGATGGAATGAAGAACTAAGAATTAAGAATGAAGAATTGAGGTGTCGCGCGCAGCGCGACGGATTCCAATCGTTTCGCCTCCGGCGAAACACCACAATTCTTCATTTTTCATTCATCATTCTTCATTCTTATTCTCAAAGAGAATAAAAGGAGTAACTGTACCATGGACATGACCTGGTTTGAGGAAATGGAAGCGCGCATCCCGCAGGGCGAGGTGCGTACCCGCTTTGCCCCTTCGCCCACCGGCTATATGCACGTCGGCAATCTGCGCACCGCGCTCTACACCTGGCTGATCGCCCGCCACGCGGGCGGCAAGTTCCTCCTGCGCATCGAGGACACGGACCAGGGCCGTCTCGTCGAGGGCGCGGTGGATGTGATCTACAAGACCCTGGCCGAGTGCCATCTCGACCACGACGAGGGCCCGGATGTCGGCGGCCCCGTCGGCCCCTATGTGCAGACCGAGCGCCGCCCCTTCTACGGCAAGTACGCCGAGCTCCTTGTCGAGCGCGGGCACGCCTACCGCTGCTTCTGCGAGAAGACCGAGAGCGAGGAGGACACGGGCGAGTTCGACCGCGCGGCCAACCCCTGCCGCTTCCTCAGCCGGGAGGAGTCCGACCGCCGCGCCGCGGCCGGGGAGCCCTTCGTCATCCGCCAGCGCATCCCGGAGGAGGGGACCACCACCTTCCATGACGAGATCTTCGGCGACATCACGGTCGAGAACAAGACCCTCGACGACCAGGTGCTCATGAAGCGCGACGGCCTGCCGACCTACAACTTCGCCAACGTCATCGACGACCACCTCATGGGCATCACCCATGTCGTGCGCGGCAGCGAGTACCTCTCCTCCGCCCCGAAGTACAACCTCCTCTACGAGGGCTTCGGCTGGCCGATCCCGAAGTACGTGCACTGCTCGCCGGTCATGCGCGACCAGCAGAACAAGATGTCCAAGCGCCACGGCGACCCGTCCTACGAGGACCTGATCGCCCAGGGCTACCTGACCGACGCCGTGCTCAACTACGTCGCGCTCCTGGGCTGGAGCCCGCGCGGCGAGCAGGAGATCTTCTCGCTCGACGAGCTGAAGGCGGTCTTTGAGCTCAGCGGCGTCTCCAAGTCCCCGGCCATCTTCGATATCGAGAAGCTGCGCTACTTCAACGCCAGCTACATCCGCGCCATGAGCCCGGAGGCCTTCGCGGCCCTGGCCGAGCCCTGGATCCGCAAGAGCGTGAAAAACCCCGCCGTCGACCCCGCGGCCGTGGCGGCGCTGCTGCAGCAGCGGACCGAGGTCCTCACCGAGATCCCGGAGAAGGTCGCCTTCTTCGACGCGCTCCCGGACTACGACGTCGAGCTCTTTACCCACAAGAAGTCCAAGTCCGACGCGGAGAGCTCCCGCGATGTGCTCACGGCGGTGATCCCGCTCTTTGAGGCGCTGGAAATGTGGGACGACGAGCATATCCTCGATACGATGGTGAAGCTCGCCGAGGAGCGCGGGGAGAAGAACGCGAAGGTCATGTGGCCCGTGCGCATCGCCGCGGCCGGCCAGGCCGTGACGCCGGGCGGCGCGGTGGAGATCTGCCGCATCCTCGGCAAGGACGAGACCCTGCGCCGCCTGCGCCTCGGCCTCGAAAAGCTCAGCTGAAAAAGCTTCCTATAACAATAAACAGAGCCGCACCCGTTTGGGTGCGGCTCTAACCATAGATAAATCCAGCGCGACCAGGCAGAACACGCATGGGGAGATTGTGAAGAGGGGATTGGTTATCCCCTCTTCACGTTCAATCCACCCGTTTGGGTGCGGCTCTGCTGCTTTGTGAAGGGAAACGAGGCTCAGCGGTGGGCGGCATTCTTGCCGGCGAGGCGGCCGAAGGTGACGCTGCGGCCCGCGGCGGCGCCGGCGAGGAGGTTGGGATAGCTCGTGGCGAAGTAGCCGCCGGAGCAGTCGCCCGCGACGTAGAGGCCCTCGATGGGCTTGCCGTCCGCGTCAACGGCATTGAGGTCGGTGTTGATGCGGATGCCGTCCATCGTGGCGATGAAGTAGCCGCCGCTCATGCGCACGCCCTCAAAGGGCGCGGTGCGCAGCGCGGAGAGACGGTAGGCCTCCTTGCCGAAGTCCTCGTCCTCCTGCTTGTCGAAGAGCTCGTTGTAGCGCTCGACCGTGGCCTTGAAGGTCTCGACGGGCAGGCCCAGCTTCTCGGCCAGCTCCTCGATCGTGTCGGCCTTGACGACGAGGCCCTGCTCGCGGTACATGGGCATGAACACGCCCTCGTTGAGGTCGATCGGCCAGACGGACTCGGCGCCGTTGACATGGTCGAACATGCGGCTGCAGCCGTGGGTGTCGAAGCGGACCATGTCCTCGATGTAGTTGGCGTCCCAGACCATGGCGTAGGTCATGCCGGGAAGGCCGTGCGCGGTATGCAGGATGTGGTCGTAGTCGCCGGACTCGTTGGTGAAGCGCTTGCCCTCAAGGTCGACCTTCAGGAAGGGCTGGGAGCCCATCCAGAAGAGCGCGCCAGGCGTCTGGCAGCCGACCTGGTTCGGCGCGACGGCGCCGCGGTCGAAGAGCATGCCGGCGTGGACCGTGTCCATGGCGGCGCCGGCCCAGAGGCAGGCCTTGATGCCGTCGCCCTGGCTGCCGGGATAGGAGTAGTTGATGTTGATGATCTTCGCGGTCTCGGGCTGCAGGGCCTTGAGCATGTCCATGTTCAGGCTGTAGCCGCCGGTGCAGACGATGACGCCCTTGGCGGCGTTGAAGCGCACGATGCCCTCCGGGGTGGAGGCGTAGATGCCGGTCACGGCGCCGTCCTCCTTGATGAGGGAGACGAGCGCGGTGTTGTAGCGGATCTCGAGGCCGAGGCCCTGGGCGTATGTCTTGAGGATGTTCGCGGTCGCGCCGTGCTCGCCGAGCGTGTCGCTCATCTGCAGGGAGTGGCCCACGTCGTACACGGGGTAGCGGACCGGGATCTCGTGGCTGTCGACCTCGTGGCGGAAGCGGAGGCCGCCCTCGGTCAGCCGGTCGGTGTACCAGTCGATGGCCTCGCCGGAGTTGTCGGCCCAGAGCTTGTAGAGGCGCTGGTCGCCGTAGCCGTTGGACTGGCGGTAGAGCTCGGTGATGACGTCGAACTTGTCGGGGTTGTCGCCGTCCTCGAGCTGCTCGCGGCTGCCGATGGCGGCGAGCGTGTCGCGGATGCCGGAGCCGCCGAACTCCGCGTCCAGCTTCTCGATCAGGATCGTCTTCGCGCCTTCCTCGACGGCGGCGCAGGCCGCGAAGAGCCCGGCGGTGCCGGCGCCGATGACGAGCACCTCGGTGTCGACCGTCTCGACGACCTCGGCCTCATCGATGACCGGGGCCTCGCCCAGCCAGTCGGCCGCGCTCTCGGCCTCGGCGGCGGGAGCGGCGCTCTGCAGCAGGGCGACATCGATGCCCTTGGCCTGCGCGAAGCAGGATTCGAGCGCCTGGCGGACGGCGCGGGAGGTGACGGAAGCGCCGGAGACGGAGTCGACCTCCCAGCTCTGCCGCTCCACGATCTGCTTGGCGAGCAGCTCGGCGGCGGGCTTGCCGATGCCCTCGGTCTCGCCGGCGGCGTCGATCGCCGCCTCGAGGATGCTCGTCTCGTCGACCGTGATCGTGACGGTGACGTCGCCGCCCATGCCGGGCGCGCTCGCGGTGTAGGTGCCGGGGGTGAAGACGGCCGGGACCTCGTCGGCCGCGGCCTTCGAGATGCCGAGCAGGGAGCCGGTGGCCATCAGGCCGGCGGCCGCCGCCCCGCGCAGAAAGCCTCTGCGGGATAAAATCTTGTCTGCCATGGAAAAACCTCCTGTTTTGCATGCTGTGTTTTTTACACTTTTTGGGATAAAACCATGATAGCATCTTTACTTTTTGCAAAAAAGAATGTATACTCGTGAAAAAACGCAGGCTGAACCTGCGTTTCGGGAGGCACTGCCATGAATCTGATGCAGCTGCGCTATTTTGTCCGGACGGCGGAGCTTTTGAACTACTCGCGCGCGGCGGAGGAGCTGCTGGTCGCGCGCCAGTCGCTGCGGCAGTCGATCGCGGCGCTGGAGGAGGAGATCGGCCGGCCCCTCTTCACGAACACGCGCAACCACCTCGCCCTGACCGAGTACGGGGCCTATCTCGCCCTCGCGGGGAAGGATGTCCTTACGCGCTGGGACGAGATGGAGGCGGGGCTGGGGCGGCTCATCCGCCGCGCGTCCGGGCTGAAGCTCGGCTTCTCCGCGACGCTCGAGCCTTTCATCCTCCCGAACACCGACGTGCTGCTGCGCGCCTTCCGCGCGCGCTTTCCGGACGTGCAGCTCACGGTCCTGCGCATGAATAACGACGAGGTGATCGAGGCGGTGAGCGCCGGGGAGCTGGACGCGGGCTTCGTGCTGCAGCTCGCCTGCGAGCGCCCCGGCTGCCGGATGGACGTGCTGCGGGAGTTCGAGCTTGCGCTCGACCACGCCGACCCCGCGCTCTTCGGCGGGCGTCGCCGGGTCGGGCTCGCGGATCTGCGGGACGTGGACTGCCTCGGCATGGGCAGCCTCGCCCTCACGATGCCGCCGCTCTGGGAGGACTGCCGCCGGGAGGGGATCGCCTTCCCCTACCGCGTGGTCGCGGATACGCTGGACGCCTTTTACCAGATGCGCCACAGCCGGACGGTCGGCTTCGACATCCTCAAGACCGACGTGCCGGAGTTCAGCTGGGACCACACGACGGTGCTCGAGGGCTACCGCTGGCAGGTGGGCCTGCTGAGCGCGACGAAGGGCGCGGACGCGCACCTGATCGAGCTCTTTTTCCGCTTCATGAAGCAGGAGTACGAGAGCGCCTGGGCGCGCTACGAGCGGCAGTACGCCGCCGCCGGCACGGGGTTTGATGAGAAATGAAGAATGAAGAATTAAAAATTATGGTGTCGCGCAAAGCGCGACGGATTTCAATCGTTTCGCCTCCGGCGAAACACCACAATTCTTCATTCTTAATTAAATAAAAAAACACGCGGGGTGTCCCGCGTGTTTTTGCTTTCTTCCGTTTACTCCCCGTAGCCCATCGGGTTCTTCGACTGCCAGGCCCAGGTGTCGCGGCACATGTCGTCGAGCGTGTACTCCGCCTTCCAGCCCAGGAGCTGGGCGCTCTTGTCGGGGCTGGAGTAGACCGTGGCGAGGTCGCCGGGGCGGCGGTCCACGATCTCATAGGGGATCTTGATGCCGGTCACGCGCTCGAAGGCGTGGACCATGTCCAGCACGCTGTAGCCGGTGCCGGTGCCGAGGTTGAAGACGCTCTCCCCGCGGTGGTTCAGCATGTACTTGATCGCCGCGACATGGCCGCGCGCGAGGTCGACGACGTGGATGTAATCGCGCACGCCCGTGCCGTCGGGGGTGTCGTAGTCGCTGCCGAAGACGTTGAGGTGGTCCCGGCGGCCGACGGCGACCTGGGCGATGAAGGGCATGAGGTTGTTGGGAATGCCGCGCGGGTCCTCGCCGATCAGGCCGGAGCTGTGCGCGCCGATGGGGTTGAAGTAGCGCAGCAGAGCGACGGAGAAGTCGTCGACGGCCTTGGCGGTGTCGCGCAGGATCTGCTCGGACATGTACTTGGTCCAGCCGTAGGGGTTGGTGCAGTTGCCGGTGCGGCTGGTCTCCCGGAGCGGGACCTCGTTGTCGCCGGAGTAGACGGTGGCGGAGGAGGAGAAGACGATGTTCTTTACCCCGTGATCGCGCATCGCCTCGCAGAGCCGCACCGTGGAGAAGAGGTTGTTGTCGTAGTACTCGAGCGGCATCGCGACGCTCTCGCCCACGGCCTTGAGCCCGGCAAAGTGGATCGCGCAGGCGATGTCGTGCTTTTCGAAGATGCGGTCGAGCGCGGCGCGGTTGCGCACGTCCTCCTGGTAGAAGTCGACGTGCTTGCCGGTGATCTCTTCCACGCGCTCGATGGCCTTGGCGCTGGAGTTGACAAGGTTGTCGATGACGACGACCTCCATGCCCTGGTTGAGCAGTTCGACGCAGGTGTGGCTGCCGATGTAGCCGGCGCCGCCGGTGACGAGGATTTTCATGTCGGTATCTCCTTACATGTTATTTGACAGAACGGATATGCCCCTTGTCGGGCAGGAGCGGGAGCAGCAGGCCCGCGAGGATCAGCGCCGCGCCGGCGAGCTTGCAGGGGCTGAGCGCCTCACCGAGGAAGAGGAAGCCCCAGAAGACGGCGCCCACGGGATTGAGCGCGGAGAACATGCCCGCCCGGTCGGCGGGCAGCGTGCGCTGCGCGACGGGCTGCAGCGTGAAGCCGAAGACGCTGCACACGAGCGCAAGGTAGAGGATCATGCCCCACTCCGCGCCGGAGGCGGGGAGACGGAAGTCCTCAAAGAGGAGCGAGATGAGCAGGGACACGACGCCCATCGTCCCGATCTGGAAGACGCCCACGAGCAGCGGCTCGCTCTCCCGGGCGAAGATGCCGGTGAGGAAGATCGCAAGGGCGTAGAAAGCCATCCCCGCGAAAAAGTAGAGGCTGCCTGTGTTCAGCCTGGCGCCGGGCCCGAGATGCAGCACCAGCAGCCCCGCGAAGGCGAGGATAATCCCGATCACGACCGTGCGGCCCGGGTAGCGGCGCAGAAAGGTGATCTCGAGAAAGGGGACGAGGATGAAGGCGGCGTTCTCGATCAGGGAGGCGAGGGAGGATTCCGCCATGCGCAGCCCGAGCATCTCGCAGCCCATCACCGCGGTGTACACGAGCCCGAGCAGCACACCGTCCCGCACGCTGCGCCGGTCGGCGTTTTTCACCCGGTGGCGGAAGAGCAGCAGCAGGATCAAAAAGGCGGTCAGGAAGCGCACGCCCAGGATGTTGAAGGGGGCGAGCGCGGCCACGGCGAGCTTGGAGATTACGAAGGAGGTGCTGCGCGCGAGGATCACGGCGGCCATGAGCAGCTCGGCCTGCCGCAGGCTCAGTTCCCTCGAGGGGGTCGAAGCGTCCATATTCCCCCGCTTCTCAGTCGAGCAGCGCGGCGGGATAGACGCCCTGCTCGCGCAGCTGCGCGATATAGCTCACGACGCTCTCCATGTCCTCGCGGTAGGTGATGCCGTGCCAGGTCTCGTGGCAGTTGAGCACCCGGATCGAGCCCTCGCCCTCACGGATGAGGGCGTTGGCCACCAGGGGCAGGAAGTACTCGCACTTGAGCGGGTTCGCGGGCAGGTTCTCGTCGAGCCAGGCGGGGAAGCGCTTCTCCAGCTCGTCGAGCATGGAGTGCCGGAAGCCCCAGAAGTTCATCGACACGACGCTCTCGCCCGAAAGCGGCGTCCAGCTCGCGCCCTCGTCCTCGGTGTAGGCGGCGTTCTCGCCGTCCTTTTTGATCTTCGTGCGTTCCACGACGCCGGTGAGCAGGCCGTCCCCATCCACCTCGCAGATGCCGCGGGCGACGGTGCCGTGTTCGGTGACGGTGTTGCGCAGCAGGTAGCCGACCATGGCGTGGGCGTTCTCGTCGCCGTCGGCGGCGAGGAAGTCGTAGAGCGCCTTGTAGGCGCTGGGGCCGTAGAAGTCGTCGGCGTTGATGACGGCAAAGGGCCCGTCGATGGCGTCCTTCGCGCAGAGCGTGGCGTGCCCGGTGCCCCAGGGCTTGACGCGCCCCTCGGGGACCGTATAGCCCGCGGGGAGCTTATCGAGCTGCTGGAAAACGTATTTCACCTCGAAGTACTTTTCCATCCGGCGGCCGACGGCGGCCTTGAAGTCCTCCTCGATCTCGTGCTTGATGATGAAGGCCACCTTGCGGAAGCCCGCGCGGTAGGCGTCGAAGAGGGAGAAGTCGATGATGGCGTGGCCGTAGGGATCGACCGGGGTGATCTGCTTGAGGCCGCCGAAGCGGCTGCCCATCCCGGCGGCGAGAATGACAAGAGTCGGTTCAGACATGGTGTTTTTTTCTCCTTATGATGGCTGCGAAGCAGCACTTGTATTGACAAAACCAAAGCCCAGCGGAGCGGGTTTGGTTTTGAGAGGAAGCATAAGGTCATCGGCCGAGGCCGCGGCGCTTGCGCCGCGGTCTGGCCTTATGACGTTATTTTGACGACATAGCTGCTCTGCAGTAGTAATTGAACATCCGCTCGCACTCGAGCGTGGAGGGATCCATGTGCCCGGGATAGACCTCGTACTCGCCGGGCAGGGCGCAGATCTTCTTGAGGGAGCGGAGCTCCTCCTCCATATCGCCGCCGGGCAGATCCGCGCGGCCGCAGCTGCCCTTGAAGAGCGTATCGCCCGTGAAGAGCGCCTCGCCGCAGCGCAGCGTCACGCCGCCGGGGGTGTGGCCCGGGGTGGCGAAGACCTCGAAGCGCAGCGCGCCGACCTCCACCACGTCGCCGTCCTTGTAGTACTTCCCGCCGGCGGGCAGGGCAAAGGGGAAGTGCGGATTGCGGCGCACGCGGGCGTCGTCCTCCTCGTGCATCCAGACCGTGGCGCCGGTCTCCTCCATGACGCCCTCCACCGCGCCGACGTGGTCGTAGTGCCCGTGAGTGAGCAGGATCGCGCGGCAATGGAGGTGATTGTCCTCGAGATAGTCGAGGATGGCGTTGGATTCGTCGCCCGGGTCGATGACGGCGCAGTCGAGCGTCGCCTCGTCGGTGACGATGTAGCAGTTGGTCTCGAGGTGCCCGACGGGGATGGTTTTGATCAGCATAGACGGTAACTCCTTACAGTTCGTTCGTATCCAGCAGGATCGTGACCGGGCCGTCGTTCTGGCTGAGGACCTGCATGTCCGCGGCGAAGACGCCGGTCTTGACGGTGAAGCCCTGCTCGCGGCAGAGCGAAATGACGAGCTCATAGAGGGGGATGGCCTTCTCGGGCCGGGCGGCGTGGGAGAAGCCGGGGCGGCGCGAGCGGCAGTCGGCGAAGAGGGTGAACTGGCTGATGATGAGGATCTCCGCCCCCGCGTCGTGGGGGTTGACGTTCATCTTGCCGTTTTCGTCCTCAAAGATCCGCAGACCGCCGATCTTGTCGGCGATCTTCCGGGCCTCGGCCTCGGTGTCGTCCTCGTGGACGCCGAGCAGCACGAGCAGCCCCACGCCGATTTCGGCCGGCTCCCGGCCCTCGATCAGCACCGAGGCGTTTTTGACGCGTGTGACGACAGCTCTCATGGCGTGTGATTCCTTTCAGTTCGCTTTCTCTCCGCTTCGCGTGACCTCGGAGACGCCGGGCACGGCGTTGAGCCGATTCATGATATACCGCAGCTCTCCGGCGTTTTTCACCTCGAGCGAGATGTTCGTGAGCGCGCGCCCCCCGCCGATGTCGCGGGAGGAGAGCGTACGCACCTTGGCGTTGAGGGTGTTGAGCACGGTCGCGATGTCCATGACGAGGCCGCTGCGGTCCTTGGAGGCGATGCTGATGGTGGTCACGTAGCTCTCGGTGATCTCCGCCGCCCAGGCGACGCGGATCCAGCGCCCCTCGTTCTGGCTGTCGTGGCTGCGCTGCAGGTAGTTCGGGCAGTCCTTGCGGTGAATGGACACGCCCTGCCCGCGCGTGATGAAACCGATGATCTCATCGCCCGGCACGGGGGTGCAGCAGCGGGAGAACTTGATGAGGCAGTTGTCCAGCCCCTCGACCAGGATGCCCTGCACGGGCTTGGAGAGCTTCCGGGCGCTCTGCTCGCGCCGGTCGGCCGCGGCGTTGACCTTGTCGAGCACGGTCTTTTTCTCGGCGCGCTCGCTGCGCGCCTTGTACTCGTCGCGCAGGCGGTTGGCCGCGCGGGCCACCGCGATGCCGCTGTAGCCGATGGCGGCGTAGAGATCGTCCATCGTGGCGTAGCAGAGGCGCTTGAGCACGGGGGCGGTGATCTCCTCGTCGAGCACGTCGTCGAGGCTGAGCCCGTTGTGCCTGAGCTCGTCCTCGAGCATCTCGCGCCCGCGGAACACGTTCTCCTCGCGCCGCTCCTTCTTGAACCACTGCTTGATCTTCGTGCGGGCCGAGCCGCTCTTGACGAGATTGAGCCAGTCGCGGCTGGGGCCGGGCGAGGACTTGGAGGTGCGGATCTCCACGATATCGCCGTTTTGCAGCGCGTAGTCGTAGGTGACGATCCGCCCGTTGACCTTCGCGCCGACCATGTGGTTGCCGACGTCGGAGTGGATGCTGTAGGCGAAGTCGATGGGGGTGGCCCCGGCGGGGAGGTTGATGACGTCGCCCTTCGGAGAGAAGACGAAGACCTCGTCGGCGAACATGTCGATCTTGAGGTCGTGGAAGAAGTCCGTGGCGTCGGACTCCTGCTGGTTCTCCAGCAGCATCCGCACCCAGGCGAATTTCTCCTCGTCCCCGCCGCGCAGCGTGGCGGCGCCGTCGCCCATCTTGTACTTCCAGTGCGCCGCGATGCCGTACTCGGCGGTGTGGTGCATGTCCCAGGTGCGGATCTGCACCTCGAAGGGGATGCCCTCGCTGCCTATGACCGTGGTGTGCACGCTCTGGTACATGTTGGGCTTGGGGGTGGAGATATAGTCCTTGAAGCGCCCGGGGACTGGCTTGAACATGTCGTGGATGAAGCCGAGGACGTTGTAGCAGTCGGGGATCGTGTCCACGATGACGCGGAAGGCGCAGAGATCGAAGATGCCGCTGATGTTCAGCTTCTGCGCGTACATCTTCCGGTAGATGCTGTAGATATGCTTGATGCGGTAGTAGACCGTGGCCTCGATGCCCTCGGCGCGCAGCCGGTTCTGGATCTTCTCCTCCATGTTCTTCATGAAGGCCTCCAGCTCGGGCATGCGGTCGCGCAGGGAGTCGGCGATCTCCTGATAGCCAGCGGGGTCGAGGTACTGCAGCGACAGGTCCTCCAGTTCCCACTTGACCTTCTGGATGCCGAGGCGGTGGGCGATGGGGGCGTAGATCTCCATGGTCTCGAGGGACTTGGAGCGCTGCTTTTCGGGGCTCTGGTAGGCCATGGTGCGCATGTTGTGCAGGCGGTCGGCGATCTTGATGAGGATGACGCGGATGTCCTTGGCCATGGCCATGAGCATCTTGCGCAGGTTCTCCATCTGCTCGTCTTCCTTGCTGGTATACTGCACGCGCGTGAGCTTGGTGACGCCCTCGACGATGTCCGCTACCGCGTCGCCGAACTGCCGGGCGATGTCGGCGTGGGTGAGGCTGGTGTCCTCGATCACGTCGTGCAGGAGCGCGGCGACGATGGAGTCCTCGTCGAGGCCCATGTCCACGGCGATGTCCGCCGCCGCGACGCAGTGCGTCACGTAGGGCGAGCCGTCCTTGCGCTTCTGGCCGGCGTGGGCCTCGCGCGCCATCTCATAGGCGGCGCGGATGCGCTCGCGGTCGAGGCTGTGCCCGACGGCGATCTTCCGATCCAGCTCGGAGAACATCGCGTCCGGGTCCAGCGGCAGGTGTTCCTGTCTGTTCTCTTCGGTCATGGCGTTCTCCTTTCTCCGGTATTTTGACAGGCGCGCAGCGAGCGCAGCAGCTCGGTCGCCTCCAGATCGGCTTTTTCCTCCAGCACGGCGCTCTTCGCGCCGTAGATGCGCCCGTCCGGGCTCTGCAGCAGCCCGCATTCGAGCAGCGCCATCAGACACAGGCAGTAGGTCTCGGGCGGCATACCCTCCGGGCAGGCGGCGAGGATCTCCTCCCCGCTTGCGGGCAGCTGCAGCTCCCCGCCTCCGCCGCGCCAGACGCGCACGAAATCGCCGCGCGCGGGACAGTAGTCCGCGGCGGCCCAGCGGACCGTCTCGTCGCCCTCCAGGATGCGGCGGCAGAGCGGCGCGGGGTCGTGGGGCTGCAGGGCCGTGAGCACGAGCTGCACCGAGACGTGCCCGCGAAACTCGTTCACCTGCGGGGTGAAGGCGGCGTCCACGAGTTCCCCGGCGCGCACGCCGAGCTCCTGGGCGCTGCGCCCGAAGAAGATGCCATCGAGGCGGCTGGACCCGACGCCGAGCCGCACACGCAGATGCCGCCCGCCGCCCACGGCGTCGGCGGCCTCGAGCCGCGCGCCGGAGAAGCAGAAGACGGGCTTGGGGTTCTGGTTCCCGAAGGGCTCGAGACGCTCAAGCTCCCGCACGTTCGGGATGCTCAGCGCCTCACACGAGCGCAGCAGCAGATCGCAGCTCACCTCGGGCAGGGCCTCGGGCTTGTTGTCTTTGTAGTAGGCCGCGAGCGCGCGGCGGAAGTCGTCCAGCCGGTCGCGGCGTATGTTGAGGCCCGCAGCGAGCGCGTGCCCGCCGTAGCCGATGAGACAGTCGGAGCAGGCGGCGAGCGCCTCAAAGAGGTTGAAGCCGCCGTAGCTGCGGCAGGAGCCCTTACCCTGCTCGCCGTTGAGACAGATCATGATGGCCGGCAGCGAGAACTGCTCGGCGAGGCGCGAGGCGGCGATGCCGATCACGCCCTGGTGCCAGTCCTCGCTCGCGAGGACGATCGGCCCGTCCGGCGTTTGGCCGGCGAGCATGGCCTGCGCGTCCTGCCAGATATCCGTCTCGATGCTCTGGCGCTGGCGGTTGAGCTCACAGAGCTCGGCGGCGAGGGCGGCGGCCTTCTCCGCGTCGGAGCACATCAGCAGCTCCGCCGCGCGGCCGGCCTGGCCGAGGCGGCCCGCGGCGTTGAGGCGCGGGGCGAGGGAGAAGCCCACGGTGGCGGCGCTGAGGCGCTGCGGGTCCACGCCCGCCTCCTTCAGCATGGCCGCAAAGCCGGGGAGCGGATCCTTCTCGAGCTTTTCGAGGCCGCGCCGCACGAGATAGCGGTTCTCGTCCACGAGCGGCATCACGTCCGCCACCGTGCCCACGGCGACGAGATCGGCGTAGCGCTCGAGCATCGCGGCGGGATCCCCGTCCACGGCGCAGACGAGCTTGAAGGCGACGCCGACGCCCGCGAGCGCGCCGTTGGGGTAGCAGTCCCCGGGCTGCTTGCAGTCGACGACCGCGACTGCGTCCGGCAGCGCCCCGTCCTTGCACTCATGGTGGTCGGTGATGACCACGTCGAGGCCGAGCGAACGCCCGAAGGCGCTCTCCTCCACGGCGGTGATGCCGCAGTCGACCGTGATGAGCAGGCTCACGCCCTCCCCGCGCAGGCTCTCGAGCGCGGCGCGGTTGAGGCCGTAGCCCTCCTCGTTGCGGTCGGGGATGTAGGGATAGACGCGCAGGCCGCGCCGCCGCAGATAGTCGGTCACCAGGCAGGTGGCGGTGATCCCGTCCACGTCGTAGTCGCCGTAAACGGCGACGGCCTCGCCTTGCTCGATGGCGCGCAGCACGCGCTCGCGCGCCGCGGCCATGCCGCGCATGCCGAGCGGATCATGCAGCAGCTCCGGCCCGCCCTCGAGCAGGGCCTCGGCGGCCTCCGGCGTGCGCGCGCCGCGCAGCGCAAGCACGGCGGCGAGCAGCGGCCCGTAGCCGGCCTCCGTCAGCGCCGCCGGCACCTCCGGCCGGGCGTATGGGATTTTCCACTCCTTCTCTCTCATGATGTTCTCTCTCTTTACTTTTTTCATTCATTATACAATAATAACAAATCCCGTCCCTCAATTCAATAGCGCGATAAAAAAATACAGCGGACAGCGTGCCACGCTGCTGTGCTGTAGGGGAATATCTCGCCATTCCTGCTGTACCCTGCGGCTCGGCCCTATTGTCGAACACTCGGCGAACAGGTTAACATAACAAGCATCCACTCCGCAAGAAAGCCGGGAGGCGCGTCATCCCCCTGACCGCGCCTCCCGGCCGCTCCTATTTTGTATAATCCTCCAGCCGCGTGAGCCCGCCGGTGAGCGGCTCGGCGGTCTCGACGTACCCCAGCGCCTCCTCCGGCTCGGCGCAGAAGGCGCAGAGCTTCAGACAGCCCCGGCTCATGAAGCCGCCCTCCGCCGCCTGCTCGAGCAGGGCGCGCAGCGCGTCGAAGTAGCCGCGGGTGTTGAGCAGGGCGATGGGCTTGCCGTGCAGGCCGAGCTGCTTGAGCGTCAGCGTCTCGAAAAACTCCTCGAGCGTCCCGATCCCGCCCGGCAGCACCACGAAGGCGTCGGCGCCGTCCTCCATGGCGGCCTTGCGCTCGCGCATGCTCTCGGTCCAGACGAAGCGCGTGCAGCCGGCAAACAGCACCCCCGGCTCGTCGAAAAAGCGCGGCGCGATCCCGACGATCTCCGCGCCCGTCTCCGCCGCGCCCTCGGCGCAGGCGCCCATGAGCCCGTGCGCGCCGCCGCCGAAGAGCAGGCTGTGTCCGCGCCGCCCCAGCTCACGCCCGAGGGCACGCGCTGCCTCGAAATAGGCCGCGTCCAGCCGGTCGCCCGACGCGCCGTAGATACAGATGTTCATGGGGTTCTCCTTCCTCTGCTTGCGGATCGGTCATCCTGCGCGTGCGAAGCGAGTCGAAGGATCCCCTCCGGTATGCAGCGCACCAGGGGATTCCTCACGCCGCTCGGGATGACCGTGCTTTTTTATTCTACCACAGCTGCGCCTGAAAAGGCAAACTTGACCGATGCGCGTTTTTCCCGTATACTAATACGGTTAGAAAGAAGGATGTCTGTGAAGAAAAGCCTTTGCATGTTCATAACGCTCGCGCTGCTGCTGGTGCTCTGCGGCTGCGGCGCCGAAGCGGCGCAGCGCGGGACGGGGGAGCTCTCGATCGTGACGACGGTCTTCCCGGCCTGCGACTTCGCCGCCCAAATCGCCGGGGAGCGCGCGACCGTGACGCTTATCGTCCCGCCCGGAGCCGAATCCCACAGCTTCGAGCCGACGCCCCGCGATCTCCTGCTGATCCGGGACTGCGACCTCTTCATCTGCACGGGCGGCGAGTCCGAGGCCTGGGTGGAGGAGCTGCTCGCCGGCCAGGACGGGGAAATCCCGACCCTTGTGATGCTGGACTGCGTCGACGCGCTCGAGGAGGAGCAGAAGGAGGGCATGCAGGCGATCCATGAGGAAGAGGACGAAGAGGAGGGCCCGGAGTACGACGAGCACGTCTGGACCTCGCCCGTGAACGCGCAGCGCATCTGCCGCGCGATCGCGGAGCGCCTCGCGGCGATCGACCCGGAGCACGCGGCGGACTATGCGGCGAACGGCGACGCCTACTGCCGGGAACTCGCGGCGCTGGATGAGGCCTTCCGGGACCTCACGGCGCACGCCGCGCGCCGCACCGTGGTCTTTGCCGACCGCTTCCCGGTGCGCTATTTCGTCGAGGAGTACGGCCTCGACTACTTCGCGGCCTTCCCCGGCTGCGCGGAGGACACCGAGCCCGCCGCGGGCACGGTCGCCTTCCTGATCGACCGCGTGCGGGAGGAGAAGCTCCCGGCGGTATTCTATATCGAGTTTTCCAATGAGAAGATGGCGGACGTGATCTGCGAGGACACGCTCTGCCGAAAGCTGCTGTTCCACTCCTGTCACAACGTGACGGCGGCGCAGTTTAGGGAGGGCGTGAGCTATCTCGAGCTGATGCGCGGGAATCTGGACAGCCTGCGGGAGGCGCTGAACTGAATGGCGATCATAACGGCAAAAGATCTGAGCTTCGCCTACGACGGCAAGACCGTGCTGGAGGGCGTGAACTTCGCGCTCTCGGCGGGGGACTATCTCTGCGTTGTGGGGGAGAACGGCTCGGGCAAATCGACGCTCGTGAAGGGGCTGCTCGGCCTCAAGGCGCCCGACGGCGGCAGCATCGTCTTCGGGGAGGGCCTGAAGCCGACCGAGATCGGCTATCTGCCCCAGCAGACCCAGCTCCAGCGGGACTTCCCCGCGAGCGTGGGAGAGGTTGTGCTCTCGGGCTGTCTCAACGGCCTGGGCCGCCGCCTGCACTATAACGCCGCGGACCGCGAGCGGGCGCGGATGAATATGGAGCGCATGGGCATCGAGGAGCTCGCCGACACGAGCTATCAGGCGCTCTCCGGCGGCCAGCAGCAGCGCGTGCTGCTCGCGCGCGCCCTCTGCGCCACGAAGAAGCTGCTCCTGCTCGACGAGCCGGTCACCGGCCTCGACCCGATCGCGACGGGTGAGATGTACAACCTCATCAAGCTCGTGAACCTCTGCGACAACATCACCGTCGTCATGGTCTCGCACGATATCCACGCGGCGGTGCGCTACGCCACGCACATCCTGCACCTCGGCCACCGCCAGCTCTTCTTCGGCACGGCCGCGGCCTATAAGGAGAGCGCGCCGGCGCGGCGCTTCCTGGGAGGGGGACGGCTATGAACGAACTGATGCGGATGCTCTCCTATCACTTCATGCAGCGGGCCCTCGTCGTGGGCGTGCTGGTGAGCCTCTGCGCGGCGCTGCTCGGCGTCTCGCTCGTGCTCAAGCGCTACTCGATGATCGGCGACGGCCTGAGCCATGTGGGCTTCGGCGCGCTCGCGATCGCCTCGGCCTTCCATCTCGCGCCGCTCGGCGTGGCGGTGCCGGTGGTGGTGCTCGCGGCGGTGGGGCTTTTGCGCATGTCGCAGTCGAGCCGCGTCAAGGGCGACGCGCTCATCGCCCTCATCTCCTCGAGCGCGCTGGCCATCGGCGTGATCTGCGTCTCCCTCACCACGGGCATGAACACCGAGGTCTCAAGCTATATGTTCGGCAGCGTCCTCTCCCTGAGCCGCTCCGACGCGATCCTCTCGGTGCTCCTTTCGCTCGCGGTGCTGCTGCTCTTCATCGCGCTCTACCCGCGGCTCTTCGCCGTCACCTTCGACGAGACCTTCGCCCGCGCCACCGGCACGCGCACCGGGCTCTACAACACGCTCCTCGCGGTGCTGACCGCGGTGACGGTCGTCCTCGGCATGCGCATGATGGGCGCGCTTCTCATCTCCTCGCTCATCATCTTTCCGGCCCTCTCGGCCATGCGCGTCTGCCGGAGCTTCCGCGCCGTCGTTATCTGCGCGGCCTGTATCTCGGTGGGCTGTTTTGTGGCCGGGCTCGTCGCCTCCTTCTTCCTCGCGACCCCCACGGGGGCGAGCATCGTGGTGGCGGATTTGCTCGTTTTCGGCGTCTGCAGCCTGCTCGGTATGCGGAATATTCATTGAATATTCACTTTAACCCGGATTATTCGCCAAGCAAATGAATAATCCGGGTGTTTGTTTTGTGAAAACCGAATAAATTTTCAAAAATCCCTTGACAGCGCCAGACCCTTGTGCTAAACTCACAACCATCCCAAGGGAAATTTATTAATTCTGACGAAGCGAGGGTATTGATATGAAAAAGATGATTTGCATGGCGCTTGCGCTTGTTATGCTCCTGGCGCTCGGCTGCACCGCTTTTGCCGCCGAGGAAAAGACCGAGGTGGACGCGATCAAGGAGGCCGGTGTGCTGGTCGTCGCGCTGTCTCCCGACTTTGCCCCCATGGAGTTCGTCGACTCCTCCAAGCAGGGCCAGGACCAGTACGTCGGCTTCGACGTGACCCTGGCGAAGTACATCGCCGAGTACCTCGGCGTGGAACTGGAGATCCAGGCCATGAGCTTTGACGCCTGCCAGACCGCCGTCGCGATGGACGCGGTGGACATGTCCATCTCCGGCTATTCCTGGAAGGAAGACCGTGCTGAGAACTTTGAGCTGAGCGATTACTACTACGCCGGCGACAACGAGACCGAGCAGGTCCTGCTGCTGCGCGAGGAGGACTTCGAGAAGTTCACCAAGCCCGAGGACTTTGCCGGCGTCACGGTCGGTGCGCAGAACGCCTCCCTGCAGCAGACTCTGGTCGAGGAGCAGCTGCCCGACGCGAACCTGCAGGTCATCGGTGAGATCGGCGTCGGCGTGATGGAGCTGCAGAGCGGCAACATCGACGCCCTGGCCGTGGCCGACGGCAACGCGGACGCGATCATGGCCAACAACGCGGGCCTGGTCAAGTGCTCCTGGGAGTTTGACGTCGCGGCCGAGTACGAGGCCAACGTCATCATGATGCACAAGGGCGACACGGCGCTGCTGGCCGTCGTGAACGAGGCCCTGGCCGAGGCGTATGAGAACGGCTACTACGGCCCCTGGTATGACGAGGCGAAGATCGCCGCCGGTCTGGAGACCGCGACCGAGGTGAGCATTGCCGACGAGGCCGAGGAAGTCGCCGAAGAGGCTGCCGAGGAAGCCGAGGAAGCCGCAGACGAGGCCGCCGCGGGCTGATCCCGCCGCCCGACGGCAGAGAGAAAAGCACATACTGTCGGGGCGCCCCGCGCGGAGCGCCCCGACATGCATGAAAAGAGGATACTATGAATTTTGTGACCATCGGCCAGAACATCGTGAAGCTCACGATCAAATACTGGGACAAGTTCCTGATCACCGGCATGGGCTACACCCTCTCGCTCGCGGCGATCACGGTGGGCGTCGGCGCCGTGCTGGGCTCGCTCATCGCGCTGCTGCGCATGTCGAAGTTCCCGCCCTTCCGCTGGATCGCGGCCATCTACACCGAGATCATCCGCGGCACGCCCATGCTGCTGCAGCTCTATCTGTTCTATTTCGCACTGCCGCAGCTGATCCCCTTCCTGAACCGCAAGCAGTATCTCTGCGTCGCGATCGCGCTGGTGTGCAACAGCGCGGCCTACGTCTCGGAGATCATCCGCTCGGGCATCCAGGCGGTGGACATCGGCCAGACCGAGGCGGCGCGCTCGCTGGGCCTGAGCGCGGGTCTCACCATGACGCAGATCATCCTGCCCCAGGCGATCAAGAACATCCTGCCCGCCCTCGGCAACGAGTTCATCATGATCATCAAGGACACCTCGCTGGCCTCCACCTTCTTCATCGGCGATCTGATGACCCAGGTCCTGCTCATCAAGGGCGCGACCTATCTGACGCTGGAGCCGCTCATCATGGTGGCGGTGGTGTATTTCGTTCTGACCTTTGTGCTCTCGAAGCTGCTGGGCTTCTTTGAAAGGAGGCTGCGTCGCGGTGACGTCCGATAAGCTGATCCAGGTCCATGACCTGAAAAAATACTACAACAACGGCGCCATCAAGGCGCTCGACGGCGTGAGCGTGGACGTGAACCGCGGCGACGTCATGGTCATCATCGGGCCCTCCGGCTCGGGCAAATCGACCTTCCTGCGCTCGCTGAACCTGCTCGAGGTGCCGACCGCCGGCGAGATTATCTTCGAAGGGGTGGACATCACCAAGAAGCGAGGCCCCGACGGCAAGAAGCTCGATATCGACAAGCACCGCCAGAAGATGGGCATGGTGTTTCAGCACTTCAACCTCTTCCCGCACAAGACCATCCTGCAGAACATGACCCTGGCCCCGATGAAGGTCAAGGGCGTCGGGCAGGCCGAGGCCGAGCAGAAGGCGCTGGAGCTGCTGGGCCGCGTCGGTCTCGCCGACCGCGCGGGGGCCTATCCGATCCAGCTCTCCGGCGGCCAGAAGCAGCGCGTCGCGATCGTGCGCGCCCTCGCCATGGAGCCGGACGTGATGCTCTTCGACGAGCCGACCTCCGCGCTCGACCCCGAGATGGTGGGCGAGGTGCTGGATGTTATGAAGCGCCTGGCCAAGCAGGGGATGACGATGGTGGTCGTCACGCACGAGATGGGCTTCGCCCGCGAGGTGGGCAACCGCGTCATCTTCATGGACGAGGGGAAGATCCTCGAGGAGAACAGCCCGGCCGAGCTCTTTGCTCATCCGCAGAACCCGCGCCTGCAGGACTTCCTGTCGAAGGTGCTGTAAATACGGGGAGGGAAGCACCCTCCCCGTATGCCGTATAGGAGGGAAAAGCGATGTTTGAAAACAAGGAAAAGCAGGCGGCCGCGGCCTGGGTGGACGCGCACGCCGCCTATTTCGAGGCTGTCGCCGATCAGATCTGGGAGCAGCCGGAGCTGAGCCTGAAGGAGCATCACGCCGCCGCGCTCTACTGCGCGAAGCTGCGCGAGCTGGGCTTCACCGTAACCGAGAAGCTCGGCGGCATCGACACCGCCTTCTGCGGCTCCTTCGGCAGCGGGAAGCCCGTCATCGGCATCCTGGGCGAGTTCGACGCGCTGGGCGGCCTGAGCCAGAAGGCCGGCGCCGCCGCGCCAGACCCGGTGACGCCGGGCGGCGCGGGCCACGGCTGCGGCCACAACCTGCTGGGCGCGGGCTCGCTCGCGGCGGCCGCGGCGGTGAAGGACTATCTCGAGCAGTCCGGCGCGAGCGGCACCGTCATCTACTTCGGCTGCCCCGGCGAGGAGGGCGGCGCGGGCAAGGCCTTCCTGGCGCGCGAGGGGCTCTGGAAACAGCTCGACGCGGCGCTCTGCTGGCACCCGAGCGACGTCAACCAGACCATGACCGGCACGAACAATTCCAGCATCCAGGTGCTCTACAAGTTCTCCGGCGTCCCCGCCCACGCGGCGGGCGACCCCTTCAACGGCCGCAGCGCCCTCGACGCGGTGGAGCTCATGGATGTCGGCGCGCAGTATCTGCGCGAGCACATGACGCCCGATTGCCGCATCCACTACGCCATCCTCGACACGGGCGGCGTTTCGCCGAACGTCGTGCAGGCGAAGGCGAGCGTGCTCTACATGGTGCGCTCGAAAAAGGTGGCGAACGCCGTGAAGCTCCTCAAACGCGTGGACGATCTCGCGAAGGGCGCAGCCATCATGACCGGGACGAGCTTCGAGCGCGTCTTCGTCGACGGCACGGCCGAGCTCCTGCCGAACTTCGCCATCGAGAAGGCGATCTATGAAAATCTCTGCGCCGTCGGCGTCCCGGCCTATTCCGAGGAGGACTGGGCGCTCGCCGAGGCGCTGAAGGCGAGCTATCCCGGCCGCGGCCTCGAGGGCGTGAACGGCGTGCACAGCGATCCGGCGCTCGCGAAAGCGGTGAAGGAGCTCTCCCATAACGGTGAGAAGGCCATCAACGATTTCATCCCGCCGCTCTACTCGGGCCTCGATCACAGCCCCGGCAGCACCGACGTGGGCGACGTGAGCTGGCTGACCCCGACCTCGCAGCTCGAAGCGGTCTGCTGGCCCGCGGGCGTGCCGGGTCACTCCTGGCAGATCGTGGCCTGCGGCAAGAGCGGTCTTGCCCACAAGGGCATGCTGCTCGCGGGCAAGGTCCTCGCCGCGACAGCGATCGACCTGCTGCGCGACACGGCGCTGCTCGAGGCGGCGAAGGCGGAGTTTGCCGAGCGCGCGGCGGAGGGCTATGTCTGCCCCATCGAGCCGGACGCGGTCCCCATCGCGACGTAAGAGAGCGGACAGCATAGATGTAATAGAGCGCACAGCATATAGGAATGCAAAGCCGGGAGGGCTACAGCCCCTCCCGGTTTTCGTGTCCCTTGCCTGTCCGCCGTGACGGACCTGCGCCCCGTTCCTGTCATGGCGAGCCGGTCCCTGTCATTGCGAACCAGTGACCGTGTCACTGGTTCGCAATGACAGGAAGCAGCAGATGCGCGGCCCCGTCCCGGCGAACAGGTCAAACGGAAGGCCCGCCGGTCAACAGAATTAGCACTCAAAAATAATGAGTGCTAATATTCACAGTTTGTTCATAATATATGCCATATTTCGTAACATTTGTATTGTATTTTATATACACGATGAAACGAAAGAAATGAACGCTTCATCAAGAATGAAAATGTAATGAAATGTAATGTAATGAATTAATGGGAGGTATATATTATGTTCGAACTGATTCCTTTTGATCGTCGCAATCACCGTGTTTCCGTGTACGATCCTTTCCGCGCCTTCGATGAGATGGAGCGCGCGTTCTTCGGCAGCCAGCAGCCCGCGGTGCTCTCCTTCCGCACCGACGTGACCGACACCGGCGACAGCTACAAGCTGGAGGCGGAGCTGCCCGGCTTCAAGAAGGACGACATCAAGATCGATATCGAGAACGACTGCCTGACCATCAGCGCCGAGCGCCATGAGAACAAGGACGAGCAGAAGCCCAACTTTGTCAAGCGCGAGCGCATGTACGGCTCCTACAGCCGCAGCTTCGACGTCTCCGGCATCGACGTCGACCGCATCAGCGCCGCCTACACCGACGGCGTCCTGACCCTGGAGCTGCCCAAGAAGGTCGAGACCGCACCGGCCAGCCGCCGCCTCGAGATCCAGTAAAACAAGCTCATACGAAAACCGGGCTCCGAAAGGAGCCCGGTTTTCTCTTGTTTTCGACCGCTTCCTGCTCTATAATACGGACAGAAAACAGGAAAAACAGGGGAGGACCGCCATGTATTTCGACACCCACGCCCATTACGACGACCGCGCCTTCGACGCCGATCGCGATACACTGCTCGAGGCGGTGCACGCCGCCGGGGTGGAGCGGATCGTGGACCCGGGCTGCACCCGCGCGAGCAGCCGCGCGGCCCTGGCTCTGGCCGAGCGCTTCCCCTTCGTCTACGCCGCGGTGGGCATCCACCCCGAGGAGCTGGATGACAGCACGCCCGAAGCCCTCGAGGAGATCGCGGCCCTGGCCGAGCACCCGAAGTGCGCCGCCATCGGGGAGATCGGCCTCGACTACTACTGGGACGCGGAGCACAAAGAGGCGCAGAAGCTGCTCTTCCGGCAGCAGATCGCCCTCGCGCTCGAGCTCGATAAGCCCGTCATCGTCCACGACCGCGAGGCCCACGGCGACAGCCTTGCGATCGTGCGGGACTATCCGGGGCTGCGCGGGGTGTTCCACTGCTTTTCCGGCAGCGCGGAGATGGCACAGGAGCTGCTCCGGCGCGGCTGGTATCTCGGCTTCGACGGCCCCGTGACCTACAAGAACGCGCGCAAAACGCTCGAGGTGCTGGACATCTGTCCGCTCGAGCGCATCCTGATCGAGACCGACAGCCCCTATCTCTCGCCGGTGCCGAACCGCGGCAAGCGCAATGACTCCCGGAACCTCCGCTATATCGCCGCCGCGATCGCCGAGCGCAAGGGAATCACGCCGGAGGAGCTCGCCGCCGTCACGCTCGAAAACGGCAGACGCCTCTTCGCCATCGAATAAAAACCGCATAAAAAGAGACCCGCCGCGGGCAGCCAAACGGATTGCCACACCAGTGTGCGCACTGGTTCGCAATGACAGATGGCCGCCCGCGGCGGGTCCTGTTTACAGCTGCGTTCAGGTCACGCCCGCCACATAGAGGCAGACGAAAGCGGCGGGGATGGAGAAGAGCAGGCTGTCCACCCGGTCGAAGACGCCGCCGTGGCCGGGGATCAGGTCGCTGAAGTCCTTGATGCCGATCATGCGCTTGATGAGCGACTCGGCGAGGTCGCCGATCTGCCCGAGCGAAGAGGCGATGAGCGCCGTGACCATGCCGAGCGGGACGCTCACGCCCCGCATGAAGGGCAGCAGCGCGAGCAGCGCGCCGGCGGGGATCGAGGCGAGCGCACCGCAGACGGCGCCCTCCACGGTCTTCTTGGGCGAGACGAGCGGGGCGAGCTTGTGCTTGCCGAAAGCGCTGCCGCCGAAGAGGGCGGCGCTGTCGCAGACCCAGGCGGACACACAGCCGAGCGCGAAGGTCTGCAGCCAGATGCCGTTGACCGAGATCATCAGCAAAACGGCGAAGAGGAAGGCGGGGTAGCCGAGCCCGGCCACGGTGTCGAGCGCGCCGTTGCCGGAGACCTTCCGGCGCAGGATGCCGGAGAACATGGCGAGATAGACCGCAAGCAGGAAGCTCACCAGATAGGCCATGGGCCGCGCCTTCATCAGCGCGAGCACCGCCTGCGAGGCCACGTAGACGTACATGACCCAGGCGCTGCAGTAGACCTGCATGCCCTCAAGCTGACGACTCAGCTCGTAGCAGGCGAGGATACCGAGCGCGGCGAGGAAGAGCACGCGGCTCACGGTGGACAGCAGCACGCAGGCGAAGGTGATGGCGAGCATGATCCCGGCGGAGACGAAACGTTTTTTCAAATAGCAGCCCTCTTTCTGTATGCGTGGGGATCGGGAATCCATATTATAATCAAAATACCATATTTTTCTGCGGGCCTCAATATGCAAAAAAGGGAACATGAGCAAAATTCAAAGATTCTTCACGAAACGCCCGCACGGCCACAGTATGTAGCGGTTGAAAGCGGCGTACAAAAAACCGGGATATACATATTGTGCACTGGAAAAAGCTGTGCTATAATCATTTAAAAGCATAAAACAAAAAACATTCAGGGGGGTCCAATCCATGTACAGAGATGAAAAGATCTGGCTGGCTCAGTCGGATAAAAACCTGTTCCTGCTCCCGCAGATGGCCAACCGCCATGGCCTGATCGCGGGCGCCACCGGCACCGGCAAGACCGTGACGATGAAGGTCATGGCCGAGTCCTTCTCCGATATGGGCGTTCCGGTGTTCCTCGCCGATATCAAGGGTGACCTGTCCGGCATGTGCGTGCCCGGCGTGGACAATGAGGACATGCAGGGGCGCATCGCGCGCTTCGGCATCGAGGGCTTCACGTATCAGGGCTATCCCACCCGCTTCTGGGACATCTTCGGGGAAGCCGGCCATCCCGTGCGCGTGACCGTGTCCGAGATGGGACCGACCCTGCTGGGCCGCCTCCTCAACCTGACCGAGATCCAGACCGGCGTTTTGAACATCGCCTTCAAGGTGGCGGATGAGCACGGGCTGCTGCTGCTCGATCTGAAGGACCTGCGCGCGATGCTCCAGTTCGTGGGCGAGAACCGCGCCGAGTTCACCACCATGTACGGCAACGTCTCCGCCGCGAGCGTCGGCGCGATCCAGCGCGCGCTGCTGGCCTTCGAGGCCGAGGGCGGGGAGCTCTTCTTCGGCGAGCCGGAGCTCGATATCCGCGACTGGATGCGCACCGGCGAGGGCGGCAAGGGCTACATCAATATCCTCTCCAGCCAGCGCCTGATCCAGAGCCCGAAGGTCTATTCCACCTTCCTGCTGTGGATGCTGACCGAGCTCTATGAGAAGCTGCCCGAGGTGGGCGATCTGCCGAAGCCGCGCATGATTTTCTTCTTCGACGAGGCGCATCTGCTCTTCAACGACGCGCCCAAGGCCCTGGTGCAGAAGATCATCCAGGTCGTGAAGCTGATCCGCTCCAAGGGCGTCGGCGTCTACTTCATCACCCAGAGCCCGTCGGATATCCCCGGCGAGGTCCTGGCGCAGCTCTCCAACCGGGTGCAGCACGCGCTGCGCGCCTACACCCCGGCCGAGCAGAAGGCGGTCCGCGCCGCGGCCAAGGCCTTCCGCGTGAACCCCGCCTTCAACACCGAGACCGCGCTGACCGAGCTCGGCGTGGGCGAGGCACTGGTGAGCTTCCTGGATGAGGACGGCGTGCCCTCCTGCGTGGAGCGCGCGTTCATCCTCCCGCCCCAGAGCAAGATGGGCCAGGCCGACGACGAGAAGATCAAGACCCTGATCCTGACCGACGAGTTCGATCTCAAGTACCGCGAGAGCGTGGACCGCGAGTCCGCCTACGAGGTGCTGATCCGCGCCAACGAGGAGCTGGAGCGCCGCCGCCAGGAGGAGGCCGAGGCCGCCGCCGCGGAGAAGCAGCGTCTGAAGGAGGAGGCCGAGGCCGAGCGCCAGCGCCTGAAGGAGGAAGCCGCCGCCGCGAAGGCCGCCGAGAAGGAAGCCATCGCCGCCGAGAAGGCCGCCGCCAAGGAGGCCGCCGCCGCTGCCAAGGCCGCCGAGAAGGAGGCCGAGCGCAAAAAGGCCACGGCCAAGAAGGCTGCGACCGTCGCCGCCTCGTCCGTCGTGACCGCGGTGAGCCACAACCTCATCAACTCCGTCACCGGCGGCAAGACCACCAGTGCCGCCACCATCGCCAAGCGCGCCGCCACGAACGCGCTGACCTCCGTGATGCGCTCTGGGTCCAGCTCGATCATCCGCGGTCTCTTCGGCAACAAGAAGTAAAGAGGTTCCAGAATAAAAGCGATCCGCTCAAACGAACGGATCGCTTTTTTCAGCCGAACTTCCGGAAACGGATCGGAGCGAGTATCATTCCCGCACTTCGCGCCTCTTCGCGGCAGAGCCCAGCGGAGCGGATCTGCCGCTATGCCGGCTCGAAGGACTTGCTGATCTCGACGCCGTCGGCGTTGAACTCGACGTCCTCCATGAGCGTCGGGTCGACGCGGCTGCGCCGCTTGACGACCATGCCCTCGCCTTTGTTGTTGAAGACATAGATGTTGTAATTGGGATAGACCGGATCCGGTTTGCGGAAGAGGCCGGACTCGTTGAGGCGGCAGAACTTCGCGCGGCCCTCGGCGGTGTCCAGCATGTCGCCGGACCCGCTGTAATAGAGCTCGTCCTGCATCGCGCGCTTCTTGAACTCCTCCCAGTCCTCGTTTTCGACCTTGTCGACGTCGTTGGGTTGGATCATGGCTCAGGCTCCTTTTCAAAGCTTGTTCTGTCACACAGTATGCCGCAAAGCGGAGAAAAAAGCAAGAGCGCGACAAAACTTTGCCTGTTTACAAACTTGTTATGGACTTTCCGTGCGGGCTTTGGTATAATCTCCACATTGTGTAAAAGCATGCCATAAAACCGATTCGGGCAAGGAGGCTCGCCGCATGAGCAAACCCGTCGTCATCACAGCCGACAGCACCGCCGATCTCTCCCCGGAGCTGATCGAGCGCTTTCAGATCCATATCATCCCGTTGACCATCACCCTCGGGGACGATACCTTCCCCGACGGCCAGGGCTTCACGCCGCTGGATATGTACGCGCGCTTCCGCCAGGACGGGACCCTGCCGAAGACCTCCGCCCCCGGCGTGCAGGAGCTTCTGGATTTCTTCACGCCCTTCGTTGAGCAGGGCTGTGAGGTCGTGCATCTGGATATCAGCGCCGAGCTCTCCAACACCTTCAACGCCGCGCGCCTCGCCGCGCAGGAGCTGGAGGGGGTCTGGCCGGTGGACAGCCGCATGCTCTCCACGGGCGTGGGCCTGCTCGCCATCGAGGCGGCGGAGTGCCGTGATGGCGGCATGAGCGCGGCGGAGATCGCCGGGCATATCGAGAGCCTGCGGGACAAGGTCTCGACGAGCTTTGTGCTGGACACGCTCGAGTTCATGCGCAAGGGCGGCCGCTGCTCGGGCGTTGCCGCGATGGCGGCGAACCTGCTGCAGCTCAAGCCGGCCCTCGAGATGAAGGACGGCAAGCTCGGCGTGTATAAGAAATACCGCGGCAACATGCGCCACGTCTACCGGCAGTACATCACCGAACGCCTGCAGGGCAAGGCGGTGCGTCCGGGGCACGTCTTCCTCACCGAGAGCGGGGAGATCGCGCCCGAGGTGGTGGAGGAGCTGATCCAGCTTGTGTATGACATGACCGGCTGCCGGGAGGTCCATCACACGCTGGCCGGCTGCACGGTCTCGACCCACTGCGGCCCCGGCACCCTCGGCGTGCTGTTCATCGAGGAATGAGAGACGGCTGCCGAAAGCCAGAATTAGACAGAAAAAGACCAGAGCCGGGTTTTATCCCGGCTCTGGTCTTTTTTGCCGGGAAAGCCGGGGATCCGCCTCTGTTTGAGCTTTTTCTGGTCAAAACAACCATATTGAAAGGATATGACAAACTGGATTTTTTGCATATTGACAAACACAACGAATGTGCTATACTGAACCCAGTTCTTTTCGGAACAAAATTTTTAAGGAAAAGGAGAAAGTACAAGCATGAAGAAAGTTTTGTTAGCCCTCCTCGTCGCGGCGATGCTGTTCGGCTGCGTTGCGACCGCCTCGGCCGCCTCTGCAGCGGACGATATGTACACCGTCCGCATGGTCTACTGGCCCGGCCCCGAGTCGGACGCCATGGACGTCGTCCTGAAGTACTGGAACGAGAACAAGGCCGAGGAGGCCGGCTTCTATGTGGAGCAGGAACTGTTCGGACGTGACAACATCATGCTCAAGGAAGAGGCTCTGATGGCGGCGAAGTCCCCGGATGTGGATCTCTTCTTCACCGCTTCCCGCTGGCTCGGCAAGTACTGGATGCATATGGAGCCGCTGCAGCCGTATCTGGATGATCCCGAGATCAACATCTACGGCGCTGACACGGAAGGCCGCATCCCCGCCACGGTCGACGGCTTCCGCTGGCTGGACGGCACGCTCTACGGCGTCCCGATGGATCTGTCCAACCACTTCCTGTATTACCGCAGCGACCTGATCGACGAGCTGCTGAGCAACGAGGAGTGGCAGGCCACCTATAAGAAGATCGCGCTGGAGCAGCTGGGCAAGGAGCTCGAGCCGAAGGATCCGGCCGACTGGACCTGGGACGATTATTTGGCCGCCTCCTTCTTCTTCACGAAGGCCTACAACCCGGATTCCCCGACCGAATACGGCAACTTCACCCACGGCAAGGTCATGGGCCCGACCGCTTTCCTGTGGACCAACTGCTACTGGTCCTTCGGCGGCGACTGGTTTGACGCCGACGGCAATGTCGCGTTTGATAACGATGCCGCCCGCGAGGCGCTGGCGATCTGGAAGACCTCCTTTGAGAAGGGCCTGACCCCGAAATCCTCCGTCAACGGCGAGTTCGCGGAAGACAACGAAGCCATGATCGCCGGCCAGTGCGCCATGACCGTGCACTGGAACGCGGGCTATGCCACCATCGACGCGGAGGAATCCCCCGTCCATGGCAAGATCAAGGTCTGCGCGCCTCCTGCCGGTCCGGAAGGCCACTTCGCCTACAACCACACCCTGGGCGTCGGCATCAGCAAGTATTCCGAGCACAAGGAAGAGGCCGCCCGCTGGGCCGCCTGGCTCTACACCGATGAAGCTGCGAAGATCTACGCCGAAGCCGGCGGCATCGCTCCGTCCAAGGCTGTCCTGGCGGAGATGTCCGATCAGTTCCCGGTCTATGGCTACATGGTCGACGTGCTGAACGACTGCGGCAGGAACCTGCCTCCCACCGCCGGTATCATTGAGGATATGGCCTGCGGTCTGCTGGCGGACGCCTGGAACGGCGTGATCGACTTCGATACCGCTCTGTCCCAGCTGCAGGCGGAAGCCACCGAAGAGATGTCTTACTGGAAGTAAGCGCGGATTGAATGTGCAATAGGACGGAGCAATCGTTCCGTCCTATTGTATTTCCTGCCCAGAGGTTTTTGTGCTTGTATGAAAAAGAAAAAAATCATCGGTTTTTTGCTCCTCCTGCCGCTGACCATCTGGCTGGTGGCCTTTGCGCTCTATCCGATCCTGTATGGGCTCCGCCTGAGCCTGTACAACGCCCGGATCAATAATATCGACAATCCGACCTTTATCGGTCTGCAGAATTACATCAAGCTCTTCAGCAACTCGGAATTCGGCCAGGCGCTGCTGTGGAGCCTGAAGTTTGCGCTCATCTGCACCTTCATCCAGATGCTCCTCGGCATCCTGATCGCCTGGCTTTTCCAGCGGGAGTTTCCCGGCAAGGGCCTGGCGACGACCCTGATCCTGCTGCCGATGGTGGTCGCGCCCTTCCTGATGGGCACGATGTTCCGCCTGCTGTTCAACGAATCTGTCGGGCCGATCGCCTATCTGCTCTCCGGCCTGACCGGGACGACGGCGCTGCTCGGCATCGCCTGGGTGAACCCGACGATCATCAGCGCCGACACGATCAACCGCATGCCCTTTGTGTTCATCAACATGTTTTCCGCCATGCAGGGCGTCCCGCAGGAGCTGATGGAGGCGGCGACCATGGACGGCGCCAATGCCTTCCAGAAGCTGATTCACGTCACGATCCCGACCATCTCATCCATTTTCGGCATCACGTTTCTGGAAAAGCTGCTGCAGTCCTTCCTGATTTTCGAGCTGATCTTCGCCATGACCGCCGGCGGCCCCGGGACCTTCACACAGTCCGTCTCGATCTTCATCTACCGCCGGGCGTTCCAGCGCTCGGATTATGGCATGGCCTGCGCAGCCTCCTTCTCGCTGGCGCTGATCCTGCTGATCCCGTCCCTCTATCTGGTAAAACGCAATACGAAGGGGGACAAGTGACATGACCAGAAAACAAAAAAAACGCATCGGCACCATCCTCACCGTTCTGGCCGTGATCGTCCTCATCCTGATTTTGGATATCGGGGTGATCACCAACGTCCTGACTGCCTTCAAAAGCCCGTTCACCATCTCCTCCAGCCCGCCGAAGTGGATCTTCAAGCCCACGCTGGACAACTTCCGCAATGTGCTCGGAAAGGGCAGCTTCGACTTCCGCCTCTATCTCTGGAATTCCTTTGTGATCGCGGTGGTCTCCTCGGCGATTGCGATCGTGCTGACCATCCCGGCGGCCTATTCCATCGTGCGCTATCACGGCTTCGGGGATGTGATCCTCGGCTCGACCATGCTGCTGCGGCTGGCTCCGGCGCTGGCCTTCGCGATCCCGGTCTTCCTGATCTTCAACAACTTCAAGCTCCTGGATACGCGGATCGCCATCATCTTCATGCACACGCTCTTCATCACCCCAACCTCGCTCCTGCTGTTCATCGGCTATATCCAGGATCTGCCGCGGGAGATCGAAGAGGCCGCGGCCATCGACGGGGCGAACACGCTTCAGATCCTGACCCGGGTGCTGATCCCGGTGCTGCTTCCGGGCATCGGCTCCACGGCGATCCTGGGCTTCATCACCAGCTGGAACGAGTTTCTGTTCAGCGGGATCCTGTCCTTCAAGAAGGCGATCACCGCCACGGTCGGGACCTCCTTCTTCATCACCAGCTACGCGGTGGAATGGGGCAACATGGCGGCAGCCATCACGCTCTCCACCATCCCGACGGCGCTCTTCATCTTCATCGCGCAGAAGTCCCTGGTGAAAGGCATGACCGCAGGCTCTGTCAAGGGATAAAGGGCCGTTCCCGCAAAGCAAAAAAAGAAGAGGATCCGAAAAACGGATCCTCTTCTTTTTTGCCTTTTTCGTATAGGTTCCTCTCAGCCCGCCGGGACGACGGTCGCCTCCGTGCTCACGCCCTCGGGCAGATCGATGCTCAGATAGCTGTCCACGATGTCGAGGATGCTGTCGTCCTTGAGGATGACGGAGATCTCGATGCGGCGGTTGGCGGCGCGGCCGGCCTCGGTGTTCTGGTCGGTGCCGGGGACCGGGCGCTCCTCGCCGTAGCCAGCGGCGCTGAAGAACTGCGTGTAGTCCCGCAGCTTGTCCGCCCCGCGCGTGAGCATGTATTCGAGCACGGCGTTGGCGCGGTTGGTGGAGAGGATGCGGTTGTTCCAGTTGGTGTCGACCCAGTCGGTGTAGCCGTTTATGACGATGGAGTCGATGTAGCGGGTGTTGTTCTCGTTGGAGAGGATCGCGGCGAAGGCGTCGATAAGCCGGTCGAGCGTGGGCAGCGCCTCGGCCTTGATCTCAGCCGAGCCGGAGTCGAAGAACACGCCGTCGCCCAGCACGATGCTGCCGTTGTCGCTGATGGAGACCTTGCTCGGGTCGCCCATCACCTGGGCGATGCTGTCGCGGATCTGCTCGAGGATGCTCAGGCGCAGCACCGAGATGGTGGCCATGGTGTTGTGCATGTTGAGGATCTCCTCGTTCGCGGCCTGGAGATAGGCCTCCTGCTCGCTGATCCTGTCCTGCTGGCTCTGCAGCAGCAGCGCCTGCGCGTCGAGATCGCTCTGCTGCTGGTTCAGGCGCAGCTGGGCGGCGCTGAGGTCGGCCGTGATGACGTCAAGCTCCTCCTCCGCGGCCTGGACCTGCTGCAGGCGCAGGGCCAGTTCGCTCTGGGCGGCGGCGAGCTCAAGCTGCGCGGCCTCGAGCGCGGCCTGGCGCTCGTTGAGGTTCTGCTGGGTGATGCTCAGGGTCTCCTCGGTGTTCGTCAGGGTCTTCTGGGTGTTGCGCAGGTTGTTGCCGGTGATCATATTCTGGGTGTAGCTGAGCAGCATCAGGAAAAACAGGATCAGCGCCATCGCGGACATCATATCCGCGTAGGAGGGCCAGAAGCCCTGTTCTCCCTGCTCGGACTTCACAAAGGCGTCCGAGCGCCCCGTGTAGCCCCGCCTCATTTCTGCGTACCGGAGGGCGTACCGGCCAGACGGCGGTTGATCTCACGCAGCGCGCCGGCCAGATCACGCACCACCAGATCCATGCGCTCCACGCTGCCGCGCAGGTTGTAGTCGACCTCAGCGAAGTCGTGCACGCCGGCGTTGAAGGTGCCGACGGTCTTGTCGAACTCCGCGAGACCGCCGCGGCTGAGCTCCACGGACTTGGCGAGCGAGGCCGCCGCGGTGCGGGTGGAGGCGGAATAGGCGGCGGAGGCGGTGCCGAGCGCGTTCTTGATCTCCTCGACGCTCCCGTCGAGCGTGTCGATCAGCTTCTTGAGCATGTGGCGCTCGTCCTGCACGGCCTCGGTGGCGAGGGTGGGCGCGATCTCGGTGTCGAGCCAGAGCTCGAGCCGGGTCTCCAGCCGCTCGCGCTCGGTCGCGGGGTTGAAGATCACGCGCAGGATCGTGAGGACGATGGAGCAGCCGACGCCGAAGAGCGAGGTGTAGAAGGCCACGCCCATGCCGGACAGAGCCGACAGCAGCCCGTCGCCCACGCTCTCCATGAAGTTCATCCACTCCGCGCCGCTCGAGAAGCCGAGCAGCTCTGTGAGCGAGGAGACGGACATGCTCAGGCCGAGGAAGGTGCCGAAGAGGCCGAGCGTAACGAAGAGGGAGACGGCGTTGTTGAGGAAGCGCTCGCACAGCAGCAGACCCGAGAGCCGGGTGCTGATGGTGTCGGTGATGATGGCGGGGGTGTTCACGTCCTGGCCGTATTTCTTGTAGGACGCTATGTAGGATCGGAGCAGCGCGCCCTTGAAGCCGCGGCTCTCCTCATCCCGGCCGGTCGCCTTGGCGGAGAGGCGCTTGTAGCGCAGGAAGACATAGAACAGCAGCACCACCGCCAGAATGAACAGCATCGCGATGATGAGGATGACGACGTAAGCGCCGAAGGGCAGATTTTTCAGTTGGCTCATAACGGTTTCCTCCTGTCTCTGTTGGGAATCGGGTTTGTGTTTGACGGACGGCCGGAGAGAGGGGGAGCGGGCGCTCCCACGGACTCTGACGAAAAAGCAGGGAAAAGGTTCCCTCAGCGTTCCCGCCCGCGCACGCGGTCGTTGAGCGCCATGAGCGCCTTGACCGCGCCGAAGCGCCGGCGCAGGATGAGGGAGACGAGCAGCCGGTGCCGGCCGCTCATGGCGGCGAAATAGGGGTTGGAGCGGAAGCGGGGGAATTTGCTCAGAAAGTCCCCGGTCAGCTGCGTGAGCAGCGGGCTCTTCGTGTCGAGCCGCGCCACGCGCACACAGGCGATCAGCAGCTGGTGGAAGAGCGCGAGGTACTCGAGCTCGGCATGGTAGTCTTCCAAGCGGCCGCTCGCGCGCCAGGCGTCCATCACCATGTCGAGGGCCGGGATGATCTCGGCGTTGCGATTGAGGTTCGAGGAGTTCATGATGGAGCCGCTGCGGAACAGATAGTGGTACCAGGGCCTGCCCAGGTCCCGGAAGCGCTCCGCGTGCAGATAGAGCCGCGGCACGGTGGCGAGGTCCTCGAACCAGAGACGGTCCGGGAAGCGGATCCCGGTCTCAATGAAGAGGCTGCGGCGCCAGAGCTTGTTCACGGCGTTCGGCGCACCGAAGAGCTGCCGCGGACAGTCTGCGAGCGTGAAGTCGCCGCTCTGTTCCGCGCCGTGGGTGCGGGAGAGCTCCCGCCCCTGCTCGTCCACCGCGACGAAATCGAAGAGCCCGACATCGAAGCTCCCGTCGAGAGAGGCAAGCATCTCCGCGAGCGCGCCTGGGACGAGGGTGTCGTCGCTGTCGAGGAAGAACAGATAATCCCCCTGCGCCGCCTCGAGTCCGGTGTTGCGCGCGTGGCCGAGCCCGCCGTTCGGCGTCGTGAGGACGCGCAGCCTCTCGGGAAAACGCGCGGCATAATCGCGCAGGATCGCAGCCGAGCCGTCGGTGGAGCCGTCGTTCACCGCGACGATCTCATAGTCCGTGCAGACGGGATCGAGCACGGAATCGAGGCAGGCGGCGAGCCAGCGCTCCGTATTATAGACCGGTATGACGACACTCAGCTTCACGCTTTGGCCTCCTTCGACAGGTTTATGCTATTCTACCACATCGCGCCCCTGCATTCAAGAAAAAGCTTGAATGCGCGAGGCGGATGCGCTATAATACAGTGAATTACAGTCTGCGGGAGGCAGCCGCTTCCCGCGATACAGGAGAGCGCCATGAGCAAGAAGGAAGACAGCAAAAAGAAAAAGAGCAGGGAAGAAGAGGAAGAGGAGCAGCTCCCGCCCGACGTGAAGGCCCGCCGCGAGACCTACGACTGGATCCAGAGCCTGATGGCGGCGCTGATCGTGTGCGTGTGCATCTTCATTTTCTTCATCCGCGTCATCGACGTGAGCGGCTCGTCCATGAACCCGACGCTCTATAACGGCGACAAGATGATCGTCTCGGACGTGCTGTATAAGCCCAAGGCCGGGGACGTGGTCGTCTTCAAGAGCGACACCTACGATCCCAACAAGGCCCTCGTCAAGCGCATCATCGCCACCGGCGGGCAGGAGATCAACATCGACTTCGGCACCGGCACCGTCTACATCGACGGCGAGCCGATCGAGGAGGATTACATCGCCGAGCTCACGCGCAACAAGCTCGACTTCATCGGGCCCAAGACTGTGCCGGAGGGCTGCGTCTTCGTCATGGGCGACAACCGCAACAAATCCACCGACAGCCGCAAGAGCGAGATCGGCATGGTGGATGAGCGCACGATCATCGGGCGCGTCTACTGCGTGATCTTCCCGCTCGAGGAGCTGGGTCTTGTCAAGTGATGCCGGACAACGCCTTTGAAAAGATGAACATCCAGTGGTTCCCCGGTCACATGACCAAGGCCCGCCGGATGATCGAAGAGAATCTGAAGCTCGTGGACGCGGTCTGCGAGATCCTGGATGCGCGCATCCCGCGCGCGAGCCGCAACCCCGACATCGACCGCCTCGCCCTCGGCAAGCCCCGGCTCCTGATCCTGAACCGGACGGACCTGGCCGACCCCGCGGTGACGGCGCGCTGGCGGCGGCACTTCGAGGCGCAGGGCTTCGCCGTGCTCGAGACCGACGCGAAGAGCGGGCGCGGCGTGAAGGACTTCGCCCCGGCCGTGCGGCGGCTCCTGGATGGGAAGCTGCGCGAGTATGAGGCCAAGGGCCAGACGGGGCGGACGCTGCGCGTGATGGTGCTCGGCATCCCGAACGTCGGCAAGTCCACCTTCATCAACAAGGTCGCCGGGCGCAAGGCCGCCCTCGCCGGGGACAAGCCGGGCGTGACGCGCGGCCGCCAGTGGATCAGCATCGACGCCGGGCTCGACCTGCTCGACACCCCGGGCATCCTCTGGCCGAAGTTCGACAGCCAGGAGGTGGGGGAGCTGCTCGCCGTGACGAACGCCATCAAGGCGGACGTGCTCGACCGCGAGACCCTCGGCGCGAACTTCATCCTCCGCCTGAGCCGTCTCTATCCCGAAGCCCTGCGCGAGCGCTACAAGCTCGAGCCGGACCCGGAGGCCAACGGCTTTGAGCTGCTCGAGCGCGCCGCGCAGAAGCGCGGCTTCCTCGTCTCCCGCGGGGAGTACGATATCGAGCGCATGGCCAACACTCTGCTGAGCGAATACCACGACGGCAAGCTCGGCCGTCTGAGTCTGGAGACGCCGGATGACGGAACTGTGGACAAAGGAATATGAGATTTACGACAGCGGCGTGACGCTTCTCTGCGGTGTGGACGAAGCGGGGCGCGGCCCCCTGGCCGGGCCCGTCTACGCCGCTGCCGTCATGCTGCCGCGCGGCTGCGAGATCCCGGGGCTCAACGATTCGAAGAAGCTCTCGGAGAAGCGCCGCGAGGAGCTTTTCGACGTGATCTGCGAAAAGGCGGTCGCCTTCGGTATCGCCCGCGCGGAGGTGGAGGAGATCGAGGAGCGCAACATCCTCGGCGCAACCTTCCTCGCCATGAACCGCGCCATCGCGCAGCTCTCTCCGCAGCCGGAGCTCGCGCTCATCGACGGCAACCGCAACACCGGCATCGCCGTGCCGAGCCGCTGCGTCGTCAAGGGCGACGCGAGCTGCGCGGACATCGCCGCAGCCTCGATCCTCGCGAAGGTGAGCCGTGACCGTTACATGCTCGAGATGGCGGCGCGCTACCCGGAGTACGCCTTCGAGCAGCACAAGGGCTACGGCACGCAGCTGCACTACGAGCGGCTGCGGCTTTACGGACCTTTGCCCATCCACCGCCCGAGCTTTCTGAGGAAAATGCACTGATGGAGGCGAAGGCGCTGGGGGACTTCGGGGAGGAGCAGGCGGCGCGCTGCCTCCGCCGGAAGGGCTACCGCATCGTGGAGCGCAACTTCCGCTGCCGCCAGGGTGAGATCGACATCATCGCCGAGAAGGGCGGCTATATCGTCTTCGTCGAGGTGAAGGAACGCAGGGACGCGCGCTTTGCCGCGGCACGGGAGTTCGTGACGGCGGCCAAGCAGCGGCGCATCCTGACCGCGGCGCAGCTCTATCTCGCGCAGAGCGGGAGCGAGCGGCAGCCGCGCTTTGACGTGATCGAGGTCTACGCCCCGCAGGGCCCGTCCGGAAAGGTGACGATCGAGCACATCGAGGACGCGTTTATGTAGGCTGGCCCTATCCTGCTGAGACAAAAACAGGCGGATGGTTTTTCAATATGTATCCCCATCGAAGCCCAGCGAAGCGGGTTTGATGGGGAAAGGAAGAAGGAGCCTGCGGATGTGCAGTTTTCGCGGATCCTGCGGAAACCGCGGAAACGGAACGGAGCAGGCTCCTTCTGACGTCAACAGCTGCCGCGCGGGCAGAAGGTCGAGCAGTAGGTCTCGCCCTTGGTCTCGGCGTGCTCGTTCTGTACGCTGATCTTCTCCGCCGTGCAGCGGCAGTCGATGGTGTTATACTTGCAGGCCGTGACGTCGCAGCCCACGCCGGGGTTCGGCGCGCCGTGTTTTTTATCCGTCATCCGGAAAGCCTCCTTTTTTGGGATGGCTTTAGCTTTTCCGTTTTCAAGTCGTTTATGCACAGGGGTTCGTATGGCACTTTACGCGATCGGCGACCTGCACCTCTCCCTCGGCGGCGACAAGCCGATGGATGTGTTCGGGGAGACCTGGCGGGACCACGCCGAAAAACTGAAAACAAACTTTGCACGGCTCCGGGAGGATGATCTCACCGTGCTCTGCGGGGACCTGAGCTGGGCGATGGACCTGCCCGGCGCGCGGGAGGATTTCGCCTTCATCGAGGCCCTGCCCGGCCGGAAGCTCCTGCTCAAAGGCAACCACGATTTCTGGTGGAGCACGGCCGCGAAGGCGAAGCGTTTCTTCGCGGAAAACGGCTGGACGAGCATGGACATCCTCCACAACAACTGCTTCTTCTACGGCGACTACGCCCTCTGCGGCACGCGCGGCTGGTTTTACGAGGAGGAGCGCGGCGGCGAGCACGACAAAAAGATCCTGCGGCGCGAGGTGATGCGCCTCGAGGCCTCGCTGGACGCGGCGGGGGAGCGGGAGAAGCTGGTCTTCCTCCACTATCCTCCGATCTACCGCGGCTACGAGTGCCCGGAGATCCTGGAGCTGCTGGAGAAGCACCGCGTGCCGCTCTGCTGCTACGGCCACCTGCACGGCAAAAGCTGCCTCGGCGCCTTCAACGGCCGCCGCGGCGCGACGCAGTTTCGCCTCCTGAGCGCCGACTTTGCCGGCTTCGCCCCGGTGAAGATCCTGGATTGACGGAAAAAGCCCCGTTTTTTAATGAATTTGTCATTGATTTTGCAGGGATTATCTGTTATCATATTTCAGCGTGTTTTGAACAACAAAGAAAGAGGAGAATACCGCCATGATCTTGAAGAACGTTGAGAAGAAAGAAAAGAACACCGCCCTCTTCCAGGTGGAGAGCGACGCGGCCGAGTTCGAGACCGCCGTCAACGCCGCCTATCTGAAGAACAAGGGCAATATATACATCCCCGGCTTCCGCAAGGGCAAGGCGCCCCGCGCCATCGTGGAGGGCATGTACGGCCATGAGGTCTTCTATCAGGACGCCATGGACGATCTGGCCCCCAAGGCCTTTGAGTACGGCCTGGAGGAGTCCAAGCTGCAGACCGTCGGCGCCCCCTCCATCTCCGATGTGAACGTCACCGACGAGAAGACCGTGGTCTACACCTTCGCCGTCACCCTGTACCCCGAGGTCACCCTCGGCCAGTACAAGGGCCTGAGCGCCCCGAAGGAGAGCGCCGAGGTCGAGGAGAGCGAGGTCGACGCCGAGGTCGAGAACGCCCGCAAGCGCAACGCGCGCAAGGTCAGCGTCGAGGACCGCGAGGCGAAGATGGGCGACACCGTGAGCATCGACTTCGACGGCTTCCTCGAGGGCGAGCGCTTTGACGGCGGCAAGGCCGAGAACTATTCCCTGACCCTGGGCTCCCACTCCTTCGTCCCCGGCTTTGAGGAGCAGGTCGCCGGCATGAAGCTCGGCGAGGAGAAGGACCTCAACATCACCTTCCCGCAGGACTACGTCGAGAACCTCGCCGGCAAGGACGTCGTGTTCAAGGTGAAGCTCAATTCCATCACCGAGGACGAGCTGCCCGAGCTGGACGACGAGTTCGCGAAGGACGTGTCCGAGTTCGATACCCTCGAGGAGTATAAGGCCGACGTGCGCGCCAAGCTCCAGAAGAACAAGGAGGAGCAGGCGGAGAACGCCTTCCGCTCCCTCATCATGAAGCAGGCCGCCGACAACATGACCGTGGAGATCCCGCAGGTGATGCTGGCCGAGAAGGCGGAGGAGATCGTGCGCAACTACGCGGCGAACTTCGGCATGACCGACCGCAGCGTCCCGATGGACAAGCTCCTCCAGATGATGGGCCTCGACCGCGAGTCCATGAACATGACCATCATGCCCGCCGCCGAGTTCCAGGTGAAGAACGATCTGCTCATCGACGCCGTCGTCAAGGCCGAGAACATCGAGGTCAGCGACGAGGAGGCCGAGGAGTACGTCAAGAAGGTCGCCGAGAGCGTGAACGCGAGCGTCGAGGAGATCAAGCAGTACTTCGGCGCGGAGTACATCGCGCAGGAGAAGAAGCGCGAGAAGGCCACCAACGTCATCCTCGAGAGCGCCGTCGTGGGCGAGATGCCCGCCGCCGAGGAGAAGGCGGAGGAGCCCGCGGCCGAGGAAGAGAACAAGGCCGAATAATCTTCCCGGGATCCGGATATTCTCTTTTGGATAGGCTGAGCAAAAGCTGAAGGAGAGTTTTACTATGAGTTTAGTCCCCTATGTGGTCGAGCAGACCAGCCGCGGCGAGCGGTCCTATGACATCTTCTCGCGTCTGCTGAACGACCGGATCGTCATGCTGTCGGAGGAAGTGAACGACACGACCGCGAGCCTGATCGTGGCGCAGCTGCTGTACCTCGAGGCCCAGGACCCCGACAAGGACATCATGTTCTACATCAACAGCCCCGGCGGCAGCGTGAGCGCGGGCCTCGCGATCTACGACACGATGCAGTATATCAAGCCCGACGTGTCCACCATCTGCGTGGGCATGGCCGCCTCGATGGGCGCCTTCCTGCTCTCCGCGGGCGCGAAGGGCAAGCGCCTCGCCCTGCCGAATGCCGAGATCATGATCCACCAGCCCTCCGCCGGTACGCAGGGCAAGGTGACGGACATGGAGATCGACGTGGAGCATTTCCTGAAGATCAAGGAGCGCCTGAACCGGATCCTGGCCGCGAACACCGGCAAGACGCCGGAGGAGGTCAAGGCCGACTCGGAGCGCGACCGCTGGCTGAGCGCCGAGGAGGCGCTGGCCTACGGCCTGGTCGACAAGGTCATCGACAAGCGCTGAGCGCAATTATGGGCAAGGGGGAAGGAATTATTCCCCCTTGCTTCCATGTAATCTGGCCGATTGCGAAAGCCGCAAACAAGCTTGGAGCCTTGCCTCGGAGGGCTTGAAAAGTTGCTTTTAAGGCAGCTTTGCCGCTTCAAAAACACCCGGAGGCGAGCCCTCATGCCGACCAAAACGGGCTTAAGCCCGCTGCGATAAGCCTGAGCCCGCTGCTGCCAAACGCGTTTCGCAATTGACTGTCCATGTAATCGGATAGGAGAATCCCATGGCAAGAAATGATGAACGCAGGAGCATCCGCTGCTCCTTCTGCGGCAAGCCGCAGTCCCTCGTCAACCGCCTCATCGCCGGCAACGGCAGCTATATCTGCGACGAGTGCGTGCGCATGTGCATGCAGATCGTGGACGATCAGCCCGCCGAGGCCCCGGCCGTGAACGGCTACGACGGCCTGCCCCTCGCCTTTGAGAAGCTGCCGCGCCCCATCCAGATCAAGGCCAATCTCGACCAGTATGTGATCGGGCAGGAGCGGGCCAAGAAGGTCCTCTCCGTGGCGGTCTACAACCACTATAAGCGTATCCTCCACAGCGCGAAGAACGACGTGGAGCTGCAGAAGAGCAATATCCTGCTCATCGGCCCCACCGGCAGCGGCAAGACGCTTTTTGCGCAGACCCTCGCCCGCATGCTCGATGTGCCCTTCGCCATCGCCGACGCCACGACCCTGACCGAGGCCGGCTATGTCGGCGAGGATGTGGAGAACGTGATCCTCAAGCTCCTGCAGGCGGCGAACTTCGATGTCGAGCGCGCCCAGAAGGGCATCATCTACATCGACGAGATCGACAAGATCGCCCGCAAGAGCGAGAACACCTCCATCACCCGCGACGTCTCCGGTGAGGGCGTGCAGCAGGCGCTGCTCAAGCTCCTCGAGGGCACGATCGCGAATGTCCCGCCCCAGGGCGGGCGCAAGCACCCCCACCAGGAGTTCATCCACGTCGACACCACGAACATCCTCTTCATCTGCGGCGGCGCCTTCGACGGCCTCGACAAGATCATCGAGCGGCGCACCACCAAGAAGACGATGGGCTTCGGCGCGGATATCGTGAGCGGCGGCGAGCGCGACGTGGGCGAGATCCTTGCCCAGGTGCAGCAGCACGACCTGCTCAAGTTCGGTATCATCCCGGAGCTGATCGGCCGTCTGCCGGTGGTCGCCTCGCTCGATTCCCTCAAGCGCGAGGATCTCGTGCGCATCCTGACCGAGCCGAAGAACGCCATGACGAAGCAGTACCAGGTCCTGATGGGCATGGACAGCGTCGAGCTGGACTTCGAGCCCGCGGCGCTCGAGGCCATCGCCGACCGCGCCATCGAGCGCAAGATCGGCGCGCGCGGCCTGCGCAGCGTGATGGAGGGCGTCATGACCGATATCATGTATACCGTGCCCTCCGACCCCACGGTCAAACGCGTCGTGATCACGGCCGAGAGCGTCCTGAACGGGACTTCTCCGACGATCGAACGCCTCAACCAGTGAACGGGCTTGCCTCCGGAAAGGAGACTCTATGACAGAAAATCTCAATGACATCTTTACCCTGCCCATGCTGGCCCTGCGCGGCCTCACGGTGTTCCCGGGCATGCTGCTGACCTTCGACGTCGAGCGCCCGGCCTCCATCGCGGCGCTCCAGCAGGCGGGCAAGGAGAAGCAGCTCATCTTCCTCGCGGCGCAGAAGAGCCTGAACGCCGATCTGCCCAAGGAGGAGGAGCTCTACCATATCGGCACGGTCTGCCGCATCCGCCAGCAGCTCCGCCAGCCGCGCGGCAACCTCTGCCGCGTGATGGTCGAGGGGCTCTACCGCGCGGAGGCGCTGCACATCGACACCGATTCCCACGGCTACTCGGCCGAGCTGCGCGGCCTGCCCGACCGGCCCGAGCGCATGAACGCCGACCGGCTCGAGGCCCTGCAGCGCAAGTGCGTCTCCCTCTTTGAGGACTACCTGCACATGAATCAGGACATGCCGGCCGAGCAGATCCTGAACGTGCTGGCCAATCCCGACGCGACCTACGTCGCCTGGTACATAGCGCAGAACCTGCGTGTCGACGCCGACCGCAAGCAGAGCATCCTGGAGTCCCGGCTGCCGGGGCAGCGCCTCGCGCTGCTGGCGCGGCTCCTGAGCCAGGAGCTGAGCGTGCTCAGCTACGAGCAGGAGCTCAACGCCGAGACGCAGGAGCAGATGAACCGTGAGCAGCGGGACTACTATCTGCGCCAGCAGATGAAGGTCATCCAGAGCGAGCTGGGGGAGGACTTCGGCTCGGCGGACGATCTCGCGGAATACCGGGAGAAGATCGAGCATCTCGACGCGCCGGACGAGGTACGCGAAAAGCTTTCGAAGGAGCTGAGCCGCCTCTCCAAGCAGCCCTTCGGCTCTGCCGAGGCGGCGGTCATGCGCGGCTATCTCGACGTCTGCCTCGAGCTGCCCTGGAACAAGCGCAGCGTCGAGACCGTCGATATCGCGAAGGCGCGAAAGATCCTCGACGAGGAGCACTACGGCCTGGAGAAGGTCAAGGAGCGCATCCTCGAGTACCTGGCCGTCAAGCAGCTCTCGCCCGACATCAAGGGCGGGCTCCTCTGCCTGGTCGGGCCTCCGGGCACCGGCAAGACCAGCGTCGCCATGAGCGTGGCGAAGGCCACGAACCGCAAGCTCGTGCGCGTCTCCCTCGGCGGCGTGCATGACGAGGCGGAGATCCGCGGCCACCGCAAGACCTATATCGGCTCCATGCCCGGGCGCATCATCGCGGGCATCAGCCAGAGCGGGACGAGCAATCCCCTCATGGTGCTTGACGAGATCGACAAGCTCGGCTCCGACTACCGGGGCGATCCGAGCGCGGCGCTGCTCGAGGCGCTCGATCCCGAGCAGAACGCCACCTTCCGCGACAACTTCCTCGAGCTGCCCTTCGACCTCTCGGGCGTCTTCTTCATCACCACCGCGAATGACCGCAACACGATCCCGCGGCCGCTCCTCGACCGCATGGAGCTCATTGAGCTGCCGAGTTATACGGACGAGGAGAAGCTGCAGATCGCCAAGCGCCATCTCCTCCCCAAGCAGCGCCGCAAGCACGGCCTGAAGGGGACGCAGCTGCGCGTGGACGACGCGGCCATCCGCGCCATCATCCGCGGCTACACGCGCGAATCCGGCGTGCGCACGCTCGAGCGCGAGCTCGCGGCCATCTGCCGCAAGGCGGCCGCCGGCATCGCGGAGGGGAGCTTCCGCAGCCTCAGCGTCAAGCCCGAAAAGCTCGAAGGCCTGCTCGGCCCCGTGAAGTTCAAACCGGACGAGCTGCGGCTGCGCGACGAGGTGGGTCTGGTCCGCGGCCTCGCGTATACGAGCGTCGGCGGTGAGGTGCTGGACGTGGAGGTCGCCGTCGTGGACGGCACGGGCCACCTCGAGCTCACCGGCAACCTCGGCGACGTGATGAAGGAATCGGCGAAAGCCGCCGTGACCTACATCCGCAGCCGCGCTTCCGAACTGGGCATCGACCCGGAATTCTACAAGAACAAGGATATCCACATCCACTTCCCGGAGGGGGCCGTGCCGAAGGACGGGCCCTCGGCCGGCATCACCGTGACCATCGCGCTCATCTCCGCCCTGACCGGGCGGCCGGTGCGGCACGACCTGGCCATGACGGGCGAGATCACGCTGCGCGGCCGCGTGCTGGCGATCGGCGGGCTGCGGGAGAAGACCATGGCCGCGCTGCGCGCCGGGGTCAAGACCGTGATCATCCCGGCGGAGAACGAGGCGGACCTCGCCGAGATCGATCCGACCGTGCGCGCGGGGCTGGACTTCGTGCCGACGGACCACGTGGACAAGGTGCTGGACCTCGCGCTGCTGCCGAAGGAGGCGCACGGCGAGGAGACGCGCGGCGCGCTGCCGATCCCGGCGGCGGGTGAGCGCGCGGGCGTGAGGCAGTGAAGCGATGGCGAGCCTGAACGTGAACCGGGCGGAGTTCATCAAATCCGCCGCGGATGCGCGGCAGTTCATCCGCAGCAGCGTGCCGGCGGTGGCCTTCGCGGGCAAGTCGAACGTCGGCAAGTCCTCGGTCATCAACCGCCTGCTGAACCGCAAAAACTTCGCGCGCGTGGGCGCGCAGCCCGGCAAGACCGTCCACGTCAACTACTTCAAGATCGACGACAAGCTCTACCTGATCGACCTGCCCGGCTACGGCTACGCCAAGGTCTCGCAGGGCGAGCGGGAGCGCTGGGGGAAGCTCATGGAGTCCTTCTTCGCCGAGCCCGGGCTCATCACCCTCGGCGTCATGATCGTGGACGCGCGGCACAAGCCGACCGCAGACGACATCACGATGGCGGATTGGTTCAAGCAGAGCGGCTGCCGGATGGCGGTCGTGGCCAACAAGCTCGACAAGCTCAAAAAGAGCGAAGTGGAGCCGAATCTCGCCCTCATCCGCGAGACCCTCGCGCTGCCGCCCGAGGTGCCGCTGATCCCCTTCTCGGCCGAGAAGGGCCAGGGCCGCGACGAGCTGATGCGCGAGATCCTGAATATCCTGTAAAGAAACGGTGCTGTCGTTGACAGCACCGTTCATTTATGGTAAAAATGGAAAAAATCCACACAGCGAGGCGAGACCATGAAAACACTGTATTTCGACTGCTCCATGGGCGCGGCGGGGGATATGCTGACCGCGGCGCTGCTGGAGCTGCACCCCGACCCGGCGGACTTCCTGCGCCGCTTCAATGCCCTCGGCCTGCCGGGGGTGTGCACCCGGCTTGAGCGCGCGGAGCGCTGCGGTGTGGTCGGGAGCCGCGCGATCGTGGAGATCGGCGGGGCAGAGGAGGGGGAGGCGTCCCCGGCCGACGGCCATCCCCATCATGCCCACCGCCGCCTGCCGGAGATCGAGGCCATCCTGGCCCCGCTGCCCATCCCGGAGGAGGTTCGGGATGATACGCTCGCGGTCTACCGCCTGCTCGCGGAGGCCGAGGGCGCGGTGCACGGCCGCCCCGTGGAGCAGATCCATTTCCATGAGATCGGGGAGCTCGACGCGATCGCCGACGTGCTGGCCGTGTGCCTGCTCCTCCATGAGCTCGCGCCGGAGCGCATCCTCTCCTCGCCCGTTGAGCTCGGCGGGGGCACGGTCCGCTGCGCGCACGGGGAGCTGCCGGTGCCCGCGCCCGCGACGGCGCGGCTGCTCACCGGCATCCCGGTGAGCTCCGGCGCCGCGCAGACCGAGCTCTGCACCCCGACCGGGGCGGCCCTTCTGCGGCACTTCGCGGCGGACTTCGGACCGCTGCCGCCTCTCCAAATCGAAAAGCTCGGCTACGGCATGGGGAAAAAGGACTTCGGCCGCCTCAACGCCGTGCGCGCCCTCTGGGGCGAGAGCGCGGAGGCGGGCGAGCGGCTGCTGGAGCTGCGCTGCAACCTGGACGATGTGACCGGCGAGGAGCTGGGATTTGCGCAGGAGGCGCTGTTCGCCGCGGGCGCATTGGACGTCTGGACCCAGAGCATCGGCATGAAGAAGAGCCGCCCAGGTATGATGCTCTGCGTCCTCTGCCGCGAGGCGGAGCGGGACGCGCTGCTGTGCCTGCTCTTCCGGCACACGCCGACCCTCGGCGTGCGCATCCTCCCCTGCGAGCGCGTGAGCCTGCGCCGGGAGACGCGTGAGGTACCAACGCCCTGGGGGAGTGTGCGCGTCAAGACGGCGGAGGGCTTCGGCGTGAGACGCGAGAAGCCGGAGTACGAGGATCTGGCCCGTCTCGCCCGGGAAACGGGCCTGAGCCTCCGGGAGATCCGGGAGAACATCCATGAATAAACAGAAGACCTGAGCCATTGGCTCAGGTCAGACTGCAGATAAACCCGTGTGGCCAGCTTGGACATGTATGGGGAGAGCGCGAGAGGGGATTGTGTATTCCCTCTCGCGTTTGATTCACACAAAAAGGGGAACTTTTCGGAAGTTCCCCTTTTTGAGCTTCAAGCTGTCGACAGCTTGACCTGAGCCGATGGCTCAGGTCCTTTATTGTTTGTCCGATATGCGTTTTATCCCATCACGACCCGGACGTTGCGTTCCGTGCCCGGGGCAGCCGGCGGCAGCACCGTGCCATCGACAGGGTTCCCGTCCACCAGCACGCGCTTCACGCCGTATTCGACGTGATCGGGATTCTCCACCGTGATGCGGTAGAGCGCCCCGCGGTAACGGCGCACGGCGGTGAAGCCGTCGAGGTGTTTCGGCAGGCAGGGGTCGATCCGCAGTCCGTCGAGCGTCGGCTGGATGCCGAGGATCGCCTGGCTCACGCTCAGGAAGGTCCAGGCGGCGGTGCCGGTGAGCCAGCTGTTCTTGCCCTCACCGAAGCTCGGCGCGTCCTTGCCGGCGATCATCTGGCTGTAGACATAGGGCTCGGTGCGGTGGATCTCGCTGATATCCTCGATGTAGGCGGGGGCGGTGCGGGCGTAGACCTCAAAGGCCCGGTCACCGTGGCCGAGCACGGCCTCCGCGCAGACGATCCAGGGGTTGTTGTGGCAGAAGATACCGGCGTTCTCCTTGTAGCCGGGGGGATAGCTGGAGATCTCGCCGAGCTCCAGATGGTAGCGGGTGTAGGCGGGCTGCAGGAGCACGATGCCGTAGGGGGTGTCGAGACGCTCCTTGACGCTCTGCATGGCCTTGGCGGCCTCGCCCGTCTCTTTGCCGATCCCGGCCATAACGCACATGCCCTGCGGCTCGATGAAGATCTGCCCCTCTTCGCACGCTTTTCCGCCGACAACGTTCCCAAAGGCGTCGAAGGCGCGGCGGAACCAGGCCCCGTCCCAGCCGGCATCGAGCACGGCGGCCTCGACGGCGGCGATGCTCTTCTCCGCGGCGGCAGCCTCGGGCTCGCGGCCGACGTGGCGCAGGATCTCCGCCCAGGCGCGGCCGTATTTCACGAACATGCCCGCGATGAACACGCTCTCCGCCACCGGCCCCTCGCTGGGCCCGGAGATCTGGAAGCTCTCGCCGGGGTGCTCGGAGAAGCAGTTGAGGTTCAGACAGTCGTTCCAGTCGGCGCGGCCGATCAGCGGCAGGCCGTGGGGGCCGAGATGCGTCTCGGTGAAGCGGAAGCTCCGGCGCATGTGCTCGAGCAGGCTCTCGGCGAGCGCCGGATCGTTGTCGAAGGGGACCGCCTCCTCGAGGATGCCCCAGTCGCCCGTCTCGCGCAGATAGGCGTCGACGCCGGCGATGAGCCAGAGCGGGTCGTCGTTGAAGCCGCTGCCGATGTCGGCGTTGCCCTTCTTGGTGAGCGGCTGGTACTGGTGGTAGGCGCTGCCGTCGGCAAACTGCGTCGCCGCGATGTCGAGGATGCGCTCGCGGGCGCGTTCGGGGATCATGTGCACGAAGCCCAGCAGATCCTGGCAGGAGTCGCGGAAGCCCATCCCGCGCCCCATGCCGCTCTCAAAGTAGCTGGCCGAGCGGCTCATGTTGAAGGTGACCATGCACTGGTACTGGTTCCAGATGTTGACCATGCGGTCGAGCTTCTCGTCCCCGGAGACGACCTGATAGCCGTCGAGCAGCTCGCGCCAGAACACGCCGAGCGCCTCGAAGGCCGCGTCGAACTGCTCATCCGTGGCGTAGCGGGCCATCATGGCCTCGGCCTTCGTCTTGTTCACGACGCCGGGCGCGGCCCATTTCTCTTCGATCGGGTTCTCGATATAGCCGAGGCCGAGGATCAGGCTCGTGCTCTCGCCGGGGGCGAGGGCGATGTCGAACTGCTGCGCCGCGACGGGCTGCCAGCCGTGCGCGACGCTGCCGGTGCAGCCGCCCGCGCGCACGGCCTCGGGCATGGCGGGGCTGCCGTAGACGCCGATGAAGCGCTCGCGCGCGGTGTCGAAGCCGTCGACGGGCCGGTTGGCCCAGAACACGGCGTAGTGGTCGCGCCGCTCGCGGTACTCGGTCTTGTGGTAGATCGCGGAGCCCACGACCTCCACCTCGCCGGTGGAGTAGTTGCGCTGGAAGTTGGAGCCGTCGTCCATCGCGTCCCAGAGGCAGAACTCCACATAGGGGAAGACCTGCAGCGCTTTGACCGCGGCGCCCTCATTGCGCAGCGTGAGGCGGATGAGCAGGCAGTCGTCCCCCTGCGGGACAAAGAGCTCCTGCTTCGCTTTGACGCCGTCCTTCGCGCCTTCGATCACGGTGTAGCCGAGGCCGTGGCGGCAGGAATAGGCGTCAAGAGAAGTCTGCGTGGGCTGCCAGCCGGGGTTCCAGACGCTTTCGCCATCTTTTATATAGAGGTGAAAACCCTCCTGGTCGAGCGGGCAGTTGTTGTAGCGGTAACGGGTGAGGCGGCGCAGCCGCGCGTCGCGGTAGAAGCTGTAGCCGCCGGCGGTGTTGGAGAGGAGCGTGAAGAAACTCTCGCTGCCGAGGTAGTTGATCCAGGGCAGGGGCGTGCGGGGCGTCGTGATGACGTATTCCCGCTTCGCGTCGTCGAAATAGCCGAATGTCATGGCAGTATCTCCTATGGATGAAATCGTTTAAGTAGCCCTTTGCCTTTAAGAGTATCGCAGAATCCTTAAAAAATCAAGCACTTTTTGAGCGGGAAAGAGACAAAAAAAGCGAAAACGACAGAAACCGGTAAACGTAAAAACGAGGGCTTCGATTCGGAACCGGGCAAAGTATACAAATCAGACAGACAAATGCTGTGCAGAAATGCTAAAAATTAAAAAATGCCCAAAGAGGGCTTGCAAAACGAAAAAAAATAGGGTATCGTGATTAGCGTAAACGATTAAGTAAGGGGGCGCCGACGTGTGGTATCGATGAAAGATATCGCGCTGCGCTGCGGCGTCTCGGTCGCCACCGTCAGCAAGGCGCTCAACGGGCACCAGGATATCGGCGAGGCGACGCGTGAGCGCATCATGCAGTGTGCAAAGGAGATGGGCTACACCGCCAACTCCGCCGCCCGCGCGCTCAAGACGAACCGGACCTACAACCTCGGCATCCTCTTTGTGGACCTGCAGAACTCCGGTCTCACGCATGAGTACTTCGCGGCCGCGCTCAACAGCTTCCGCATCGAGGCCGAGCGCTGCGGCTACGACATCACCTTCATCAACTCCAACGTCGGCCACCAGAATCAGAGCTATCTGCAGCACGCGCTCTACCGCGGCGTCGACGGAGTGGCGATCATCTGTGTGGAGTTCCACGATCCGCTGCTGCAGGAGTTGGTGTATTCCGATCTCCCTGTTGTCACGCTGGACCACGCCTTCCACAACCGCGCGGCCGTCCTCTCCGACAACATGGAGGGGATGGAGACGCTGGTGCGTTTCGTGTACGGCCGGGGCCACCGCCGTCTCGCCTACATCCACGGCGATCACACCGCCGTGACGGAGAACCGCCTCACCGGCTTCTACCGCGCCTGCGAGAGCTTGGGGCTCACGATCCCGAACGAGTATGTCGTCGAGGCCCACTACCACGAGCCGGTGAGCTGCTACGAGGCGACGAAGAAGCTCCTCGCGCTGCCGGAGCGGCCGAGCTGCATCTTCTTCCCCGACGATTACGCCTGCATCGGCGGCATCAACGCCTTGCGCGAGGCGCATATGCGCGTCCCGGAGGACATCTCGATCGTCGGCTACGACGGGATGGACCTTGCGAAGACGATCAGTCCGCGGCTCACGACCTGGGAGCAGAACACGGCGGAGCTCGGGCGCATCGCGGCCTCCCGCCTCATCGCCCGCATCGAGCATCCGCGCACCACCCCGCCGGAGCACATCCAGATCGCCGGCCGCCTCCTCGAGGGCGAATCGGTCGCCCGGCTCTGACATCCTCTCGGTAATTGGCAGGTTTCCTGCAAATTATAAAACCAGTGATCAAAAAACCAGT
>JAUNNH010000002.1:55963-177280 GCA_030531505.1 Eubacteriales bacterium
GTGATCAAATTTTTTTAAGGAGGAGAACCCAATGAAGAAACTGCTCGCTATCCTGCTGGCGCTCGTCATGGTCTTCGCCCTGGCCGCCCCCATGGCCTCTGCCGAAGGCAAGACCGTCATCAACGTGATGTCTTTCACGGATGAGGTCCCCAAGATGATCGATCGCTATGTGGAGCTGCATCCCGAGTTCGCTGAGAAGTACGAGATCAGCACCACCATCGTCGCCACCACCGACAACGGCTATCAGAACGCGCTCGACGCCGCTCTGGCTGCCGGCGAAATCCCCGACATCTACTGCGCTGAGGCCGCTTTCGTGCTGAAGTATGCGCAGGGCGATGCCTGCGAGTACGCCGCTTCCTATGAGGACCTCGGCATTGACGTGGCCGCCGAGATCGAGGCTTCCGCGATCGCTCCCTACTCCGTTGAGATCGGCACCCGTCCCTCCGACGGCAAGGTCGTCGGCCTCGGCTACCAGGCCACCGGCGGCGCCTTCATCTATCGCCGCTCTATCGCGGCCGACGTTTTCGGCTCCGATGATCCCGCTGTCGTCGCTGAGGCGATCGGCGCCGGCACCCAGAGCTGGGACAAGTTCTTTGAAGCGGCTGCCGCTCTGAAGGAGAAGGGCTATGCCATCGTCTCCGGCGACGGCGACATCTGGCACGCCATCGAGAACAGCTCCGACGAGGGCTGGATCGTGGACGGCAAGCTGACCATCGACCCGAAGCGCGAAGCCTTCCTCGACCTCTCCAAGGAACTGAAGGACAACGGCTATCACAACGATACGCAGGACTGGACCGAGGCCTGGTATGCTGACATGGCCGGCATCGGCGAGAAGCCCGTCTTCGGCTTCTATGGTCCCGCGTGGCTGATCAACTACGTCATGGCCGGTAACTCCGGCGGCACCGCGCCCGGCGAGGGCACCTACGGCGACTGGGGCGTCTGCCCGTCCAACGTCGGCTTCTTCTGGGGCGGCACCTGGGTCCTCGGCGGCAAGAATGTTGTCGGCACCGACAAGGCTGAGGCTGTTGCCGATATCATCAAGTGGATCACCCTCGACTCTTCCGAGGACGGTCTGCAGTACGGCTGGGCCAACGGCACCTGGTCCGGTGAGCAGGGCACGAAGGACACCGTCGCTTCCGGCGTTGTCATGGACAAGTCCAACGGCGAGCTCGACTTCCTGGGCGGCCAGAACATGTTCGAGGCCTTTGTTCCCGCCAACGAGTATGCCAACGGCTCCAACCTGACCCAGTACGACGAGGGCATCAACAACTATTGGCGTGACGCCGTCCGTCAGTACACTGCCGGCGAGCTGTCCCGCGAGGATGCCATCACTGCCTTCAAGCAGAACGTGGCCGACAACTTCGATGTCGAAGTCGACTTCTGATCACAGCCCACGTAAAGCATTATTTCCAAAAGCAGATGCGGGGGAAGGATAGCTTCTGCTATCCTTCCCCTCCTGTCGTGGGGCCGCGGGTTCGGAGCTGTGCCGGAAGGGACCGGCGCAGCTCCGAGTCCGCGGGACTCAGCGGCTCCCGAATCATTTCACGAAGGAGTGAAGAGACGCCATGAACAATACCCTGCAGAAAAAGCACGGCTTCAGCTATGCCAAGTACGGCTATCTGTTCAGCCTGCCCTTTTTCATCGCCTTCCTGGTCTTCAACCTCTATCCCACGCTCTATACGATCCTGCTCGGCTTCACCGACAGCAAGGGCCTCGGCAACATCACCTTCCACATCCTGAAGGACGACCCGTGGAAGAACTTCCGCACCATCCTGAAGGCTCCGACCTTTGCCCTGTCGATCAAGAACACCTTTGTGCTCTGGACGATGAACTTCATCCCGCAGATCACGCTCGCGCTGCTGCTCACCGCCTGGTTCACCAGCCGCCGCAACAAGATCCGCGGCCAGGGCTTCTTCAAGGTCGTCTTCTACATGCCGAACATCATCACGGCCGCCTCGGTCGCCGTCTTGTTCAACGCCCTCTTCGGCTACCCCAAGGGCCCCGTCAACGACCTGCTGGTGGCCACGGGGCTGCGCGATTCGGCCTTCTACTTCATGAACTTCGCCAAGCCTACCCGCTGGATCGTGGCCTTCATCCAGTTCTGGATGTGGTACGGCTACACGATGATCATCCTGGTCTCGGGCGTGCTCGGCATCAATCCCGAGATCTATGAGGCGGCGGAGATCGACGGCGCGAACGACCGGCAGATCTTCTTCCGCATCACCCTGCCGAACCTGCGCACGATTCTGACCTATACCCTCGTTACGAGCCTGATCGGCGGCCTGAGCATGTACGACATCCCGAAGATGCTCAACAACGGCAACCCGAACAACTCCACGCTCACGTCGACCATGTTCATCTATAACCAGTCCTTCGCGGGCAGCTACATGTACGCCCGCGGCGCGGCGGCCAGCATGATCCTCTTCCTGATCATCGCGGCGCTCTCGGCCGTCGTGTTCTTCCTGATGCGCGACAGAAAGTGAGAGGGGAGGAATCGAATATGAAACTGGAAAAACGCGACGGCAACGCCCTCGTCAAGGCCGTGATCTATTTCGTCTGCATCGTGCTCGCGGTACTGAGCCTGTTCCCCTTTGTCGTCATGGCGATCAACTCAACCCGCAGCACCTATCAGATCCAGCAGCACGCGGTCTCGCTGATCCCCTCGACGCACCTGATGGAGAACTTCAAGGTCTTCAGCGGCAAGTCCTTTGACCCCTGGCGGGGCTTCCTCAACTCCCTGATCGTCGCCGTCGGCGCGACGGTCCTGACCGTGTACTTCTCCACGCTTACGGCCTACGCTCTGGTGGCCTACAGCTGGAAGCTGCGCGGCGCGATGTTCACCTTCATCCTCTGCGTCATGATGATCCCCGGCATCGTCACCTCCATCGGCATGTATCAGTTCATGTACCGCATCCACCTGACGAACAACCTCCTCGCGCTGATCCTGCCGGCTGTATATGCCCCGGCCGCGGTCTTCTTCTTCCGACAATTCATGCTGGCCTCGCTCCCGCTGGAGCTGCTGGATTCGGCGCGCATCGACGGCTCGCGGGAGTTCTACACCTTCAACCGCATCGCGATGCCCATCATGAAGCCCGCCATGGCCACCCAGGGCATCTTCTCCTTCGTCGGCACCTGGAACAGCCTGTTCATGCCCTCCATCCTGCTGACGAAAGACAACGTGAAGACGATGCCCGTCATGGTCGCCATGCTCAAGGGCGATATCTACAAACGTGAGCACGGCGCCATCTACCTGGGCCTGACCCTTACGGTGCTGCCGCTTTTCATCGTCTACTTCGCCCTCTCGAAGTACATCATCGCGGGCGTGGCGCTCGGCGGCGTCAAGGGCTGATGCGGCGCGGGAACAAGCTCGCCGCCTCGCTCGGCGCCTTCCTGCGCGTGCTTTGCGACCTGATGGTGCTGAATATCCTCTGGCTCCTCTGCTCGCTGCCCGTCGTGACCGTCGGGCCCGCGACGACCGCGCTCTGCTGCGTCTCGCTCAAGCTCGCGCGGGGCGAACCCGTCGCGACGCTGCGGAGCTTCTTCGGGGAGATGAAGCGCAGCCTCGGCCAGGCGCTGCTGCTGGGCCTCATCGGCCTTGCCGGCCTCGCCGTCGCCGTGGTGGACTGGCGCTTCGCCCTCGCGCAGACGGGCGCGGTGCGCACGCTCTTCTTCGCGATCGCCGTGATCGTGAGCGCCGTGGTGCTGGCCTTCTGGGCCTGGGCCTTCGCGCTGAACGCGGGCTTTCAGAACAGCCTCGGCGGGACGATCAAGAACGCCTTTTCCCTGGCCTTCGTCGAACCGGGGAAGACGCTGCTGATCTGGATCGCCTTCGCGGTGCCGGTGCTCTGCGCCGTGCTCCTGCCGACGGAGGTCGTGCTCTACATCGGCTGGGCCTACGTGCTCTTTGCCGTTGCCGCCCCGGCCTATATCGCCGCGCGGCAGCAGGTGAAGGTCTTTGCCCGATTCGGCGGCCCGGCGGCGCGGATCGAGCCGGAACAGGACAACTTCTATCAATAAACCGTAAACGAAAAAGGAAACCGACGCGTGCGGTTTCCTTTTTTCGAAAGGAGATACCATGGACCGAAAAACAGCGGAAGAGAAAGCCCGTGCCCTCATCGCGCGGATGACGCTGCGCGAGAAGGCGAGCCAGCTGCGCTTCGACTCCCCGGCCATCGAGCGCCTGGGGATCCCGGCCTACAACTGGTGGAACGAGGCGCTGCACGGCGTCGCCCGCGGCGGCACCGCGACCAGCTTCCCGCAGGCGATCGGCCTCGCCGCGATGTTCGACGAGGTGCTGCTGCAAAAACTCGGAGACGCCGCTGCCACCGAGGGCCGCGCCAAATATAACGCCCTCGCCGCCCAGAATGACCGGGACATCTATCACGGCCTGAGCTTCTGGTCGCCCAACATCAACATCTTCCGCGACCCCCGCTGGGGCCGCGGCCACGAGACCTACGGCGAGGACCCGTATCTCAGCTCCCGCCTCGGCCAGGCCTATGTGCGCGGTCTGCAGGGGGAGGGCGAGACGCTCAAGTCCGCCGCCTGCGCCAAGCACTTCGCCGTGCACAGCGGTCCGGAGGCGCTGCGCCACAGCTTCAACGCCGTCGCGAGCCCGAAGGACCTGGAGGAGACCTATCTCCCTGCCTTCGAGGACCTGGTGAAGAAGGCGAAGGTGGAGTCCGTCATGGGCGCCTACAACCGCACCAACGGCGAGCCCTGCTGCGCGAGCCGCTTTTTGATGGGGAAGCTCCGCGGGGAATGGGGCTTTGAGGGGCACTTCGTCTCCGACTGCTGGGCCATCCGCGACTTTCACACCGGCCACATGGTCACGAAGACCTCGGCCGAGTCGGCGGCGCTCGCACTCAAAACCGGCTGCGACCTCAACTGCGGCAACTCCTATCAGTGCCTGATGAGCGCCTATGAGCAGGAGCTCATCGACGAAGAGGATATCGACCGCGCCGCGGTGCGCCTTTTCACGACGCGCTATCTGCTCGGCATCCTGGGCGAGGGCTCGGCCTACGACGCGATCCCCTATACCGCCGTGGAGTGCCCGGAGCACCTCGCGCTCGCGCACGAGGCGGCGCTCAAATCCTGCGTGCTGCTGAAGAACGACGGGCTGCTGCCGCTCAAGGCGGCGGGCACCGTCGGCGTGATCGGCCCCAACGCCGACAGCCGCGGTGCGCTGATCGGCAACTATTACGGCACCTCCTCCCGCTATATCACGGTGCTGGAGGCCATCCAGGACCGGATGGAGGGGAAGGGACGCGTGCTGTACTCGGAGGGCTGCCACCTCTTCCGCGACCGCGTGGAGGCCCTGGCTCAGGACGACGACCGCCTGGCCGAGGCCGTGGCGGTCGCCCGGAACAGCGACGTCGTGATCCTGACCCTCGGCTACGACGAGCGGATCGAGGGCGAGGAGCCGGACGACGGCAACGCCGTCGGCTCGGGCGACAAGGAGGATCTGCTGCTCCCGGCGCCGCAGCGGCGGCTGCTGGACGCGGTGCTGGCTGTCGGAAAGCCGACGGTGGTGCTGCTCCTGGCGGGCAGCTCCGTCGATCTCTCCGCCGCCGAGGAGAAGGCGGATGCGATCCTGCTCGCCTGGTATCCCGGCGCGCGCGGCGGCAAAGCGGTGGCGGAGCTCCTCTTCGGGGACGCCTCGCCCTCCGGCAAGCTCCCGGTCACCTTCTATAAAAACGAGCAGCTGGCCGAGATGCCGGCCTTCACGGACTACAGCATGCGCGGCCGCACCTATCGCTTCTTCACGGCTGAGCCGCTCTATCCCTTCGGTTACGGCCTGAGCTACGCCGACATGGCGCTCTCGGATCTCACCGCGGACCGGGAGACGGCGCGCGTCACCGTTACGAACCGCAGCGCCTTCGCGGCCGAGGAGGTCGTGGAGCTCTATCTGAAGGACGAGGGCTCGCCGGACGCGCCGCCGAACCCGATCCTCTGCGGCTTTCAGCGCGTGCGCCTCGCGCCGGGCGAGAGGCGGACGCTTTGTCTCGCGCTCGATGCGCGTGCCTTCACCATCGTGCGCGCCGACGGTGCGCGCGTCCCCGGGAGCGGCCGATGGACGCTCTGGGCGGGCTTCGGCCAGCCGGATGAGCGCACTGCGGCGCTGAGCGGGAAGTCCTGCCTCTCGGTGAAGATCGCGTAAAAGGATAAAGTCAAAACGCCCCCGGGCTCTGAGCCCGGGGGCGTTTTGATCGTGTCAGGATGCGCGTATCCGGTCCCAGAGCGCATCGGCGCCGCAGTCGGTCCGGGCGGAGACATACCAGCCCTCCGGCAGCAGATCCGCCAGCGCGGGGAGGGCAGAGCAGGGGAGCGGCTCCGTGCAGGGCGCAGCGACGTTTTGGCGAAAGCCCTCCGGCTCGTCGAAGAAGAGCAGCGCGCTGACCCGGCCGATCAGGTCGGCGTCGAAGCGCGAGGCCTCGCTGTAGTTGAGGCTGCCCTCCAGCTCGCCGCTGAGGTCGGCGCGGTAGAGCGCCGCCTCTACCAGCACCCGGCCGTCGCCGTTGCGGTCGTCCGCAAGCGTTTCCACCCGCGCCCGCAGCGCCTCAATCTGCTCCTCCGGCAGACCCGTGACGCTCACGAGGGCCACGCTGTAATCCGCCTTCGGCGCGAGCAGGTTCGGCAGGAAGGAGTAGAGCGCGACCGCAAGCGCCGCCGCGCCGAGCAGCACGTAGACCTTGTTGTACCACCACCAGGTCTTGAAATCGATTTTCTTTTTCTCCATGGCGTCTCCTTATCCCAGCAGGGAGCTCGTGGCCTCGTCCTCGTACTGCCGGGTGTAGAGCCGGTAGTACTGCCCGCGCTTCGCCATGAGCTCCTCGTGCCTCCCGCGCTCGACGATCTTCCCGTCGTGCACGAGCAGGATGAGGTCGGCGTTTCGCACGGTGGAGAGGCGGTGCGCGATGACGATCGAGGTGCGGCCGCGGATGATGGTGTCGATGGCGGCCTGGATCTTCTGCTCGGTGATCGTGTCGACCGAGGCGGTGGCCTCGTCGAGCACGAGGATCTTCGGGTCGGCGAGGATGGCGCGCGCGAAGCTCAGCAGCTGCTTCTCGCCGGTGGAGAGCAGGTCCCCGCCCTCGCCGACGTCGGTGTCGAGCCCCTTCTCGAGCTGGCGCACCATCGCCTCGGCGGACACGAGCCGCAGCGCCTCCCAGATCTGCTCCTCGCTCGCCTCGGGGTTGCCGTAGAGCAGGTTTTCCCGTACGGTGCCGGAGAAGAGGTGCGGCGTCTGCAGCACGTAGCCGATGGCGGAGTGGAGCCAGAGCTGACTGCGCTCGCGCGCGTCGCGCCCGTCGATCAGGACGCGGCCGGCGGTGGGCTCGTAGAAGCGGCAGATGAGGTTGGCAAGCGTGGACTTGCCGGCGCCCGTCTCGCCCACGATGGCGATGCTCGAGCCGAAGGGGATATCGAGATCGAAGTGCTCGAGGATGGTCTCATCCCCGTCGGGGTAGCGGAAGCTTACGTCCTCAAAGCGGATGTCGCCGCGCAGCTCCTCCCAGTTCTCGCGCTTCGGCTCGAAGCAGTCGCCGTACAGCGCGGTGACGGCCTCGCTGTCAACGACGTCGGGCTGTGTGTTCAGGAGCTTGACGAGCCGCTCGATGTTGACCTGGGTCGTGATGAGGTCCGAGATCGCGTCCACGATCCAGCGCACCGGCTCCATCATGCCCTGGGCATAGGACATGAAGAGCGAGAAGGTGCCGATCTGGCTTTTGGCGATGAAGCCGCCCTGCCAGAGGACGATGGCGAGTGCGAGCGAGGAGGCAAAGTGCATCGTCGCGGCGAAGAGACCGCGCAGCCGGGCCGCACGCAGGGTCTTGCGGCGCATGAGCTCGGTGTCGTCGGTGAAGGCGCGGCCCATCGTGTCCTCGATGACGAGGGTCTTGATGGTCCTTGCGCCGGTGATGCCCTCGTTGAAGTTGCCGGTGATGACGGAATTCTGCTCGCGGATCTCACGGTTGACGCGGGTGAGATTTCGCTGGAACACAGCATAGAGCAGCACCGTGAGCGGCAGCACCGCGAGCACCATCAGCGCGAGGCGCGCGTTGATCGAGAGCATTACGACGATTGCGCCGACAAGGTAGCTCAGCTGCCAGGTGCTGTCGAGCAGCGTCCAGGACACCAGGGTGCCGATGCGCTGCGTGTCGCTCATGACGCGGGAGTGGATGTAGCCCACGCTGTTCTGGTTGAAGTAGGAGAAGGAGAGGGTCTGCAGATGCTCGAAGGCGTCGTTGCGCAGATCCTTGTCGATCCCGACCTCGATCGCCATGCCGCAGTAGGCGGAGAAATAACCCATCACGGCGCTCGCGACGATCACGCCGAAGTAGAGCGCGATGAAGACCGGGAGCGTGTCGAGTGTCCCGCCTGCGACGAAGTGGTTGAGGGCGTAGCGCTGGAAGAGCGGTACCCCGATGTCGATGAGGCTGCCGCCGAGACTCCCGAGCACCAGGATGGCGAGAGCCTTTTTGTAGTTTTTCAGGTAGGGGAGGATCTTCCCGATACCGAAGAAGGGCAGGCGTTTTTCCTTGTTTTTCATACCGCCGCCTCCCCCGACTGGATGCGGCAGATCTGTTCATAGATGCCGCCGCCGTTTTTGAGCTGCTCATGGCTGCCCTGCTCGACGATCCGGCCGTTCTCGAGCACGAGGATCTGATCGGCCTTGGAGAGGGTCGTGATGCGGTGGGAGATGAGCAGGATCGAGGCGCTCCCGAAGCGCGCTTCGAGCGCCGCGCGGATCTTCGCGTCGGTCTCGGTGTCGACGGCGGAGAGCGAGTCGTCGAAGATCAGGATGGGCGTATCCTGCGTGAGTGTGCGCGCGATGGCCGCGCGCTGCTTCTGGCCGCCGGAGAGCGTGACGCCCCGCTCGCCCACGAAGGTGTCGTAGCCCTTGGCGAAGCTCAGCACGGTCTCGTCTAAGCAGGCGGCCCGCGCCGCCTCGCGGATGCGCTCGAGGTCGAGCGCGGGCTGGGTGATGCCGATGTTCTCCGCGATGGTGCGCGAGAAGAGATAGGGCTCCTGCAGCACCATGCCGATGTGCTCGCGCAGATGGCGCGTCTCGATATCGCGGATGTCGACGCCGCCGATCGTGATGCGCCCGCCGTTCTCCGGCAGGGCATAGAGCTTGTCGAGCAGGAGCATCATCGTGGACTTGCCGCTGCCCGTGCCGCCGAGAATGCCGAGCGTGGTCCCGGCCTTCATTGTAAAGCTGATGTCATGCAGCACCTCGGGCCCGTTCTCATAGGCGAAGCTCACATGCTCGAAGACGATGTCGCCGCCCATGTCCGCGCGCAGGCCGCGCCCGGTCTCCTTCTCCTCCTCGGCCTGCATGATGGCCGCGATGCGGTCGATGGAGACCCCGGCCTTGCTCATCTCGGCGATCATGCGCCCGAGCATGCGCACCGGCCAGGTCAGCATGGCGGCGTAGGAGAGGAAGGCGATGAACGCGCCCGCCGTCAGCCGCCCGCGCAGGCAGAAGGCCGAGCCGAAGACCACGATCAGCAGGATCTGCGTCCCGCTGAGCACATCCGCGGTGCTCCAGTACTGGCTCATCGGTCGGGCGAGCTTCAGCCAGAGCCCGGTGTAGTAGCGGTTCTGCTGGAAGAAGCGGTCGCGCTCCTGCCGCTCGCGCCCGAAGGCGCGCACGACGCGCACGCCTGTGAGGTTTTCCTGCGCGATGGAGGAGAGCTTGCCCTCGTTCTCGTCACAGGCGAGGAAGGCGTCCCCGATCTTCCGGTGGAAGCGGAAGGAGTAGAAGAGGATGACCGGCACGGGGGCGAGCGCGATGAGCGTGAGCAGCCCGTCCATCCGGGCCATGAATACAAGCGCCAGCACGAGCAGGACCACGATGCGGAAGATCGAGGTCATCTGCTCGGAGATGAAGCCCTTGAGCGTATCGATGTCGGAGGTGCAGCGCTGGATGATGTCGCCGGTGTGGTGGCGCATGTGCCAGGCGAAGGGGAGGCGCTCGATGTGCAGGAAGAGCGTGTCGCGCATGGTCTTGGTCAGACGCTCGGCGGCGGCGGTGTTGCTGACGCGAAAGGCGTAGAGCGTCAGCACCCGCATGAGCGCGACGCCCAGCAGCACGAGCGCGAGCACCCCGATGTGAGCGCGCAGATAGTCGAGCCCCCCGAGGCGCGCGGCGAAGCGCGCCATCAGCGGGCTGAGCCCGGTCTCCTTCCCGCCGAGGACGTTGTCGACCGCGAGGCGCACGATCTGCGGGGAGAGCATGTCGGCGAGCGCGGAGAGCGCCGCCGCGGTCATGCTCAGCAGAAAGAGTGCGCGGCTGCCGTCGAGAAAACGCCAGAGAAGCCGGCGGCTGTAGGTTTTGGAGGGTGTTTCGTTCATAATGCGTTCCTTCGGAATGGGATAAGTATAAGTAGTATACCATACGGGACCGGGCTTGAAAAGAGCCCGGCGGTTGCATGGCGGCTCCGACGCCGCCGGAGCGGGACCGCCGTGATTATTCACAAAAAAAGGAAGCGCTTTTAGGTGAAAATGGACGCTTGACGGTTTAGGAAATCGGTTTATAATTATATAACAGAAGAAATTGAAGCATCAATTTCTGGGTTCTATGTAAAATTTTAAGGAGGAACAACATGAAAAAGCTGATCGCTCTGCTCCTGTGCCTGGTCATGGTCTTCGCGCTGGCCAGCGTGGGAAGCCCCCTTGCTCTCGCGGCCGACAAGCCTGTGAAGCTGATTGCCTACTGCCCCGGCGCCGGCGTCCCCTTCCAGACGGTCGAGAAGTTTGCTGAGATCGTCAACGCCGCCGACTGCGGTGTCGAGGTCGAAGTGCACGAGAACGGCACCCTCGGCAACGACGCCGAGGCCATCGAGTCCACCCGTATGGGCACCATCGACGTGATCTGCGCCGGCACCTCCGGCTTCACCGCCTTCTATGAGCCCGCCAAGATCCTCGACCTGCCCTTCCTCTTCAGCGACGCCGAGCAGGCCTGCGACATCATGAACGGCCCCGTGGGCGAAGAGATCTTTGCCGGCTTCGGTGAGTTCGGCCTGACCTACCTGGGCGAGGGCGACAACGGCATGCGCCATATCTCCACCACCAACCGTCCCATCCACACCGCGGCCGACGTCGAGGGCCTGAAGATCCGTGTCCCGACCAGCCAGCTGTATCTGGACGTGTGGGAAGCCCTGGGCGCCACCCCCGTGGCCCTGGCTCTGCCTGAGCTGGCTCTGGCCCTCTCCAACGGCACCGCCGAGGCGCAGGACAACGCCACCTACCACCTGGTTGCCAACGCCACCTACGACAACATCAAGTACTTCTCCTACATCAACTACATGTGGATGGGCACCACCATCGCCATGAATTCCAAGTCCTGGGACAAGCTCTCCGCCGAGCAGCAGGAGATCGTCAAGGCCGCCGGTTATGAGGCCGGCCGCTACGGCTTCGAGCTGATCAAGGAGGCCAACCTCGAGGGCGAGGCCACCCTGCGTGAAGCCGGCGTCGAGTTCGACACCGAGCCCGATGTGCAGTCCTTCAAGGACAAGCTCGACATTCCCGCCTACTATGACCGCTACGAGGAGGAGACCTGGTTCAACCGCGATCTCCTGAACGCCATCCTCGAGGCCATCGGCTGATTCCGGCATCGTTTCACACGATCCTGAACCTATCGAATACGGTCACAAAGCCAGTTGCATAGGTCAATCCTGACCTATGCAACTGTTGTTAAAGGGGTGTGTTAATGAGTCTTTACAAGAAAATCACGGATATCATCGCCAAGATCGCGGCGTGGATCGCGATGCTGGCCGTGATCGTGATCGTCTTCTTCATCGTCTCGGAGCTGATCCGCCGCAACATTTTCAACAAGTCCTTCCGCCCCACGATCGAAATCTGCGGGATCTCCTTCCTCTGGATGGCCTTCATGGGCATCATCCCGCTCTATAACGAGAACGGGCTGATGCGCCTGGACTTCCTGATTTCCCGCACCAGGGGGATACTCTTTGAGATCCTCTATCTCATCAACAAGATCTTCTCCTTCGGCCTCGGGATCATCATGGTCGTGGCCTACAACTACCAGTACCCCTATGTCAGCACCCGCTTCTATTCCACCTTCGCCGCGAAGGTGCCCTACACGGTGCAGTACATCCCCATGGCCATCGCCGGCGCCTTCATCGCCGTCAAGGCCCTGTGGGAGATCATCGACTGGTTCATCCGTGTGGTCGGAAAGAAGGGGAGAGAGGAGGCAGGCGCATGATCGTCTTTCTTATCGGCTTTGTGGTCCTGCTGGTGATCGGTGTGCCGATCAGCATCTCCATCGGCGCCTCGGCGGTCCTCGGCTGCCTGTCGCTGGGCTACCCGATGGTCGTCATCGGCCAGAAGATGGTCAGCGGCATTGACTCCTTCCTGCTGATCGCCATCCCGCTCTTCATCTTCGCCGGCAACCTTATGAACGCCGGCAGCATCACCAAAAAGATCTTCAACACCGCGCGTGAGCTGGTCGGCTGGATCCCCGGCGGCCTCGGGCACGCGAACGTCATCGCGAGCGTCATCTTCGCCGGCATGTCCGGCTCCGCCGTCGCGGACGCGGGCGGCCTCGGCGCGATCGAGATGGAGGCCATGAAGACCAACGGCTACGACGAGGACTTCGCCGGCGCCGTGACGGCCGCCTCCTCGGTCATCGGGCCGATCTTCCCGCCCTCCATCCCGCTCATCATCTACGGCAGCGTCGCGAGCGTCAGCGTCAGCAAGCTCTTCATGGGCGGCATCGTCCCGGCGGTCATCATGGCCGTGCTGCTGATGATCATGGTGTACTACTTCGCTATCCGCCGCAAGTACGAGCGCCACCGCTTCAGCGGCAAGGCGCTCTGGCGTGAGTTCCGGGGCTCCCTGCTCGCGCTGGTGACGCCGCTCATCATCCTCTCCGGCTTTACCGAGGGCTGGTTCACCCCGACCGAGGCCTCCAGCGTCGCCGTGATCTACGCGCTGATCGTCTCCGTCTTCGCCTACCGCTCCATGACCTGGAAGCAGTTCCTCAAGTGCCTGAAGGATTCGGCCCTCTCCTCGGCCAACACCCTCTTCATCATCGGCAGCTCCACGCTCTTCACCTACGTGATGGCCATGGAGGGCATCTCCAACAAGATGGCCGGTGCGATCCTCGCCATGAGCAGCTCGCCCGTTATGATCCTGCTGATCCTGAACGTGATGCTGCTGATCCTCGGCATGTTCATGGAGCCGGGCGCCATCCTAATGCTGATGCTGCCCGTGCTGCTGCCCATTGCCCAGAAGCTGGGGCTCGACCTCGTGCACTTCGGCGTGATGCTGGTGCTGAACCTGATGATCGGCCAGGTGACGCCGCCCTTCGGCGTCTGCCTCTTCGTTATCTCCGACGTGAACAAGATCAAGCTCGAGAAGCTCTACAAGGCGATCCTGCCCTGGTGCATCCCGCTGATCCTCACCCTGATCCTCGTCACCTATCTCCCCGGCGTGGTGACCTGGCTCCCCGGCGTCCTGCTGGGTTAGGATCCGTACATACAGCAAAAAGCTCCGACTCTGTCGGAGCTTTTTTGTTTCAGGTTTCGTCCGGACTGCCGCGCAGCAGGTCCTCCGGTGTGAGGAGGCGGCCGTGGAAATCGGAGCCGAAGGAGGAGGTGGAGTGCGCCTGGATGACGCGCAGCGCCCCCGGGATGTCCTGCGCCTCAAAGCGCTCGACGAGCTCGAGATGCTGGCGCAGCCCGTCGGCGAGCATTCGGGGCTCCGTGATGTGCAGCGCCTGCCAGAGCCGCACCAGCAGCCCGAGCCGCTCCTGCAGGTCGCAGAGCAGGGCGTTGCCGCTCAGCGCGTAGACGGCGCGGTGGAACTGGGCGTCGATCTCATGCCGCCGCGTAAGGTCACCGGCCTCATTCGCGGCGATGCAGTCCAGAGCCAGGCGGCGCAGCCGGTCGAGATCCTCCTTGCTCGCGCGGTAGACCGCGAGCGGGATGGCGAGCTGGTCGTGCTGCCAGCGGACGAAGGCGAGCTCCTGGATCTTCTTGTCGTCCATCTCCACAACGGTGGAGGCGCGGTTGGGCTCAATGTGGATCAGCCCCTCCCAGGCGAGCCGCCGGATCGCTTCGCGCACGAGGGGGCGGCTCACCCCGAACTCCTCCGCGAGCTTCTGCTCCGGGAGTTTCTCGCCGGGAGCGAATTCCAGACGGAAGATCTTGTCGCGGATCTGTGTGTAGATCCGCTCCTTCAGCCCGAGATCCTCGATCTTGGACATGTGATCGCCTTCCTTCCCTCAACCTTTTTTATTATATTATAATTATAAAAGATATTATAATTATAAAAGAGTTTTGGGAGAATTACAATAAAAACCTCCCGCAGAATTGTGCAGTTTCGGGAATTGACAGGACTGCCGCCGAGCTTATAATTATATTAGAGAATTATAATTATAAACCGCGGCTCCGGCCGCGCGGAAAGGAGAGAGACAGCGTGGGACTGGAAAAGGACGGGGCGCTCGCGCGGCGTCTGTACGCCGATATGGTCAGGATCCGGCGCTTCGAGGAAGAGGTCTTTGAGTTCTACAAGTGCGGCCTGATGCCGGGCCTGGCCCACCTCTACATCGGGGAGGAGGCCGTGGCGGCCGGGGCCTGCGCCGCGATCCGCCCGGACGACTATCTCAGCAGCACGCACCGCGGCCACGGCCACCTGGTGGCGCGCGGCGCGGACACGAAGAAGATGATGGCGGAGATCCTCGGCCGGCGCGACGGCTACTGCCGCGGCAAGGGCGGCTCGATGCACATCATGGACATGAGCCTCGGCATCCTCGGCGCCAACGGCATCGTCGGCGGCGGCATCCCCATCGCCACCGGCGCAGGCTACAGCTGCAAGTACCGCGGCACGGACCAGGTGGTGCTCTGCTTCTTCGGCGACGGCGCCTCGAACGAGGGCACCTTCCACGAGAGCATCAACATGGCCGCGGCCTGGGATCTGCCGGTCGTTTACATCATCGAGAACAACCACTACGGGATCACGGTCAACATCGACCGCGTCACGAAGGAGCACGATCTCGCCCGCCGCGCGATCGGCTACGGGATCGAGGGCTATACCATCGACGGAAACGACGCGGAGCTGGTGTATGAGACGGTGAGCAAAGCCGTCGCGCACGCGCGTGCGGGCAAGGGCCCCACGCTGATCGAGTGCAAGACCTACCGCCAGCATGGGCACAACGGCAACGACAACGGCGCCTACCGCGCGCCGGGCGAACTGGAATACTGGAAGAGCCGCGACCCGATCAAGCTCTTCGAGGAGAAGGGCTGTCTCTCCGAGAGCGTGCGGGAGGAGCTGCGCGCCGCGGCGGAGGAGGAGATCCGGGAGGCCTGTGAATTCGCGCAGGCGAGCCCCTATCCCGGCCCGGAAGAGCTGATGCAGGGCATCTTCTACGAGGCGTAAGGAGGCGAGGACGATGCGAAAGATCTATTACCGCGACGCGATCCGCGAGGCGCTGGACGAGGAGATGGCCCGTGATCCGATGGTCATGCTCATCGGGGAGGATATGGGCCCCAACGGCGGCACCTGGAAGGAGAACCGGGGCCTCTGGGAGAAGTACGGCGACCTGCGGCTGAAGGATTCGCCGATCAGCGAATCCGGCTTTGTGGGCATGTGCGTCGGCATGGCCCTGACCGGCATGCGCCCGATCGCGAAGGTCATGTTCTCCGACTTCATGCTGGTGGCGATGGACCAGATCGCGAACCAGATGGCGAAGATCACCTATATGTCCGGCGGGCAGAAGCCCGTCCCGATGGTGCTGCGCACGACGATCGGCCTCGGCCGCGCGAGTGCCGCCCAGCACTCCCAGAACCTCAACGCGATCATCGCCCACTTCCCGGGCCTGAAGATCGCCGTCCCCTCGGACGCCTATACGGCCAAGGGCCTTCTGAAGACTGCCATCCGCGACAACGACCCCGTCGTCGTGGTGGAGCACCGGCTGCACTACGGCCAGGAGTTCGAGGTGCCGGACGACGCCGATGAGAATCTGCTGCTGCCCCTCGGCAAGGCGGCTGTGCTGCACGAGGGCGGCGACCTCACGGTCGTCACCTGCTCGGCCATGGTGGCCAAGTGCGTCCGCGTGGCGCGTGAGCTGGAGAAGGAGGGCGTCGGCGTCGAGGTGATCGACCTGCGCACGATCAAGCCCCTCGACCGCGAGACGATCATCCGCTCGGTCAAAAAGACCGGGAAGCTGCTGCTGGTGGACGAGGGCTATACGAGCTTCGGCATTACGGCGGAGATCGGCTTTTCGATCATGCAGGACGTGTTCTACGATCTCGAGGCGCCGATGATGCGCCTGTGCGCACCGGACGTGCCGGTGCCCTTCAGCCCGGCGCTGGAGAAGCTGATCGTCCCCAACGAGAGCACGATCCTCGAGGCGATCCGGAAGATGCTGTAAAGGAGCGAGAGAGATGGCAAGCGTGATCATCATGCCCAAGCTCGGCTACACCCAGGAGGAAGGCAGCCTGATGGCGTGGCACAAGCAGCCGGGCGAGACCGTGAAGAAGGGCGAAGCCTTCTTCGACGTGCAGACGGACAAGAGCATCATCACCGTGGAAGCCGCGACGGAGGGGACGCTCCTCAAGATCGTCGTGGAGCCGGACACGACCGTGCCGGTCTTCACGCCGCTGGCCGTGGTCGGCGAAGCGGGGGAGGACGCAGACGCGGCGCTCAAAGCGCATGGGGCGAAGGCCGCGGCGGACGCCCCGGCTGTGCCGGCCTTCGATGCGCCTTCCGCGGCCCCAGCGGAAGCGCCGGCCCCGGCACCGGAGAAGCTGCGCCTCACGCCGAAGGCCCGCCGCCTGGTCAGGGAGGAGGGCTACGATCCCGCCTCGCTCCGGGATGTGCGCGGCACGGGCTTTGAGGGCGGCATCACGGCGAAGGATATCCTGGCCTCGCCCCTCGCGCGCCGCATCGCGCAGGACAAGGGGGTGGACCTGCGCGGGGTGCGCGGCAGCGGCTCGCGCGGCAAGATCATGCGCGACGACGTGCTGCGCGCCGTGAACGAGGCCGCGGGCAGCCCGGACAAGCGCATCGCGGGCACAACGCCCTACGCGGGTGTGCGGCGCATTATCGGCGAGCGGCTCTCGGAGAGCAAGTTCACCGCGCCGCACCTGTACTTTGCCGACAGCGTGGACACCACGAAGCTCAGCGCCTTCCGCGCGCTTATCAATGCCGAAAGCGGTTACCGCGTCAGCGTGTCGGACCTGCTGATCGCGGCGGCCTGCCGGGCGCTGCAGAAATACCCCGAGCTCAACGCCTCCCTGCAGGGCGATCAGATCGTACGCTACGAGAGCGTCAACATCGGCACGGCGGTCGCGGGCGAGGCCGGGCTGATCGTCCCGGTGGTGAAGAACGTGCAGGAGAAGAGCCTGCGCGAGATCGCGGCGGAGACGCGGGAGCTCTTTGCGCGTGCACAGAAGGGCCGCCTGCGCCCCGAGGAGTACAGCGGCGGCACCTTCTCCATCTCGAACCTCGGCATGTTCGGCATCGAGGACTTCACGGCGATCATCAATCCGCCGGAGCTCGCGATCCTCGCGGTGAGCTCGATCCGCAAGAAGCCCGTGGTCGTCACGGACGAGGACGGCACGGACCGCATCGCGATCCGCCCGATGATGAACATCCGCCTCTCGGTCGACCACCGTGTGATCGACGGGCTGCTCGCGGCGCAGTTCGTGGGCTGCCTCAAGCGACACCTCGAGGAGCCGACGCTGCTTCTGCTGTGAGGGCCGCACGCCCTTGCAATGCACCGCCTTTTGTGCTACAGTAACCAATGGCTTACGAAATCATAAACCAGAGATTATAAAAGAATTGGGAAAGAAGGAAAAAGACTCACATGAAAATCGCCCTGATCAATGAAAACAGCCAGGCGCCGAAAAACGCGCTGATCTTCGAGACGCTGAAGAAGGTCGCGGAGCCCCTCGGACACGAGTGCTTCAACTACGGCCGCTACTCCGCGGAGGACCCCGTGGAGAAGAGCTATGTGCAGGAAGGCCTGCTGGCCGGCATCCTGCTCAACTCCGGCGCGGCGGACTTCGTCATCACCGGCTGCGGCACCGGCATGGGCGCCATGCTCGCGCTCAACTCCTTCCCGGGGGTCATGTGCGGCTGGGCGCACGAGCCGCTGGAGAGCTTCCTGTTTGCGCAGGTCAACGCCGGCAACGCCCTCTCACTGCCCTTTGCGATGGACTTCGGCTGGGGCGCGGAGGTGAACCTGGAGTACATCTTTGAAAAGCTCCTCGGCACCCCGATGGGCAACGGCTATCCCGAGGCCTGGGCCGCGCCCGAGAAGCGCAACCGCGGCATCCTCATGGACGTGAAGAAGGTCACCCACAAGGACATGCTCACCGTCCTCAAGGAGATCGACCAGGACTTCCTGCGCCAGACCGTCGCCGAGCCGAACTTCGCCGAGCTCTTCTTCCCCAACTGCAAGGACGAGGCCATTGCGGCCTATATCCGCGAAGTGCTCGCGCGCTGAGCGCGGACGAGAGATTGAATACAGGAGGAAATACAGCATGAAGATCATGTATACCGATACCGACCATCCGAGCCTCGACATCGAGCGCGGCGTCATCGAGGGCGCGGGCTTGAGCTTTACCGTGGCCCAGTGCAAGACCGAGGACGACGTGATCGCCAACTGCAAGGACGCGGATATCCTTATCAACCAGTACGCCCCCATCACGGCCCGCGTGATGGACAATCTGCCGAACTTCAAGATGGTCGTGCGCTACGGCGTGGGCGTGGACAACATCGAGGTGGCCGAGGCTGTCAAGCGCGGCATCACCGTCTGCAACGTCCCCGACTACGGCACCAACGAGGTGGCCGATCAGGCCCTGGCGCTGATGATGGCGCTGGTGCGCAAGGTCGTCTACATGAACGACCGCACGAAGCGCGAGCGCTGGGACTGCACGATGGCCTTCCCCATCCAGCGTCTCTCCACGCTCACGGTGGGCATCCTCGGCTTCGGGCGCATCGGCTCGGCCTTCGCCAAGCGCGTGCACGCCCTCGGCTGCGACATCATCGCCTGCGACCATCACCTCGAGCCGGGCGAGATCGCGCCCTGCGGCTACGTCACCGGCGTCACGATGGACGAGCTGATCGAGAAGTCCGACATCATCTCCATCCACTGCCCGCCCCTCAAGGACCGCTACATGTTCGATGAGGACGCCTTCAAGCGCATGAAGAAGGGCATCTACATCATCAACGACGCCCGCGGCGGCATCATCGACGAGGACGCGCTGGACCGCGCGCTCGAGGACGGCACGGTCGCCGGCGCGGCGCTCGACTGCATGCGCGGCGAGCCGATCTCCCCGGACAACAAGCTCTTCCGCCACGAGAACATGCTCGTGTCCCCGCACATGGGCTGGTACTCGGTGCAGGCCGCGATCGACCTCAAGCGCAAGGTCGCCGAGCAGGCAGTGAAGTTTGCCCAGACCGGCACGGTCGACTATCCCGTGTATAAGAACTGATCCAAACGCGATAAAAAACGCACGCCCCGGACGGGGCGTGCGTTTTTGTGTTGTATAGGATTTATTTCCCGATCAGCTTGAGCAGGATCTGGACAGCGTTGCTCGCCGCGCCCTTGCGGATCTGGTCGCCGCAGCACCAGAGGGTCAGGCCCTTCTCGTCGGTCAGATCTTCGCGGATGCGGCCGACCCAGACCAGGTCCTGGTCGGAGGTGTCGAGCGGGGTGGGGTAGCAGCGCCCCTCGTAGTCCTCGATGAGCCGCACGCCCGGGAAGGCGGCGACGGCGGCCTTCGCGTCCTCGACGGAGACCTTCTCGGCGGTGCGCAGCGTGACGGCGATGGAGTGCGAGCGCATGACCGGCACGCGCACGCAGGTGCAGTTGACCTTCAGGTCCGGGCTGTGCAGGATGCGGCGCCCCTCGTTCTGCATCTTCATTTCTTCCTTGGTGTAGTCGTTGCCGTAGGGCGCGTCGATGAAGGGGATGACGTTCATCGCGATCTGCGCCGCGAAGGTCTTGACCACGGGCTTCTCCCCGACGGCGAGGGCCTTCATCTGCGCGTCGAGCTCGGCGATGCCCGCCTGCCCGGCACCGGAGACGGCCTGATAGGTGCAGACGACCATGTTCTCGATGGGGGAGAGCTTCGCAATGCCGGCGACGGCCATCAGGGCGATGATCGTGCAGCAGTTGGGGTTCGCGATCAGGCCATGGTTTTCAAAGGCATCGGCGCCGTTGATCTCCGGCACCACCAGCGGCACCTCGGGGTCGAGACGGAAGGCGGAGCTGTTGTCGATATAGACCGCGCCGCTCGCCTTGATGGCGGGCGCGAAGCGGCGGGACATGTCGCCCTCGACGGCACCGAGGACGAAGTCGCAGCCGATAAAGCTCTCGTCGGTGGCCTCCCGGATCGTGACCTCCTGTCCCTTGAAGGGGACCTTGGTCCCGGCGCTGCGGGCGCTTGCGAGCAGGCGCAGCTCCGAAATGGGCACATCGTACTCCTCGAGGACCTTGCGCATCTCGCAGCCGACCGCGCCGGTCGCACCGAGAATGGCGACTACAAATTCGTTTTTCATGGTTTGTACCTCCCGCTTGATAGAATGAAGAAATGAAGAAATAATGGTGCCGCTGTGCGGCGTATTCGAATCGATTACCCGGTAAAGCCGTCGTACAGCACGCGGATCGCGGTCTCGAACTGCTCGTTCGCGACGCCGACCGTGATGCTCAGCTCGTCGGCCCCCTGGGCGATCGTGCGGATGTTGACGCCTGCCGCGCCGAGAGCGGCGAAGAGCCGGCCGGAGACGCCGGGCCGCGCGGGCATGTGGCGGCCGACGGAGGCGACCAGCGCGATCCCGTCCTCCACCTGCACGTCGTCGGGGCGGCAGGCCTTGCGGATATCGGCGAGCACGTCGTAGAGCCCGTCACCCAGCGCGGCGCTGGCCGCGACGAGGGAGAAGGAGTCGAGCCCGAGCGTGATGTGCTCGACGGGCACACGGTAGCGATCGAGGATCTCCAGCGCGGAGCGCAGCGTTGCGCTCAGGTTCATGTTGCGCTTTGTGACGGTGAGGATCGTGAAATTCTTGCGCCCGGCGATGCCGGTGATGAAGCGCTCGCTGCGCTGCTCCTCCTCGATGCGCTCGAGGATCATCGTGCCGGGATCCTGCGGCCGGTTGGTGTTGCGGATGTTCAGGGGAATGCCCTTCTCCTTGACCGGCTGGATCGACTCCTCGTGTAGGACGGACGCGCCCATAAAGGCCAGCTCCCGCAGCTCCGCGAAGGTGATGCTCGGGATCGGGCTCGGGTCCTTGACGATGCGCGGGTCGGCCATCAGGATGCCCGAGACGTCGGTCCAGTTCTCATAGACATCGGCGTTCACCGCCGCGGCGGCAAGCGCGCCGGTGATGTCGCTCCCACCGCGGCTCATGACCTTGATGCGCCCGTTCGGGAGGCGGCCGTAGAAGCCGGGGATCAGGATGCGCTCATGCTCATCCAGCGCGGCGGCGATGGCGGCGTAGGTCTTCTCCTTGTCCACCTGGCCGTCGGGCCCGAAGAACACGGCGTCCGCCGCGTCGACGAAGGTGAAGCCCAGATACTCCGCAAGCAGCCGGGAGGTGAAGTACTCGCCCCGGCTCACCAGCTCATCGACCGACATGTCCCGGCTGAGCCGGCCGCGCAGCGCCGCGAGGTCCTTCTCGATCTCGTACTGCAGACCCAGGCTGTCCCGGATCTCGATGAAGCGCTGCTCTATCGTATGCAGGATGTCCGCGCAGGAGACCCCGTAGGTCAGATGCGCATGGCAGAGGTACAACAGGTCCGTGAGCTTGTGGTCCTCGTGGAAGCGCTTGCCCGCCGCCGAGGAGACGACCACGCGGCGCTCCGGGTCCTGCAGGATGATGTCCCGAACTTTTTTGAACTGTTCGGCCCCCGCGACGGAGGAGCCGCCGAATTTGGCTGTTTTGATGCCCATATCTCTCCGGTTCCCTTTACTCGTTTACTCTTTGATCGCGGCGAAGAACACCGCGGCGCCCTGCGCGCGCAGGGCTTTGACGGCCTCGTGCATGGCCTTTACGCTCATCGGTGCGGTGATGAGCCGGGCGATCCCGCCCTCCTTCTCGACACTCTCGGCCGGGAGCGCCCCGGCGAGCGCCGCCGGGAGACGGACGTAGTAGCCGTGGACGCTGCCGCCGTTGTCGGCCGCGCCCTCGGCGCAGGCGGCGGAGAACATGCTGCGCTCGCCGCGCAGGATGCCGCTCAGGTCGCGCAGCACCGCCGAGGCGGTGGGCCAGCGGCCCGCGCCCTGGCCCATCAGCACGATGGAGCCGGCGCATTGACCCTCGTAGCGGGCCATGTTATAATTCTCCAGCACCGAGCACTCCGGAGAACCAGCGCGCAGCAGCACCGGCTCGACGTAGGCGTAGACGCCGCCGTCGGCGCTCCTGCCGCCGGAGACGACCAGGCGGCAGGTGTAGCCGCGCGCCTGAAAGTGCGCGACGTCCGCCGCGGTGATGGATTCGATACCCTCGTTGAGGAGCCCCTCCGTGGGGAGCAGGTCGTAGGCGACGGCGCAGGCGAGCATGATCTTGCGCAGCGCGTCGAGCCCCGACACGTCCGCCGTGGGATCGGCCTCGGCGTAGCCGAGGCGCTGCGCGTCGGCAAGCACGTCGGCATAGTCGAGCCCGAGACGCTGCATGGCGTCGAGCATATAGTTGGTGGTACCGTTCAGGATACCGCCGAGGGAGAGGATCGTGTCGCTCTCCCGGGCGAGGGCGAGGTTATGCAGGAAGGGGACGGCCCCGCCGCAGGCCGCGCTGAAGAGGAAGGCAACGCCCTGCTCCCGCGCGAGGCGGTTGAGCTCCACGCCCTTCGCGGCGACGAGCGCCTTGTTGGAGGTGACGAAGTGCTTCCCGGCCCGCATTGCCGCGCAGGCGTAAGTGAAGGCCGGCTCCACGCCGCCCATGACCTCGGCCACCGCGCCGACCGTCGGATCCTCGAGAATCGCCGCAAGGCTGCTCACCTTGAACGGCTCGTTCTCCTTGCCGGGGCGCACCAGCACCGGCCCCTGTTCCAAACCCGCGGCGTTCGCCAGCATCCCGTAAACCCCGACGCCGACCGTGCCGTATCCCAATACCGCAACCTTCATAAGGACCTCCGAAAAAACTTGTGTCCGCGATAAAAAGACACTTGTATTTTTGACGGAAACAGTGTATCATAGAGCTGTACAAAAAGCAAGCCCTATTTTTATACATTTTGTCAATAGATTCGGAGGATGGACGAACGATGCTGAACAACTACCTGATCGTGCACAAGAGTATTCTGCCCGACTATTACGAAAAGGTGCTCGAGGCCCGGAAGCTGATGGAGAGCGGCAAGGTGAAGGAAGTGAGCCAGGCCGTGAAGCAGGTGGGCATCTCCCGCAGCACCTACTATAAATACAAGGATTATCTGTTCGAGCCCGCGGACATGGCGGGGGAGCGCAAGGCGGTGCTGTCGATGATGCTCGACCACACGCCCGGCGTGCTGAGCGCGCTGCTGCGCGGCATCTCGGAGGCGGGGGCGAGCGTGCTGACCATCACGCAGAGCCTGCCGATCCACGACATGGCGAGCGTGACACTCTCGCTGGACCTGAGCGGGATGACACTTGCGATGGCGGAGCTGGTGGACGCGCTCGCGGCCACCCCCGGCGTGGACAACGTCCGGCTCTTGGCGATGGAATAAAAAGGAGGAGCATCCCATGTTATATCAGAGCACCAGAAGTTCCGAACGCGCCGCGGACACCGCGGCGGTGCTGCGCGGCATCGCGCCGGACGGCGGGCTGTACGTCGATCCGATGCTGGGGGAGCGCCCCTTTGACTGGCAGGGCTGCCTGCGGCTGAGTCCGCTCGGCATGGCGGAGAAGATCCTCGGCCACCTCCTGCCCGGCTACGCGGACATGGGCGCGCTCGTTGAGCGGGCCTACGCCGGGAAGTTCGAGACGGAGGAGCTGACCCCGCTCGTGAAGGTGGGGGAGGACTATGTGCTCGAGCTCTTCCGCGGCCCTACCTCCGCCTTCAAGGATGTGGCGCTCTCCATGCTGCCGCAGCTCGTGACCGCGGCGCGCCGACAGGAGGGCGTGGAGGACAAGATCGTGATCCTCACCGCCACCTCCGGCGACACCGGCAAGGCCGCGCTCGAGGGCTTCCACGATGTGGACGGCACCGGTATCCTGGTCTTCTTCCCGGCGGACGGCGTCTCGCCCGTGCAGAAGGCGCAGATGGTCACGCAGAGCGGCGCGAACGTCAAGGTATGCGCGGTGCGCGGCAACTTCGACGACTGCCAGAGCGGCGTGAAGCAGGCCTTCGCGGCGATCGACCGGAGCGGTGTGCTGGCCGGGAAGGGCCGCCGCCTCTCCTCGGCCAACTCCATCAACATCGGCCGTCTCGCCCCGCAGGTGGTGTACTACTTCATCGCCTACGCCGAGCTCGTGCGCCGCGGCGCGATCGCCGAGGGCGAGCGCGTGGACTATGTGGTCCCGACCGGCAACTTCGGGGACATCCTCGCGGGCTATTTCGCGCGGCTCATGGGGCTGCCCGTGGGGCGGCTCGTCTGCGCCTCGAACGCCAACCGCGTCCTGACCGACTTCCTTACGACCGGCGTTTACGATAAGCGCCGCGCCTTCCTCAAGACGAGCTCGCCCTCCATGGATATCCTCATCTCCTCGAACCTCGAGCGCCTGCTCTTCCTCGCGACCGGAGGCGATACCGAACGGGTCGCCGGCTGGATGCGGGAGCTCGCGGAGATGGGGGTCTACCGCGTGGACGAACAGACCCTGGACGCGATCCGGGCCGTATTCTCGGCGGGCTGCTGCGACGAGGAGCAGAGCCGGGAGACCATCGGCCGCACCTGGAGGGAGGACCGCTATCTCTGCGATCCGCACACCGCGGTCGCGCTGCACGTCGCGCGGGAGTATAAGCGCGCTCGCGGCGCGGGGACGCCGCTGGTCGTGCTCTCCACGGCCTCGCCTTACAAGTTCCCGGCGGCGGTGCTGCGCGCTGTCGGCGGCGATCTGAGCGGGGACGAGTTTGAGCAGATGGAGACGCTCGAGCGCCTCTCCGGCGTGCCGATCCCCAAAGGCCTGCGCGGCCTGAAGGAGCGCCCCGTGCTGCATGAGGACGTGATCGACCGCGAGGAGATCCTTGACTATGTGCTCAGGCAGATCGACGAGCTTTGATGCGGATACCCAACTAAAAATCCCTCACCTCGGTTACACTTGACCGAGGTGATTTTTTATGGATGAACTGAAGGAGCTCGGCGCTGTCCCGGCGGGGGGGATCCAGTGCCTGACCATCGTCGGGCAGATCGAGGGCCATCAGCTCCTGCCCGAGGACACCAAGACCACGCGCTACGAGCATCTCCTGCCGCTCATCGCGGCGATCGAGGAGTCGCCGGAGATCCGCGGGCTGCTGATCCTGCTCAACACCATGGGTGGGGACGTGGAGGCGGGCCTCGCCATCGCGGAGCTGATCGCCGGGATGAAGAAGCCGAGCGTCTCGCTGGTGCTGGGCGGTTCACATTCCATCGGCGTTCCGCTTGCGGTCGCCGCGCGGCGCAGCATGATCGCGCCTTCGGCGGCCATGACGATCCACCCCGTGCGCGTGAGCGGGGTCGTGATCGGCGTCCCGCAGACCTTCCGGTACTTCTCCCGCATGCAGGAGCGGATCGTAGGCTTCGTGACGGCGCACTCGCGCATACGGCGCGAGGACTATCTGCGTCTTATGACCAGCACGGACGAGCTCGCCAACGACGTCGGCAGCGTCATCCATGGCGAGGAGGCCGTGCGCCTCGGTCTGATCGACCAGCTCGGCACGCTCGCGGACGCGCTAGATTATCTGCACGCGGCGGAGAGCGGAGGGGCTCCGCCGTGCGCTTCGCCGTGAGCGAAAAACGCGGCAGGAGAGGCGGACACCTTGCCGCGAGGGCCGTTCCCGGGCCTGCTTCGCGACGGCCCTCCAACGGCGCGGCTGCGGAAACAGGGCGCCGCCTGTATCTGCCACCGGCAGCGGCGGCGGACACCTTGCCGCGAGGGCCGTTCCCGGGCCTGCTTCGCGACGGCCCTCCAACGGCGCGGCTGCGGAAACAGGGCGCCGCCTGTATCTGCCACCGGCAGCGGCGGCGGACACCTTGCCGCGAGGGCCGTTCCCGGGCCTGCTTCGCGACGGCCCGCCAACGGCGCGGCTGCGGAAACAGGGCGCCGCCTGTATCTGCCACCGGCAGCGGCGGCGGACACCTTGCCGCGAGGGCCGTTCCCGGGCCTGCTTCGCGACGGCCCGCCAACGGCGCGGCTGCGGAAACAGGGCGCCGCCTGTATCTGCCACCGGCAGCGGCGGCGGACACCTTGCCGCGAGGGCCGTTCCCGGGCCTGCTTCGCGACGGCCCGCCAACGGCGCGGCTGCGGAAACAGGGCGCCGCCTGCATCTGCCACCGGCAGCGGCGGCGCCCTGTTCTTCCACTCTTGTTTTTGGCATAAACTTGTGTTATTATAAAAGTTATGTAACGTGGGGGGTTATGCCATGAGCGTGGGAAATGCGATCCTGTTGGGTCTGGTGCAGGGGATCACGGAGTTTCTTCCGGTCTCCAGCTCGGGCCATCTGTCGATCCTGAATAATCTGTTCGGTCTCACGACCGCCGAGAACGGGCACCTGCTCTTCGACGTGCTGCTGCACCTGGGGACGTTGATCTCCATCCTGGTGGTGTACGGGCAGGACGTGAAGGACATGGTAGTGGAGACGCTCTCGCTCATGAACCTCGGCCCGCAGTCCGGCCTGCAGCGCGATCGGAAGCCCGGCGCGCGGCTCTTCTTCATGATCGTGATCGCGACGCTGCCGCTGCTGCTCATCCTGCCGATCAAGGACCTGCTCGAGGGCCTGTACGACAAGAGCATCTTCCTCGGCGTAGCGCTGATCCTGACCGGCTGCATGCTCTACGTGTCCGACCGTATGACGCCCGGGACCAAGAACGTCGGCGGCATGACCCTGCTCGACGCGCTGATCATCGGCCTCTGCCAGTGCGTGGCCGTGATCCCCGGCCTGAGCCGCTCCGGCACCACGATCACCGCGGGCATCGCCACCGGGCTGAAGCGCGATTTCGCGGTGAAGTTCTCCTTCCTGCTCTCGATCCCCGCTGTGCTGGGCGCGAACATCCTGAGCCTGATCGACGCTTTCCGCGACGGTGTGGACTGGAGCTTGGTCCCGGCCTATCTGATCGGTATGGCCGCGGCGATGATCTCCGGCATCGTCGCCATTGAGCTTCTCAAATACATAGCCCGCCGCGGCAAGTTTGGCGGCTTCGCGTACTACTGCTGGGTGGTGGGCGCCCTGTCCATCATCCTGACGATGATCTTCTGATAAGAAAAGGAAATACTATGGCTAAAAGCAAAACGAGCACAAGCAAAAAGAAAAGCAGCGCCAAGAGCGTCAAGACGGCGGCCAAGCCGAAGAAGGCGCCCCGCTCCGTCCAGATGGCGCCCCCGCCCGAGCCGCCCCAGCCCATCCACCGGGAGCTCACGGGCCTGCTGTTCCTGCTGCTTGCGGTCTTTCTGGGCATCAGTCTCTTCAATAACGAGGGGACCCTCATCGTCTATGTCTCCAACTTCATCAAGGGCATGGTCGGCTGGGGCTTCTGGCTCGCCGTCCCGGTCTTCCTCTTCATCGCGCTGATCCTGTTTTTCCATGGCGGCCGTCCGGTCGAGGGCCGCGTCTTCGCGGCGCTGATGCTGCCGATCCTCTTTGGGGCCATGGTGCATCTGCTGCTGGGCGACCCCGCGACGGAGGACTTCGACCTCTCGCTGCAGACGGGCATCCTCTTTGCCGACGGGCAGCAGCTGCAGTCCGGCGGTACGCTGGGCGGGCTGATCGCCATCGGCCTCACCAAAGCCCTCAGTGCATACGGCGCCTGGCCGCTGCTGATCGTGCTCTTTATCCTCTGCCTGATCCTCACCCTGCGCGGCACGCTCTCCGGCGTGCGCCGGAAGATCGCCGAGGCCCCGGTCTACAGCGCGGCCGCCGCGATCGTCCGCGGACAGGAGAGCGTCACGGTGCCGGAGCTCGGGGACGAGGATACGGGCCTGGCGCCCAGGACCGTCCGGCGCGGGAAGGACCGCATCGAGCGCTATGACAGCAGTGCCTTCAACCTCCCCCTGGGTGAGGACGACGACGCGCTCTCGCTCGCCGGCCCCGCCGAGGAGGAGCCGGTCAAGACACCGGTGAAGCCGAAGCGCGCCCCCGTGCGCCGCAAAAAGAAGGAGGACGAGGAGCCCTCCGCGCCCTACACGACCAAGGAAGCGCCGGAGATCGCCGGGCAGGAGGTCGTCGACGATTTCCATATACTCAAGGACATCGGCAAAAAGACCGAAAAGCCGACCGTGACCGTCAGCACCGAGATCGCCGATCCCCCGAAGGCGAAGAAGATGAAGCCGGAGGAGATCGCGTCCGAGGCGGCGGCGATGGCAAACGCCATCGCGGCCGGCGGCAGCGCCGGCGAGGAATACCGCTTCCCGCCCACGGATCTGCTGCGCACCTCGAGCGCCGCGGCCGCGGACAGCCGGGACGAGATCCAGACCAACCGCGAGCGGCTGGAGGGCGCGCTGCACAGCTTCGGCATCAGCTCCGCCATCGTGGGTGTGACGCGCGGCCCCACCGTCACCCGCTACGACATCGAACTCGAGCAGGGCGTGAAGCTCTCGCGCGTGACGAACCTTGCGGGCGATCTCGCGCTCGCGCTCGGCGTCGTGAACGTGCGCATCGCGCCGATCCCCGACAAGATCTCCACCGTCGGCATCGAGGTGCCGAACCGCCTCGTGAGCACGGTCTACCTGCGCGACATCCTCGAGTCGCCCCGCTTCCAGAGCGCCAAGTCGAAGCTGAGCTTTGCCCTCGGCAAGGACATAGGCGGTGAGTGCATCGTCGGCAACATCGCGAAGCTCCCGCACATGCTCATCGCCGGCACCACCGGCTCGGGCAAGTCCGTCTGCATGAACTCGCTGATCCTGTCGCTGCTCTACAAGGCGCGGCCGGACGAGGTGCGCCTCATCATGATCGACCCGAAGATGGTCGAGCTCGGCGTCTATAACGGCATCCCGCATCTCTACGTCCCCGTGGTCACCGACCCGAAGAAGGCGGCCGGCGCGCTGCAGTGGTCCGTGGTGGAGATGCTCAAGCGCTACCGCAGCTTTTCCGAGGTCGGCGTGCGCGACCTGGAGAGCTATAACAAGCACTGCCGCGCGGCGGGCGAGCCGACGCTCCCGGCGGTCGTCATCGTGATCGACGAGCTGGCTGACCTGATGCTCGTGGCCTCCAAGGAGGTCGAGGAGAGCATCTGCCGCGTGGCCCAGATGGGCCGCGCCGCGGGCATGCACCTGGTCATCGCCACGCAGCGCCCCTCGGCGGACGTGATCACCGGCCTCATGAAGGCCAACATCCCCTCGCGCATCGCCTTCGCGGTCTCGAGCTCGCTCGAGAGCCGCATCATCCTCGACCAGACCGGCGCGGAGAAACTCGTCGGCATGGGCGATATGCTCTTCTCGCCCGTGGGTCTCGGCAAGCCCGTGCGCATTCAGGGCGCCTTCGTCTCCGACGAGGAGCGCGAGGACGTCATACAGTTCATCAAGGAGAACACGAGCGAGCCGGAGCTGAATCAGGACCTCCGGGACATGATGGAAAAGGCCGCCGAGGACAAGGGCGCAGCGGACGCGAAGGGCGCCGCGAAGGACGAGGACGGCGCCGCGGCCACCGGCTACGACGAGATGCTGCCGCAGGCGGCGGAGGTCGTGCTGGAGATGGGTTCCTGCTCGGTGTCCATGCTGCAGCGCCGCCTCAAGCTCGGCTACTCCCGCGCCGCGCGCATCGTAGACCAGATGGAGGAGCTTGGCATCGTCGGCCCCTACGAGGGCGCGAAGCCCCGCTCGGTGCCCATCGACCGCGCGGGCTGGCAGGCGCTGCAGGTGAAGCTCGGCCTCGCGAGTGCAGACGAGTTTGCCCTCGCCGCCGAGATGAACGCCGATACCCCGCCCTACGAGAGCGAAGAAGAATAAGAACGACAAAGGGCGCGTCCACGCCCTTTTGTCATGCTGAGGAAGACATACGATGGATTATTTTGCTCCGCAGATGTCCGCGCAGGACCTGAACAAGATCAGCATGCTGGGCCTCGCCCATATCGGGGACGGGGTCTACGAGCTGCTGATCCGCACCATGCTCTGCACCCAGGGCCACGCCGCCGTGGGCGAGCTGCATCGCTTGACGGTTAAGCATGTCAAGGCTCCGGCCCAGGCGAAGGTGATGGAGAAGCTGCTGCCCCTGCTCACGGAGGAGGAGCTCGCGCTCTATAAGCGCGGGCGCAACGCCCATGTCCACGGCGTGCCGCAGGGCGCGAGCGTCGGGGAGTACCACGCCGCCACCGGCCTGGAGGCTCTCTTCGGCTGGCTCTATCTGCAGGGCCGGCACGAGCGGCTGAACACGCTCTTCGCCGCCGCGATGGAGGGCTGAGCATGCCGCTGGACGCTATCTGCCTTTCCGCGCTGACGGAGGAGCTGCGGCCCGCGCTTGAGGGCGCGAAGATCGACAAGGTGCAGCAGCCCGAGCGGGATATGCTGCTCCTCTCCCTGCGTTCTGCGCGGGGGAACGTACGCCTGCTGCTCGCCGCGGGCACCGGCAACGCCCGCGTCCATCTGACGCAGGCGAGCTTTGAAAACCCGGCCGAGCCGCCGATGTTCTGCATGCTGCTGCGCAAGCATCTCGTCGGCGCGCGCATCGTCTCGCTCATGCAGCCGGCGCGCGAGCGCCTGCTGATCCTCGAGCTCGACAGCCGCGATGAGCTGGGCGACAGCGCCCGCAAGCAGCTGGTGGTCGAGATGATCGGCCGCAGCTCAAACGTGATCCTCGTGGGGCCGGACGGGCGCATCCTCGACTGCATGCGCCGGGTGGACTTCGCGGGGGACGCATTGCGGCGGCTGCTGCCGGGCATGCTCTACCGCCTGCCTCCGCGGCAGGACAAGCCCGCCTTTCTCGACACCGCGCCGGAGGAACGCCGCGCGCTGGCGGAGGCGGCGGACCGGAGCGTCCCGGCGGACAAGTGGCTGCTCGCACACTTCGCGGGGCTCTCGCCGCTTCTGTGCCGGGAGCTGAGCTTCCGCTGCGGTGGGGACTATGAGCTGCTACCGCTGCAGATGGACGCGCTCGCGGAGACGGTCCGGGATCGGGACTTCACGCCGACTCTGCTCCTGCAGGACGGCCGCCCGCTGGACTTTAGCTTTCTGCCGATCCGGCAGTACGGCGAGGCCGCGCAGGCGGAGCGCTGCGCGAGCTTTTCGGAGCTGCTGGACGCCTTCTACAGCCGCCGCGACCGGGCCGAGCAGCAGCGCCGGCGCTCGCACGAGCTCACACGTACCGTGCGCACCGCGCGCGACCGACTCGCCCGCAAGCTCGCCGGGCAGCGCGAGGATCTCAAACGCACCGAGGGCCGGGAGGAGATCCGCAAACAGGCCGAACTCATCACGGCCAATCTCTATCGTCTGAAAAAGGGCGCGCACAGCCTCGTCTGCGAGGACTACTATCAGGAGGGAAGCCCGGAGATCACGATCCCGCTCGATCCGCTCAAGACTCCGCAGCAGAACGCCGCCGCGCTTTACAAGGAATACAACAAGCTCAAAGGCGCCGAGCAGCACCTGACCGTGCTGATCGCGGAGGGGGAGAAGCAGCTCGACTATCTGGAGAGCGTGCTGGACGAGCTGGGGCGCGCCGAAAGCGAGAAAGACCTCGCCGACCTGCGCCGGGAGCTCACGGAGACGGGCTTCCTCCGCCAGGCCAAAAGCGAGCGGCCCGTGCGCGGCCGCGCCCAGGCCCCGCTGCGCTTCGTGTCCGACGATGGGCTCGAGATCCTGGTCGGGCGCAGCAACACGCAAAACGACGAGCTGACGACGAAGATCGCCCGCCGCACGGACTACTGGCTGCACACGCAGAAGGTCCACGGCAGCCACGTGATCGTCCGCTGCGACGGCCTCGAGCCGCCGGAGACGACACTCATGCAGGCGGCCTCCCTCGCCGTGTACTACTCGCAGGGGCGCGACGGCGGGAAGATCCCCGTGGACTGCACGATGATCCGCTTCGTGCGCAAGCCCGCCGGGGCTCTGCCCGGCAAGGTGCTCTATACCGACTACCGCACGCTCCTCACCGAGAGCGATGAGGAGCTGGTCCGGCGGCTGAAGAAATAGACGATGGCATCCTGTGTCAGCGCAGTGAGGCGAAGGCTCTCCCGGACAAACGGGGGAGCCTTCGCCTCCTGCCGTATCGGTATATACCTTCTTCTATCCGCTCGCGCAACCTTTTCCGCCGTTTTGCGTGTATAGAGGTGAAAGCGCTTTTATAAAACATAGGAGGTCGCCATGGAAGACTCTGCGATCGTCGATCTGTATTGGCGGCGTTCGGAACAGGCTCTGGCCGAGACCGAGCGGAAATACGGGAACTACTGTCACAGCATTGCGCAGCGCATCTGCGGCAGCGAGCGGGACGCCGAGGAGTGCGTGAGCGATACCTGGCTCGCGGCCTGGAACGCCATGCCGGACAAGCGCCCGGCGCGGCTGGGCGTCTTTCTCGGCTGCCTGACGCGGCACGCGGCCATCAGCCGCCTGCGCGCCGAGCGCAGCCTCAAGCGCGGCGGCGCGGAGGGGGAGCTGCCCCTGGACGAGTTGGCCGCGGTCCTGCCGGCGGAGGAGGATCCCGCGAGCGAGGCCGAGGCCCGGCTGCTGGGAGAGGCGATAAAGAATTATGTAAACTCACTTGGCGAGATCGAACGCCACGTCTTCCTCGGCCGCTACTTCTACGGCCTGCCGGTCACGACCATCGCCGCGCGCTGCGGCTTTACGGAGAGCAAGACGAAGAGCCTGCTGCACCGTCTGCGCGGGCGGCTGCGCCGCTGCCTGGAAAAGGAGGGACTGCTGTGAACCGATACGATCTGATGGACGCGCTGAACCGGGTGGACGAGGCGCAGCTCGAGGCGACCGGGCGCTTTTTTGAATGCGGAAAGGAGCAGACGATGACAAGAAAACCGATACGGACCGTGCGCCTTGTGCTGATCGCGGCGGCGGTCATGCTCATGCTTGGCGCGACGGCTTACGCCTCCGGCCTGCTCGGGCTGAAGGGCCGGGTGGTCGAGCCGGAGGAGACCTTCCCCGTGAGCTTTCGCTCCATGGAGGGGGACGAGGAGCCGATCGAGGGCAACTGGACCGGGACCTACGCCCTGGAGTTCGAGAGCCCGGAGACCTGTCCGCCCGTGCGTTACCGCTTCGGCTGGCTGCCGGAAGGCATGGCGGTCCCGGACTATGCGCTGGCCGGGGACGGCTGGGTAAAGCGCTGGGACTACGAGGGGAAGCCGGGCTTTGTTCCCTGGGGCGCGCACGCGGAGGTGGGCGATCCAGAGGACCGCGACCACTTCTTCGTCAGCGACATGTACTACGCCCCGCAGTTTGTAAACGGCGGCGCGCTGATCCTGCTGGATACGGTCGTGGACAGCGTCGAGCAGGAGACCTGGGGGGAGCTCTCGGTCCTCAAGCTCAGCTCAAGCAAGTGGGAAAACTTCCAGCACGAGCAGACGGCCTTTGATCTGCCGCGGCATTTTGTTGTGCTCTTCCACCCCGAGCAGGGCTGGATCTTCGTCGTCCGGGGGACCTTCCCGATGGAGGAACTCGTGAAGATCGCGGAGAACCTCGAGGTCGAGCAGACCGAGGGCCTGGTGGAGCATGGCCAGTTTGAAAACCCCTACGATTTCTTCGACGCCGCCCGCGGCTGAGCACAAGGTCTTACGGCCCGCAGAGCGCAGGATCCCCCGGCCGCACGGGCCGGGGGATCCTTTTTAAAAAAGTCTTTTGAAAGCGTGCAACCTGTGCCATGCTTTTGGCGTCTTTTTGGATGAGAGCATAGAACAAAGGAGGTGTCCGCCGTGGAGGACTCCGCCATCGTGGAGCTGTACTGGCAGCGCTCGGACCGCGCCATTGCCGAGACGGCGCGAAAATACGGGCCCTACTGCCACCGCATCACCTATAACATCTGTGAAAACCTGCAGGACGCCGAGGAGTGCGTGAACGACACCTGGCTCGCCGCCTGGAACGCCATGCCCGACGAGCGGCCGACGCTGCTCGGACGCTTTCTCGCCTGCCTCGCGCGCAACGCCGCCATCGGCCGCTGGCGCGAGAGGCACCGTCTCAAGCGCGGCGGTGGCGAGACGGCGCTCGCGCTCGACGAGCTCGCGGAGTGCCTCGCCGACGGGAAGGACCTGGACGCGGAGCTGGAGCGCCGCGAGCTCGAGCGGCTGATCGGCGACTTCGTGGCGGGGCTGCGGGAGACGGAGCGGACGGTCTTCACCGCGCGCTACTTCTATCTCACGCCCGTCGCTCAGATCGCCCGGCGCCTCGGCTTCAGCGAGAGCAAGGTCAAGAGCATGCTGCTGCGGCTGCGCGGCCGTCTGCGGCAGCGCCTGGAGAAGGAGGGCTACGCGCTATGAGAGCAAACGAGAGGCTGCTGGAGGCCATGAACGGCATCGACGGGGAAACGGTCCTGCGTACCGCTGCGCTCCTGGAAAAGCGGGAGGACAAGTTGCGGCGCCGGAGCGGGCACGTCTGGCGGACGATCCTGATCGCCGCCGTCATCACGAGCCTGCTGAGCGTGACGGCCTACGCCGTGTCGCAGTTTTCCATGCGCGGCCGCCCGGTCAGGACGGGTGAGACCTTTACCTGGACCTACAACGACACGACGCGCGAATGGCCGTGCAAATATGTCTTTGAATTCGAGGGCCCGACCGAATGCCCGGAGGTCGAGTTTCGCGCCGGCTGGGCGCCGACGGCGGACTACTGGGGCTGGCTGCCGGAGAACCGCGACGGCTGGGGAACGCTCTACGAGGCAAAGGAGATCTACAACGAGGAGCTCGGTGTCTACATGCCGGCCTGCGTCATCGACGTCTGCTATGCCCCGCAGTTTGTAAACGGCGGCGCGATGATCCTGATGGACTTCACGCCGAACGAGATCGTCGAGGAGGAGTGGGACGGCGGCGTCCGGGCGCTCTGCTTCACCGCCGTTGCGGGCCATGCGATCGACCGGGAGCAGACCGTCTTCCCGACGGGCAGCTTCGTGATCCTCTTCTACCCCGAACAGGGCTGGATCATCGGCGTGCGCGGCTACGACAGCATGGAGAACATCGAGCACATCGCCCGCTCCCTGGAGGTCCGCGCGCTTGAGAAAACGGTGACACAGGCGGACTTTATGGGGGAGCGCGAGGTCGAGTTCGGAGATATCTACATCGGATAAAAAGAGATCGCCATCCGCGTACAGCGGATGGCGATTTTCAGACATGGGCTTTATTCCGGCAGCTTGCAGACGTCGATCCACTCGAGGGCCTTCGAATAGCGGAAGAGCTCGTCGAGGTCCAGCTCGATCGCGCTCGAGGGGCTTCCCACCGCCGGAAAGACCGTGGTGAAGCGCTTGAGGCTCTCGTCGAGGTAGACGGGGATACCCTCCTTGCAGCCGAAGGGGCACACACCGCCCACCGGATGGCCTACCAGCTCCTCCACCTCGTCGGCGGAGAGCATCTTGGCCTTCATGTGGAACTTATCCTTGAACTTGTGGTTGTCGATGCGTGCATCGCCCGCGGCGAGGATCAGCATGCAGCCCTCCGCCGTCTTGAAGGAGAGGGTCTTGGCGATGCGCGCGCCCTCGACGCCGAGGGCCAGCGCGGCCAGCTCCACCGTGGCGGAGGAGACCGTGAATTCCCGCACCCGATCCTCCATGCCGAGGGCACGGAAATAGGCGCGGCCGGTTTCGATGGACATGGTCAGTTTCGCTTCTTTCTTTCGTAGTGTCGAGTTACTGGAAGAGCTCCGGCATCGTGACGCCCGCGAAGGCCGCGATCCCTGCGGTGGGGAAGGCGCTGTTGCGGCGCAGGAAGGCCTGCACGTTCGCGTTGTAGCTGTTCGCCTCGATACCGCTGCGGGACTGGTCGATGGACTCGGTGTAGAGCGTGAGGTTCTCGCTGTCGCGCTTGCTGAGCTGTGCCTGCTCGAGCCGCCAGATCAGATCGTCCGCCGCGTCGAGCAGGGAGCGGTAACACCAGTGGAGGTAGCTCGCGTCTTTAGGGGAATACACAAGGCCGAGCCGCATCGTTTCGGTGGCGTCGTGCGCGGCGGTGCTGTCGAGCCCGTAGTGCCCGGCGATGGCGGCGAGGCCGGTGACGGCGTTGCCGATGCTCTGCAGCTGGGAGCCGATGCTGACTTCGGAGCCGCTGTTTTCATAGAAGCTGTCGAAGAGCTCGCCGCACTCCCCGCCGAGCTTGACACGGGTGTTGAGCAGGGTGGAGGCGATGACGCCGACGACGCAGAGCAGCACGGCGAACCAGCGCTTGTTGAAAAGCTTGGTAAGAGATTGTCTCATGGCTGCCTCCTAAAGAGGAAATTCAGGGGGGATACCCGGAAGCGGATCGAGCGCTTAGCCTTTCATGGCCAAAAGCTTCTGGCGCAGCTCGGTCTCGATGCGGCCCAGCTCCTCCTCGGCCTGGGCGCGCTTGGCACGGCCCTCGTCCTGGATCTGGCGCACCTCGTCGAGCGTTGCGATGAGCTCGAGGTTGGTCTTCTTGAGCGTCTCGATATCGACGATGCCGCGCTCGGCCTCCTTCGCGATGGCGACGCTGCCCTGGTGCAGGGCCTGGGCGTTCTTCTCGAGAAGCTGGTTGGTCACGTTGGTCACCTCGTTCTGGGCCTTCATCGCCTGCTCGGAGTGGTACAGGCTCATGGCCATGACCATCTGGTTCTTCCACAGGGGGATGGTGTTCACGATCGAGGAGCGGATCTTCTCGCTCATGAGCTGGTCGTTGTTCTGGATCATGCGGATCTGCGGGGACATCTGCACTGAGATGGTGCGGGTGAGCTCGAGATCGTGGATCTTCTTCTCGAAGCGGCCGATGAGGTTGGCAAAGTCGTTCGCGGCCTGCGCGTCCTCGGGCAGCTTGCTCTCCTCGGCCTTGGCGACGAGCTTGGGCAGCTCCTCGTTGCGCAGCTGCTCGATCTTGAGCTTGCCGGCGAGGATATACATCGTGAGCTCCTTCTGGTACTCGGCGTTGCGCTCATACATCTTGTCCATCATGCTGATGTCCTTGAGCAGCGTCACCTCGTGCTTCTCGAGCGCCTCCACGATCTTGTCGACGTTGACCTCGGCCTTGTCGTACTGGGCCTTGAGTGCGGCGATATTCTGCGTGCTCTTCTTGAACAGGCCCAGAAAGCCTTTCTTCTCCTCCTGGTCGAAGTTCAGGCCCTGCAGCTCGACGACGAGGTCGCTGAGCATCGTGCCCGCCTCGCCGAGATCCTTGGTGCGCACGGTGTTGAGGGCGGCGTCGGAGAACTCGGAGATGTTCTTCTGCGCGGCGCTGCCGTAGTTGAGGATCTGCTCGGTGTTGGTGACGTCGATCTGCTCGGCAAAGTTGAGAACGGCAGCCTGCTCGGCGGGACTGAGACTGCTCAGCTCGACCTTCTCGACCGGGACTTCCTCTTCCTTCTTTTCTTCGACCTCGGCCGGGGCTTCCTGCACCGCGGCGGCGGTCGCGTTGGGATCCAGCGTCAGGGAGGGGATGAATTCTTCACTCATGGCAATCTGTCCTTTCTATGTGATGGTATTGTTTACAGTCCCTCGCCCCCGGCCTGGGCGACCTGAAAATCCTTGTTCTCGGTCAGCCCCTCGCGGGCGAGCAGGGTGTTCATGACGTCGATATCGGTCTCGATGTCCAGCGCCTGGTTGGCGAAGAGCGAGTCGAGCCGCTTCTTGTAGGCGACGATGGCGGCATCGAGCATGTCGTTGATGTTCTTCATGCTCTTGCCGAGGTTCTCTCCCTCCACGCCGATGGCGCTCATGCGGTCATAGGAGTTGAGGAGCTTGATGGTGGTGGGCAGATAGTAGTTCATGAACTTCTTGATCTGCGGGATGTCCGAGGGGTCCTCGATCGCGTCCTGCACGATCTTGTCGGTGATGCGCATGATCTCGTTGATCTTGCCGCGCACCTCGGTATCCTGAATGGACATGTAGAGCCGCCCCATCTCGGCCAGGGCCTTGTTGCCCTCCTCGACGATGGGATCGATCTCCGGTCCGTAGCTCTTCTTCTCCGGCTCCTTCGGAGCGACGCGCTGGCTGGTCGTGCGCGGAGCCTCGGCGGCGTTCACCGATTCGGAGGTCGCGCGGCTGCGCGTCTGCGCCTTGGGCGCGGCGGCCTTCTTCGGAGCGGCCTGCTTCTGCTGTCCGCTCTCCCGGCGTCCGACGAGCTTCCCGATCGCGAAGGCGACCGCGCCGCCGATGCCGGCCGTGAACAGCAGGCCCCACAGGCGGTAGAGCGGGAAGAAGGCGGACAGGATGAGCCAGGTGATGAGAAAACTGTATATCGAGCTCAGAGGCGAGCGGTTTCGTCTTCTGCGTGACAAGATGGATCCCTCACTTCAGATTCATAATCATCTTATTTTATATCGAAACCTTCCCGCCGTCAAGTCAAGCTTATGCACGCTGCCGACAAAGATACACGGTCCGAACGACAGCAAATACTTGCAATGACGCGGGAAAAGGAGTATAATAACTTGTCGATCTGAAGAAAAGGAGCCGATACCATGATTCGAATCGCCCCCTCCGTCCTCTCGGCGGATTTTGCCTTCCTTGCCGCGGAAGCGGAAGATGTCAAGCGCGCCGGCGCGGACCTTCTCCATTTTGACGTGATGGATGGGGAATTTGTTCCCAACATCTCCATGGGCTTCCCGGTGCTCAAGAGCCTGCGGAAGGCGACGGATCTGTTTCTGGACGTGCACCTGATGGTGGACCGGCCGCTGCGCTATGTCGAGCGCTTCTGTGACGCCGGCGCCGATCTGGTGAGCGTACATGTCGAGGCCGACATGGCGGAGAACATCGCCGAGGCGCTCTCGCGCATCCGCGCGAAGGGGCGGAAGGCCGGGCTCGTCATCAAGCCGAAGACCCCGGCGGAGGCCGTGCTGCCGTATCTGGACGCGGTGGATCTCGTGCTGGTCATGACGGTGGAGCCGGGCTTCGGCGGGCAGAGCTTTATGCCCGACATGCTGGATAAGGTCCGTGCGATCCGCGGCTGGATCACGGAGCGCGCACTGGACTGCGCGCTGGAGGTCGACGGCGGGGTGGACGCCGTGACCGCGCCGCGCTGCATCGAGGCCGGGGCCGACGTGCTCGTGGCGGGCAGCGCCGTCTTCGGCAAGGCCGACCGCGCCGCGGCGATCGCGGGGATCCGCGGTATCGGATGAATGAGTTAGTCGGAAGGAACAGAGTCCCTTATGTCTTTTTTTCCTGCTTCGCTTGAAAACCTGATCGATCGCTTCGCCTCCCTCCCGGGCATAGGCCGCAAGAGCGCCCAGCGCCTGGCCTTTCACGTCCTCTCTCTGCCGGAGGAGGAGACGACCGCCTTTGCCAACGCTATCCTCGACGCGCGCGCCAACGTGCATTGCTGCCGCATCTGCCAGAACCTCACGGAGGGGGAGATCTGCTCCATCTGCGCGAGCGACCGGCGCGACAAGAGCACCATCTGCGTGGTGTCCGAGCCGCGGGATGTGCTGAGCATCGAGCGCGGTCACGAGTATAACGGCACCTATCATGTGCTGCACGGCGCCCTCTCCCCGATGAGCCACGTCGGGCCGGACGATATCCGCATCAAGGAGCTGCTGGTGCGCGCCGCGCAGGACGAGGTGCGGGAGGTCATCATGGCCACGAACCCGGATACCGAGGGAGAGGCCACGGCCATGTATATCTCGCGCCTGCTCAAGCCCTTCCACATCCGCGTCACTCGCCTCGCCTACGGCATCCCCGTGGGCTCGAACCTGGAGTTCGCGGACGACGCGACCCTCAACCGCGCCATCGAAGGCCGCACGGAGATGGACTGAACGCGGCGTTTCCCCCTGCGCGGAAAAATGTGTTTATAAACCGTAAACCGCGGGCAGACTATACTGTCGGCGGCGAGCCGGTATGACGGATATTCCCAGCGCATACATAGCAAATAGTTGTAAAGGAGTTTCTATGATTTCAAAACTGAAGATCATCCCTCTTGGCGGTCTCGGCGAGATCGGCAAGAACATGACCGCCATCGAGTACGGGAGCGACATCATCGTGGTCGACTGCGGCATGGGCTTCCCCGATGAGGATATGTACGGGGTGGACATCGTCCTGCCCGATTTCACGTATCTGAAGAGCAACGCCTCCCGCATCCGCGGTCTCATCCTGACCCACGGCCATGAGGATCACATCGGCGGCGTGCCCTATTTCGTGCGCGAGCTCGATGTGCCCATCTACACGCTGCCGCTGACGGCCGCTCTGGTGGAGCTGAAGCTGGAGGAGCATGACCTGCTCTACAACACCCAGATCTTCACCAAGAAGGTGGGCTCGGTGTTCCGCCTTGGCGCCTTCACGGTGGAGTTCATCCACGTGAACCACTCGATCCCGGACTCCGTGGCCCTGGCCATCAAGACCCCGCTCGGCACGATCGTGCACACCGGCGACTTCAAGATCGACGTGACGCCGATCTCCGGCGGCATGATCGACCTCGTGCGCCTGGGTGAGCTCGGCAACGAGGGCGTGCTCGCCCTCATGAGCGACTCCACGAACGTGGAGAAGCCCGGCCACTCGGACTCCGAGCGCAAGGTCGGCGCGAGCTTTGACAAGCTCTTCAAGGGCTGCGACAAGCGCATCATCATCACCACCTTCGCCTCCAATGTCCACCGCCTGCAGCAGATCATCGACGTCGCGGTGAAGTACGGCCGCAAGGTCGGCATCACCGGGCGCAGCATGGAGAATGTGCTGCGCGTCTCGAAGGTGCTCGGCTATATGGACATCCCGGACGACGCGATCATGGACATCGAGCAGCTCAACAAGCTGCCGCGCGACAAGGTCGTGATCCTCTCCACCGGCAGCCAGGGCGAGGCGATGTCCGCCCTCTACCGCATGGCCTTCTCCGAGCACAAGCTCATCCGGGTCGACTCGGGTGACCGCATCATCATCTCGGCTTCGGCCATCCCCGGCAACGAGACGACGATCAGCCGCGTGATCGACGAGCTCTTCCACAAGGGCGCGGAGGTCATCTATGACCGCCATACCGATCTGCATGTCTCCGGCCACGCCTGCCAGGAGGAGCAGAAGATGATCCTGGCACTGGTCAAGCCCAAGTATTTCATCCCCGTGCACGGCGAGTACCGCATGCTGGTCAAGCACGCCGAGCTCGGCAGGGAGATGGGTGTGCAGCCGCGCAATATCCTCGTGGGGGAGAACGGCTGCTGCATCGAGATCACGAAGAAGTCCATCGGCTTCGGCGATCCGGTCCCGTCCGGCGCGGTGCTGCTCAACGGCAGCGGCGCGGGCGAGGTCGGGGATGTGGTCATGCGCGACCGCCACCGCCTGGCGGAGGACGGCATGCTCGTCGTGATCCTGCCCTACTCGTCCTATGACCACACCCTGGTCGGCACGCCCGAGATCGTGACCCGCGGTTTCATCTATGTCAAGGAAGCCGAGGAGATGATGGAGGAGCTCAAGCGCGTCACGCTGGAGTCCGTCGACGCCTGCGCCGCGCAGCACATCACCGACTGGACCGCCATCAAGACCAAGGTCAAGGCGAACCTCTCCGGCTACCTCCTCAAGACCACCCGCCGCAGCCCGATGATCCTGCCCGTTATTACGGAGATTTAAGAGGAAGCGCAGCGCGATGAACATTCAGATTTTCGGTAAGGCCAAGTGCTTTGACACCAAAAAAGCGGAGCGCTGGTTCAAGGAGCGCCGCATCAAATACCAGTTCGTCGACATCCTCAAATACGGCATGAGCCGGGGGGAGCTGAGCGCCGTGAAGAACGCCGTGGGCCTCGAGAACCTGGTGGACACCGCGGACGAGGACTATCCGCTCTTTCAGTACCTCGCGGGGACCGAGGCGAAGCTCGACAAGCTCTTCGAGGATCCGTACCTGATCCGCACGCCCGTCGTGCGCAACGGGAAGCAGGCCACCGTCGGCTACTGCCCCGAGGTCTGGAAGGACTGGAAATAGACGCAAAAAAGCACCCGCCCAATCGGGCGGGTGCTTTTGCGTTTCTCAGATTCAGATCAGGTTCAGGATCAGCGTCAGCACGACGAAGGCCAGCGCGAACCACTTGGTCGCCTTGGCGAGCTTGTCGTCCCAGCTCTTGGCCTTGCCCTTGGAGAGGAAGGTCTCGGCGCCGCCGGAGATGGAGCCGGAGAGACCGGCGCTCTTGCCGCTCTGCATCAGCACGACGACAGTGACGGCCAGCCCGGAGAGGACCTGAAGGACGGTGAAGAAGATGGTAAGTGCAGACATGTATTTCAATCCTTTCGATGTTTCAGAATTCAAGCCTTGTTACTATACCATATCTTTCCGGGCTTTGCAAGCCCTTTTTTGTGCTTCCGACGCTTTTTCCAGGGCCGTCTCCGGTCAGCCTGCACAAAGATGCTGACAATCTTTTGTATATTTTTTCATTTTTACCGAAAATGCGCTTTAGCCCTTGACAGAACTAAAGCGGCATGCTAAGCTACAGCCAAATTGAATCGCTTTTGATAGAGGCGCGGTGTTCATCAGTATCCCCCGGCAAGGCCAGGCAGCCGCCGGAGGGGAAAGGGACCACCGCCGAAGGACGAAGCGGGTGCCTGCCCGTCTGGTCCTGGGCCGTACGGAAAGACCGTGCGGACTGTCACAAGACTTTGTGGAGCGCTATCGCGGATGACCGGAGGGTGTGAGCCCGGACCGATTTTCTATGAATCGCTGTACAGAGCGATTCATTTTTCTTTATCTCCACCCGCCGGCCGGTGGCAGAAGGCCGGAGAGCGAAACGCTCGGAAAGGAAACACCATGAGAAGAATCACCGCTATCCTGCTGGCCGCGCTGATGCTGCTGGCCCTGTCCGCCACCGCCTTCGCCGACGACGCTGTACCGAGCGGCGTGGAAGACGGCGTCCTCACCATCGCCATGGAATGCGCCTACGCCCCCTACAACTGGACCCAGAGCGACGATTCCAACGGCGCCGTCCCCATTTCGAATGTGCCCGGCTCCTACGCCAACGGCTACGACGTGATGATCGCCCAGCAGCTCTGCGAGGCCAATGGCTGGGAGCTGGAGGTCATCCAGTCCGACTGGGATTCCCTGGTCCCCGGCGTACAGACCGGCACCTTTGACGCGGTCATCGCCGGACAGTCCATGACCGCCGAGCGCGCCGAGCAGGTCGATTTTGCCGGCCCCTACTTCTATGCCACCATCGTCTGCCTCACGACCGAGAACAGCCCCTACGCCTCCGCCCAGGGCCTGAGCGACCTGGCCGGCGGCTCCTGCACCGCGCAGATCGCCACCATCTGGTATGACACCTGCCTGCCCCAGATCGAGGGGGCGAACGTGATGCCCGCCGCCGAGACCGCTCCCGCCATGCTGATGGCGCTGGAGACCGGCATGGTCGACTTCGTCTGCACCGACATGCCCACCGCGCAGGGCGCGCTGGTCGCCTATCCCGACATGGTCATCCTGGACTTCTCCGGCACCGACGGCGACTTCCAGTTCACCGAGGAGGAGCGCGCGGAGAACGTGAACATCGGCGTGAGCATGATGAAGGGCAACACCGTGCTGCGCGAGGCCATCGACAGCGTCCTGAGCGAGATGACGCCCGACGACTTCAACGAGCTCATGGCCTACGCCATCTCCATCAGCCCCAGCGAGGAATAAGCCTCAGCGAAACATACAGCCGTGAGCCGCGGGAGCTCTCCCGCGGCTCACAACATGTGAAAAAGGAGCGGAGCGGATGAATAAATTTGCACAGCTTGGCCTGGATATCGCCAAGCTCTGGGGAAAATACAGCGGCGCGTATCTGAGCGGCATCGAGAACACGCTGCTCCTGGCGCTGGCGGGCACGGTGATCGGCTGCCTGATCGGCTTCGTCTGCGGCGTGCTGAACACCATCCCCTACAGCCGGAACGACCATCCCCTCAAGCGCTTTATCCTGAAGCTCGTGCGCGTGATCATCCGCGTCTATGTGGAGGTCTTCCGCGGCACGCCCATGGTGCTGCAGGCGGTCTTCCTCTACTACGGCCTGCCCTATTTCACCAACAACGCCGTGAAGTTCACGTCCGTCTGGGCGGCGGCGATCGTAGTCGTCTCCATCAACACCGGCGCCTACATGGCCGAGAGCGTGCGCGGCGGCATCATCTCCGTCGATCCGGGCCAGACCGAAGGCGCGAAGGCCATCGGCATGACCCACGTGCAGACCATGACAAGCGTCATCCTGCCCCAGGCGCTGCGCAACATCATGCCCCAGATCGGCAACAACTTCATCATCAACGTCAAGGACACCTCCGTCATGTTCATCATCGGCTTCCCCGATTTCTTCGCCGCCCACCGCGCGGCCGTCGGCGCGAGCTATCTGTATTTTCCCTCCGCCACGGTGGAGATGGCCGGCTACCTCACGATGACGCTGCTGGCCTCCTTCCTGCTGCGCTGGGCGGAGAAGAAGATGGACGGCTCGGCGAGCTATGAGCTCGTGCAGGGCGACCAGCTTGTCATGACGGCGGGGACCTACAGCTTCCCGGACCGGGGTTCGCCATTTGACGAACGCAGTCCCGAAGGGGAGAAGAGCGTACTGCGCGAGTCGCTGCGGCGGCAGATCGAACGGGAAGAGGCGATCCGCGCCGGGCAGCGCGCCGAGCAGCGGCGCGACAATACGGCGGGCAGCCCGGAGCAGAGAGGAGAGAGCGGACATGAGTGATACCATTTTGCAGATCAACCACCTCTCCAAGTCCTTCGGCTCCAACCTGGTCCTGCGCGACATCGACTTCACCGTCGACAAGGGCGATGTCATCAGCATCATCGGGGCCTCCGGCTCCGGCAAATCCACGCTCCTGCGCTGCATCAACCTCCTGGAGACGCCCAGTTCGGGCGAGATCCTCTATCACGGGAAGAACGTGCTGAGCCGGGGGACGAATGCCGCGGCCTACCGCTCCCGCGTGGGCATGGTCTTCCAGTCCTTCAATCTCTTCAACAACATGACCGTGCTGGAAAACTGCATCGTCGGCCAGGTGCGCGTCCTCAAGCGCGGGCGTGAAGAAGCCCGTGAGCATGCGATGGAGTATCTGACCCGGGTGGGCATGGCGCCCTATGTCAACGCACGGCCGCGGCAGATATCCGGCGGCCAGAAGCAGCGCGTGGCCATCGCGCGGGCGATGGCGATGGACCCCGAGGTGCTGCTGTTTGATGAGCCGACCTCCGCGCTCGATCCCGAAATGGTGGGCGAGGTGCTGAATGTCATGCAGCGTCTGGCCGAGAGCGGGATGACCATGCTGGTCGTGACGCATGAGATGGCCTTTGCCCGGGACGTGAGCCGCCGCGTCGTCTATATGAACGACGGCGTGATCTGCGAGCAGGGGACACCGACCGAGATCTTCGGCAATCCACAGCGGCCCGAGACGAGGGATTTCCTTTCCCGCTTCCGCCACTGACAGAAATTGACGAAAACGGCGCGCCGTTTAGACTGGCGCGCCGTTTTTGCCAAAAAAGATAGGAAAAAGGCTTTGCGTTTTCGTCCTCCCTATGATAGAATGGAGACACCAAATGTCAAAGGAGAGAGTGACATGGCGAACGGGACCAAGGAGGCGCTGGCGGCGGCGCTCAAACAGACGATGGCCGTCAAGCCCATCGGCAAGATCACGGTGAAGGACCTGGTGGAGATCTGCGGGGTCAACCGGCAGACCTTCTATTATCATTTCGACGATGTGTATGATCTGCTGGAGTGGGTGTTTGAGGAGGATGCGAACCGCGTGCTGCCGCATCAGGTGGTTTACGAGCACTGGCGCGAGGACGTGCTGAGCTTCATGAAATACCTGCATGAGAACGGGAGCTTCACACTGAACGTGTATAACTCCAACAGCCGAATCTACATGCTGCGCTATCTGCGCGGGAGGCTCGCCGAGTGCATCCGCAGCTTTGCGGTGATCGTCTCGGAGGGGCACAATGTCGAGCGGCAGGACTTTGAGTTCGTGGTCGAGTTCTATGCCGACGTCGCCATCGGCTTTATCAGCCAGTGGCTGGACCGCGGGATGCAGCTGCCCAAGGAGATCACAGAGGAGCGGATCCTTCGGGTCATGGATAACAGCGTGGAGAGCATCCTGGCCCGCTTCGAGATCTGACACAGAAGCTTTTCCAAACCGTGCGGAAAACGCCGCACGGTTTTTTTATGAAAACAGGGGCATAAATGCAGAACGAAACCTTGACTATGAAGAATAGAAACTGATATAATAATATATTAGCGAAGCGATGTTCCGCGAGCGCACCATCACATCGGCAGGACGGGAAAACCGACCGGGAAGGAAGCCCATGGGCGAGCAGAAGAAAAAATTCAAACTGGAATACTGGCAGCTTATGGCGATCTTTCTGATCAGCTACGATCTGCTGGTGATTCACGCCGCCTATTTCTGCGCGCTTTGGCTGCGTTTTGACTTTGTGTTCTCGCGTATCCCCGAGGAGTATATCCTGCCCTATCGCGGTTTTATCACGCCCTATGCCGTCGGCTGTATCCTCGTGTTCTGGCCCTTCCGTATGTACCGCGGGATGTGGAGCCTCGCGGGGCTGAAGGAACTGCTGCAGGTCCTGGAGGCCTCGCTCCTCACCTCCGTGCTGCACGGCGTGCTCATCACACTCCTCTATCACCGCATGCCGATCTCCTATTATGTGATCGGCGGGGTCTTCCAGGCCTTGATGCTGATTTTCCTGCGCTTCCTGCCCCGGCTCCTCTCTTACGAGAGACTGCGGCAGCACCGTGGCGATGAGACGGCCGACCGCGTCATGCTGATCGGCGCCGGCGCCGCCGGCCAGATGATCCTGCACGACGTGCAGGCCAACGGCGCGACGAACGATCGGATCGTCTGTGTCATCGACGACAACCCCAACAAGTGGAACCGCGATATCGACGGCGTGCCCGTCGTCGGCGGACGGGAGGACATCCTGGCCGCGGTGGAGCGCTACCACGTCAACAAGATCTTTTTCGCGATCCCGAGCGCCTCGGCGGAGCAGAAGCGCGATATCCTGAATATCTGCAACGAGACCGACTGCGAGCTCAAGCAGCTGCCGGGCCTCTATCAGTTCGTGCTGGGCGAGGTCAGCGTGAGCGCGATGAAGGACGTGTCGGTGGAGGACCTGCTGGGGCGCGAGCCCATCCAGACGGACATGAAGGAGGTCTTTCAGTTCGTCCACGGAAAGTCGGTCCTGGTCACGGGCGGCGGCGGTTCCATCGGCAGCGAGCTCTGCCGGCAGGTCGCGGCGCACGGTCCGCGCCAGCTCATCATCCTCGACATTTACGAGAACAACGCCTATGATATCCAGCTGGAGCTGCGGGAGAAGTACCCCACGCTGGATCTGAAGGTGCTGATCGGCTCCGTGCGCGACAGCGGGCGGATGATGTCGCTCTTTGCGGAATACCGGCCGCAGCTCGTGTACCACGCGGCCGCGCACAAGCACGTGCCCCTGATGGAGGACAGCCCCTGCGAGGCGATCAAGAACAATCCCCTCGGAACCTTCAAGACGGCCTACGCCGCCATGATGTACGGCTGCGAGCGCTTTGTCCTCATTTCCACGGACAAGGCCGTGAACCCCACCAACATCATGGGCGCGAGCAAGCGCCTGTGCGAGATGATCATCCAGAGCTTCGATGCGAAGATCAAGGCCGGGCGCGCGCGGGAGATCCCGCTTTTGTATACGCACGACTCTCTTCCCGTCGATGCCGCGGCCGCGCGGGACCGCCAGCTGGACCGCGCCAGGACCGAGTTCGTCGCGGTCCGCTTTGGAAATGTGCTGGGCAGCAACGGCTCGGTGATCCCGGTCTTCCGCCGGCAGATCGAAAAGGGCGGCCCCGTCACGGTCACGCATCCCGATATTATACGTTACTTTATGACGGTGCCGGAGGCGGTGAGCCTCGTCCTCCTGGCGGGGACCTATGCCCGCGGCGGCGAGATCTTCGTGCTGGATATGGGCAGCCCCGTGAAGATCGCGGACCTTGCGCGCAACCTCATCAAGCTTTCCGGCTTCAAGCCGGATGTGGACATCAAGATCAAGTATACCGGTCTGCGCCCCGGTGAGAAGCTCTATGAGGAGAAGCTCATGGAGGAGGAGGGCCTGCGCAGGACGGAGAACAAGCTCATCCATATCGGCTCGCCCATCCCCTTCGATATCGACGCGTTTCTCCGCGCGCTCAGCGTGCTGATGCAGGCTGCCTACCGGAATCGTACGGATATCCGCGAGCTGGTGCGCCAGATCGTCCCGACCTTCCATCCGTCGGGGGTGAGCGGCGAGGAGACGGATTCAGATCACGCCGCCGAAACCTGATCGAAAAGCAGAAAAGCAAAAACCGGCCCCGAGCACTGCCCGGGGCCGGTTTTTAAGCCGCTTTGTTTATTTGGTGCCGAAGATGCGGTCGCCCGCGTCGCCCAGACCGGGGACGATATAGGCGTTCTCGTTCAGGTGATCGTCCAGCGCGGCAACGAAGATATCCACGTCGGGGTGATCGGCCTGCATACGCTCAACGCCCTCGGGGGCACCGATGATGCTCATGAGCTTGATATGCTTCACACCGGCTTCCTTCAGGAAGGTGATGGCCGCGGAGGCGGAGCCGCCGGTGGCGAGCATCGGATCGACCACGATCACATCGCGCTCGGCGATGTCGGCGGGCATCTTGAAGTAGTACTTGACCGGCTCCTTGGTCTCGGGGTCGCGGAACAGACCGATGTGGCCGACCTTGACGTTGGGCATCATGCTGACCATGCCGTCCACCATGCCGAGACCCGCGCGAAGGATGGGCACCACGGCGAGCTTCTTGCCCGCGATGCGACGGCACTTGGCCACGGCCACGGGGGTCTGGACGTCGATCTCCTCCATGGGCAGGTCGCGGGTCGCCTCATAGCACATCAGCATGGCGATCTCGGAAACAAGTTCACGGAATTCCTTGACGCTGGTCTTCTCATCGCGCAGGATGGAGAGTTTGTGCTGGATCAGGGGATGGTCGAATACGCATACTTTGCTCATGTTCAGGATCTCCTTTATATATGAATATATTTATGAATTCGCTTTGTCCGCTTCGAGCCGGGCCTGACGCTCGCGCTCGGCCTGGGAGAGGCGCAGATAGACGGGCAGCAGCGCGTCGGCGCTGCCGGGGGTCTTGCCGCGCGCGGCCATCGCCACGCCCCAGGCACTCTGCCAGCGCAGATTTTCCGGCGCGAGGCGGCAGGGGATGCCGACAGAGGCGAGGTACGACGCGGTGAGCGCCGCCCCGTCGCCCACCAGGAAGGCGGGGGTGTCATAGCCTCGGAGTTCCTCCGCGAGCTCTTCGAGGGCGATCGGCCGGTCCTCCGTGAGGCGGACGGGCTCTCCGTCCCGAATCTCGAAGAGGGCGTTATAGACCTGGCTGCGGCGTGCATCCATCACCGGGCAGATCAGCCCGCCTGCAGCGAGACCGTGCCAGGCCATCGCCTCGAGCGTCGAGACGCCGACGCAGGGCTTGTCGGAGGCCCAGGCGAGCCCCTTGACCGTCGAGACGCCGATGCGCACACCGGTGAAGGAGCCGGGCCCGTGGGCCACGGCGAAGAGGTCCACGTCGGCGAGGCGGAGATCGGCGTTTTTGAGCATGTCCTCCGCCATCGGCAGCAGCGTCCGGCTGTGGGTGAGCTCGCTGCACTGGCTGTACTGCGAGAGGAGCTCTCCGTCCCGCAGCAGGGCGACCGACGCGGGACGCGCCGACGATTCAAAGGCCAGGATCAGCATAGCTCCGCCCCCTCGATGGTGATTTTCCGCTCGGTGTCGCCGAGCTTCTCAATGGTCACGGTGATCTCGTCGCCGAAGAAGGCGTCGCGCACCTTCTCGCTCCACTCCACGGCACAGACGGCGCCGCGCCGGAGATAATCCTCCCAGCCGATCTCGAACAGCTCGTCCGCGCCGGAGAGGCGGTACATATCGAAATGGATCAGATCCCGCTCGCCCAGATACTCGTTCACGATCGTGAAGGTCGGGCTGGAGACGCGGCAGCTCAGGCCCATGCCGCGGGCCATACCGCGCACAAAGGCGGTCTTGCCGGCGCCGAGATCCCCGTACATGGCGACGACGATCCCGTCCGGCAGCTGCCGGGCAAGACGGGCGCCAAGCTCCTCGGTTTCGGCTTCGGTCTTGGTGTAATAGGTGGGCATTGCGCACTCCTAAGATAACAGTTGATTTTACATTTAGTTCATTATACCACCGAAGCGCCCGTTGCGTAAAGAGAAAATCTGTGCTAAAATACATCTTGTTCGCATGAGCGTTTTTGTTTCTTGTAGTATGAGAAAGGACGGTGCTTTGCGATAATCAACAAGATCAAGCCCTATGTAAAGCAGTTCTTTCAGCGGGCGGATATGTTTTTGCTGGGCGTGTGCCTGGTGAGTGCGCTGTTCGGCACGGCGATGGTGTTTCGCGCCGCCACCGGCATGGTGGCCTCCGGCGCGGAGCTGAGTCCCACCAAGCTCGTCGTGGTGCAGCTCTTTTCGATGTTCCTCGGGATCGTGGCCTTCGTCGTCCTCACGGTGATCGACGCGGACCTGCTGGCCGCACAGTGGAAGTGGCTCTGCGTTATCAACGTGCTGCTGCTGGTCGCGCTGGTCGTCTTCGGCGTGGAGGACAACACCGGCAACAAGAGCTGGATCCGCTTCGCCGGCATCGGCATCCAGCCCTCCGAGGTTATCAAGGTCATCTACATCATTATCTCCGCCAAGCAGATGACCTGGCTGAAAGAATATCGCGATATGAACTCCTTCCTGTCGCTGGTCCAGATGGCCGGGCACTGCGTCATCGTCTTCGGTCTGATCGTCGTGGTCTCGTCGGACCTCGGCAGCGCGTCCATCATCTTCTGCATCTTTCTGTCCATGCTCTTCGTGCTGGGAGTCCGGCTCTACTGGTTTGCGCTGGGCGGCGCGGCGATCGCCGCCATGGTCCCGCTGCTGTGGAACTATTTCCTGAAGGACTATCAGAAAGAGCGCCTGCTGGCCCCCTATGACCCGAGCATCGATCCCGACGGCTGGGGGCGCAACTGGCAGACATCCCAGAGCAAGCTGACGCTCGCCTCCGGCCGCCTCACCGGCGTGGACGAGGCACACCGCTCGACGGTGTTCACCGGCAAGCACACGGACTTCATCTTCTCCTGCGTGGGGGAGGAGCTCGGCATGATCGGCTGCATCCTGGTCGTGACCCTGCTCATCATCGTGGTCGTCCACTGCATCCGCGTCGGGCTGCACGCCTCCCGCACCTTCGATATGCTGATCTGCATGGGCGTGGCCTCGGCCGTCGCCTTCCAGTCGATCATCAACATCGGCATGTGCATCGGCATCACGCCTGTTATCGGCATCACGCTGCCCTTCTTCAGCTACGGAGGCTCGTCGATGATGACGATGTTCGCCGCCATGGGCCTGGTCTCGGGCGTCAAATACAAGCTCAAGCCCAAGCTCTTCTCGCTGTATTAACGATATCGAAAAACCACGGTCCGGCACAATGCCGGACCGTGGTTTTTTCAATATATGTTTCGCGTCATATCGTAGCTCACATCGCCCACACCGCGGTACGCGGTCACGTGGCGCCAGTTGACGAAGGCCTCGCGGATCGCGTGGCTGCGCGGCGTCGTCTGCCAGCCGCAGTCGGTGGCGTCCTCGCTGCCCCAGAGGATGATCGTGGCATCGGGGAAGCGGTCGACCCAGGTGTTGAAGTCGTCAGAATCGAGATCGGTGAACTTGAACATGCCGAAGGAGAAGGCAGGCATGTTCTCCAGGAAATCCAGGTCGACGCAGGCCTGGTCATAGCAGAGGTTCAGCTCCTGGATCGCGTGCAGCTTTTCGAGGAAATGGAAGCTGCGGATCTTGGGGCAGCGCTGCAGCTCGAGGCGGCTGAGCTTCTCGAGCGAGCCGAGCGGGCTTGCGTCCGTGATGGGGTTTCCGGCGAGAATCAGCACCTCGAGCTCCCGCAGCTCACCGATCAGACTGCAGTCGGTCAGCGCGTTGAAGCCGAGGTCCAGCGCCCGCAGCCGCCGGCAGTATTTGAGGATCGGATAGAGCTCCTCGTCCGTATAGCGGTGGTTGAAGCCGCTGCGCAGCGTGGAGAAGACCGGGATGTCGGTCCGGATCCGTGCCCCCGCGAAATCGAAGACCCAGTCGAAAAAGAGCCCGGGCCGCACGGCATCCAGCCGGTCAAGGTCCTCTATGGTGGCCTCGACGCCGCGCAGGTCGACATAGCGCAGCTCCGGCAGGCAGCGGATCGCCTCTTCCAGACCGCGGAGCGTGGTCGCCTTCAGCTCGACCGCGTCGCTCGGATAGGTGGTCCCGTCGTAGACATAGTTCCAGCGGATCTCACAGTCCGGCAGCCGCTCGCGCAGGGCGAGCAGCGCGTCGTACTCGGTGCTCTGGCGCGCGTCGATCCGCCGCAGGGAGGGCAGATCGGCCAGCGCCAGGATCTCCTCCGCGGTCTCGCCTTGCAGCGTCCAGCTCTCCGGGGGCGGCGTCACCTCGACGACGACGGGCGTGGGCGAGGGGACGACCGCTTCGAGCGCGGGCAGTTTCTTATGAAAAAAGTCGGGGAAGAGGCAATAGCAGACGGCTGCGTCCAGGAGGACAAAAACCGCCAGAATGGCCAGATTGCGCTTCAGAATGGTGCTGCACCCTTTCGTAAAGGTCGGGGGAGTTAATACTGATACATGGCCTCCGTGAGGAGCTTTTCATTCTCCTCCCAGAGCAGCAGCCGCACGCGGTTGTCCTCCTGCACGGGACCGTGCAGGCCCTCCGTCTCTGTGCGGTAGAGGATATCCACCAGATAGTGGCCGTCCTTGAAATCCACGCAGAGATTGAGTGTGTGGTCGACGATCTGGATGGAGCGGGTGTTGCCGAAGCCGAAGTTGTTGCGCACGCTGAAAAGCCGATCCTCCAGCTCACCGCCGCGCACGATCTTGTCGCGCAGATCGGCCCAGAAGCCGATGCCGCCGCGGCGCAGATCGCCCGCGTAGGGCAGGTAGGCGTTGAGATAATCCAGCGCGAAGCTCTCCAGCTGCTCGCGCACGGTGCTGCTGCAGTTGGACAGGTAATAGGCCTCGTTCAGATTCTCTTCCGGGATCTCCCGTCCGCCGGCGGTCAGCACGCGCAGCGGCTCGCTGCGCAGGGTCGGGCCGAGGGCGTAGCGGACCATCGTGGGCTGCTTGGGAACCAGGTCGCGGCAGGCCTCCAGCGCCTGATAGGGGATGTCCGTCTCGGTGATGAAACGCTCGTCGAGCTCCATCTCACCCAGGCATACGCGGTAATCCGAGGGCACCGTGATCTCATATTGGTGCGTATAGGCGCCGAGCTCGCACTCGATGCCGTCGACCTCCCAGGCGCGGAAGCCCCAATGCTCCTCCTCGCTCTGGTGCATTGTGAGCTGTGCGAAGCACTGGTCGTCCGCGTCGAAAAGCCCGTAGCGCTTCTCGCTCTGCGTATCGCTGCGGATCTCGCGGCAGTCGGCATTCAGGATCATGTTGCGGACGAAGCTGCGCTCATCCTCCTCGGAGTCGAGACGCTCGTCCATGTTCGTGAGACTCGCCGTCCACGCGTCGTCCAGCTTGCCCTCCGCACAAGAGAACAGAAAACGGTCAATGCAGTTGCCGCTGCGGCTGTCCTCATAGGCCTGCAGATAGAGCTTCAGCACAAAGAGCGCCGCGCCCGCCAGCAGCAGAAAAACCAGGCAATAGATCAGCAGGCCCAGGCCGAAGCGGGAGCCCCTTCTTCTCTCTCTCATGGCACTCCCTCCTTAGGGCATGACCAGAAACGCGGTCGGGATCGGGCGCACGCCGATGACCGCGGCGGTGTTGTTCAGATAGTGGCCGTCCATCCACATGAGGCTGGAGGAGCCGCCGTCCAGGTTGCCGGCGTTCACAGCGCCGAAGGCGAGCATCTGCTCGGCCAGATCCTTGTACGAGGCGCCGAGGCTCGTGGCCCGGCGGCCGTCGATCACAAGCAGCAAAATCGCGCCGTCGCTGCGCTGCCCGATGGCGGTGCGGGGATTGAGGCCGCTGGTCAGCGTCGCGTCGTCCATCGGCTGGCCGTTGACGATCAGGATCGGCCCGTAGCCGCAGCCCTGCTGGATGTTTTTGTCCTTGATCTCCTGGGAGTTCGCGAGGCCGACATGCAGGATGCCCTTGTCATCGAGCCCGACAAAGCCGTGCCCCACGCCGAGATCCCCGCAATAGATCTGCCCATCCTTGACCACAAGATGCTCCGGCATGCTGCCGTTGCCCATGCCGTTGGGGTCCTGAAAGCCGCCGCCGTTGACTGCGGCGACCGCACCGAAATTCTCGGCAAACTCCGCCACCGTATAGCCGCGGTAGCCCGCGTCCTGCGGCGAGTAGCCGAGCACGACGCGCATCGGATCGAGCACGATCAGCATATAGCCTGTGTAGCTCTCGCCGGCCACCGGCACGAGGATCAGCCCGTCGCCGTCCTCATCCGTATAGCCCCAGGCGTCCGCCGCGCTCTCCGTATCGTTCTCGGAGGGGGAAGCGATTTGGATCAGAGAGACGTCGGTCTCCACGGTGACTTCTTCGGGCTGCATCTCGATGGCGGCGATCTCCTCCTTTGAGAGGACGAGATCGGCCAGGAAGCCGATAGCGCTCGTCTCACGCACGGAGAGCACGAACTGGTTGCGTGCCGTCACCGAGGGGCCGCGGCAGACGATATAGATAACGCCGTAAAGGAAAGCGCACAGCAGCAGCAGCGTCACCAGCAGCACGATAAAGATGCGCAGGATGACGCGGCCGGCGGTCAGACGCGGTGGATGTGCATGTCTCGGAGCCATAAGAGGGATGATTCCTTTCTCAACCCGCGCTGTCCGCGCGGGCGGTTTCTTTGCGGATGGGATAGGCGGTGTATTCTTCCGGATCGAGCTCGATCTCCTCCAGCCCCCAGGAGAAGAGCCCGTAGGTATAGGCGTGGACGGAGATGGTGTTGTGGTCGTCGTTTGAGCAGGCGATCACCAGCACATCGACGCCGAGATCCGCCATCCGGTGGATCTCCGGATAGTCGCGCGCCTTCTCCTGCTCGAAGAGCCCCAGCACGGTCCCATGCTCGGCGAGGATCCGGCAGTCGTCGTCCGAGAGCAGGATCGCCGAGGGCATGACCCATTCCATGCCAGCGTCCAGACAGAGCGCGGCGTGGACCGGGATATGAAAGTCGCGCTGCAGGACGACGGCCGCGTGGAGCGCCGTGTAGCTTCCGGCGCTGGAGCCGACCGTGATCGCATCGTGCAGCACGATCCCGCATTCCTGCGCGACCTGCTCGAGCACCTCGGCGGCCTTGGGGATGCCGGAGCCCATGTGCATGAGCACCGACTCGTAGTGGAACAGCATCACGGCGTTGGGCTGGAAGTACTTCAAATAATGGTAGACGCCTCGCCGGTAGAGATAATCCTCGCCCGCGCCGCCCGCGAAATAGACGCAGCAGCGCGTGTTTTCATCGCAGGTGAAGGGGACGTAGATATAGCCCAGGGAGATGGCGTAGAGCTTCCCGTCCGGGAAGTCCCGCAGCCAGTTTTGCGGGACGAGATAGCGGTCCTTTTCCGGGATCGGTTCGGCGTTGAGACGCTTCAGGCAATAGTCCCGGTTGATCTCGCTGTCTGAAAAATCATCCAGCTGCTCAAAGAGAGCGGCGGCTTTCTCAAACTCGCAGCGGCGCATCGTCATCACGGCCTCGCGGTAGACATCCGCCGGCGAGCCGTCCAGCTCGTCCTCCACGACGACGCGCATCGTGGGCCGGGGCGTCGGAACGGGCGTGGCTGTAGGGGGAGCGGGCTGTGGTGTTGGATCGGGGGCTGCGGGCACGGCCGGTCCGGCACAGCCGGAGAGCAGCAGGGAAAGACACAAAAGGGCAGAGACCAGCAGGGAAAGGACTCTGCCCGGAGAGAGTTCAGTCATGGTATGGCATACCTTTTGCTTTCAAAGATATTCTGGCCTCGGCACGTTTCCGCAGTAGCGCTCGTAGTACATGGCGTGGGTGAGCGTGTAATACGGCGTGACCCAGACGGAGACCAGATAGCCGACGTAAGGGAGGGAGCTCAGAAGCAGCCAGCCGAAAAAGCTCAGATCGAGCTTGAACAGTTCGGCTTTGCGTCCGGCCGTGAGCGCTTTGCTCTCGCGGATGCAGTCCATGACTCCGTATTCGGGGTGATCGAGCAGAACATAGGTGGACATGCTGTAGCGATAGACGGCGATGATGCCGGGCACGATCAGCAGCAGGCTCCACAGGAAGACCAGGACGGAACGGACGATGTTCAAAAGGAGGATCTTCCAGAAGAAGCCGAAGCCGTCCAGCAGATTCCCCGTCGCTGCGCCGACGCCGCGCACGGTGTTGAGGATAAAGAGCGTGAAGCCGACACCCACGATCGCCATCACGAGCTCCAGCGCGGCGTTGATGAGCCAGGCCGGCGTGCTCGGCATCGAGGAGCTGAGCACCGAGAGCGCGTGTTCGATCTTGCCCTGCTGGACGAAGTTCATATAGCGCTCCAGCGTGGCGTAGGAGATCCCCACCAGACGGGCAGACAGGAAGGAAACCACGGCGCTGAGCGCGACGTATACCGCGCTGGTAAAGAGCACGCTCGGCTGCGCGGTCTGGATCAATCCGCGCGCCTGCTGCTTGAGCAGCGGACGGTTCAATTCCATACAATCCCTCCTGAAATCTCAAGGTTCGTTCTTCTTATCATACCATTTGCGAAGGGGGATGTAAAGGAAAAAATGTATCGCTTTTTCGGAAAAACACTTGACAAAGACAGGTGGCGGTGCTATTATGATCAAGCGTTCCAGAGATGCGCGAGTGGTGGAATTGGCAGACTCGCTAGATTCAGGTTCTAGTGCTCACTCCGGGCGTGCGGGTTCAAGTCCCGCCTCGCGCACCAAAGAAAAAGCCCTAAATCGAAAGATTTAGGGCTTTTTTCTAACTTTTTAAGGAAATTCCTCGAGTGCTAGAACGGCCCTTTTGCCAGCATCCAACAAAACATCCAACAAGATCGACCAAGGCCTTCTTTTGTCGTTCGGACTCATTGTCCGCAAAGCAGAGCGTTTTTCTCTCATGCCAGCAGCAGATCCAGCACATCGGCGGTGTCTTTCTTGCCCTCCATCGACACGTGGGTGTAGATGTCCAGGGTAGTGGACGCCTTCTCATGGCCGAGGAATTCCTGCACCTGCTTGATCGTATGCCCTTGGTTGACCAGCATGCTGCCCGCCGTATGGCGAAGGTCATGAAAGCGGATGTGCGGCAGATGGTTGTTCTTCAGGAGAAGCGAGAAATGGGAGGAAACGTAATCCGGGGAGAAGGGCGTATTGTGATCGGATATGTTGAACTTCTCCCTGCCTTGTTAAGTGGGGAGAAGGGAAGAGGTCGCTGCCATCTATGTAAAGTGCTCACCTGACAGAGCAGGCTTTTCTAACACATTTCTAACATCTTCATAAAATCGACTAAGCCTTTGTGATATTTCGTGATGGCTATAAAATCGCATCACCATTGTTCCGGTGTTTTCGATGAACAGCGGAAAACAGCAAAAATCATACCGCATGCCCTTGCAAAACGATAGCCTATCCGCTATAATGGTTAGCGGTGTCTAACGAGCCTCATTTGCCCATCGTACAGTGACCCGAAACTGGACATCTGTACGGTGGGCGTTTTCATCACCCGACGGTTAGATGGCACTAACAGACTGCTTCCTTTTTGACGCCCTCCAAGCGAGAGGAAAATGCGGAGACAGCCGAACAGGACGCCTGCCGGATTGAGCATGATATCAGCCGCGAGACTTTTGAGAAGCTCAAAGCCTGTTGGGAGACGATCGCGAAGGGAGTGCGAAAGCCGTGAAAAAGAAAACCTGGGACCTGTACGCCCCGATCTATGAGAGAGCTATGCGCGCCGACCGGAAGGTCTACGCCTTTATGTACGAGCGGATCCCGACGGTCATCCACGGCAAAGAAGTGCTGGAGATCGCCACCGGGCCGGGTTTGCTTGCCAAGCACGTGGCGGGCGCGGCCAAGCGAATGATCGCCACAGACTATTCCAATGGCATGATACGGGAGGCGAAGAAAGGCGCGATCCCGGCAAACCTCACATTTGAGGTAGCGGACGCAACGGCTCTGCCCTACGCGGACGACAGCTTCGACGCAGTGCTGATCGCCAACGCCCTGCATGTGATGCCGGAGCCGGAGAAGGCTCTGCGGGAGATCGACCGGGTGCTGCGGCCGGGCGGCATCCTGATTGCGCCGAACTTTGTGGAGCATCAGGCCGGAATTGCAAGCCGGATCTGGTCAGAGATCTTGAGCCTGGCAGGCGTGAGCTTTGAACACCAGTGGACTTCACAGGAATATCTTGCCTGGCTGGAAGAGCATGGCTGGCGCGTCACTTTCAGCAAGGAAATGGCGGCGCGGATCACACTGATGTACGCCGAGTGCGCAAGAGAGGAAGATAAAGCATGAACGCGAGAGAACCCATATATGAGACCCGGATTTCAGATACTCGCTGGTGGGCCTATGACATCCCGGGAAACGCGGGATGGATCGCCTATCTGGCCTGCCTGTTCCATAGTCTGAAGCGCGGGTTGAACACATTCATTATTGCGGCGCTGCTGCCCGGCGGCCTAATGGGGCTTGGTGTCGGAGAACTGATCAGCGAGCGCATCGCCGGGCTTGACCGGGTGCTGCCGAAGCGCCGCCTGCTGCGGGGCTTCGGGGCGCTGACCACGGGCGGGATCAGCGGCATGATCGTCTCCGCCCTTGGACTTGTGATACAGAAGGAAAAGAAACATCCGGCCATCATGCTGGCGGGCTCCGTTCTCTGCGCGGTGTTCGCCGGGCTCTGCTGGCAGGGATACAAGAAAAGATAAGGACCGGAAAACGTAGCGGAGGAGGAGCAGAAGCATGTCTTTGAAATATGAAGTGTTAAAACGCCTGGTCAAGGCATCGGGGATCAAAAAACGCTGGGTCGGCCAGAGCACCGAAGAGCTGCTGGAGGACCGCCGGAGGCAAAATGCCCGAAACCGCATCCCCGAGCTGAAGGACGACGCCTTCACCATCAGCCGGATCGAAGTCATGGGCTGTCCGGTTTTGAAGCTGATCCACAAACAGGGCGCGGATCATGCCAATCTGTTTTTGATCGGCGGCGGCATGATCAGCGCGCCGAGACCCGGTTCTATCAGAAAGGCCCTGCGCTTTGCCAAAGAGACGGGGCTGGATCTCTTTGTCCCGTACTACCCGCTCTGCACGGACTATCCCATTACCAAAGCCTACGAGATGATCCACGAGACCTATCGGGTGATGCTGCGTGATTATGCCGCCGATCACATTTCTGTCCTCGGCACCTCCTCCGGCGGGAATCTGGCGCTGGGGATGGTTCCCTATATCAACGACGGACATGACGACACCCCAATGCCGTCGTATATCATGGCGATCTCTCCGGGCACCTGCGTGGACAGTGAGGAAGAGTGGCATCGGATGCTTTCTCTGGACGAGAAGGACGTGGCGATCCCGGCCCAGTACATGAAAATGGCGGTGGAGGTCATGCGCCACGGGGACGACAGCGTGCCCGATTATATGCTCTGGCTGCAGCGGGCGGACTTTACCGGCTGCCCGCCGGTCACACTCATTTACGGCACCGATGAGACGCTCTACGCCTGCGCCCCGGCCATCGAGGCGGCGCTGCAGAAGAGCGGAGTTAACTATGAACAGATCCTCGGCGAAGGCCTGTTCCACTGCTATCCCGTCTTTCCCATCGTGAAAGAGGGCAGAGAGGGCTGGCGGCAGATGGTCGAGCGGATGATCCAATGGAGGGACGAAACATGAAAAGACAGGTTTTCCGGGTCAACACCGACGGCTTTAACGGCGCATGGTATCCCTGCGCCGAGAAGAGCAAACGCGGAATCATCGCCATGCTGGGAGACAGCGCGGAGGACTATATGGCCTCATGCGGAGCCAAATGGCTGAACCGACAGGGAATCCACGTGCTGGCCATGTCCCCGGAGAAAAAGGATTACGGGCACCACAATATCCCGCTGGAGCGCTTTGGCCGGGCCATTGCCTTTCTGAAAGCACAGGGCATTGATAAGCTGGGCGTGGTGGGCGCCTCCACCACCGGCATGATGGCCCTGCTGGCGGCGTCGTATTATCCGGAGCTTACGCTTACCATCGCTATTTCGCCTCCTGACTTCGTCATGGAGGGCTTTTATCAGGACGGAAAGGACGGCATGCACGAGCGTCCCGGCGACAACGAATCCACCGTCACCTGGCAGGGCAAGCCTCTGCCCTATCTGCCCTATGCCTACCGTCACCCCGAGTACTGGCAGCAGATCATGGCGGATTCGAAAGCAGGGGGCGACAAGATCGCCTCCCGGAAGATGTTTGACGAATCGGAGCGCCGTCATCCCATCCGGGAAGAGGAGCGGATCAAGGTCGAAAAGATCCGCGGAAAGCTCATTTTCATCGGCGCGGAGGACGACGTGCTGTGGGATACCTGCAAGTATATCCGCCGGATGGAGGAGCGGCTGGAGCGGCTTCCCCATGACAGCGTTTATGAAGCCTGGCTCTATGAGCACGGCACCCATTTTGCCTTTCCCGAATCCCTGCTCAAGAGCATGCTCCCGGTGGGCTCCGGGCTGCTGGTATCGTTCATGTTCAAAGCCGGGAAGGAGCATCCAAAGGAGTGCAGAGAGACGAGGCTCGATATTGACCGGCGGCTGAAAAAGGCGCTGGCGGAATGGTGAATGACAGGAGGATACCAAAATGGCGCTTCTCAGGAAATTTTTCAACCAGACCCGGAAGCCGGAGGGCTTTCTCGGGAAGCTGATGCTCAGCGGCATGAATAGCGGCCACGCGAAGCTGGCGGACTGGGGATTTGAGCATCTGCCGGAGCTCACGGTGTCCCAGGCGGTGGATCTGGGCTGCGGCGGCGGGCGCAACGCGGGGGAACTTCTCAAGAAGTACCCGGCGGCGCACGTGACCGCCATTGACTACTCCGCGCTCTGCGTGGAAAAAGCAAAGTCATACAACCGGGCCATGATCGCGGCGGAACGCTGCACCGTGCGGCAGGGAGACGTTTCGGCGCTCGACCTTCCCGCAGCGTCCTTTGACCTGGCCACGGCCTTTGAGACCATCTATTTCTGGCCAGGACTGGAGAAATGCTTTGCCGAGGCGGCGAAGGTGTTAAAGTCCGGCGGGTATTTTCTGATCTGCAACGAGTCCGACGGGGCCGATCCGACCAGCGTGAAATTTGAATCGATCATCGACGGCATGAAAAACTACACGCCGCAGGAAATCGAAGCCGCTCTGAAGGCCGCGGGCTTCTCCCGGGTGGAGATCGACCATCATCCCACGAAGCCCTGGATCGCCGTGCTGGCGAAAAAGTGAGTGCGGCGAACGAGCAACTCTCCCATCTCACAGCGGCCAAAAAAGCATCTGCGGGATGGGCATATTCAAGCAGAACGGTTAGAGATTGCTAACAGGAGGACGAACGATGAAGCTGAGCACGAAAGAATTCGACGCCATGCAGATGGGCTGGCGGAAATGGTACATCGAAAAAATAGAACTGAAGACCTTTGAAAAGTTCGGCCTCGACCTGCGTGGCGCGGACATTCTGGAAGTGGGCTGCGGAAACGGTTATGCGGCTTCACTGCTTACTGCGCGCGGCGTCAACAGTTACACAGGCCTTGACATCATGCCGGAGCAGCTGGCAATCGCGCGAAACAGAAAGTTGCCCAATGCGAGCTTTGTGCTGGGCAGCGCTGACGATCTGAGCCGCTTCCCGGACAGGAGCTTCGACGCGATCCTGGACTTCTGCATCCTCCACCATGTGGAGGGCTGGCGGACCTTCTTTGACGAGAGCCGTCGGGTGCTGAAGGACGGAGGGAGCATCTATGTCGCCGACCTCTCCAAGAGATGCATCCACATCGTCGACGCTGCTGCACTGGGATCACGCGGAGGAGGCGCTCTTTACCCTCAAAGAGTTCGAGGAAGAAGCCAACAAACGCGGATTTGAGACCGTAAATAAGGCAAACGACCTGGGACTGGAAGGCTATTTCCGGTTCCGCAAAAAGGAGAACTGACCATGGCAAGGAAAGATTCGAATAACCAGAAAAAGTCCATGAGCGCCATGTTCCGCGGCAGGGCGATCTTCAAGCCTCTGAATACCGGGCGCATCGACGAGCGCGTCGCCTGTGTGCGTGAATGGGTGGCGAACATCTTTTTCTACACCAAAAACGGCGTTACCATCATGATCGACGCAGGCTACAACTATGCCCGGCTGCAGGAGAAAATGCAGTGGCTCGGCATCGACCCGGCAGGCATCGGCCACATCCTGATCACCCATCAGGATACCGACCACGTCGGCGCGCTGGAAGAGGACAGCGAGCGGCTGTTTCAAAACGCCACGGTCTACATCGGTGAAATCGAAAACCGCTATCTGACCGGCGAAACGCGGCGGAAGGTCATCCACGGCCTGTACAAGCTGCCGATGGTCAAAATGGACAACCGGAAGGTGCTGCTGCGCGACGGCGAGATTTTCAACATCGGCGATATCAAGATCGAATGCATCCTGGTCCCCGGCCATACCTGGGGACACATGGTCTATCTGATCGACGACGAGTACCTCTTTACCGGAGACACGATCTGGTTCGGCGCGGACGGCGGCTACAGCTTCATCAGCACCCTGGCGGAGGACAACAAGCTGGCGGTCCGCTCCCTGGAGCGGCTGGAGCAGAACATCCGTGCGCGGAAGGGCCGCATCGCGGTGATCACCGGGCACACCGGCTGGACGGACGATCTCGACTTCGCCTTTGCCCATCGTGCGGAGATCTGCAAGCCCTTTACCAGACGCTATCCCGACCCGGAGGCTCCTTTCGACGGCTATGAGGAAGCGGAGGACACGGAGGAAGGGGCGCGGAGCGTGCCGCTTTCCAAAAAGAAACCGGGCGGGGGCGGAGCAATATGACACGAAAAGAACAGATTCAAAACGCCTATAAGCTGACCGGAGGGGTATCCTCCTTTTATGACGGGATGATGACCTATTCCACGCTGCCGGGCAAAGCCATCTGCCGGATCGTGTGGAACATGGACGGAGAGAAAAACCTCCGTTATCTCGAGCGCGCCCTGTCCGGCGTGCCGGAGGATTTTTCCGGAAAGCTGCTGGAGGTGCCGGTGGGCACCGGCGTGCTGACCATGCCGGTCTACCGGGAGCTTCCTGAAGCGGAGATCACCTGCCTGGACTACTCTCCCGACATGATGGCGGCGGCGCAGGAGCGGGCAAAAAAGGCCGGAATCGGGAATGTGAGCTTTGTGCAGGGGGACGTGGGCGCACTGCCGTTTGAAGATGAGAGCTTCGACATTGTGCTCTCCCTCAACGGTTTTCACGCCTTCCCCGACAAGGAGGCGGCCTACCGGGAGACCTTCCGGGTGCTGAAACGCGGCGGGACCTTCTGCGGCTGCTTTTATATCCGGGGCGGCTGCCGCCGGACCGACTGGTTCATCCGGCATCTATACCAGCCCAGGGGTTTTTTCACGCCGCCCTACGAGACGGAGGCGAGCCTGCGGCAGCGGCTTTCCGGGCTGTACCGTTCGGTCAACGTGACAAGCGTGGAAGGCATCGGCTGCTTCCGCTGCGTCAAATGATATAAGGGGAAAGTGTATGAAAAAACCGGACTATAAAAACTGGGTGCCGACGAGCATGGTGATCGGTCTCGGCGCGGCGGCGGCTGCTTCCGCGGGTCTGACCGCCATCTTTGGCGCAACGGATTGCATTTTGAAGGGCAGACCGCGGCAGATCGCCGCCGTGGCCTTTGGCATCGCCACCCCGGTGCTGCTGTTCTCCACCGCCTGGATGGGCGCCCTGCACCGGACCTTTGACTACAACGGAAAACGCAAGCTGGCCAAGACCATCGTCGACGGGACGGCGGACTTCTTGACGCTCCCCGACGGCGGCACGGGACTGGATGTGGGCTGCGGCAGCGGTGCGCTGACCATCGCCTGCGCCAAGCGCAATCCCAAGGCGCAGATGGTCGGCTGCGATATCTGGAGAGGCGCGTACAAAGCGGTCTTCACAAAGAAGCGCTGCGAGGAAAACGCCGCGGCCGAGGGCGTGAGCAACGCACGCTTTGAAGAAGGCAACGCCGTGCATCTGCCCTTTGCGGCCGAGAGCTTTGACGCTGTGACGAGCAACTATGTGTACCATAACATCGCCGGGCAGAACAAGCAGGCGCTGCTGCTGGAATCATTGCGCGTGCTGAAAAAAGGCGGCTGCTTTGCCATCCATGACCTGATGAGCAAAGCGCGCTACGGCGACATGGACGCCTTTGTCAAAAAGCTGAAGGACGCAGGCTATGAGGATGTGCGCCTGATCGACACCACGGACGGGCGCTTCATGGGACATAAGGAAGCGGCCCTCCTCGGTCTCGGCGGCTCCACGCTTTTGGTGGGCAGGAAGTAAGAGAGGGCGGCCATGATCCAAACCATCGTTCTCGGGCTGCTGATCCCCTTCCTCGGCACAACGGCAGGGGCGGCCTGCGTCTTCTTTCTCCGGAAAGACCTGAAGCTCAGCATCCAGCGGGCGCTGAACGGTTTTGCGGCCGGCGTCATGGTGGCGGCGTCCATCTGGAGTCTGATCGTCCCGGCCATCGAGCAGTCGGCTTCCAAAGGCCGTCTGGCTTTTCTCCCGGCCCTTCTCGGCTTTTGGATCGGCATCGCCTTCATGCTTTTGCTTGACCATGTCATTCCGCATCTGCACCGTGCCGTGAATCAGACGGAGGGGCCGAAGAGCCACCTGGCCCGCCTCACCATGATGGTCCTGGCCGTGACGCTCCACAATATTCCGGAGGGAATGGCGGTGGGCGTCGTGTACGCCGGGCTCATTTCCGGCTCCGGCATGATCAGCGCAGGCGGAGCGCTGGCCCTGACCCTCGGCATCGCGATCCAGAACTTCCCGGAGGGCGCGATCATCTCCATGCCGCTCTACGCGGAGGGTAAGAGCAAGGGTAAATCCTTCTGGCTTGGTCTCCTGTCCGGCGCGGTGGAGCCGGTCTTCGGCGCGCTGACGGTGCTTCTGGTGGGGCTGATCGTGCCCGCCATGCCTTATTTGCTGTCTTTTGCCGCCGGGGCCATGCTGTATGTGGTCGTGGAGGAGCTGATCCCGGAGATGTCTGCGGGAGAACATTCCAATATCGGCGTCATCGCCTTCGCTTTCGGCTTCAGCCTGATGATGGCATTGGACGTGGCGCTGGGATAGGAGATCATAAAATGAAATACCATATCGAAAAAAACTCTATTCAAGAGACGCTGATCATCCCGCTCTTTGGGCGGCTGATCTGCTCGGAACGCTATCCGGAACTGTTTTCCGACCCGTCGGCTAAGCGCATCTGCACCATGCTGGACTACGACTTTTCCGAAAAGCGGAAGCTGATGGAGTCCCAGGCGGGACTCTTCGGCGCGCTGGAGGTGGCCCAGCGGCAGTACGACCTCATGTGGGAAGTGCGGGACTATCTGAAACCGCACCCCGAAGCGGCGGTTGTCAATCTCGGCTGCGGGCTGGACGACACCTTCTCCCAGGTGGATAACGGCCGGTGCCGGGGCTACAACCTGGACATGCCGGACGTGATCGCCGTGCGAGACGAACTGTTGCCCGCGGGCGAGCGGGAGGAGAACATCGGCTGCGAACTGAATGACCACCGCTGGATGGACCGCATCAACGCATCCCGCGGCGCGGTGTTCTTCGCCTCCGGCGTGTTCTACTATTTTGAAACCGAGGCGGTCAAGGCGCTCTTCCAGACGATGGCCGCGCGCTTTCCCGGCGCGGTGCTGGCCTTTGACTGCTGCAACAGGCGCGGGGCCAGGATGATGACCAAGACCTGGCTCAAGGGCGCCGGGATCAAGGACGTGAACGCGCTGTTCTCCCTGGATGACCCGATGACCCTGAAGGGCTGGAGCAAACATTTCGCTGCCGTCTCGACGAAAAGCTATATGCGCGGCTACCGGGACATCTACCCCAAGGTAAACGCTTTCCACAAGCTGATGATCCGCTTCTGCGACAGTCTGGTGAAGATGGTGATCGTGAAGATCGCGTTTGGAGAGGAAAAAGCATGAAATACATGGGAATGCCGCTGGGCATGTGGCTGCTGTATCGAAAGTCTTTCCGGGAGCGCCTGGTCTCCGTTCTGGGCTGCACCGCATTGGAGGCAAAGGAAATCACCGAAAAGGCAAAACCCAGATACCGGGAGATTATCGAAAAGCTCCCGGAATTTGAAAAGGGCGACCGCTTCCAGATGAATATCGTGAACTGCGCCCTGCTCTGCGCCTTCGTCCTGAGCATGGAGCGGCGACCGACGGTACAACAGCTGACAGACTTTTACGCTCAGGCCATGATGACCGCGCCCACCAGGTGGTTCTGCCGGATGAGCGCCAAGCGCAAGTTTACGGACGCGGATCTTCAGGGCATGAAGGATACCGCCGCCCTGCGGGCCGCCGACCGCAATCCCTATTCCTGGAACATGGACTATCTGCCCTATCCGGACGGCAGCGGCTATGAGGCCCGCTTTACGAAATGCGGCATCTGCACGCTGATGAAGGAACTGGGCCTGTTTGAACTGACCCCCGCCATGTGCCATCTGGACTACACCATGAGCGAGGCGGGCGGTGTATCTCAATTCGTACGGCAGTACACCCTGGCAAGCGGCGGGCCGTACTGCGACTGCGGATATAAGAAGAAGTAAAAAACCCGGCAGACGCCGGGCAAACATAGGAGGATAAAGATATGACTACTACCGGAAAAATCGCACTGTTTGTGGGCGGCACGCTGTTTGGCTCCGCCGGCTTCAAGCTTCTGGGCAGCAAGGATGCCCGCAAGGTCTATACCCACGCTACCGCCGCCGTGCTGCGCTGCCGCGACCAGGTGATGCGGGACGTGGAAGCCGTGCAGGAGGGCTGCTCAGACATCCTGGCCGACGCCAAAGCGATCAACGAGGCCAGAGCCGCCCAAGAGGAAAAGTACATCGAAGATACTGCGAAAGCATGAGATTTCAGATTCTGCATGAAAGCCGGGGACGCGTCCGACTGCGGGCCATGCAGCGCTCCATGAGCATGCGCGATGCCGACCTGCTGGAGGCCTGGATCCTGGCCCTGCCCGGCGTCGACCAGGTGACGGTACATGAGCGTATCTGCGGCGTGACCATTCTCTTTACCGGGGAACGTGACACGCTGTACAGCGCCCTGTCTCGCTTTTCCTACGAGGAAGCCGAAGAAGAGGCTCACGTACTCAGCCCCCACAGTCGCCAGATCAACCGGGAGTACAAGGAAAAGCTGGTCTTCCAGGTGTTGCGGCACTATGGAAAAAAGCTCTTTCTGCCCCTGCCGATCCGCCGGGTGATCAACACCGTCAGCGCCCTGCCCCGCCTCTGGCTTGCCGCGAAGATGCTTTTGCGGGGCAAGCTGACCGTAGAGGTGCTGGACGGCGTGGCCATCGGCGCCTCGCTCCTGACCGGGGACTTCTCCACCGCGGGTTCCGTGCGCTTCCTGCTCTCCCTGGGCGAGACCCTGGACGACTGGACCCACAAGAAATCCGTGGACGATCTGGCCAAAAGCATGTCCCTGCAGGTGGACAAGGTCTGGCTTTTGACGGAGGACGGCACCCAGGTAATCGTTCCGCTTTCACAGGTGAAGGTCGGAGACCAGATCGTGGTGCACACCGGCCATGTCCTGCCCCTGGACGGCATCCTGGAGCAAGGGGACGTGATGCTCAACCAGGCGTCGCTCACCGGAGAATCCGTCCCCGTGGCCAAGCGGCCCGGCGCTGCCGTCTATGCAGGCAGCGTGGTGGAGGAGGGCAGCTGTGTCCTGCGGGTGACCCACTCCGCGGGCGAAAATCGCTATGACCGCATCGTGCGCATGATCGAGGAGTCCGAGCGACTGAAATCCGGCACTGAGGACCGGGCTTACCGCCTGGCGGACAAGCTGGTGCCCTGGTGCCTGGGCGGCAGCGCGCTCACCTGGCTGCTGACCGGCAACACCGCCCGCGCCGTCTCAGTGCTGATGGTGGATTTTTCCTGCGCCTTGAAGCTCTCCATGCCCCTGAGCGTCCTCTCTGCCATGCGGGAGGCCGGCCGCCACAAGATCACGGTCAAGGGCGGCAAATATATGGAGATTTTGAGCCGCGCGGACACCGTGATCTTTGACAAGACCGGCACTCTCACCAACGCCTGCCCCACGGTGCGGAAGGTCGTACCCTTCCGGGGGCAAGATGAGCGGGAAATGCTGCGCGTGGCCGCCTGCCTGGAGGAGCACTTCCCCCACTCCGTGGCAAACGCCGTGGTGCGCGCCGCCCGGGAGCGGGGGCTGGACCACCGGGAGATGCACAGCGAAGTGGAATACGTGGTGGCCCACGGCATCGCCACTAAGATCGGCGACGAGCGGGCCGTCATCGGCAGCCGCCACTTCGTCTTTGAAGATGAGGGCGCGCAGATCCTGCCAGAGGATCAGACGGCGTTTGACGCCTTGGAACCGGATTGCTCCTGGCTGTACCTGGCCATCGGCGGGCGGCTCTCCGCGGCCATCGGCATCTATGACCCGCTGCGCCCGGAAGCAAAGGAGATCGTGAACCTTCTCCACGAGGCGGGACTTCAAAAGGTCGTCATGCTCACCGGGGACAACCGCTCTGCGGCGGCTGCCATTGCAAAGGAACTGAACATTGACGACTATCGCGCTGAGGTGCTGCCCGAGGACAAGGCGGCCTTTATCCGCGCCGAACAGGAGGCGGGACGCAAGGTCATTATGATTGGTGACGGCATCAACGACGCGCCCGCCCTGTCGCTGGCGGACGTTGGTGTCGCCATCGGCAGCGGTGCAAGCATCGCCCGGGAGGTGGCGGATATCACCATCGCGGCGGAGGATCTGCGGGAGCTGGTGCTGCTGCGAACACTCTCCCAAAAGCTCATGGGGCGCATCGACCGGAATTACCGCTTCGTGATGGGCTTCAACGGCGCGTTGATCGCCCTGGGGGCTGTCGGCGTCTTTCCGCCGGCCACCTCGGCTTTGCTGCACAACAGCTCGACCTTGCTTTTGAGCATGGACTGCATGACGCCGCTGCTACGTCAGAAGAAGCTCGCACCGCTCCGTTTCCGCCAAGTGTGACGAAAACTGCGCTCTGCTCCCTCCTTCTTCCTTTTCAAAATCAAAGCCTGCGCTTTGATTTTGAGAGGAGAACAGATATGAAGATTTCGGAAACGTGTCGAAGGAATACAAAGGAGCTTTCTAATGAAATACGGGATCCCGGGCGGCTTTGGTAACCTGACAGGACGAACTTCAGAGAGGGCGGAAACCATGGGAAGTGAGCAGATGAACAGAGAAAAAGCGGAGAGTTGGTTAAAGATCGGGCTGATCGGCGCCCTGCTGACGCTGATCGGAGACTGTTTGATCGGCGCGGCGAAGTTCCCGGACGGAGCGAACATGATCGAAGGTTATTTTGCTATCGCGCTGGACATGCCCGCCTGGCGGCCGATTCTGGGCGGACTTGTCGGCTTTGTGGGGATCTGTCTGGAATTTCCCGCTCTCATGACGATCTATCCGCTGATCCGGGAAACAATGCCCCGCGGCGGCAGCTTTTATATGCTCGCGATGTACGTTTATCTTGCCCTCGGCGGCGGGGCGGTGCACCTGCCCTGCGGCGCGTTTATGTGGATTTACAAAACCGTTGCGGAAGCAGCCGGTCAGAGCGTCGGTCAAGACATCGCAATGCGGTATTTGCTGACCTTCCTGCTCCCGGCCGCGGCCGTGTTCGGCGTGTTTTTTATCGGAGCGAGCGTTGTGCAGTTTATCGCCTTTGCAAAGGGCCGCACGCCGTTTCCCAAATGGTACTGCGTGTTCAATCTGATGATCGGAAAGGGCGTGTTCAACGCCGTGCGACGGCTTGGCAACACGGCGCTTTGTAACGGGATCGGGACATCCAATATGAGTCTCGGCGCGATCGTGCTATATACAGCGCTGCTGCTTGGCTGGAAAAAATATGTGGGCGATAGGGAATATGTCCTATGAGCCTTTTTTGAAAAGGCAGAAAGCATTTCAAAAAACAGGAGGAAACCATCATGCTTCTGACAATTTTTCTGGCGATCGTCTTCTGCGCGGCGATGGCTCTGATGCTGATATCCTGTGTGGCGTTTATTCAGGATAACAAGTTCTTTTCCTCGGCTCCCAGGGAAGCGCGGGAAGTGCTGATCCAGCGGGAGCAGGAGCTCTTCTACGGAGCGAGGGCGATCGGATGGACGCTTTTTATCATCAGCGTTCTGATGATCCTCGGCGCGGGTGTGATCGCCGTCTGGGACGGCCTCCGAAGCGGCTTCTCGTTCTGGCAATTCTTTTTGCGTTTTGTGCTGATCCTTACCATTTACAAGATCTGCGACATGGCCCTCATCGACAACTTTCTGCTTTTGAAATTCCACTTCTTCCAGCATTACTACCCCGAGGCGGCGCATGTGATGGAGGGAAGGAAGTACGGCTTCAACCTCAAAAGCCAGCTGCTGAAGCTGTTTGTGATCTTTCCCGCCGTCTCCGCGCTGGCGGCCTGGATCTGCACCCGGTTCTGATCCCACGGGAAGGCTTGTGGCACGGACTCGATGAGACGACAAAAAACAGAGGAGTATCTTTTCCCATGAAATATTTCGAATTTGGCCGGGAAAACGAGGAATTGATGGTGCTTCTCCACGGCGGCGGGACCAGCTATCTCGGCGTCCTTCCCACCGCGAAGAAGATCGCGGAGAAATATCACGTGGTGTTGCTTGCCTATGACGGCTTCAACCCTTCCGAGCCGGAGACGGAGTTTCGTTCTGTGGCCTGGGAGGCGCGCGGCCTGGAGGATTACCTCATTGCGAACTACGGCGGCAAGGTGGATATCCTCTACGGCATCTCCTACGGCTGCCGGACGCTGATGCAGGTGCTGGAGGATGACCGCCTGCAGATCACCACGACCATTGCCGACGGCATGTCCCTGCGGGACTACCCGGATATCAAAAGCAAGGCGCTGAAAGAGCTCTATCTGTTCTTCTTTACCGGGACCTTCTTTGTTGTCATGGGCCGGGCGGGCAAGCTGCGCAAGCGCTTTCTCGCGAAGATCACGGGCCGCAGCCCGGAGGAAGCCGACCGGATCCTCTACACGAAAGCCAGTTGGCGAAGCTGGAAGAATCAGGACAAGTGCCTGATCGGAAAGAAAACGGATTATAGCGTTTTTGCCCGCACGGATATGCACATCTGGTACGGGATCAGGGGAACCGTGGACAAAAAGCTTTCGGCCAACCTGGATGAGCTGAAAGCAAAAGGCTATCCCTTCACCTGCAGGATCTTTGAAGACATGGGCCACGGCGGCCTGGTGGGCGAGAACACGGAGCGCTTCATCCAAGAGGTGGAAGCGGTTCACCGGTACTCCAGACAGAAGGAGGAACAAGCATGACATCTCAGGAACGGGAGAAGATCACAAAGCGGATGCTGTGGATCATCCCGGCCATGATCCCGTGCATCATCGGCGACTACTGCATGGGCCTTGAGCCGAAGGGCAGCACGGCTGTCTCCTTCATGATCTCCGCCGGCTGGCTCACGATCGCGGACTGGCGGATCGCCCTGTCCCATATCGGCGGGCTCGTCGGTACTGCGCTGTACATGATCGCCGCTTTGGCTTTTGTGCGGTATCTGAATGAGAAGCTGGCATGCTGCGGCGACAAATGGGGCCGCCGTTTCCTGAAGCTGTTTATTGTAGGCCTTTACTGGGGCTGCATGGTTTTTGTGTATTTTCATCTGGCCTGCGGAACGCTGATCCATACATACAATGTCATCTTCGAGGCGGTCGGCGGGGATACGGCGAGGGCAGTTTCGGCCTGGAATCGGGCTTATCGGGTCCAGGCTGTCCCATATTGGGCCAGCTTTGTCGTGCTGGAGCTCGCCACCACCGTCGGCTGGATCGCCATCATTTGGAAGGGCGTGCTGCCGCTGAAAAAACGCTGGGTGCTGGCAGCTCCGATGATGATCGCCGGAATCGGGTTTCTGCTGGAACTGATCCTTCCGCTGCCCTTCAACGGCTTTGCGTCGGGCTTTGAGAGTCTTGGCTGGATCGTGATGTTCCTCGGGGGGATCCGGGCGATCAAGAATGACGAAAAGGAGGCCGACTGATGATTGCGCTTAAGCTTATCTTGGAAGGTCTTGGTCTGGGCTTCCTGTTGTACCTGATCTGCGCGATCGGTATCCGAAACGGCGCCGTCGGCATGGTGCATTTGTACGATCAAACGGTACAGGAGCGCGTCGTCGCGCTGGGCCTGACGACAGCGGAGGAGATCCGGAAGCGGAGCGTGCTCTTCAGAAGCCTGTGCCTTCCGGGCTATCTGATCTACGTACTTCTTTGCGTGTACGCGATCAACGGAGCGAGGGGCTTCTGGCCCGGTTTCTGGCAGGGCTTCGTGATCCTGTCCGTCATGAATCTGATCGACCGCTTGCTGATCGACGATTATTGGGTCGGTCATACCAAGGCCTGGGTCATTCCGGGCACGGAGGATCTGCGGCCGTATATCACGGTGAAGGACAAGAAACAGAAATGGATCATGGGAACCGTGGGCATGGCGCTCATCGCCGCCATCCTCTCTGGAGCAATGACTCTGATCCTGAAATGAGGAGGATATAAGCATGCAATTTGTTGAAATGGGGAACGTATCGGGAAAAACCCTGATGCTGCTGCCGGGGACGGCCTGCGACTATCAGACGAACTTCGCTGCGGTACTGGACCGACTGGGCGAAAAATATCACCTGATCTGCGTCAACTACGACGGCTTTGACGGGAGAGGGACGGTCTTCCCGGATATGATCACGGTCACGGAGAAGATAGAAGAATACATCAAAGAAAACTATAACGGAAAGATTGACGGAGCCATCGGCTCCTCTCTGGGCAGCAGCTTTGTCGGCCAGCTGATCCAGCGGGAGAACATCCACATCGACCATGGGATCTTTGGCAGCCCTGATCTCGATCAGAGCGGGCGCCTCAGCGCCTGGCTGCAGTCGAAGCTGGTGGTGCCGCTGCTGACCAGTTTCACCAAGAGTGAGAAAAAGATGGCAAAAACCAGGGAAAAACTCAAGAGCTTTTTTGAAATGAACGACGAGACGGCGGATCGCTTTCTGGGCTGCTTTTCCAAGTTCAGCCCGGAGTCCATCAAAAACGAATATTACACGGACCTGCTCACCTGGCTCAAGGACGATATCCACGTGGAGGGCACGAAGGTCCATTTCATTTACGCCAACAAAATGGGCGAGAAATATTTGAAGCGTTATAAACAATACTTCCGGGATCCGGAGATCCGGGAATTCGACATGCAGCATGAGCAGTGGCTCTTCGGCGGGGAAAAGTACACCGCGCCGGTACTGCGGGCGATCGACGAGTTTATGGAGCTTACGGCAGAATAAAGCCGAAAGAGCAAAGGAGCGGAAAGAATGCTTACCCTGATTCTGACACTGACAATGTGCGCCCTGCTCTTTGGCATGATCTGGGCGGCGACGTACTTCTACCCCTGGACGGGTCTGCTTCGGTTTTTCCCCAAAGATATCGAAGAAAAGGCCAGGCTGCATCAGCCGCCCTTCCCGGCCGCACCGGTGATCGGCTGGATCCTTAGGGCGAAGGGGGTTGAACCCTTGCCGGTTTTAGCGGGCGGATTTCCGCCGACACTGCGTCAAACACCTTGAAAATACAGAAGTATTCCCTGCGGCGTTCTCCTTGTTTCGACAAAAATCCGCTCCGTTAAAACTGCAAAGCACCTGTGAGCTGACATTTTTCGAGGGATTTTTGTTCTTTTTGATGCAGCTGGGCTGACGCCCAGCAAAGAAAAAAGGGCAAAAAGCGCCGAAAAGGGGCGCTCACAGGCGATAAGTGTTCAACCCCCTTCGCCCTATGCTGCTCTGCGCGCTGGGCTTTGTCGGCGTGATCGTTTACGGCGGATGGGACGGCGTACAAAAGGAATTTACCTTTGGACAATTCCTGGCACGCTTCCTTGTCATTCTGCTCGGCGTCAAAGCCTTTGATATCATCGTTCTGGATTACATTCTGATCACGAAGACGCAGTTTTTCCAGCACTATATCCCGGAAACGAAAGGCTGCGCCGGGTACCACAGCTTTGGCTATAACCGGAAAGAGCAGCTCAGACAGATCCTGACGCAGCCCTTCGCAGCACTGCTGATTGCCTGGATCTGCACGCTGTTTTGAACGAGGCGGCAGGATGGGAGACAGTATCCGATCGCTGCAGAGTATGAGCTGAAAACGAAGGAAAACGGCCTGTGGGTCAGTGTAAAGAAATAGAACGGAGCGAAAAAGCTGTGAAATACGTTGGAATCTACTGGTCGCTGTTTGCGCCGATGATAAAAAAGAGCATCCGGACAAGATTTGACACCGCTCTGGCGGAGCGGTCGATCCGGGAGGGCAAGAAGGAATACAAAAGGCTTCTGTCCCGGGCGGACGAACTCGGCCCCGGCAATCCCATGGCGATGAACGCGTACTTTGCTTACGTGTTCGCCGCGGCCTGGCTGGGAAGCGGCCGAACGATCACGCCGGAGGAAATGGCGCTTGTCATGACGGACGTTCTGGAATTGAAGCTCCTTCGGACCGTATTCGGCATGACCGACCTGAACAGGCAGCCGAAGAAATGGTACCGGGATATGAAGAAGTACGAGGCCTGGTTTGAGAAGCACGGCAAAGAGTATCCGGTCAACTGGCACATCCATTTCGATGAATCCCGGCACAGAGAGGGGAGCTTCTATTACTTTACGCGCTGCCCGATCTGCGAATTCTGCCGGCGGGAAGGCATTGCGGAACTCATGCCAGCCCTCTGTTCCACGGATGAGGTCATGTTCCGCCTGCAGCACGGGAAGCTTTTCCGGGAACACACGATCGCAAACGGAGACAGCATTTGCGATTATTGGGTCGTTGGAGACCGGGTAAAGAATGGAAAATGAAGAACTATGAACCGAAACAGCTGGTGGCGATCAGCCGTTATCAGAACTATTTCCCGAGCCTCCCGGCAGAGATCCGGGAGGACGTCTACGCCCGAATGCGGGAGCTCATTGAAAAGGAAAAGGCCTATTGCGACAAGGGCAACTATAAGCACATGGCGCAGATCCTCACATGGAGTCTCTGAAGGCACTGCGGAATAAACTCGATCTCGGCAGGATCCGAACTGTGTTCACCTCCCACAACGGTTTTACCGACGATCCGAAAAGCGCCTTCCGGCATATCGACACGATCCCGACTTTGAAGAAAGGCCGCCCCTTTGACGAAACAGCTCCCTACGACTGCTTCGCGGAAAAGGGGGAGTAATACAAAAAACGCAGACCAACTTGCCTCACGCGGTGGGGCAGTATTTCAGCCTGCGAGTTAAGGGCATTTAACCAAAAACAAGGAGAAAAGAAGGAAAGAAAATGAAAGAAAAGAAACAAAGCGATCTGGCTGTTCTGCTGGGATACGCGGGCAGCCATAAGGGCCTGACCTTTTTGGGACTGGGCCTCTCCGCCGTCGCCATGGTGCTGGGCATGCTTCCCTACATATGCATCTGGCTGGTGGCGCGGGATCTCATCGCCGCGGCGCCGAACTGGACACAGGCGACCGGCATCGCCCGCTACGGTTGGATGGCTTTCGCCTTCTCCTTTGCGGGGATCCTGGTGTATTTCGCTGCGCTGATGTGCACGCACCTGGCGGCCTTTCGTACGGCCTCCAATATCCGCAAAGCCGGCATGGCCCATCTGATGAAGGCGCCGCTGGGCTTCTTCGACTCCAACGCCTCCGGCCTGCTGCGCAACCGACTGGACGGCGCGGCCTCCGAGACCGAGACGCTGCTGGCCCACAATCTGGCGGACATCGTCGGCACGGTCGCCATGTTCGTCGCCATGCTGGTGCTGATGTTTGTGTACGACTGGCGCATGGGCGCGGCCTGCCTACTCGCGGCCGTGGTATCCGTTGCCGCCATGGGCACCATGATGGGCGGCAAGAACGCCGGACTCATGGCCGAATACCAGGCGGCCCAGGATGTGATGAGCAAGGCGGGCACCGAATACGTCCGCGGCATCCCCGTGGTGAAGGTCTTCCAGCAGACCGTGTACTCCTTCAAGGCCTTCAAGCAGGCCATCGAGGATTACAGCGCCAAGGCCGAGCACTATCAGGCGGACGTCTGCAAGGTGCCCCAGGCGGTGAACCTGACCTTCACCGAGGGCGCGTTCATCTTCCTCGTTCCCGCGGCGCTGCTGATCGCACCGGGAGCTTTGAAGTCCGGCAATTTTGCGGCTTTCGTGACGAACTTCGCCTTCTATGCGGTCTTCTCCGCCATCATTTCCACGGCGCTTGCCAAGATCATGTTTGCGGCCAGCGGCATGATGCTGGCCAGCACCGCTCTGGGGCGCATCAACCAGGTCATGAGCGCTCCCACGCTTCCGATCACGGACCATCCGCAGACACCGAAGGACAACAGCGTGGCATTTAAGGACGTGAGCTTTACCTATGAGGGTGCCGCACTGCCCGCGCTTGATCACGTCTCCTTCCGGGTCGAGCCGGGGCAGACGGTGGCTCTGGTCGGGCCCTCCGGCGGCGGCAAGACCACCGCGGCCAGTCTCATTCCCCGCTTCTGGGATGTGAGCTCCGGCACGGTGGAGGTCGGCGGCGTGGATGTGCGCGAAACCGACCCCCATGTGCTGATGGATCAGGTGGCCTTTGTGTTCCAGAACAACCGCCTCTTCAAGGCCAGCATCCTGGAAAATGTGCGCGCCGCCCGCCCGGAGGCAACAAAGGAAGAGGTGCAGCGGGCGCTGTCGGCTGCCCAGTGTGACGATATCCTCGAAAAGCTCCCCCAGGGGATGGACACGGTGATCGGCACCGATGGCACCTATCTCTCCGGCGGTGAGCAGCAGCGCGTGGCGCTGGCCCGGGCCATTTTGAAGGACGCGCCCATCGTGGTGCTGGATGAGGCCACGGCCTTTGCCGACCCCGAGAACGAGGCCATGATCCAGAAGGCCTTTGCCGCGCTGACAAAGGACCGCACCGTCGTCATGATCGCCCACCGTCTGTCCACGGTCGTGGGCGCGGACAAGATCATCGTTCTGGATTCCGGTAAGGTTTCGGAACAGGGAACGCATGAGGAACTGGTTAAGGCGGGCGGCCTTTATGCCCGGATGTGGGCGGATTACAATCAGGCCGTGCAGTGGAAGATTTCAAAGGGGTCCCCGCAAAGCCCGCTTCGTGGGGAGAGGACGAGCAGCGGAATGAACGAGCTTTCAAGCCTGCGAGGAAGCGAGCGATATGCAGCTTGCGAGGACGACAAGGAGGGCAAATAAATGTTCGGAAAAGATTTTCAGCACAAATACGCCCTTTCAGAGCAGGGGGTCAAGAACGTCAAACAGGGCACGCTCTGGACCGTGATCGTGAACCTGGTGGTCATGGGCGGCATGGGCATCCTGTTTCTGATGATGTCCCGCTACATGGACACGCTGACTGCCGGCGCGGCGCTCCCCATGGCGCTGCCGATCCTGCTTTTGGTGCTGGCCTTTGTGGTGCTCTCCTTCCTCACACACCTGCAGCAGTACAAGGCCACCTACGGCCTGGTGTACAGCGAGGTAAAGAATGTCCGCATCAGCCTGGCCGAGCGCCTGCGCAAGCTGCCGCTGGGCTACTTCGGCAAGCGGGATCTGGCGGATCTGACGGAGACCATCATGGGCGACGTGAACCGGCTGGAGCACGTCTGGTCCCACTGCTTGGGCTATCTCTACGGCTCCTACTTCTCCACGGCCATCATCGCCGTGATGCTCTTTGCGTATAACTGGAAGCTCGCTCTGGCCTGCCTCTGGGGCGTGCCCGTGGCCTTCGCGCTGCTCTTCGGCAGCCGAAAGCTTGCCAAGCGCAACTCCGAGATCACCAAGGCCGCCGGGATCCAGGTCTCCGACGGCATTCAGGAGACGCTGGAGAATATCCGCGAGGTGCGGGCCACCAACCAGGAGGATCGCTTCTTGAAGGAACTGGGCGACAAGATCGATCATCATGAATCGACCATGATCCGCGGCGAGCTCTCCACCGGGATCTTTGTGAATGCCGCCAGCGTCATCATGCGTCTGGGCGTGGCGACCACGATCCTCACCGGCACGACCATGATCCTCTCGGGGCAGATCAACTTCATGACCCTCTTCATGTTCCTGCTGGTCATCACCCGCGTCTACGCGCCCTTCGATCAGGCGCTGGCGCTGATCGCGGAGATGTTCGTCTCTCAGGTCTCCGCCAACCGCCTCATGGAGATCCAGGACGCAAAGACCGCCGAGGGCGCGGAGCGCTTTGAGCCGCAAGGGCACGACATCGTGTTCAACAATGTAGGTTTTGCCTACAAGGTGAATTCCGGCGAAGCCGGAAGAGAGGGCGGCCTGGGCCGCGATGACAAGCAGGTGCTGGACGGCGTGAGCTTTACGGCGAAGGAAGGGGAAGTGACCGCGCTGGTCGGTCCTTCCGGCTCCGGCAAAAGCACCTGCGCCCGGCTCGCGGCTCGGCTCTGGGACATCGACAAAGGCTCCATTGAGGTGGGCGGCGTGGACATTGCCACCGTCGATCCCGAGGTGCTGCTCACAGACTACGCCATGGTGTTCCAGGACGTGGTGCTCTTTGACGACACGGTGATGGAGAATATCCGCCTGGGCCGTCACGGCGCCACAGACGAAGAGGTGATCCGCGCGGCCCAGGCTGCCAACTGCGAGGAGTTCGTCAGCAAGCTGCCCCAGGGCTATGATACGCCCATTGGGGAAAACGGCGCCAAGCTCTCCGGCGGCGAGCGGCAGCGGATCTCCATTGCCCGTGCGCTGCTGAAAAACGCACCGATCGTCCTGCTGGATGAGGCCACAGCCTCCCTGGACGTGGAGAACGAGACCAAGGTCCAGGGCGCTCTGTCCCGTCTGCTGCAGGGCAAGACCGTGCTGGTCATCGCCCACCGCATGCGCACCGTGGAGGCAGCGGATCACATCGTCGTGCTCTCCGAGGGCAAAGTCGCCGAGGAAGGCCGCCCTGAAGAACTCCTGCGAAAGGACGGCGGCATCTTCCGCCGCATGACCGAGCTGCAGACTGCCAGCGCCGGCTGGAGCATTTGAGAGTGATCGAAGCGCCATCACCGTGTTTGAGTGATGGCGCTTTTGCATGATATGATCCTCCACTTTTTTGTTATTTTCTCGCTGGAAAAAAGTTTATGTGGGCGGGTTCGAAAGAGCATCCAACAAACATCTAACGAGCGGGGAACAGGCGAGCAGTAAATTCCCAATTAATTCCTTTGGCCGCCTGTTACTAGAACTGGTTTCTGGCAGATGTGCGCCGTTTACATCTAACAAACATCTAACAAACTACTGATTTTTTGCATCTGGCGCGGCCCAAGGCGTTGCAGGCACGATGGCCGAAAAAGCTTGAAAAATCAAGGTTTTTCGCGGTACGCAGCGGCACATCGCGGTACGCACTAGAACGGTTTTTCTCAAATTCAGGTTCTAGTATCCACTCCGGACGTGGACTTCAAGTCCCGCCTCGCGCACCACGTCAAAACAAGACCATAAGGTCATGTGGCGGCACAAGCACCGCCACATCGACCGATGGCCTTGTTTTTCCTTTTCAGCCGCGACCCGCTGACGCTGGGCTCGCGTCTGATAGAGACACGGGTTCGGATTTGGATTGCCCCGGTGCACCAAAAACAAACGGTCATCCCGAAAGGGATGGCCGTTTTGCTTTTTGCGAGGCGGGACTTGAATGTGTATGGAATCCTCGATCGATTTGGCCATCCGAATTCCAAACGATGGAAAAAACGGACGCGGTGTGGTAGAATACAAACAGAAAATCTTCCGAAAAGGATTTGGAAAGGAAGCGACGACATGAAAGCAGTCATCGCCATAGATTCTCTGAAGGGCAGCCTCAGCTCGCTTCAGGCAGGCGACGCCATCCGTGCCGGTATCCTGCGCGTTTACAAGGACGCCGCGGTGCAGGTACGCCCGCTGGCGGACGGAGGCGAGGGAACGGTCGAGGCGCTGACCATCGGCATGGGAGGCGCGCTTCAGACCGTGCGCGTGACCGGACCGCTGGGGGAAAAGCTGGACGCCCGGTACGGCATCCTGGCCGACGGTGTCACGGCCATTTTGGAAATGTCCGCAGCGGCGGGCATCACGCTGGTGGAGGACGCTGAGCGCAATCCGCTCCACACCACGACCTGCGGCGTGGGCGAAATGATCCGGGACGCGATCGAAAAGGGCTGCCGGCACTTCATCGTGGGGATCGGCGGCAGCGCCACCAACGACGGCGGCATCGGCATGCTCCAGGCCCTGGGCTACGGTCTGCTCAACGAAGCGGGGGAGCAGGTCCCCTTCGGCGCGAAGGGGCTGGAGGAGCTCAGGCGGATCACGACCGACGGCGTACTCCCCGCATTGAAGGACTGCAGCTTCCGCATTGCCTGCGACGTGACCAATCCGCTCTGCGGGGAAAACGGAGCCAGCGCTGTTTACGGACCGCAGAAGGGAGCCACCCCCTCGATGATCCCGCAGATGGACAAGTGGCTGCGGGCCTATGCGGAGCTGGCGCAGGAGATCAATCCGGCGGCGGACCGGGAACTCCCCGGCACCGGAGCCGCGGGCGGCCTGGGCTTTGCCTTCCTGAGCTTCACCAACGCCGTCCTGGAATCCGGCATCAAAATCGTGCTGGAGGAGACAAAGCTGGAGGAGTATGTGAGGGACGCCGACATCGTCATCACCGGCGAGGGGCGCCTGGACGGCCAGACCGTTATGGGCAAGGCGCCCATCGGCGTGGCGAAGATCGCCAAGAAGTACGGAAAGCCCGTCGTCGCCTTTGCCGGCTGCGTGACGCCGGACGCGGTGAAATGCAACGAGCACGGGATCGACGCCTTTTTCCCCATCCTGCGCGGCGTCGTGACCCTGGCGGAGGCGATGGATCCCGCCAACGCGCGCAGGAACATGGCCGACACCGCGGAACAGGTGTTCCGGCTGCTGGCGATCCCATAACGAGAGAAAAGAACGGCTGAAGGCCGCTTCCTAATCCAAATAGCGCGCCTCAAAGAAGCGGAGCGGGAGGCAGTCCGCCAGACCGAGCAGCAGCTCGCGCATCGAGCAGAGCGCATCGCCTCCGCCGAGCCGATCCGACCGGAGTCTCTTGCTGAAGGAGGCGCGGATCTCCGTGCCCTGGTCGGGCCGGCTCTCCAGCAGCAGCGTCCCGCCGTGCAGCTGCGTGACGGCGCGGACCGCGGTCAGGCCGAAGCCGACTCCGGCGCCCTTGCCGCTGAGCTCGAGACCGTAGCGGTAACGCTCGAAGACCGTGGGCAGCTCCTCAGCCGGGATGCCGCAGCCGTTGTCCCCGAGCGCAAGGACGACCTGCCTCTCCGTCTCGCTCAGGCTCACGCGCAGGATGCTCGCCTCGGCGTGGATCAGGCTGTTGGAGAGAAGGTTGAAGAGAAGCTGCCGGACGAGCCGCGGATCCGCGGTCAGCCGGATGCCGGCCGGGATCTCGCGGACGAAGGCGCGATCGGGGAAGCAGTCCTCCGCTGCATCGAGCACGGCGTGGCACAGCAGGCTCATATCCAGCTCCATGAGGGTTGCGGAGGCGCGGTGTTCAAAGTGGTCGCGCACGAGCGAGGCGTTGTCGGACAGGCGCATCAGCTTGTAATAGGCCGCCGTCAGCGCCGTGAGGTCTCCCAGCATCTCCTGACCGTCCTGATCCTCCGCCGCGGGGCGGAGCCGGTCGGCCGCGAGGCCGAGGGTCATGAGGTTGCTGCGCAGGCTGTAGAGGAAGGCGTCGTTGAGGAGGACCGGGGTATCCGCCTGCCGCTGCAGGAAGACGAGCCGCCCCTCACTGACACGGTTCACGCGCAGGATATACGGCTGCTCGTCGATGCGGAGATCGACAAGATAGGCACGCGCCGGGGTCTGGGCCGGGTCCAGGCCGAGCCGCTCCGCGGCGGAGACACCGGTGCACTCGCCCAGGATGCGCCGGGCGCCGGGATTGAGAAAAACGATCTTCCCCTGCCGCACCAGCAGCGCGGCCTCGCCGGAGAGCGCCAGGATATCGGAAAGCGTCTGGTCCATCGCACACCTCGATTCCCGCCGCCCGGACCGGGCGAGCGGATCCTTTTTTCGACTAATTTTAACAGTTGTCGACAAAATAAACAAGATTCCGCCCGAAAAAAGTGGGAAAACTGCGAAAAATTCAGCGTTTTTTTGTACGGAAACCTGGGCTGGAAAACTTGATTTTTGTTCCTAGTATATGTTATGATTTAGACGTTCAGCAGAGGAAACTCTGCCCAATTATGCAAATCTTTAATTTGGAGGATATCAAACATGATCAAAGTCGGTATCAATGGTTTCGGCCGCATCGGTTCCCTGGCTTTCCGCGCCGCTATCCAGTCTGACGACATCGAGGTCGTCGCCATCAGCGCTCCGGGTCATCCCGCCAGCCATGTCGCTTACTGCGTGAAGTATGACTCCGTCCACGGCCGCTTCAACGGTGAAGTCGTCGGCAACGACGAGGACAGCACCATCACCGTCAACGGCAAGGTCGTCAAGATCCTCTCCGACAAGACCTATCGTGACGCTTCCCTCATCCCCTGGGGTGAGCTCGGTGTTGAGTACGTGCTCGAGTGCACCGGCGTGTACCTGACCAAGGAGAAGGCCCAGGCCCACATCGACGCCGGCGCCAAGGTCGTCATCATGTCCGGCCCCGCGAAGGACGACACCCCGATGTTCGTCTGCGGCGTCAACCTGGACAAGTACACCCCCGACATGCAGTTCGTCTCCAACGCCTCCTGCACCACCAACTGCCTGGCGCCTCTCGCCAAGGTCGTGCATGACAACTTCGGCATCGTCGAAGGCCTGATGACCACCGTCCATGCCTCCACCGCCACCCAGGCGATCGTCGACGGCTTCCCCAAGAAGAAGGACCTGCGCGGCGCCCGCTCCCTGTACAACAACATCATCCCCTCCTCCACCGGCGCTGCCAAGGCTGTCGGCAAGGTCATCCCCGAGCTCAACGGCAAGCTCACCGGTATGTCCATGCGTATCCCCGCTCCGGACGTGTCCGTTGTTGACCTGACGGTCCGCCTCGAGAAGGCCGCCACCTATGATGAGATCTGCGCCGCTGTCAAGGCCGCTTCCGAAGGCTCCATGAAGGGCATTCTCGAGTACGTGGACGACGAGGTCGTTTCCTCCGACTTCCGCACCGACGCGCACACCTCCATCTTCGACGCCAAGGCCGGTATCGCCCTGAACGATCACTTCGTGAAGCTCGTCGCCTGGTACGACAACGAGTGGGGCTTCTCCAACAAGATGCTCGACCTGACCCGCCACATCGACTCCGTCCGCAAGGCCTGAGTCAAACCGCAAACCGTATAAACAGGACCCGAAAGCTTTCGGGTCCTGTTTTTTTATCCTCCTTCATCTTTTTTCACAGAAGAGAATGCATTTTTATACATTTTCTTGTGGATAAACCCGTGTTGACATTTTCCAAAAGTCCGATACAATATTTACCATGATAGAGGCGCGCCCGAGAAGAGTACCGCGGTGCAACGGCTGCCAGAGCCGCGCGGGAAAGGTGAGGGCGCCGAAGTGGTCCGCCATGGCGGGCGGGCCGCTGGCAGGGCGGAGAAGATCCGTTCTGCTGTCGCAGTGATGCGGAGCGCTATCCGAAACAAGACACCGACTACCGGGACTTCGTGAGGGCAGCTGCTGACCGCGGCCGCCCCTTTTTTATGGGGCAGAGGAGGGTCGATATGGCAGAACAATTCCTTTGCAGCAATCTTTCCGCCGGGGAGAACGGCCGGCTGTACTTCGCCGGGCAGGACACGCAGGAGCTGGCCCGGCGCTACGGGACGCCGCTCTACCTTATGGACGAGCAGCGCATCCGCGAGCGCTGCCGCACCTATGTGCAGGCGGTGAAGACCGCCTTCGGCGGGCGGGGCCGCGTGCTCTTCGCGGCCAAGGCGGCCGCTTTCCGGCGCATGCTCGCCATCATGGCCGAGGAGGGCATGTGCGCCGACCTGGTCTCCCCGGGCGAGATCTGGACCGCGGCGCGGGCGGGCTTCCCGCTTGAGCGCGCGTGGTTCCACTCCAGCAACAAGAGCGACGAGGACATCGCGTTCGCCATGGAGCATGGCGTCGGCGCCATTGTGGTGGACAGCACGGAGGAGCTCTTCGCCATCGACCGCATCGCCGCCGAGCGCCGCGTGCAGCAGCCGATCCTCCTGCGCCTCACGCCGGGGATCGACCCGCACACCTTCGAGGCCGTGGCCACCGGGAAGGTCGACTCCAAGTTCGGCTTCGGCATCGAGACGGGCCTGGCCGAGGAGATCACGCGCACGGCGCTCTCCCTCTGCCACGTCAGCCTCATCGGCTTCCACTGCCACGTGGGCTCGGAAGTCTTCGACTCCGACGTGTTCCTCCGCTCGGCGGAGATCATGCTCCGCTTCATCGCCATGGTGAAGGAGCGCTACGGCTACGAGGCCGGGATCCTCGACCTCGGCGGCGGCTACGGCGTGCGCTATCTGTCCGATCAGCCGGATATCGACATCGCGGCGAACATCATGGAGGTCGGGGCCTATATCACGCGGCGCTGCGCGGAGCTCGGCATCGCGCAGCCGGAGGTGGCCTTCGAGCCGGGGCGCAGCATCGTGGCCGACGCGGGCCTCACGCTCTACACCGTGGGCATGGTCAAGCGCATCCCGGACATCGTCAACTACGTCTCCGTCGACGGCGGCATGACCGACAATATCCGCTACGCTCTCTATCAGGCGCCCTATACCGTCCTCGCCGCCGGGAAGCTCTCCGAGCCGTGGGACCTGCGCTGCACCGTGGTCGGGCGCTGCTGCGAGAGCGGCGATATCATCCAGCCCGATGTCGCGCTCCCGGCGAGCATCCGGCGCGGCGACCTGCTCGCCGTATGCACGACCGGCGCCTACAACTACTCCATGGCCTCCAACTATAACCGCGTTCCCCGGCCCCCGATCGTCATGCTGAACGAGGGTGAGAGCTACGTCGCCGTCCGGCGCGAGAGCCTCGACGATCTGCTGGCTCTGGACGAGTAGGACGGCGCGCGGCAAATGCCGTGAAAATCTTTACAGGAAGAGGAAAACCTGTTATAATTAATCCATTATGCAGACTGCATTCCTGCCGACGCGCGGCATCGCGCCGGTGAAGGGGAAGGGATGATTGGATGAAGAAAAGACAGGGCTTTCGCTTCGGTCTCTTTCTGGTGACGATCGGGATCGTATACGGCGACATCGGGACCTCCCCGATGTACGTCATGAAGTCGATCCTTGAGGGCAACGGCGGGATCGCCCAGGTGAATGAGGACTTTATCATCGGCTCGCTCTCCCTGGTGTTCTGGACCATCACGCTGCTCACCACCATCAAATACGTGCTGATTGCCATGAAAGCGGACAACCACGGCGAGGGCGGCATCTTCTCGCTGTATTCGCTGGTGAAGGGCTACGGCAAGTGGCTGATCCTGCCGGCGATGCTCGGCGGCGCGGCGCTGCTCGCCGACGGCGTGCTGACCCCGGCGGTCACGGTCACGACCGCGGTGGAGGGCCTGCGCAGCATCCCGAGCATGGACCGCTTCCTCGGCGCGGGGCAGTGGAAGGTCGTGATCATCACACTCGCGATCATCACGCTGCTCTTCTCCGTCCAGCACGAGGGCACCAGCCGCATCGGCAAGGCCTTCGGCCCGGTGATGCTGGTCTGGTTCAGCTTCCTCGGCGTGACGGGCGCGTTGCACATCGCGGCCCTGCCCGTGGTGCTCAAGGCCTTCAACCCCCTCTACGCCGTGCGCGTGCTGCTGAGCCCCTTCAACAAGCTCGGCTTCATGATCCTCGGCAGCGTCTTCCTCGCCACCACCGGCGCCGAGGCGCTCTATTCCGACATGGGGCATGTCGGCAAGGAGAACATCTACTACAGCTGGCCCTTCGTCAAGCTCTGCCTGCTGCTCAACTACATGGGCCAGGGCGCCTGGATCCTGCAGAGCCGCGGCAACGCCGCGCTCTACGCTGTGGAGGATCTCAATCCCTTCTTCCTGATGCTGCCGGAGGTGCTGCGCCCCTTCGCGGTCGTGCTCGGCGCGGCGGCGGCGATCATCGCCTCCCAGGCGCTTATCACCGGCTCCTATACCCTCGTGTCGGAGGCGATCCTGCTCGACCTGCTGCCGCATCTCGAGATCCGCTATCCCTCGGACACCAAGGGCCAGCTCTATATCGGCACGGTCAACACCGTGCTCTGGATCGGCTGCTCGCTGGTGGTGCTGTATTTCCGCTCCGGCGCGCGCATGGAGTCGGCCTACGGCCTCGCCATCACGATCACGATGCTGATGACGACGCTGCTCATCTCCGTCTACCTGCGCCGCGTGCGGAAGAAGGCGGCGCTCTCGATGCTGGTCCTCGTGGCCTTCGGGCTGCTGGAGGGCGTGTTCTTCATCTCCAGCCTCGGCAAGTTCGTGCACGGCGGCTATGTCACGGTCTTCCTGACCCTGATCCTGCTGCTGCTTATGATCATCTGGTACCGCGGCACGCAGCTGGAGCGCCGCTTCAGCACGCGACTGCGGGTGCGTGAGCATGTGGACAGCCTCGTGGCGCTGCATAACGACGAGCAGATCCCGCTGCTGGCCCACAACCTGGTGTATCTCGACAACGAGACGGATCCGGAGCTCATGGACCGCGATATCCTCTACTCGATCCTTGACAAGGACGCCAAGCGCGCCCAGGCCTATTTCTTCGTCTCGGTCCACGTACTCAACGAGCCGAACACCATGAACTACGAGCTCGAGACCTACGGCACGGACTGCATCTTCCGCATCCGCCTGAACCTCGGCTTCAAGTGCTCGCAGCGCATCAACGTCTACCTGCGTCAGATCGTGCAGGACCTGCAGGAGCGCGGCGAGCTGCCCGTGCAGGACAAGCGCTATTCGATCTACGGCAAGTCCACGGTCGGCACCTTCAAATTCTGCATCATCCATAAGTCCGTCACCACCAAGACGGAGCTCTCGGAACTCGACGAGCTGCTGCTGAACATGAAGTACTCCATCCGCCACATGGCGGGCTCCAAGGAGAAGTGGTACGGCCTGGACACCTCCTCGCTGATCCTGGAGAACGTGCCGCTCATCACGGGCGGCCCGGGGCCGAGCCAGCGCATCCAGCGCAAGGAAACAGACGCATAACACAGGTAAAACAGGAACGGACCGGCGCCGGATCACCCGGCGCCGTTTTTGTTGGGAGGAAGCTATGGAGACGCTGTATGCGACGATCCGACGCCGCCTCGCCGGCGAAGGGCGGCTGCTGCTCGCGATCGACGGGCGCTGCGGCTGCGGCAAGAGCAGTCTGGCCGCGCAGCTTGCGGCGGACTTCGGCGCGAGCGTCGTCCACACGGACGACTACTATCTTCCCTTCTCCGCCCGCGCGGAGGACTGGCGGGAGATCCCGGCGGGAAACATGGATCTGTCCAGGCTGCGCGCGGAGCTGCTGGAGCCGCTGCGGCATGGGGAGACGCCGCGCTGCCGCGCCTACGACTGCCGGACGGACCGCTATCTCCCGGAGCGGACGCTCGCACCGGGACCGCTCGTCATCGTAGAGGGGAGCTACTCCCAGCACCCGGCGCTGCGCGATTACTACGATTATCGCCTCTTTGTGACGGCCTCGCCCGAAACGCAGCGCGCCCGCCTGCGGGCGCGGGAGGGCGAGCGCTTCGCCGTCTTTGAGGCGCTCTGGATCCCGCTGGAGGAGCGCTACTTCCGCGCCTTCTCCATCGAGGAGCGCGCCGATTATGTCCTCCGGACGGACGGCTGAGCACACAAGAAGCAATCACGGTGAAAGGGGAGGAGAGCGCGTGGAGAGCCGACTGAGCGGCATCGAGAGACGGGAGACGCTTCGCTATCTGCAATACCGCGGCGGGACGCTGGGCCCGGAGATCGCGGCGGCGCTGGACCGCGGCGAGCAGAAGCTCCTCGAGACAGCGCGGCCGCGCACGGTCTGGCGCCTCTTCGAGCGCGAGGCGGACGGCCGCCTCGCCGGGACGGACTTCACACCGGAGGGCCGGGACGTGGCCGCCCTGCTCACGGACTGCGATCAGGTGATCCTGATGGCGGCGACCCTCGGCACGGAGGCTGAGCGCCTGCTGCGTCAGGCGCAGGCGCGGGACATGGCCGAGGCCGTGATCATCGACGCCGCGGGAAGCGCCGCGATCGAGAGCGTCTGTGACGCGCTTTGCGACGAATTGGCCGCGCGCTTCAAGCCCCGGTATCTGACTGAGCGCTTCAGCCCCGGCTACGGCGATATGCCGCTCAAACAGCAGCGCGCGCTCTGCCGTGTGCTTTCGCTGGAGCGGAGCATCGGCGTGAGCCTCACCGAGAGCGGGCTCATGATCCCGCAAAAGAGCGTCACCGCGCTCATCGGCGTGAGCGACCGGCCGCAACCGCGGCGTCCCCGGGGCTGCGAGACCTGCGCCGCGCGCGAGACATGCACCTATCGAAAGGAGGGGACGGACTGTGGAAAAGGATAAGATCCTGCTGCTCGACGGCGGCATGGGCACCATGCTGCAGGCGGATGGGCTTCCGCTGGGCTGCCTGCCCGAACTCTGGAACCTTACGGAGCCGGAGAAGGTCACGGCCATCCAGCGCCGCTATGTCGAAGCGGGCAGCCGCGTCCTCTATACCAACACCTTCGGGGCGAACCGCTGCAAGACCGCCGGCTGCGGCCGGAGCGTCGCGGAGCTGATCGAGGGCGGCGTGCGCTGCGCGCGGGCAGCCGCGGTGGGGTACCCGGTCGAGATCGCGCTCGACATCGGGCCCATCGGTCAGCTGCTCGAGCCGCTCGGGACGCTGCGCTTCGAGGAGGCCTACGATATTTTCCGCGAGATGGTCGTCGCCGGCGAGCGCGCCGGCGCGGACCGCATCGTCTTCGAGACGATGAGCGACCTATATGAGGTCAAGGCTGCGGTGCTCGCGGCGAAGGAGAACACGAAACTCCCCATCTGGGTCACGATGACCTTCGAGGCGAGCGGGCGGACCTTCGTCGGGACGACGGTCCCGGCCATGGCGCTCACGCTCGCGGGCCTCGGCGTGGACGCGCTGGGCTTCAACTGCAGCCTCGGGCCGCAGGAGCTGCTGCCGCTCGTGCGGGAGCTGCGCCGGTGGACTGACCTGCCCCTGATCCTCAAACCCAACGCCGGGCTGCCCGACCCCCTCACCGGAGACTACAAGCTCTCGGCGGCGGATTTCGCGGCTGCGCTGCGCCCGGCCCTCGAAGAGGGCGTCGGCATCGTAGGCGGCTGCTGCGGCACGACCCCGGCTTTCATCCGCGCGCTCGCGGAGACGCTCGGCACCGAGGCACCCGCAAAACGCACAGACATGCTCTGCCGGGGCGTCTGCTCCGCGACGCGTACCGCCTCCTTCGACGGCGTGCGCGTCGTCGGTGAGCGGCTGAACCCCACCGGGAAGAAGCGCTTCCAGCAGGCCCTGCGCGAGGGCGATATCGACTACATCGTCCAGCGCGGCGTCGAACAGCAGGACGCCGGCGCGGAGATCCTGGATGTAAATGTCGGTCTGCCCGGCGTGGACGAGCCGGCGATGATGACGCGCGTCGTCCGGGCGCTGCAGGCGGTGGTGGATCTGCCGCTGCAGATCGACTCCTCCGACCCCGCTGCGATCGAGGCGGGCCTGCGCGCCGTGAACGGAAAAGCCATCGTGAACTCCGTCAACGGCAAGCGCGCCGTGCTCGACGCGATCCTGCCGCTCTGCCGGAAATACGGCGCGGCGGTGATCGGCCTCTGCCTCGACGAGAACGGTATCCCCCGGACCGCCGAAGAGCGCGTTGCCATCGCGGAGCGGATCCGGGACGCGGCACGCTCCTACGGCATCCCGGACAGCGACCTGTTCATCGACTGCCTGACGCTGACCGTCTCGGCCCAGCAGGAGCAGGCTGTCGAGACCCTGCGCGCGGTCCGCGCCGTGAAAGAGCGGCTCGGCCTCGGCACAGTCCTTGGCGTGAGCAACATCTCCTTCGGCCTCCCGCAGCGTGAGATCATCACGCAGAGCTTCCTCTCCCAGGCCCTGCAGGCCGGACTGGATCTGCCGATCGTGAACCCCAACCAGCGCGCCATGATGGACGCGGTGGCGGCCTTCCGCGTCCTCGCCGGACAGGACAGGGACTGCGCGGATTATATCCGGCGCTTCGCCGGGACGGAGGAGAACACCCCCGCGGCGAAGCCCGAGACGGGCGGCATGAGCCTCGGCGACGCGATCCTGCGCGGCCTGCGGCAGGAGACGGCCGCACTCACGGCGCGGGCGCTCGAGACACACAGTGAGCTCGAGGTGGTCGATCAGTTCCTGATCCCGGCCCTTGACGCCGTGGGCGAGCGCTACGAGCGGCAGGAGCTCTTTCTCCCGCAGCTCATCCAGGCCGCCAACGCCGCCTGCGAGGGCTTCGAGCTCGTCAAGAAGCGCATCGCTGCGCGCGGCGCGGAGACGGTCTCAAAAGGGAAGATCCTGCTCGCGACCGTGCACGGGGATGTGCACGACATCGGGAAGAACATCGTGCGCGTCGTGCTGGAGAACTACGGCTACACCGTGATCGACCTCGGGCGGGACGTGCCCGCGGAAACGGTGGTGGAGGCCGCGATCCGGGAGGACGTGCCGCTCGTGGGGCTTTCGGCGCTGATGACGACCACCGTCGCCAGCATGGCCGAGACGATCGCCGCCCTCCGCCGCAGCGGACATGCCTGCAAGATCATGGTCGGCGGCGCCGTGCTGACGCCGGATTACGCCGCGCAGATCGGCGCGGATTACTACGCCAAGGACGCCAAACAGAGCGCCGATATCGCAAAGCAGGTGCTGGGATGAAGGACATTCGGGAATTCTTGCAGGAGGGGCGCCCCCTGCTTTTCGACGGCGGCATGGGGACCTACTATGCTGTCCGGAACCGGACCAGCCACCGCGACTGCGAGTGGGCCAACCTCACCGCGCCGGACGAGGTGCTTGCGATCCACCGCGCCTACCTGGAGGCCGGCGCGCAGGCCATCAAGACCAATACCTACGCGCTCAACCGTCTCAACTTCGGGGAGAGCGAGTGCGCCGCGATGCTGCGTGAGGGCTACCGTCTCGCCTGCCGTGCGGCGGGTGAGACAGCCTGGGTCTTCGCCGACATCGGGCCCATCGACGCGCGTGACGACACGGATCTGCTTGCGGAATACCGCTTCGTGATCGATCAGTTCCTGCTGATCGGCGCAAAGCTCTTTCTGCTTGAGACGCTGAGCACCGATCAGTTCCTGCCGGAGATCGCCGCGATGATCAAGGAGCGCTGCCCCGACGCCTTTCTGCTCGTCTCCTTTGCCGCCCAGCCGGACGGCTTCACGCGGGACGGGCGGCTGATCCGGGAGCTGATCCGGGCGGCGGAAGCCGAACCGCATATCGACGCGGTGGGGCTCAACTGCGTCTCCGGCGGCCGCCAGATGGTGGAGCTGCTCCGCAAGCTCGGGAAACTCCCGGCGTGCTTTGCGGCCATGCCCAACGCCGGCTACCCGACCGTGCGCGCCAACCGCGTTTTCTACGACGGCGACCCCGGCTACTTCGCTATGCAGATGGCGACGCTGCACGCCCAGGGGGCGGCGATCCTCGGCGGCTGCTGCGGCACGACGCCCGAGCACATCGCCGCGACGCGCGACGCGCTGCGCCTGCCTGCCCCCGTGCGCGTGGAGCTGCACAGCGCATCGGAACCTGCCCACACCGCGCAGCCGGAGGACCCCTTCTGGGCCGCGCTCTGCGATCCGCTGAAAAAGCCCTTCGCCGTGGAGCTCGATCCGCCCGAGGGAGCGGACGTCAGCCGCTTCATGGAGGGGGCCCGCGCGCTGCAGCGATTCGGCGCGGATCTCATCACCGTGGCTGACTGCCCAGTGGCCCGCGCGCGGATCGATTCGAGCCTCATGGCCTGTAAGCTGCGCCGCGAACTTGGGGCGAACGTCCTGCCGCACATGACCTGCCGCGACCGCAACCTCAACGCCACGCAGGCGCTGCTGCTCGGCCTCTGCGCCGAGGGAATCGGCAATGTGCTCGTCATCACCGGTGACCCCGTCCCGGCCGCGAGCCGCGACGAGGTCAAGAGCGTCTATAACTTCAACTCCCGCAAGCTGATCCGCTACATTCAGGGCCTGAATGAGACCGTTCTGCCGACGCCCTTCCGCGTGTTCGCGGCGCTCAACGTGAACGTGCGCAACTTCCGCATCCAGCTCGAGCTCGCCCGGGAGAAGGAGGAGGCCGGCGCCTGCGGCTTCTTCACGCAGCCGGTGCTCAGCGAGCAGGGGCTCGAGAATCTGATGCTCGCGCGCGAAACGCTGCAGGGCAAGCTCCTCGGCGGCATTCTGCCGATTGTGAGCCGCCGCAACGCCCTCTTCCTCAACAGCGAGATCGCCGGCATCCACGTGGACGAGGCGCTCATCGCACGTTACGACGGCGCGGACCGGGAGCGCGGCGAGACCCTTGCCGCGGAGATCTCGACAGACTTCGCGCGGCGCATGGCGCCGTATGTGGACGGCTATTACCTGATCACCCCCTTCGGCCGTACGGCGCTGATCGGGCACATCATGGAGGAGATCCGCCGGGGTCTTGCCTGAAACCATTTCGGATAAAAAACGCAGCGGGAGGGGAAAACCCCTCCCGCTGCGTTTGTGTTTTGTTCAGGCTTCCGGGTCCGCCTCTTTGGGCAGATCCAGCTTGTAGATGAGCGCGGCGTGCTCGCCGAGGCGTGTGGTGTGCGCACGCAGCAGTTCCTCCGCGAGCAGACCCTTGGACGCGAGCTCGCTCAGACGCTGCTGGATCGCGGGCTCCGTGTTCTCCTTGAAGACACGGTAGCGCACCGTGATCGTCCCACCGGGGTACTGATGGAAGCTCCGCAGCTCCCCGTCCTCGTCCACGGCATACTCCGCGAGAGGGCTGTCCGTGTAGAAGATCGCGGTCGGGTTCCCGCTCGGATAGAGCTTGTAGACCGGGGCGCTCTCGTCCCCGACGCGGACCTCGCCCAGAGCCAGGATCGGCCCGTCGAGCTCCTCGTCAAAGTTGATGCGCGCGTCGAGCAGGCGGAGATTGTTGAGCTCAAACATCTTCCGCTCCATCGCCGCCTCGTCGCCCGCGAGGGACGGGTCCTCCGCGAGCACGCGCTCGCGCCAGTCGTCCAGCTTCAGGTCGAGATTCGACCAGATGATATAGCGTTCCATGCTCAGCCCTCCGTCTCCGCCGCCTTGAGCTTCTGGAGCTCTTCCTCTTCCAGCACGCGGTAGGCCACCTTGCCCACCAGAGTCTTCGGCAGCTCCTCGCGGAACTCGATGTCATAGGGCATGGCGTACTTGGCGATGTGCTTGCGGCAGTAGTCGAGCAGCTCCTGCTTCGTCTCGTCGTTCGCCGGAACGTTCGCCGCGGGCTTCACGAAGGCCTTGACCTTCTGCATCTTGTAGGAATCGGGCACGCCGATCACGCAGCTCATCTGCACCTTCTCGTGTGCGTCGAGGATATTTTCGATCTGGGCGGGATAGACGTTGTAGCCCGAGGAAATGATCATGCGCTTGGCGCGGCCGCGGAAGAAGATGAAGCCCTCCTCGTCCATGATGCCGAGGTCGCCCGTGTAGACCCAGGTGAGCCCGTCGGCGTGATGGCGCAGGGTCTGCGCGGTCTCCTCCGGGTGCTTCATGTATTCCTTCATGACCGTGGGACCGGCCAGCAGGATCTCGCCCTCCTCCCCGTAGGGGAGCTCCCGGTCGGTGCCGGGTTCGACGATCTTCATGTACACATCCGGCAGCGGGATGCCGATGCTGCCCTCCTTGGCCTTGCTCAGCGGCGTGAGGCAGCAGGCGGTGACCGTCTCGGTCGTGCCGTAGCCCTCGCGCACCTGGATGGTCGCGCCGTGCTCGGCCAGGAACTTGTCGAGCTTTTTCTTCAGCTCGATGGAGAGACTGTCGCCGCCGGAGAAGACGCCCTTGAGGCAGCTCAGATCCGCCTTGTCCATTGTAGGCAGACGCAGCAGCGCCTCATAGAGCGTGGGCACGCCCGCGATGAAGTTGCAGCGGTATTTCACGAGGTCCTTCGCGTAGCTCTTCGGCGTGAAGCGCGGGATCAGGATGCAGCGCCCGCCCTGCGAGAGCATCGAGTGGATGCACACGCCCAGACCGAAGCCGTGGAAGAGCGGCATGGCCGAGAGCATTTTGTCGCCGGGCCTGAAGATGGGGTTGGCCGCGATGATCTGCTGGCCGAGGGCGTTGAAGTTCTTGTTGGTCAGGAGGATGCCCTTCGTGGTGCCGGTGGTGCCGCCGGAGTAGAGGATGACGGCGGGGTCCTCCGACTGGCGCTTCACTTTATAATTATAGAAGCAGTGGTCGGCCAGACGCATGAACTCCTTCCAGCGGATGACCGGCGCTTCCTTCGGGATCTTTTTGATCTTGCGGCCCTCAGTCAGCATGTAGCCGGCACGCACGGGCCGGGAAAGCGCGTCCTTCACCGAGGCGATGATGATGTTCACGACCTTCGTGTTCTCGCGGATCGACTCGAACTTGTGATAGAACTGGTCGAGCGTGATGGCCGTGACAGATTCGGATTCGTTGAGGTAGAACTCGATCTCCTTCTCCGCGGAGAGGGGATGGATCATGTTCGCGATGCCGCCGACCAGGTTCACGGCGTAGAACATGTAGATGGCCTGCGGGCAGTTCGGCATGGCGATGGTGACCTTGTCCCCCTCGCGCACGCCGATGGTCTTGAGCGCCTTCGCGCAGCGCTCGATCTCGCGGATCATCTGGCGGTAGGTGGTGGAGCGGCCCATGAAGTCGAAGGCCACGTTGTTCGGGTATTGCTCGGCGATACGCTGCACGGCGTCGAACATGGAACCCTCGAAGTAGTTGAGGTGCATCGGCACGTCGACCATGAAGGGCGCCCAGGGCGTTTTGGCGGTAATGGTTTCCATATATGCTTATCTCCTTTTCTTCTGTCGGTACTTTTTTTGTTGTGATTATTGGAAAGATGAAAGGGAAAAACAAGAGACTAATGAATTTCTCTCAGACCGTTTGGTAGGAGATGTGCAGGGCTGCCTCTGTAGACAAAAACCTGACGCAGCAGGTGAAAGCCTATCTGCGAAGCCCCCTATACCTAACGTCAGGCCCCTTCAGAGGCGATGGTGCGCTGCCCGGCTTCAGACGGTGTGTTTCGAAAGAAACGATTCCGGAGAACGCACAGACCGGAAGCGGCAAGGACCAAATACAGCGGTGCGAAAACATAGAGATACCGCGCCCTGACCTCAAACAAAAGGCAGTAGAGCATCATTCCCAGCAGACTGAGCTGAATGACCGCAGTGCCATCTCGCCGCGGAGCTATGGCAGACCCCAACGCAAGCCACAGCACAGCGAGCCAGATCGTCTGTTCAAAATTGGAAAAAGCTTGATAGTATGCACCGCCCCGATAGTAGACATTCCGGAGAAACCCTGCCGCAGGGCTGTTGTTTTCATAAACCTTTATACAGAATTCTCCCTCCTGCCACCAGGCAAAGGTCCCATCCTGAAAACAGGTTAGCAGTTTCCTCGCATAATGCTTAGCCAAACCTATAGGCCCCATCTCACGAATTCGAGCCTTTGCAAGCTGCAGGTCGGCTGCATCTCTCTCTGCGGCCGTGGCAAAGGATTCGGAGAATTGCACATCCTCCGAAGACCAGATTCCCATCTCTTCTTCGTTGTGACCCATAGCAAGAAAATGCGCTACACCAAGCCGCCGTTCCGGATCGGACTCGAATCCGAAATCGGCTTTGATAATGGAAAAAAGAAAGAGTCCGCAGAAGAATCCCGCCAACACAAGCGCAGCGCACCTCCAGGCTCTGCGCCTGTCCGGGCATCGCAAAAGCCTGACGGGGAAGAGGAGAAGGGCGGACAGCAGGGGAATGAGAATCGTCGGCTTGATCTGATAGCCGATCAGAGAAAAGAACCCGACCCCGAAGCAGCAAAGACCGTTGAGCCAGCGGCGAGATGGAGAGGCTGTATAAAGCCTGAGAATCAGCACCGGAAACACCAGACCCATGGAGTCCGAATACGGAATGGAAACCCAAGGAGAGAAGCCGATCAGCAGAAGGAAGAGGATATACACCAGAAATGACAGCGACCTGTCTCCCGTCACGCACTCACAGAGGCTAAACGTCAGTATCCCCGAGCAAAAGGAAAGCAAGCATTGAATACCCAGGATGATTGCAAAAGCAAATGGCCGGGCTTGCCCAAGCACGATGCTCAGCCGAAAGACCTGCTTATAGATCCATGTTATCAGGATGTTGTTGGGGTAATTTGAATAGTATTCTGCCAGCTTGCCCGACGGGGCAATCCCATTTGCAAGCATCTCTGCGGCATCTGTCACAGCTCCGCTGTCCCAGTCGGTCCGGAAAAAATAAAGGCGCACCATGTACAGCTGAAGAAGCAGGAACAGGAGGCCAATAAGCAAAGGAAGAAAGCGGGGGATCGTCGCCGTCCGCAGGATGCGCAGAAGCAGCAGAACCCCGGAAAGGCCGAGAATAGAAAGCAGAGCAGGGTTAAGAAACTCCTTTTTGCAGGCATAACGGATCCAGGGGGAGAAAAGCAGAAGCAGCAGGACAAGGGACATCATAGCCGACCAGAGAATCCGCAGCAACGAACTCTCCATGCTGATTCCTTTTCTCTGTTCAAGCATATTACGGACCTCCCCCCTTTTTTTCTTCCGAAACGCCTGCTTTTTCCTGCAAAGCGTCAGGCCATGCCCCTGGAACAATGAGATCGCCCAGATACCTCCGTCACAGACCGCGACCAAGACGCATCGGAGGTGATCGTTTCTATATATTGTTATCTCTTTCTATTTTTATCTCCTTTTCATCTGTCGGAACGCGCTTTCTCATTGTATACGATTGCGCGGAAAAGCACAAGAGACAAAAACAAAAACCGCCCCGGTCTTCGGACCGGGGCGGCTGTTCAGTTCGCCACCGTGATGCGGATATCGCCGCTCGAGGTGCGGACCGTAAAGGCCCCGCCCTGGGGATCGCTCTCCGGGAGCCGCACCTCGCCGCTGTTCGCGCTGCCGCGGAAATCCATCCGCCGCACGACCGTGCCCCGCACCTCGCCGCTGGTGCTCGTGATCGAGACGCTCGCCGCGTCGACCATCTCCAGCACGGTCTCGCCGCTCTTGCTCTCCAGGGTGAGCGCGCCGTCTGCCGTGACGCGGCGCAGAAGCTTCTCGCCGCTGGTGCTGACCGCTGAGATCTCGCCCGCGGCGCTCAGATCCTCCAGGAGCTGTGAGCCGCTGTTGCTGCGGCTGGCAAAGTCCCCGCACTGCAGGGAGCGTACCGTGATCTCCCCGCTCGCGCTCTCGAGCGCCACATCGCCGCAGGCACTGTACTCGAGCAGGATGGCGCCGCTGCTCGTCTTCAGGCGGAGGCTCTCCGAGGCCTCGGCCTGGAAGCGGATATCGCCGCTTGCGGTCTCGACGGAGACCCGCCCGAAGACAAGGCCGCTCCCAACCAGGATCTGACTGCTCGCGCCGCGCAGCTCAAGCGTCTCTGTGCGCTCCTCGGGCAGGAAGATCGTCACGTCGTCCTCACCGGTCCAGACATTGAAGCTGATGCGCGCATACCAGGGGCGGGTGTCTCTCCGCGTCACGACCAGCACGCCGTCCCTCACCTCGACCTCTGTCTCGATGCCGCTGTCCTCACTCACACCGGTCACTACGCGGCAGACACCGTTCTCCGCGGGCAGCAGCGTCACGTCGCCGCCGCAGCCGCGCAGGTCGATCGCGGTAAAGGGCTCCTCGACCGGGAAGCGCTGCGCCGTCAGATGGACGGTGTTTGTGAAGCGCGCAGGGTCCCAGCCGCTCATCGAACCGACTGCGATTATAAGGCCCGCGCCGATCAGAATAAGGAGCAGCGCCGTATAGATCCATTTTGTCGTTCTGCTCATGCCGCCGTCTCCTTTCCGATGAGCTGCGCCTTAAGAGAGCGCAGCAGCGCCTTGCCGAGGCGCGCGCAGGCCTTCGTGGACCAGAGGGAGGCGAAGAAGAACAGGATCGCGAGGCCCGCGCAGACGAGCGCAGCGCCGACAGCGAAAAGCTCTTCGTACATGTTCCGCTGCAGGATGCCCCCGAGCATCCCGGCGAGACCGCCCACCGCGCCGACCGCGGCGCTCAGGTCCACGGTCCAGAGCACCAGGGCCACGACCCAGACCAGCAGATAGGCCGTGAGCACAAGGATACCGAGCGTGAGCAGCAGCGGCAGCCACACAGGGCTGCCCAGCACGAGCAGCACGATCTCCAAGGCGCCGAGCCGGCGCTTCGGCTTGACCCGCGCCGCCACGATTCGCGCGAGCGGCTGGTCCAGCAGGATCTCCTGCGCGGCGTCTTCCGGCGCAGGCAGCCCGGCGACGGCCTCCGCCTCGCTGAGGCCCTCCTCCATCCGATCCTCGATCAGCTCGGCATAGTATTCCGCGGTGGCCTCGGCCTCCGCCTCCGGCAGCGAACGCAGCGAGGCGCGCAGCCGATCCAGATACAGCTCCTTATCCATGCCCTTCCTCCCTTGTTACAAAGCGATAGATCGCCATGATCTCCTGCCACTCGTCCCGGAACTCGGCAATGCGCGCGAGCCCGGCGGGCGTGATATGGTAGTATTTGCGCAGACGGCCGTTGTGCTCCAGCGAGCGCACCGTCAGGTAACCCGCCGTCTCGAGCCGCCGCAGGATCGGATAGAGCGTGCTCTCCGACATGCTGACATAGGGCTGCATGTCCTTGATGATCTGGTAGCCGTAGCTGTCCTCGTTCTTGATCGCCGCCAGCACGCAGATATCCAGAAGGCCTCGTTTCATCTGAGTGTCCATGCCATGCCTCCTTTCACGTAATACTATATATCGCATAGTAATAAATGTCAAGGGGTATTTATGCATAAAAAGGGGAGGGGATCAAACCCCTCCCGGATTATTCTGTGACCGGCCGCAGCCTTATTTGCACTCGGGCATCAGCTCCCCGGCGATGACGCCGAGCATCTCATCCAGCTTTTCCAGATCCGCCTGCGGGAAACGCTCCTCGATCCGCTGGATGACCGTGTGCTGGTAGGAGGTCAGCAGCTCCTGATAATGATAGTACTTCTCGGAGAGCACGAGGTGATACTCGCGCCGGTCGGTGACGGAGTTCTGCCGCTCCAGATAGCCCTTCTTCATGAGGCTGTTGACCTTGTAGGTGGCGTTGGACTGCGAGATGTTCAGAAAATCCGCGAACTGCCCGACCGTCGGGCTGCCCAGCATGTCGATGACTTCCAGCGAAAAGGCCTCCATCGCGCTCAGGGAACCCTCCCTCTCGCGCACAAGATCAAAGATCTTCTGGAAAAAACGCAGCTCGAATTTATTAAAGACACTTCGGAAATTCTCTTCGATCATCGTGTCATGCCCCCTATCGCTCTTTATTCTACTCCCCCTTTTTTCATTTGTAAATCGGCTTCAAGAAAAAAATGATAAAAAATCCAAAGCACGGTTCCTTCGTGAATAAGCTGTGAATTTTCCCTTTCGCGGCGCGGCGAACACTTGACAAAGGCTGTGCCCGGTGGTATATTAGCACTCGGAAGTTGAGAGTGCCAGCATTGCACCAAGGTGAGTGCTGGCCCCGGAGGACCGGTTCGCCGCGCGGGGACGTGCGGGGACGAGAGCTGCGAGGTGCGTCGTGGAACTCAGCGAGCGGAAAAAGAGAATACTGGCCGCGGTCGTGGACGAGTACATCCGCACCGCCGAGCCGGTCGGCAGCAAGGCCATCGCCGCGAGCGGCAGCCTGCACTGCTCCTCCGCCACGATCCGCAACGAGCTGGCGGAGCTGGTCGCCCTGGGTTATCTCGAGCAGCCGCATACCTCTGCCGGGCGCGTCCCCACGCCGCTCGGCTACCGTATGTACGTCAACGAGCTCATGGAGAAGCAGAAGCTCTCCCTGGAGGAGACGGAGGAAATCAACCGCCGCCTCAACCAGAAGCTTCAGGAGTTGGATGACACGATCAGCGACGTGGGGCGTCTCGCCTCCCAGCTGACCGATTATCCGGCCCTCGCCATCACGGCGCAGAGCGCGGTGACCGTGCGGCGCTTCGACCTGATCTATGTCGACGCCAACACCTTCATCATCGTGCTCACGCTCTCCAACGCCAGCGCGCGTTCCAAGTACGTGCATCTGCCGGTCTCGGTGGATCAGGAGCTGGTGCAGCGGCTCTCGAGCCTTTTCAACGCGAGCTTCACGAACATCACCGAGGAGGCCGTCACGCCGGTGCTGATCCATACCACCGAGCGCGCGGCGGACGACCGGCTGGGGCTCACCGCCGTCATCTCCTCCTTCCTGATCACGGAGCTGCACGAGGCCAACACCCCCACCGCCTTCGTCACCGGGGAAAACCGGCTGCTCAGCCAGCCGGAGTTCCGCGACCCCGACAAGGCCCACAAGCTCATGAGCTACCTCTCCGGCGGCGGCTACATCCTGCCTCCCTCCGAGAGCATGGGTGCCGGGACCGACGAGGTCCGGGTCCTGATCGGGCCGGAGAATGTGGCCGAGGAGCTCAAGGATTCGAGCGTCGTGATCGCAAGCTACGACGCGGGCGACAACACCCGCGGGCTGATCGGCGTGGTCGGTCCCACCCGCATGGACTACTCCGCTGTGGCCGCGAAGCTCAGCTTTCTGGCCGCGGGCCTGTCCCGCCGTCTGGGCGGGGGCGAGGCGCCGCCGGAGGGCATGCACAACAAGCTGATCATCAAGAATCCGCGCGACAACTGAGCGCGGGCCGATAAAAGGGAGTAAACGAAATGGACGAAGAGAAGAAGGAAGCGCCGCAGACCGCGGACGCGCCGGAGCAGGAGGCTCCCGCGGCGGAGACGCCGGCGGAGGAGCCGGAGAAGAAAACCGACAAAAAGGATAAAAAGAAAGATAAAAAGAAGGACGGCGACCGCAGCGCCGAGCAGATCGCCGAACTCACGGCCCAGCTCGCCGCCGCGAACGACCGGTACCTGCGCATCTGCGCGGAGTACGACAATTTCCGCCGCCGCAGCCAGAAGGAAAAGGACGGGCTCTACGGCGACATCAAGGCCGACACGATCCAGAAGTTCCTGCCGGTCTACGACAACCTCGAGCGCGCTCTGAAGCAGGGCACCGAGGACGAGGCCTACCGCAAGGGCGTGGAGATGATCATGACGCAGTTCGAGTCGACGCTCGAAAAGCTCGGCGTCACGGTGATCGAGTCGCTTGGCCAGACCTTTGATCCGGCTCTGCACAACGCCGTCATGCATGTGGACGACGAGGCGAAGGGCGAGAATGAGATTATCGAGGTCTTTCAGCAGGGCTTCAAACTCGGCGAGAAGGTCATCCGCTTTGCGATGGTAAAGGTCGCAAACTGAGCCGCTTTGAGAGGCAGAGCCTTTCAAAGCAAAAGGAGAGCGCTCCGCTCTCCGCCTCATGGGCGCAAGCGCCCATTCGACAGTCGCTTCGCGAGAAGAGTTTTTTCGACGTACACGCCGCCGAAAAAACAGATTCAATAGATTTTCCGCCGTGCGCGGTGGAAAACTCTGCGAGACCATTCTGCTTATAACAGCTTCGGCTGTTATAGATATAAAAAAGTAAAAAAATATTGAAGATACAGGAGGACATTATCATGGCTAAGATCATCGGAATCGATTTGGGTACTACCAACAGCTGCGTCGCCGTTATGGAGGGCGGCGAGGCCGTCGTCATCGCGAACGCCGAGGGCGCCCGCACCACTCCCTCCGTCGTCGCCTTCTCCAAGACCGGCGAGCGTATGGTCGGCCAGGTCGCCAAGCGCCAGGCCATCACCAACCCCGACCGCACCATCTCCTCCATCAAGCGTGAGATGGGCTCCAACTACCGCGTCAACATCGACAACAAGTCCTACACCCCGCAGGAGATCAGCGCGATGATCCTGCAGAAGCTGAAGGCCGACGCCGAAGCCTACCTCGGCACCACCGTTACCGAGGCGGTCATCACCGTCCCCGCCTACTTCACCGACGCGCAGCGCCAGGCCACCAAGGACGCCGGCAAGATCGCCGGTCTCGACGTCAAGCGCATCGTCAACGAGCCGACCGCGGCCGCGCTGGCCTACGGTCTGGACAAGGAAAACGACCAGAAGATCATGGTCTACGACCTCGGCGGCGGCACCTTCGACGTGTCCGTGCTGGAGATCGGCGACGGCGTGATCGAGGTCCTGGCCACCGCCGGCAACAACCGCCTCGGCGGCGACGACTTCGACGCCTGCATCACCCAGTGGATGGTCCAGGAATTCAAGAAGAGCGAGGGCATCGACCTCTCCGGCGACAAGGTCGCCATGCAGCGTCTGCGCGAGGCCGCCGAGAAGGCAAAGGTCGAGCTGAGCGGCGTGACCAGCACCAACATCAACCTCCCCTATATCACCGCCGACGCCACCGGCCCCAAGCACCTCGACATGACCCTCACCCGCGCCAAGTTCAACGAGCTGACCCATCACCTCGTCGAGAAGACCGTGGGCCCCGTGAAGCAGGCCCTGTCCGACTCCGGTCTGCAGCCCAGCGACATCAGCAAGGTGCTGCTGGTCGGCGGCTCCAGCCGTATCCCCGCCGTGCAGGAGATGGTCAAGTCCCTGATCGGCAAGGAAGGCTTCAAGGGCATCAACCCCGATGAGTGCGTCGCCATCGGCGCGGCCATCCAGGGCGGCGTCCTGGGCGGCGACGTGGAAGGCATCCTGCTGCTCGACGTGACCCCGCTGTCCCTTGGCATCGAGACGCTGGGCGGCGTGTGCACCCGTCTGATTGAGCGCAACACCACCATCCCCACCCGCAAGAGCCAGGTCTTCTCCACCGCCGCGGACAACCAGACCTCCGTTGAGGTCAACGTCCTGCAGGGCGAGCGCGAGATGGCCGCTTACAACAAGAGCCTCGGCCGCTTCCACCTGGACGGCATCGCCCCGGCCCGCCGCGGCGTGCCGCAGATCGAGGTCACCTTCGACATCGACGCCAACGGCATCGTGAACGTCTCCGCCAAGGATCTCGGCACCGGCAAGGAGCAGCACATCACCATCACCGCCTCCTCCAACATGTCCAAGGAGGACATCGACAAGGCCGTCAAGGAGGCCGAGATGTACGCCGCCGAGGACCAGAAGCGCAAGGAAGAGGTCGACACCCGCAACCAGGGCGACCAGATGGTCTACCAGACCGAGAAGACTCTCGAGGAGCTGGGCGACAAGGTTGACGCCGCCGAGCGCAGCGAGATCGAGTCGAAGCTCCAGGCCCTCAAGACCGCGCTGACCGGCACCGACACCGCCGCCATCAAGAGCGCCACTGAGGCGCTGACCCAGAGCTTCTACAAGCTCTCCGAGAAGCTGTATCAGCAGCAGGGCGGCCAGCCGGGCCAGGGCTTTGATCCCAGCCAGTACCAGCAGGGCGGCCCCCAGGGCGGCCAGCCGGGCGGTCAGGATTACTACGACGCCGACTACACCGTCGTCGACGACGACAAGAAGTAAAGCTCCTTAAAAAGGCCGAAGGCCTTTCCAAGGAAGGGGCTGCAGCCCGCTGCGCGCACTCGCGGCGCTCGCACACTGACGGGCTGAGAAGAGTTTTTCCCGAGGTACACGCCCCCGGGAAAAACGATTCCAATGAGTTTTCGCCGTGCGCGGCGAAAACTCTGCGAGGCCATTTCTTCCCTTTCACATGATGCGGCTGAGGCGGGACTCTTCCCGCCTCAAAGCCGCGTAAAAAAGACTTCTTCATCAGGAGAATCCTATGGCAGAGAAACGTGATTACTACGAGGTGCTCGGCGTTGACAAGAGCGCCACGCAGGACGAGCTCAAAAAAGCATACCGCAAGATCGCCAAGGAGAACCACCCCGATCAGCACCCCGGCGACAAAGCCTGTGAGGAGCGTTTCAAAGAGGCCAATGAGGCCTATGAGATCCTCTCCGACCCGGACAAGCGCCAGAAGTACGACCAGTTCGGCCACGCGGCCTTCGATCCCAGCGCCGGCTATGGCGCGGGCGACTTCGGGGGCTTCGGCGGCTTCGACGGCTTCGACGACATTTTCGGCGGCGGCGGCTTCGGCGACATCTTCTCGAGTATCTTCGGCGGCGGCGCCCAGACCCGCAACCCCAACGCCCCGCGCCGCGGCGACGACGTGCGCGCCACGCTGAACATCAGCTTTGAGGAGGCCGCCTTCGGCTGCGAGAAGGAGGTCACCGCGCCGCGCATCGAGACCTGCCCCGACTGCAAGGGCACCGGCTGCGCGCCCGGCACCACCGCCGAGACCTGCCCCGACTGCCACGGCAGCGGCACCGTCCGCACCACGCAGCGCACGCCCTTCGGCATGGCCCAGTCCACCGGCCCGTGTCAGAAGTGCCGGGGCAGCGGCAAGATCATCCACCAGCCCTGCAAGACCTGCCGCGGCATGGGCAAGATCCGCCGCAACCACAAGCTGACCGTGAAGGTCCCCGCCGGCATCGACGACGGGCAGGCCATCCCGATTTCCGGCTGCGGCAACGCCGGCGCAAACGGCGGCCCTGCGGGGGATCTGCTCGTGGGCGTGATCGTGCGTCCGCACCCGATCTTCGAGCGCGAGGGCACGAGCGTGTACATGGAACAGGAGATCAGCTACGCCCAGGCCGCGCTCGGCGCGGAGGTCGAGATCCCGACCCTCGACGGCAAGGTGAAGCTCACCATCCCCGAGGGCACCCAGCCCGGCGCGGTGTTCCGCATGCGCGGGCGCGGCATCCCCTCCCTGCGCGGGGGCGGACGCGGCGACCAGTTTGTGAGCATCAAAATGGCGGTCCCGCGTAATCTCACGGGCACGCAGAAGGAGCTGCTGCGGCAGTTCGCCGCCTCGATGGGCGAGCTGGACTCCGGCAAGAGCGGCCTCTTCGGAAAGAAAAAGAGATAGCCTGACGGCGCCAATCCGAACACGCCTCTCAGCGGCCTTTTTCGGTGCTTTTTGCCTTGTCCTCCTCGCCTTGCGCCAGCAAGGCTTCGTCGTCCGCAACAAAAATCCCTCGAAAAATTCTCGCTGAGAGGTGCCTTGCAGTTTTGACGGAGCCAATTTTCGTCAAGACAAGGAAAAGGGCGCAGAGAATACTTTGTGTATTGTCAAGTCCTTTGACGCGGAATTGGCGGAAATTGGCCCGTCAAAACCGTGTTCGAATTGGCGCCATCAGGCTAGCCTGACGGCGTAAACCAGTGCATACTATAACAGGAAACGGCATGACGCGAACGTCATGCCGTTTCCTGTTTTCTGCTTTTCAGCCTCGAATTTGTTATCCTGTCGGGGAACGGGATCAATACTCGTAGATCCCGCCGCCGATGAATTCGCGGATCATCGCGTCCGGAGCGACCAGCTCCTCGTCGATATGGCCGAAGAGCTGAAGGGCCGGCAGTACCTGCCGCAGCTCCTCATAGCGTTCGATGCCCTCGGGCACGGACTGGAAGAGCTGGGTGGCGACGGCGTTAAAGACCGGCAGCTCATAGGGGAAGGCGGTGTCGAAGCGGAAGTCCGCCTTGTTTTTGAAGGGCGAGATATGCAGGCGCTCGCCGCGGCGGACGTTGGCCCACATGGCGAGCGTCTCCTTCGGGTCGGTGCCGCGGAACTTGAAGTCGCGCACCATGCGCCGCACCAGGCGGAACCAGGTGCTCTTGAAGACCTGCCGCCCCTGGAAAACCACGTTCGAGCTTGCGGAAATATAGAGCTTGAAGGCCTCGGGATGGCGGTCGGTGATGGCGTCGTTGAGCGCGTGGATGCCCTCGAAGATGACTACCTCATCCGGTTTGAGCTTGATGGACTTGGAGGGCTCCTGAATGCGCATCCGGCGGGAAAACTCATATTTGGGCACGTAGATGCGCTCCCCGCGGCTGAGGCGGGTGAAATGGTCGTTGAGCAGCTCCATGTCGAGGCAGAGCGGCGATTCGAGGTCGTAGTCGCCCTCGGGCGTGCGGGGCGTGGTCTCGGGCGAGACGGTGGTGAAATAGTCGTCCATGCCCACGTAGTGCGTGCCGACGCCGCGCTCGTTGAGCGCCTCGGCGATCTTCATGGCCGTGGTGGTCTTGCCGGAGCCGGAGGGCCCGGAGAGCAGCACGATGGGGCTGTTCTTCTTGTTCTCGATGATCCGCTCGGCGGCCTCGGTCACCTTGGCGAGATACTGCGCATCGCCTTCGGCGAGAAAGCCCTTCGGGTCGGAGACGGTTTTGAAATTGATGTCGCTCAGCTGCAGATCCATGGTCAGTCCTCCTTCAATACAGTGTGATGGAAAGCGGCGATCTGCGCCTTGTCGGCACAGGTCTTTTCGATGTTCTCGATATACTCCAGGGGGTATTTCGGCGCCATGAGACGGATGTTGCGCCCGCCGTCATGGCGGATGAGCTTGGTGGAGCCGCCCCCGCCCATGGCGAGGATACTGCAGAGCTCCTCCATGATGCAGATGTTGTACAGGTTTTCGTATCCGGGCTTTGCCCAGCCGACGTTTTCAAAACCGCCGGACATGAACTTCTGCCGGTAGAGATAGTAGGGGGCGTAGCCCGCCTCACGCAGCCGGGCGTTTGCCATATCCAGCATGCGCCCCACATCCTCGGCCGAGGGGAGCGGTGTGCCCTCCAGGGTGATGCGCGAGCCCTTCTTGAGGCTCAGCGTGTGGACGGTGATGTTCTCCGGCGCGAGGGCGAGCACGCGCTCCAGCGTTTCGGAAAAGCCCGCCACGCTGTCGGCGGGGAGGCCGGCGATCAGGTCCATGTTGACAGCAAAGCCTCCGACCGTGCGCACCGTACCCAGCGCCTCTTCCACCGCTGCGGCCGTGTGCCGCCGACCGATGGCCTCCAGCACGGCGTCCGACATGGTCTGGGGGTTCACGCTCACGCGGCCCACGCCGTGTGCGCGCAGCACGCGCAGCCGCTCGGGCGTGATGGTGTCGGGCCGCCCGGCCTCCACGGTGTATTCCCGCAGCGCAGAGAGATCGAACGCCGTCTCCAGCAGCGTGCAGAGGCGCTCCAGCTCCTCCGCCGAGAGGGTGGTGGGCGTGCCGCCGCCCATATAGATCGAGACGACGCGCAGACCCAGCGCTCTGACCTGCTCGGCCGTAGCTTCGATCTCCCGCTCGAGGGCGCTTAGAAAGGGCGCGATGAGCTTCATGCTCTTCTCCACCGATTGGCTGACGAAGCTGCAGTAGGCGCAGCGGGTGGGGCAGAAGGGGATGCCGATATAGAGGCAGACGTCCCGCTCGGTGAGGGAGCGCTTCGCGGCGAGCGTGTGGCGGCTGGCGTCGAGGCAGAGCGCGGCCCGCTCGGGCGAGACGCGGTACTCCTCCCGAAACTGCCGCAGCGCCTCCTCCTCGCCGAGACCCTGCTCGAGCAGCGCGGCCAGGAGCTTCCCGGGCCGCACGCCGGTGAGCGCGCCCCAGACCGGCTCCGCCACGCCGGAGGCGAGCGCCGCACGGTACATCGCGTTTTTCACCAGCCGCTGACAGATCCGGTCGCGCCCGAGCTTATCTCCCAGACAGCTGTTGGAGGTAGAGGCCCGCCCACAGAAGCGCTCCGCTCCGCGGCGGTAGACACAGGCCGCCGTCGTGCGCTGCCGCCCACTGCACAGCGAGATCTCCATCCGCTCGCCGCTCGGCCGTCCCTCGGGATAAACCGGGCGCTCGTGGGGGAAGAGGGTCAGGAGCATCTGCTCCACGGCATATTTGTATTCGTGGCCGCTGAGATATAAACGCATGAGGGCTCATCCTTACCGATCATGATGTTCTCATTATATCAGACACCGCGGGGCTTGACAATGAGAAACGACGTCGGCGACCTGCGTTTTTTCAGCAGCCGTACGGCTTGATATAAAATTTACATCTGCGCCCTTGCGCCTTTTTCGGAAACATGGTAGACTACACACAAGGACCGAACAACTTTTGATAAGGAGCGTATTGCGACATGCTGAAACTGATCATGGGCCTCAAGGGGTCCGGCAAGACCAAGCGCCTGGTGGATATGGTGCGCGATGCGGTGAACGAGGAGTCGGGCGACGTGGTCGTCATCGAAAAGGAGCGCAAGCTCACCTTCGACATCCCCTATCAGGCGCGTCTGATCGACGCCGGGAATTACGACATCGGCAGTTATGAATTCCTCAAGGGGATCATCTGCGGTGTCCACGCCGGGAACTATGACATCACCCATTTCTTCATCGACAACTTCTACAAGCTTGTCAACGACAAGTCACCCGAGGAGCTGGAGAGTTTTATGGCCTGGCTCAACAAGTTCTCCGAGCAGGAGAAGATCAGCTTCGTGGTCAGTGTCTCCGCCGATGTGGAGAGCGTACCCGAGAGCGTTCGGAAGTTCGTGATCTGAGAAAAGCATCCGATCCGTATAACAGCAAAAAGGGCTGCGGCATAGCCGCAGCCCTTTTTACTTTGTGCATATCAGATCTTTTCCCGCAGCTTGTGGAGGGTGTCGCTCGCGGCCTCGCCGGCCTTGGCGACGGCCTGCTTCATCAGCCCCGCGATGCTTCCGCCGTCGTAGCTGCGCACGCCCTCCTCGCTCTCGAAAAAGAGCGCGAGCGCGCCTGGCCCGACATAGGAGCCGGTCACCGGCTCATACTCCACGGTCAGGATCTCACGCGGCGGGCGGTTTGCCCGCAGCATGTCGGCCAGCTCTCTGGCCTCGGCCTTACAGCCGGCCTCCACGATACCGACGAGCTGCTTCTCCGGCTCGACGGCGAGCTTGTCGTACATCTGCGCGAGGGTCTTGATGGACTGCTTCCGTCCGCGCACCTTGGCGAAGGCGACGATCTTGCCCTCCTCGTTGCCCTTGAGGATGGGTTTGATCTGCAGGACGGTGCCGATCATGGCCGAGACGTTCGAGAGGCGGCCGCCGCGCTTGAGGTGCATCAGGTCGTCCACCGTAAAGACGTTGAACATCCGCTCGCTCGCAAGCTTCAGCCGCGCCGCGGCGAGTGTGGTGTTCACGCCTTCGTCGCGCATCTTTGCCGCCTGCAGGGCAATCAGCCCCTCGCCCAGAGCCGCGCCGCGGGTGTCGATGACCTCGACGCGCCGCGCGGGATAGTTCTCCATGAGCTCGGCGGCGGCGATGCAGGCCGACTGGCAGGAGCCGGAGATGCCGGAGGACATCGCGACATAGATGACGTCCTTTCCCTCCTTCAGACAGGGCTCAAAGCAATCCGCATAGGCCTGCGGTGTGATCTGCGAGGTCGTCACGCGCAGTCCCTTCCGGATACGTTCATAATAGGCATCCCCGTCAAAGGCCTCGGTATCGAGGCAATGGTGCTCTTCCCCCTCGTAGTAATAGGAGAAGGGGAGCTCCAGAATACCGTTTTCCCGGATCAGCGGGGTCGGCAGATTGGACGAGGTATCGGTTACGACAACAAAGCTCATATGTATATACTCCTCCTTGCCCGTTGTACGGGTCCTATTCTACCCCATTGGGTCGAAAAGAGCAAGCTACGCGGTCTGCGCTGCGCTCCACAGGCGGTAGAGCGCGGAAAAATGCGCTCTACCCGGAGTAGAATCCCTTGCGTGAAGCGCCTTTGCGGCGTTCGGCTCAGCCCAGCAGCGTACCCAGCTCCTCCACGAGCTCACCGAAGAGCGCGAGGGCAGCGTTCACCGGCGCGGGGGAGGCCATGTCCACGCCTGCGATTTTCAGCAGGCTGATCGGGTCGGCGCTGGAGCCGCCGGAGAGGAAACGCTTGTAGTCGCGCACGGCGCTCTCCCCCTCGGTGAGGATGCGGTCGGCGATGGCGACGGCGGCGGAGAAACCGGTCGCGTACTGGAAAACGTAATAGTTATAGAAGAAATGGGGGATGCGCGCCCATTCAAGGGAGATTTCCTCGTCGGATACCATGTCCGGTCCGAAGTAGAGCCGGTTGAGATCTCTGTATTTCTCGCAGAGTGTCTCGGCGGTCAGCGTCTCTCCGGCCTCGGCGAGACGGCCCATCATAAGCTCGAACTCGGCGAACATGGTCTGGCGGTAGACGGTACCCTTGAACTTGTCGAGGAAGTGGTTGATGAGATAGGCGCGGGTGCGTTTGTCGGTCGTCCTGCTCAGCAGGTGGCGCATCAGCAGCACCTCGTTGCAGGTGGAGGCGACCTCGGCCACGAAGATCACATAGTCGCTGGTGCAGACCGGCTGGCGCTGCACGCTGTGGTAGCTGTGCAGAGCGTGGCCCATCTCGTGCGCCAGGGTGAAGAGACTGTCGAGGGTGTCCTTGTGGTTCAACAGCACATAGGGGTGCGGCCGGGCGATGCCGGAGCAGTAGGCACCGCTGCGCTTGCCGCGGTTCTCATAGACGTCGATCCAGCGGTTCTCGAAGCCCTCCCGCAGCAGCGCCGTATAGTCCTCGCCCAGGACGCCGAGCGCCTCGAGCACGGTCTGCTTCGCCTCCTCAAAGGGGATGCTGACCGCGGCGTCGGAGACGATGGGCGCGTACACGTCGTACATGTGCAGCTCCTCCACCCCGAGCAGCTTCTTGCGCAGCGCGACATAGGCGTACATCTTGTCGAGGTTTTGGTGGACGGCTTCGATCAGGTTGTGGTAGACGGCCGGCGGGACCTCGGTCCCATCGAGCGCCGCAGCGAGCGTGCTCTCGTAGCCGCGGGCTTCGGAGAAGAAGCGCAGGCCCTTGAACTGTCCGTTCAGCGTTGCGGCCGCGGTGTTGCGGAATTCGCCCAGACGGCCGTAATAGGCCTTGAAGGCGTTTTCACGGAGCACGCGATCCGGACTCTCCAAGAGCGGCACGAAGCCGCCGTTCGTGATCGGGTGCATCTCGCCCTGTGCGTCGGCCGCGGCGGGGAAGCTGAGATCGGCGTTGGAGAAGACACTGCTGACGGTGTGCGGGGTCTCGGCTATCTCACCCGCGGCGGCCAGCAGCCGCTCCTCGGCGGGGGAGAGGATGTGCGCGGCGCGGCGGCGGATCTGATACAGACTGCGGCGATAGGTCTCCAGGGCCGGCTGCGCGACATAAAAGAGATTGAGCCGATCCTCGTCGAGCGCCATGATCTCCGGCGCGGCGAAGGCGGAGGCGGAGGAGACGGCCACGGCCAGACCGTAAGCCTTGCCGCGCAGGTCCTGATACTTTGCCTCCCCCATGTCCTCATCGCCCCGGCAGCTCGCGTAGCCCATGAGCCTGCCGATGCGCAGCTCGGCCTCGTCCTGCTCGCGCAGCCAGCTCAGCAGGGTCTCCGCGTCGTCGCCGAGATGGCCCCGGAACGCCTCGATCTGCTCGGGCAGGGCCTTGAGCGCCTCGTACTCGGCGAGCCATGCCTCGTCGCTGGCAAATAGACCCTGCAGGTCCCAGGTGAATTCTGCGGGCACCTCGGCCCGGGATGCGTAAAAAACAGCCATAGTAGCCTCCTGCAATTTTAATAGTTCTGCGCCTATCTTACCACAGCTTTCCCTGTCCCGCAAGAAAGGATGCGCCGCCGCGTTTTACTTGCTTTTCCCCGCATTCGCGTATATAATGATTATTTGTAATTCTTTCCCCGGGAGGAAAAGCATGGCGGAACATAAAGGCCAGAACTACCTGCACGGCGCCGCGATCCTGACGGTGGGCGTCATCATCATGAAGCTTCTGGGCTTCATCTATAAGATCCCGCTCGGGAACATCCTCGGCGACGAGGGCTATTCCATGTTCACGAGCGCCTACAATATCTATTACGTGTTCTTTACCCTCGCCACGGCCGGTCTGCCGGTGGCGCTCTCGCGCCTCGTGGCGGAGGCGGACGCCAACGGCCGGATCCGGCAGGAGGAAAAGACCTTCCGTGTCGCCCTCGTGAGCTTTACGCTGATCGGCCTGGTCTTTGCGGCGGTGCTGTTCTTCTTCCCGCACTGGCTCGCCGCCGTCTATCTGGAGAACCCCGATGCGGCGCCCAGCGTCCGCGCCATGGCGCCGGCGATCCTGCTGGTCTGCATGGTCTCGGCTTACCGCGGCTATTGCCAGGGCAACGGCAACATGCTCCCCACCACGGTGGACGAGGTGCTGGAGGTCCTCTTCAAAGTCATCTCGGGCCTCGTGATCGCCTCGCTGGTCCTGCGCTCCTACCCGCCGAAGCATCCGATGGCCCTGCCGATGGGCTCTGCCGGCGCGATCCTCGGCGTCTCCATCGGCTCGGTGGTGTCGCTGTTGTACATGGTGTTCTACAAGCGCCGCCACTATAATCGCCTGGCCGCACCCTACACGGCCGGCGTCGTGCGCGCTACCGGCATCCCCGGTGATGCGGAGCGGGTCGACCCCGCCATGAAGATCGTGCGTGATCTCTTCCGCATCGGTATCCCCGTCGCCTTCGGCGCCTGCATCCTGGCCCTGCTCAACAGCGTCGACTCCAAGCTCTGCATGAACCGTCTGCAGAGCGCCGCCGGCTTCAGCTACCGGGAGGCCAAGGTACTCTACGGTGTGTATGGCAAGGCCCAGACGCTCTTTAATCTCCCGGCCGCCTTCATCACGCCCCTTACCATCTCCATCGTCCCCGCGATCTCCGGAGCCCTGGTGAAGGGCGAGCGCCGGAACGCCGCCAAGGTCTCGGAGGATTCGCTGCGCATCGCCTCCGTGATCGCGGCCCCGATGGGCGTCGGGCTCGCGGTGCTCTCTCAGCCCATCATGCACGTCCTCTATCCGGGCAGCCATCTGGCCGGCCCGCGGCTGCTCGCGGTGATGGGCATCGCCTCCTTCTTCGTCTGCCTCGTCTTGCTGGAGAACGCGATCCTCCAGGCCTCCGGGCGCGAGAAGCTCACGATGCTCACGCTTATCACCGGCGGGCTGGTGAAGATCGTAGTCAACTGGTTCCTCGTGGCACAACGGCCCATCAACATCCATGGCGCGCCGATCGGCACGCTGGTCAGTTATGTCGTGATGGCGGTCATGGACTATGCCTTCCTCTGCGCGGCGCTGGAACGGCATCCGCGGCTGGGCGGCATCCTGCTCAAGCCCCTCTTCGCCTCGGCGATCATGGGCGCGGCGGCCTGGGGCAGCTACGGCCTGCTTGAGCGCGTCCTGCCGATCCCCGGACGGCTGCACACACCGCTGTGCATGCTGGCGGCGATCCTGCTCGCGGTGCTCATCTATGTGGTTTTGATGGTCACGCTGCGCATGATCACGCGGGAGGATATGGCCCTGATCCCGGGCGGAGATAAGCTCGCGCGGCTCCTCCGTATGCACTGACGCCCTTTTTTTCGGAAAAACGTCGGGAAATGCAGAAAACCACTTGATAAAGCTGCAATAATATGGTAATATGCTCCCGTTGCGTGATATCGCATAAATGTGAGTATTCAGCCCGTTTTTCGGGCAGACTCATTAAGAAAAGGCCGTGTGCCAAAAACAGGAGGAATATACAATGAATAAAGCTGAACTCATCGCCGCTGTTGCTGAGAAGTCCGGTCTGACCCGCAAGGATAGCGAGAAGGCCGTCAACGCCACCTTCGACGCGATCACCGAGAGCCTGAAGAAGGGCGAGAAGGTCGCTCTGGTCGGCTTCGGCGCTTTCGAGGTCAAGGAGCGCGCCGCCCGCGTTGGCCGCAACCCCCAGACCAAGGAAGAGATCACCATCCCCGCCGCTCGCGTTGCTTCCTTCAAGGTCGGCAAGGCCCTCAAGGACTCCGTCGCGAAGTAAGAAAAGAGAGAGATCGGCTGCGCGTCTGCGGGCGCGCAGCCGTTTTTATTTCCGGAGAAGAGGAGGGAGCGCCCTATGCGGCTGGATAAATATCTCAAGGTCTCCCGGCTCATCAAGCGGCGTACCGTCGCCAACGATGCCTGCGACGGCGCGCGCGTCTCGGTGAACGGGCGGCCGGTCAAGGCCAGCTATCAGGTCAAACTCGGCGACGTGATCGAGATCGCGTTCGGCCAGCGTACGCTGAAGGTCGAGGTGACGCAGATCAGCGAGACCGCCGGCAAGGCCGACGCCCCGGCTATGTACAAGGAACTGGCATAAAAAAGAACTTCGAACATCGTTCGAAGTTCTTTTTTGTTGCTTTACCAGATGTCTTTTTCCCAGATCTGCCGCAGCCGCGCGATCTCACTGTCTGGGAGCGGCGGGCGAAGCGGGTCGTTGCCTTCGCGGTAGCAGGCCTCAAAATAGGGGATCGTGTCAGCGTATTCGATCTCGGGGCGCAGATCCACCCGCGCGTAGAGTCCGTTGTCGAGCGCGAAGAGCGCATGATCGCGGTAATAGCCGATGTAGGATACGATCTGCGGACGGTGATAGGGCTCCTCGCTCAGCGCCAGCAGCTCCGGTGTCTCGGCCAGGAACACGACCTCCAGCCCGGCGCGCTCCGCCGCCGTGAGCGCGACGTGCACGGCCTCCGGCTGCGGGAAGTGAAAGTACAACGCGGAGAGGAAGGGGGTAACGACGCGGCGGCAGCCGTGTTCCGCGGCGAGGGCAAAGACGCTCTCGTAGCAGCGGCGCAGCGCCAGCAGCTCGTTGGCCTTGCCGGTGAGCCAGCGCGGGATCGCCGTGAGAAGGACCTGCTCGAAGGGCAGACCGCAGCTCCCCACCGCGGCGGCGCTGCCGACCGCGATGAAGCGCTGCCGCCGGATCGCATCCCGCAGCGCCTCGCCCCCGGCCTCCTCGAGCCGCAGACCGACCGGATTCTCCGCGACGCGCATGGTCATCTCGAGCCCGAGCACCGCGGCGTCCGCCTGCACGGACAGGATATCCTCCCGGGTGACGATAGGGGACATGACAAGCGCCTCCTTTCTCTTCCTGGATCCACTGTATCACAGTTCGCCCTTTCACGCAAGAGAAGGCAAGAAAGCGGTTGACGGCGGACACACCGAGGCGGTAAAATCAATACAGAACAAAACCGGAAAGGGGAAAACATGATGAAGATCCTGTTCAAAAACGGCACGATCTATGACGGCAGCGGCACGAAGCCGCAGGTGGGTGACGTGCTGATCGAGGACGAGCGCATCCTCGCCGTCGGCGGCGAGATCACGGAGGCGGCGGACAAGGTCGTGGATATCCGCGGGCTTCAGATCTGCCCGGGCCTGATCGACGCCCATTCGCACAACGACTTCTTTTACGACCGCGAGGATGCGGAGAAATTCTATCGGCCCTTCATCGAGCAGGGCATCACCACGCAGATCACCGGCAACTGCAGCTTTTCCCCCTTCGGCATGGACGCGGATACGCCCCACCGGGACAAGCTCGGCGGCGGCCTCTTCGATACGCTGCACCCCGGCAGCTTCGCGGCCTTCAAGGAGCGCGCAAAGGGCCGGCTCTTTGTGAACCTCGTCCCGCTGATCGGGCAGGGCTCGGTGCGCGCGGGCATCGCGGGCTACGATCCGACGCCCTTCACGCGCGAACAGATCGAGAAGGAGCTGTCCTTTGTGCGCGAGGCGATGGAGGGCGGCGCCTTCGGCGGGTCCTTCGGCTTCATGTATGAGCCGGACCGCTATGCCAAGGACGAGGAGATCACTGCCTTCGCGAAGGAGATCGCGAAATACGGCGGCATCCTCACGATCCATCCGCGCGCCTGCTCCATCGTGAGCGCGGACTACCCGCTGCTGACGAAGAAGTCCCACCTCGAGATGGGCCTGGACGAGGCGGTGGAGATCCAGCATAAAGCCGGCTGCCGGCTGGAGTACAGCCACCTGATCTTCACCGGGCAGCGGAGCTGGAAGCTGCTCGACAAGATGCTCGCCGTCTTCCACCGCGAGCAGGCAAAGGGGAATCCCATCGCTTTCGACAACTACGCCTTCCACTACGGCGCCTCGGTCATCACCGTCGTCTTCCCGGAGTGGTACGCCTCCCTCACGCCCGAGGAGGCGAAAAAGCCCATCAATCGCTTCAAGCTCTCCCTCACCATCCTCATGTACCGCAAGGTCCTCGGCATCGACTGGGAGGACATGGTCGTGGCCTATATCTCCGACGAGCACCCGGAGTATGAGGGCAAGACCGTCGAACAGCTCGCGAAGGAGGAGGGTGTGTCGGAGCTCGATATGTACCTCAAGCTCGTCGAGCTCTCCGGCCGCGCGGGCAGCATCTACCTCGGCAAGTACTATAACGACGCGATCGTCCGCCGCCTGATGGAGGATGAGCTCTCCGTCTTCATGACGGACGCCTGGGTGGAGGAGAAGGGCCTGCAGAATATCGCCGCCTTCCAGACCTTCCCGCAGTTTTTCCTGCTTGCCCGGCGCTGGGGCATCCCCACCGAGACCGTGGTGCGCAAGATGACCGGCGCCACCGCCGACCGCTACGGCATCCCCGAGCGCGGCTATCTGAAGCCCGGCTTCAAGGCGGACATCACCGTACTCGACCCGGCCGCCCTGAAGGTCGACGAGTCGAAGCCTGATTTCCGCCCCGGCGGCATCGTGCACGTCTATGTGAACGGCCGCGCCGTTCTGGAGAACGGTGTATACCGCGGCGGTACGGCGGGCGAGGTCGTGCTCAAGCACTTATACTAATACCTAATAAAAACAAGACAATCTTTGCGGCCAGAATTGTGCCATACTGCGTTGAGCTCCTTGACCATATATGTCCATTATGCTCTGCGGAGCCCGCCTTGTCTGACGCAATTCTGCCTCGCAAATCTTTGTCTGCTTTCTATCAGGTATTAGTATAATGATTATAAGATGGCGAAAAGCCAAAAAGCTTTTCGCCGCGCCGCTTTACGGCGCAGCAAAACAGCTTGGCTGTTTTGCCATATACTCATTGCAATGAGCATTGGGCGAATGATTCTATGAATCATTCGCTGCCAAACCTGTCGTTTGGCAGCGAAATCAATCGAAACCTCGATTGATTTCGCCATCCGATGGTCATTATGATACGAAAACCCCATAAAGCGACAGCGCCGTTGAGAGCCTTCTCAACGGCGCTGTTTTCCGTAGCCATCAGGCTATGCCTTCAGCCGGGGAGCTCGTCCGCCGTGAAGGGCAGACCGCAGCTTCCGTTTTGACAGAGGTAGAAGGTTGGTTTGCCGTCCCGCTGCGCCATGCCCGCCGTGAAGGGGCAGAGCGCGGCGAGCGCCGCGTCCCCGGGGCGCTTCAGCAGCAGCGTAAGCTCGGGGGCGTAGGTGCCGGAGACGGTCCGGAGCGCGGCGGGGACCTCCTCCGCCACACAGACCAGTTCCCGTGTCGGCCAGACGCTGCTCAGCAGGCCCAGCAGCCCGAACGAGATCCCGGCGGGCCAGCGCTCCGCCCGGGCGGCGAGGAAGGCGAGCAGCGCGCTGCGCCGCTCCTGCCAGACATTGTCCCCCGTGAGGCGGAAGAGCCGGTCGAAGAGCAGGGCCGCGGCGCTGTTGCCGGAGGGAAGAGCCCCGTCAAAGAGCGCCTGCGGGCGCTTGAGCAGCGCCTGGGCGCGGTCGGAGGTCTGATAGTAAGCGCCGCTGCCGTCCGCGAAGTGCGCGGGCAGCTCCTTTGCCAGACCGATCGCCGCCGCGATATGGGCGGGATCGAAGTCCGCACGGTAGAGCTCGAGGAAGCCTAGAGCCGTGAAGGCGTAATCCTCGAGCTGAGCGGGCAGGGGAGCGGCTCCATCCTCATAGCAGACCGCGCGCAGCGTCTCAGGCTCCGCTGCCCCCGCCTCCTTGAGCAGGAAGGCGGCGAGCTCACGGGCGCGCAGGAGATAGCGCCGGTCCTCAAAGGCCCAGGCGGCGCGGGCCAGCGCCAGCAGCATCAGCCCGTTCCAGCCCGTCAGAAGCTTGCGGTCCGTCCCGAGCGGGCAGCGCGCGGCGCGGTAGAGCCGCAGCCGCTCCCGGAGATCCGCGTAGCCCTCCGGCAGCAGGTTCCAGCGCTGGTTGAGCAGCAGGTTCGGGATGCTCTTCCCATGGAAGTTCCCCTCTGCCGTGATGTCGTAGCATTCGGCGAGGTGGCGGCCGTCGTCCGCGCCGAGGACCGTCCGCAGCTCGTCGGGCGTGAAGAGGTAGTATTTGCCCTCCTCGCCCTCGCTGTCGGCGTCCTGCCCGCTGTAAAAGCCACCGCTCTCCGCGCGCAGCTCGCGCAGACAGTAGTCGAGCGTCGCCTCCGCCACCTGGCGGTGGAGCGGCAGACGCCCCTCCTGCCAAGCCTCGGTGTAGCAGAGGGCGAGCAGGGCGTTGTCGTAGAGCGTCTTTTCAAAGTGCGGGGTCAGCCACTCCCGGTCCGTCGAGTAGCGCGCAAAGCCGCCGCCGATGTGATCGAAGATCCCGCCCCGGTACATCTGCCGGAGCGTGTGCTCCGCCATGGCACGCGCCGCCCTGTCGCCGGAGAGACGGGCGTAGCGCAGCAGGAAGAGGAGCTGATGCGGGCTCGGGAACTTCGGCGCCGTGCCGAAGCCGCCGTACTCCTTGTCATAGGAGTCCGCGAGCTGCGCGGCGGCCAGGCGCACGAGTTCCTCATCCGGCGCGGCCTTGCCCGGCGCGCGTTCCTCGCGCAGGAGCGCCGTGATCTGCTCCCCGGTTTTGAGAAGGGAAGCGCGGTCGTGCTGCCACTTCTCCGCGACGGCCCGGAGCAGGGGCAGCAGGCCAAGCTGGCGGGAGCGGCTTTCGCGGGGCAGATAAGTGCCGGCGAAAAAGGGCTTCTGCTCCGGCGTCATCAGGATGGTCAGCGGCCAGCCGCCGCTGCCGTTGAGCGCGGTGCAGACCTCCATATACACGGCGTCCACGTCCGGCCGCTCCTCGCGGTCGACCTTGACGGCGATGAAATCCCGGTTCAGCACGGCGGCGACCGCCTCATTCTCGAAGGACTCCTGCGCCATCACGTGGCACCAGTGGCAGGTGGAGTAACCGATGGAGAGGAAGACGGGCTTGTCCTCCCGGTGGGCGCGCTCGAAGGCCTCCGCGCCCCAGGGGTACCAGTCGACGGGGTTTTCCGCGTGCTGCAGCAGATAGGGTGAGCGCTCACGGCTCAGATGATTGGGCATATCCTTACACCTGTTTCTTTACATCAGAATCCCGCGGGGGTATAATGCTATTATAAACAGTTTATCCGGTTTTGGAAAGGAAATGTTTCCCATGGCCCTTACGATCCAGTGGCTCGGCCACGCCTGCTTCGCCATCCGGCGGGACGATTACACCATCGTCATCGACCCGTATAACAGCGATTACATCAACGGCTATCCCAAGCTGCGCGTCAAAGCCGACAAGCTGCTCGTGAGCCACGAGCACTTCGGCCACAACTACCGCGAGGGCGTCGTGCTCTCCGGCCGCCCGGAGAGCGACTGCCCCTTCGAGATCACGACGCTCAAGGCCCCGCATGAGTTCAAGATGGGCTCCTGGCGCGGCTTCACGCTGATCCATATCCTGAAGGTGGACGGGCTCAAGCTGGTGCATATGGGCGATCTCGGCACGCAGCTCGACGGCGGACAGATCACGCAGCTCTTCGGGGCGGATGTGGCGATGGTCTGCGCCGGGTCCTGCACAGCCCTGCCCTCGCAGGAGGCCAAACGCGCGATGGACGAGATCATGGCCAAGGTCGTCATCCCCATGCACTACCGGCACGACGGCATGGGCGCGCACCGCCTTGAGACGGTGGAGGACTTCGCCAATCAATTCGAGTCGCCTGAACTGATCCATTATTACGACACCGACACCCTCACGGTCACGCCGGATCTGGAGCCGCAGGTGGCGGTTCTCCAATACATCGGCCCCTCGGCCTTCGGCGACCTGCTCCCGGAGGAGGATAAAACGGAAAAAACTTCCTTTTTGAAGCGTTTTCTACGAAGGGGGTAGTTTACAGCGGGGCGGTTTTCGTGTATAATAGACAATAGAAACAGGACGTACGAAGCCACGTTTACGATAGGGAAAGGAAGGTTCAGCCAATGGCAAACTTCTCAAAGAGAATGGACAACATCAAAGCCTCGGATATCCGGCAGCTGCTGAAGATCATCGGCCAGCCCGGGATCATCTCCTTTGCGGGCGGTCTGCCCGCGCCGGAGCTGTTCCCTGTGGAGGAGATGAAGGCCGCGATCGACGCCGTGCTGGACGAGAACGGCCGCACCGCGCTGCAGTACGGGCAGACCGAGGGCTGGAAGCCCCTGCGTGATCACATCGTCAAACGTCTCGCCGCAAAGAACGCCATCCACACCGACGCCGAGCACATCCTGCTCACCGCCGGCAGCCAGCAGGGTCTGGATTTCCTCGGCAAGCTCTTCCTCGACCCGGGCGACGTGGTGGTGATGGAGAGCCCGAGCTACCTGGGCGCCATCAACGCCTTCAAGCAGTACGAGTGCAATTTCGTCGAGGTCCCGACGGACGAGAACGGCATGATCATGTCCGAGCTCGACCGCATCCTCGCCACGACCGAGCGCGTCAAGCTCATCTACGTCATCCCCGATTTCCAGAACCCCTCCGGCCGCACCTGGCCGCTGGAGCGCCGCCACGCCTTCATGGACATCATCAACAAGTACGGCGTCGTCGCCATCGAGGACAACCCGTACGGCGACCTGCGCTTCAAGGGCGAGTATCTGCCCGCGCTCAAGAGCATGGACCCCGAGGAGAACATCGTCTACTTCGGCACCTTCTCGAAGATCCTGGCCCCCGGCTTCCGCATCGGCTGGACCGTTGCGAGCGAACAGATCACCGAGAAGCTGAACCTGATCGCCCAGGCCGCCGTGCTGCAGACCTCCACGATCAACGCCATGGCCATCGCCAAGTATCTCGATATGTTCGATATCGACGAGCACGTGGCCAAGATCCTGCCGGTCTACAAGCACCGCTGCGAGCTGATGATCCAGACCATGCGGGAGTGCTTCCCGCCCGAGGCCAAGTTTACCGACCCCGACGGCGGCCTCTTCACCTGGGTCGAGCTGCCGGAGTATGTCAACAGCCGTGAGCTTGCGGCGCGCTGCCTGGAAAAGGGCGTCGCGGTCGTGCCGGGCGACGGCTTCTTCCCGCGCGGCGAGAACAAGCACTGCTTCCGCATGAACTACTCCAACGCCACTGACGAGCAGCTCATCCTCGGTGTGCACCGCCTGAACGAGACCATCCGGGAGTTCCTGAAATAAAGCGGCGCGATCCGCCATACAGCAGGGCGGCGGGGGATCTGTACCCCGCCGCCCCGGTCTGCTTTCAGGCGGCAGCGGCGGACGGCACAAAGAAAGAAAAACCGATGCGGAAAAAAGAAAAAGAAAGGCTTGACATTCAGCGTGAAATAGAGTAATATACCTCTTGCTGAAACGAATACGGACGATTGGCGCAGCTGGTAGCGCATCCGCTTGACGTGCGGGAGGTCACAAGTTCGAGTCTTGTATCGTCCACCACAATTGAGAAATCCGAACTGCATTCCGGTAGGAAATGGGTTCGGATTT
>JAUNNH010000003.1 GCA_030531505.1 Eubacteriales bacterium
CAGGGATCGGGCTTCGCCATGCCGCAGACTACGCAGAGATTGTCCTCGCCGTAGGTCTCGTGCGCGCAGGTCGCGCCGCAGACGGAGCACACGCCGTCCGCCCAAGTGTGGCCCGCCGCACAGGGATCGGGCTTCGCCATGCCGCAGACTACGCAGAGATTGTCCTCGCCGTAGCTGTGTTCGCACACGGCCTTACAGACCGTGCAGACGCCGTTCGCCCAGGTGTGGCCCGCCGCACAGGGATCGGGCTCCTGGTTCTCGCCCTCGGCAAAGGCCGTCGTGAACAGCGACACGCACAGCGCGAGCACGAGCACAAGCGTCAGGAGTGTCCGTAGCTTCTTGTTTTTCATCGTTGATCCTCTCCTTTGCAGGTGTGTATAGACATCCAAAAATATATGTCACAAGCCGGGCACTTTGGATAAAGATGGATAGGGTGACATAATTTGTACCAAGTATAACATATATATTTGGACTAAGTCAAGGAAATAGACCAGTATTTTTCGACTAGTGTTTTGAAAACCGGACTATGATAAACATGAGGTGATGGCCCATGGAAGACAGTTTTGTCCGGGATCGGATCACACAGCTTCGGATGAAAAAAGGCGTCTCGGAATATCAGATGAGCTATGACCTTGGTCACAGCCGGGGATACCTGTATAATATCTCCTCCGGTAAGGCGCTGCCGCCGATGAAGGAATTCTTTGCGATCTGCGAGTACCTCGGTGTTACGCCGCAGGAGTTCTTTGACGAGGGCAACAAAAGGCCGGAGCTGATTCAGAAGGCGGTTGAAGGGATGCGCGGGCTGGATGACAAGGATATGCTGTTGCTGTTGGAACTGATTCAGCGTCTGCAAAAAACGGAATAAAAAAACGGGCCGGTCATCCATATGGATGACCGGCCCGCTGTATGCGGGTTGATTCTCGGGAAGGCTTACTTGCCCATGTTCATCTGGGCTGCGACCTCAGCCGCAAAGTCCTCTTCCTTCTTCTCGATGCCCTCGCCCTTGACGAAGTGCACGGCGTCGACGAACTTCACGCTGCCGCCGAGCTTCTTGGCGGCGTCGGCGATATAGCCCTCGACAGAGCCGGAGAACAGGTCGGAGCGGACGAAGTCCTGCTGCAGGAGGCAGTTCTCTTTGTAGAAGGCGTTGATCTTACCGGAGGCGATCTTCTCCTTGATGGCCTGGGGCTTCGCAGCCATCTTCGGGTCGTTGTTCATCAGCGCGACCTGGACCTCGAGCTCATGGTCGATGTCGGCCTGGGGAACGAGGGCCTTGTCCCAGTACTTGGGATTCATCGCGGCGATCTGCATGGCGACGTTCTTGCCGATCTCGGTGGCGTCGATGTCGCCCTCGACGGCCAGGTTCACCAGCACGCCGTGGGTGCCGCCGGCGTGGACGTAGGCCACGTTGGTCGGATTGGCAAAGCGGACGAAGCGGCGGATCTGCAGGTTCTCACCGATGGACATGACCTTCTCGGGCAGGATCTCGGCCACGGTCAGGTCACGCTCGGGGTACTTGCACTGGAGCAGCGCATCGACATCAGCGGGATTGTCGTTCAGCACGACCTTGCAGATGTCCTTCACGAACTGCTGGAACGCCTCGCTCTTGGCGCAGAAATCGGTCTCGCAGTTGACTTCCACGACGGCGCCGACGCCGCACTTGGGGCAGACACGGGCATAGGCCATGCCCTCGGCGGCCACACGGCCGGCCTTCTTCGCGGCCTTGGCCAGGCCCTTTTCACGCAGCCAGTCGACAGCCTTCTCCATATCGCCGTCGGTCGCCTGGAGCGCCTTCTTGCAGTCCATCATGCCGACGTTGGTCATTTCACGCAGCGTCTTGACATCCTGAGCGGTAAAAGCCATTGAATATTCCTCCTAATCTTTTTCCTCAGAAAAGGGGGCGCGGTCAGGCGTCCCCTTTCGGTGTATTCTTACTCTTCGACGGTCTCGACGGCCTCGGCCATGACAGCCTCGACGTCCTCGGCGTCGGCGCCCTGACGGCCTTCCTGCACGGCGTTGGCCATGGTGGAGGCGATCAGACGGATGGCGCGGATAGCGTCGTCGTTGGCGGGGATCACGTAATCGACCTCATCGGGGTCGCAGTTGGTGTCGACGATGGCGACGATGGGGATGTGCAGCTTGCGGGCTTCGGCGATGGCGTTGTGCTCCTTGCGGGGGTCGACGACGAAGAGCGCGCCGGGCAGCTTCTTCATGTCCTTCACGCCGCCGAGATACTTCTCGAGCTTCTCCATCTCGCCGAGGTGCTTCATGACTTCCTTCTTCGGCAGCATGTCGAAGGTGCCGTCCTCCTGCATCTTCTTGAGCTGGGCGAGACGGTCCACGCGGGTGCGCATGGTCTTGAAGTTGGTGAGCATACCGCCGAGCCAGCGGGCGTTCACATAGTACATGCCGACGCGGGCGGCTTCCTCGCGCACGGCGTCGGTAGCCTGCTTCTTGGTGCCGACGAAGAGGATGGTGCCATTGTTGGCGGCGAGGCTGCGCACGAAGTCGTAAGCCTCCTCCAGCTTCTTCACGGTCTTCTGCAGGTCGATGATGTAGATGCCGTTACGCTCGCAGTAGATGTACTCGGCCATCTTGGGGTTCCAGCGGCGGGTCTGGTGACCGAAGTGGACACCGGCTTCCAGCAGCTGCTTCATGGATACGACAGACATTGTTGGATTTCCTCCCATTATTTTTTGTTATTTCCTCTGGGAACCTCATCCCTCCGGCCAAGCCCTGTCGCCGGGCCACCTGGCCGTAAGTCCGCTCCCATGCGAAATGCCTTGATATAATAGCAGAATCATGCCCGTTTTGCAAGGGCTTTTTACCATTTTGTTGAAATTATTTTTTCACTTTTGTTCGGGCTGACGCCGCTGGCCCCCGAGCGGACCGAAATACCAGCCGCTGGTCCCCTCGTGCTTGACGAAGTATCCCCGGCTCGTCTCCTCCACGACCCGGACCCGGTCGCCCGCCTTCAGCGGCAGGATATAGTCCGTGCAGTCGTTGCAGTCGGTGACGGGCGCCTCGGTGAAGAGGTACTTCGTGAGGATGTCCATCACATAGCCGGTGCGGCGGTGGCGGCAGCGGGAAAACTCCTCCCCGCGCTCCAGGACCTCCACCGTGCTGTCGCCCCAGCGGATATAGTACGAGCTTGCGCTTCCGGCCTGGTCGCGCAGTACGGTCCGCTCCGGGAAGGGATCGTAGGCCGCAAAGGAGAAATCCTCACTCTCGCGGTCGGGGATGATGAGGGCGTTGAGCTGCCCGTCGTCCTTGAGCACGCAGCCGCCGTCGATGCAGACGACGCGTTTGTGCCGGTCGACGATGGGGTTGGCGCAGACGACGTTCTCCCGGTAGAGAACCACCGGGTAGTGTCCGACGATCAGCCACTTGTCAAAGCGCATCGGGCGGTCGAGGAAGCGGTCGACGCGGTTGAGCTCATCGCGCGTGTGCGCGCGGAGCGGTTTTCCCGGCGTCATGCCCGCGTGGGCGAAGACAAAGCGCTCGGTCTCGATAGCGTCCGGCAGGGCGCCGAGCCAGGCGAGCTCCTCCGGGAAGGCCTCATAGAGCTGCCATTTGACGGGCGTGAAATCCCGCACGGCAAGCGGATCGATCCCGAGCTCAAGGCACATGTCCCAGATCAGGCCGCAGCGTTTGAACTGGACATAGTGCAGGAAGTGCATGTCCTCCCCGTCGCGCCGGCGGTCGAAGATACGGGCCCAGCCGTCGCAGTTGCCGCATACGGCGTAGACGTTCCCCGCGGCACTCAGGGCCATCACGCGCCGCAGCAGCGCGAGGCTCTGCGTGCCCTTCTCCAGCAGGTCCCCGTCGAGGATCAGAATATCCTTCCCGGAGAAGCCCAGCTGCGCGAGCAGCCCCTCAAAGTAGGGGAGGTTCCCGTGGATGTCCGACATCACCAGGATCCGCCGTCCGGGAGGCAGCGCGAGATACGCGATCCGGGCAAGGTCACTCATCGCGCGCCCTCCTCAGGCTCTTCTCCAGCAGGAGCAGCCCGTCCGCACCGCCCTCGCGCCCGAGCACGGTGAACCCCTCGCGCTCGTAGAAGGCGCGGGCGGCGGTGTTGGAGGCGGCCACGTTAAGCCGGAGGCTGCGCCGCCCGAGCTTCTGGTACTTCCGGTAGACCCGGGCCAGCACCTGGATGCCGTAGCCCTGATGGCGGTACTCCGGCTTGAGATAGAGCAGGCTCAGCCAGCCGTAGCCCGCCCAGCGCCCGCGCCGGGTGTCCATGTCCACCAGGCCGATCGGCTCGTCGCCCACCAGCATGCGCAGCACGCTCTCGGGATCGGCGCGGTAGTGCTCCTGCGCGCTGTGCAGATACACCGGGGCGGAGTAGCCCTCGAGGTCCCCGTGGGCGCTGCGCCAGGCGTCGGCGTAGCAGGCGGTATAAAAGTCCGGCTCCCGCGCGGGATCCAGGCTCTCATGACGCACGTCCCCGTTGCGGCTCCAGGCGGGCTCTGCGAGCGCAGTGAGATGGGAGGCGTCGTTATAGAAATCCAGCGTAAAGCGCGTTCCGTCCCAGATAAGGCGCGACACGGCGGTGTTGCGGCAGATGGGCAGAGCCTGCACGTCCCGGAGGCTCACGCCGGTGATGCGGCTCAGCAGGCAGCGGATCGTGACCCCGTGGCTCACCACGGCGACGGTTTTCCCGGCGTTCTGGCGTGCGATGTCCTCCAGCGCGGCATAGGCGCGCTCGCCCACCTCGGCGTAGGTCTCCGCCCCCTCGAGACGGAAGCGGTCCGGCTCGTAGACAAAGAGGCGGGCAAGCTCCGGCTCGGCGTGAAAGACGTTGCCGAAAAACTCCGTCTCCCAGGGGCCGACATTGATCTCCCGCAGGCGGGGGTCGCGGCGGACCGGCAGGCCCCAGTACCGCGCGATGCCGGCGGCGGTATGGCGGGCGCGATAGAGGTCGCTGGCATACACGGCGTCGACCGGGATGGCGTGAAAGCGCTCGGCCAGCAGCGCGATCTGCTTCTCGCCGAGGGGCGTCACATCCCCGTCCCAGTGGCCCTGCATGATGCGGTAGCGGTTCCCTTCGGCCTGCGTGTGCCGAATGAGATAAATTTCCGTCATAAGAAGTCCTCCAAGCCTTGACCGATCCGATCCGATACAGTATAATAATACAATAATGCCTGTATTATAGTCCCAAAGAGCGGGAAAGACAAGAGGGGGTGGACAGAGCATGGTCCGTGCGGCGGTACTGGCCTCTGGCGACGGGGGACGGCTCCAGGCGATCCTTGACGCGATGTATTTCAAGGAGATCCCGAACTTCGAGCTCGTGGCCGTGATCTGCCCGGAGCGCGGCTGCAACGCGATGAAGCGCGCGCTCAACGCCAAGGTCCCCGCTTATGTGGTGGACCCGGAGCTCTTTCCCACTATGACGAGCCACAGCATGGCCGTCGCGAACAAGCTGCGCGATATGGATATCGAGCTGGTGATCCTCGCGGATTATGAGCTGCCGCTCGGTGTTATCCCCTATCAGTTCAAAAACCGCATCATCGGGACGTTCCCGGCTCTTTATCCCGCCTTTGAGGATGCGGAGGGGGACATCCAGCGCGCCGTGCTTGAGCGCGGTGTGCGCGTCACCGGCGCCACGGCCTACTTTGCCGACGGCGACGGGCGCGTCGGTGGGATCATCCTCCAGAAGGCGGTTGAGGTCCGACCCGGCGACGATCCGGAGACCCTGGGCCGCCGCGTGATGGAGGAGTGCGAGTGGCCGCTGTTGACCCGCGCTGTCGCCGCCTACTGCGGAGGCGAGCTGCAGGTGCGCGGCAACCGGGTCCGCTTCCAGACTCCGGTGGAGAACTGAACAGAAGCGACAAACGCTGCCGATGAATCGGCAGCGTTTTTTATTATCCTATCTCCAGACGGCCCGGTGCACGGCGCGCAGCACGGAGAGCTCCGTGCCCGGCCGCACCTGCAGTACGGCGGCATTCTCCGCAGCGACGCAGCCCGTGACACTCTCTGCGGGGAGCAGCTCCTCCCTGAGCAGCGCCGTCGCCGTCCGCGCGGCCTCACGGCCCACAATGGTCACGCTGTGCGCCGCCTCGTCCCGCGTTACACCCGCGAGGGCGGGCCGTTCGTCTTCCGCGAGCGCGCGCACCTCGGAGCCGGGCGAGGCAGTAAAGGTCGACAGCAGCCGAATGGGCTGCCTCTCGGAGGCCGCAAGGCGCACCGACTCTGCGTGCAGCACCTGCGAGCCGGCCTGTGCGAGGGCCAGCATATCCCGGAAATCGATTGCCGGGATCAGCCGGGCCTCTTCCACGAGACGCGGATCGGCGGTGTAGATGCCGTCTACGTCGGTATAGATCTCGCAGCGGTCGGCCTGCAGTGCCGCGGCGAGCGCCACGGCCGTCGTGTCCGAGCCGCCGCGCCCGAGCGTGCTGATGTCGCCCGCGGGTGTGATGCCCTGAAAGCCCGCCACGACGGGGATCTCTCCCGCTGCGAGGGAGGCGAGCAGGCGGCGGGGCGCCGCGAGCAGCAGCCGGGCGTCCCCGTGCTTTTCTTCGGTGATGAGCCCGGCCTGCCAGCCGCTGTAGGAGCGGGCCAGCGCGCCGAGCACCTCGAGCTGGATGGCCATGAGAGCCGCCGAACGCTGCTCGCCTGTGGCAAGCAGGGCGTCGAGCTCCCGCACGGCGGGACGGGGCGTGATCTCGTGCGCCAGGCGCAGCATCTCGTCGGTGGACTCCCCTGCGGCAGAGACCACCGCGAGCACCTCGCAGCCCCGCCGCCGCGCTTCCAGGCAATGCTCCGCTGCGCGGCGCAGACAGCTGAGATCGGCCAGCGAGCTGCCGCCGAATTTCTGAACGATCCGCATAGATTTTCCTCCTGCGGCGCCGCGAAAAAAGCGGCGCCGTTCCATTCTATACGGAAAACGCCGCGCGTGACACGGTATAAAATCTCCTCTTCCCGGCAAAGACAGAGACGGGGGTGAGGACGATGCAGCAGCGGGCACTGCGCTGTTTTTCCTTTTTGCTGTACATGGGGGTCGCGGTGGGCGTCGTCTGGCTCAGCGTGCGCTTTGTCCTGCCCTGGGGCGCGCCCTTCCTGCTGGCCTTCGCGCTGGCGGCGGGGCTGGAGTACCCCGTGCGCGCACTGACGCGTCGGGGCTGGCGGCGGGGCGCGGCCTCGGCGCTCTGCAGTCTCGGCGCACTCGCGGTGGTGCTGTTTGTCCTTGTGCGGCTCGGAGCGCGCTGTCTCACGGCCGTCGCGGACTTTGCCAGGCGCGCGCCGGAACTGGTGCAGAGTCTGGCCGACGGCGCGGCACGGCTGGAGCGCGGCCTCTTCGCATATATCGACGCGGCGCCCCCGGAGCTCGGGGAACTGCTGCGCACGGCCCTCGACGGGATCGGTGAGACGCTCTGGACGGTCCCGGGCAGGCTCTCCCAGAGCGCGCTGGATGCGGCGAGCCGTGCCGCGCAGCACAGTCCGGACATGCTGCTCTTCGCCGTCACCTTCTCGCTCGGGACCTATTTTTTCTCCGCGGCCTTTCCCCGCGTCCTGCGCTTTCTGGAGGCGCAGCTCCCCTCTCAGGAGCGGCGTCGCCTGGCCGGATTCGGCCGGGATCTGCGCGGCAGCTTCGGGGGCTTCCTCCGGGCGCAGCTGCTGCTCATGCTCCTCACCTTCTTCGAGCTGCTGCTGGCCTTTCTGCTGCTGCGCCTGCGCCACGCGGCGGGCCTTGCCGCGCTCACCGCGCTCGTGGACGCGCTGCCGGTCTTCGGTACGGGGACGGTGCTGCTGCCCTGGGCGGCCGCGTCGCTCCTGCTGGGCAGAGGCGGCCGCGCACTGGGCCTCGCCCTGTGCTGGGCGCTCGTGAATCTCACGCGAAGCGCCGCGCAGGCCAAGCTCCTCGGTGACCAGATCGGGCTGGACCCGCTGGCCTCCCTGCTTGCCGTCTATGTCGGCTGGCAGCTCGGGCGCGTCTGGGGGATGCTTCTCTGCCCACTGGTGCTCGTCACGCTCTGCCGGCTCAACGAAAAGGGCGTGCTGCACCTGTGGAAGAGCCTGTGACGGGGTTTCGTTGCGATTGCAATCCGGAGGAAAGAATGGTACGATAAATAAAGAGGGGACAACGCCGTTCCGGCGCGGATCCCCCAAGAAGGGATGGATGATATGAAGGCCCTTGCGATCGTGCTGTTCGGGACGAGCAGCAGGCTCGGTATCGCGCTCATGATACTGTATCTTGTCGGCCTGTGGCCGCTGCTGAAAAAGTCCGGGATCCCGGGCTGGTGGGCGCTGATCCCCTGCGCCAGGGAATATCAGCTGGCCCGCTGTGCCGGCCGTGAGCCGGAGGGGCGCGTGACCAGCGTGTGCGAATTTGCGGTGATCCTGGTTGGGCTCCTGTCGCGGACCGTCTCTGCGCGCATCGCAAACCCCGAGGATGCGAGCGGTGCGGTGTTGTCCCTTCTGATCCTGAACTTGGTGCTCCGCCTGACCATGCTGGTCTACAGTATCCGCGTGTACAGCGGTCTGATCGAGATCTATGGGCGCCGGCGCCGCTGGATGTGGCTGTGGATCCTGTGCCAGGCTCTCCCGGCGATGATCTGGGGCTATTCGAAGAAGTATCAGCCCTCGTGGCAGGTCGAGGAGATGCGCCGTGAGCTCGCGGCCATCGTCAGCAGCGGCTCTGCGGAGGTCCTGCAGGAGGGACTCACGGTGAACCTGCGTGAGCGGAGCGTGCGGGAGTTCTTCCAGAAGAAGGTCCTGCTGCGGGACGTGCACCTGAGCATCCCGCTCGGGCGCATGGTGCTGCTGCTGGGCGGCTCTGGCGCGGGCAAGACGGTGTTCCTCAACGCCGTAAGCGGCTATGAAAAGGCGGACGCCAGCGTGATGCTGGGCGGCGAGGACCTGTATCGGCACTACAAGAAGATGCAGTACCAGGTGGGCTATGCGCCGCAGTTCGACACCATGCGCGGCAAGGATACCATCTACAATACACTGCTGGACGCGGCGAGCCTGCGCCTGCCGCTGGATACATACGCCTCGGAGCGGAAAGCCCGCGTGGACGAGGTGCTGGACATCTTCGGGCTGACGCCCTCGCGCACGCATCTGGTGGAGAAGCTCTCCGGCGGTCAGCGCAAGCGTGTGTCGATCGCGATGGAATTCGTCAGCAATCCCTCGCTGTTCTTCCTGGACGAGCCGGACTCCGGCCTGGACGGCATCATGGCGCGGGAGCTCATGACCCAACTGCGGCGCATTGCCGATCGGGGGAAGATCGTCATCGTGATCACCCACACCCCGGACCGTGTGATCGATCTTTTCGACGATGTGATCGTGCTGGCCAAGGACAGGGACCGCGTGGGGCGCCTCGCGTACTGCGGGAGCGTCCAGGGTGCCAGGGACTTTTTCGGGAAAAAGAGCATGGAGGAGATCGTCAAGTGCATCAATCCCGAGAGCGTCGGCGGCGAGGGCCGGGCGGACGCGTTTATTGAGAAGTTTGCGGAGGTGCGGCATGGCTGAGATGACTGTGAACGAAGCCGGACGGCGGCCGAGACGCTTCCGGCACCGCAGCCGGGGATCGCAGGTGTCGATCTATCTGGGCAAATTCCTGCGGATGTTCGTGTATCAGAACGAGTGGAAGGTACTGCCCATGGCGGCGGTCATCGCGGGCCTCGTCGCGATGGTGATCCGCTTCATGCTCTTCCAGAGCATGGAAGGAACGATGATGGGCACCCTGGCCCTGACCTGCGTCGGCATCTGGAACGGCTGCTTCAACTCCATCCAGGTAGTCTGCCGGGAGCGCGATGTCGTCAAGCGCGAACACCGCTCCGGCATGCACATCTCAGCCTATGTCATGGCGCACCTGATCTACCAGGGGATGCTCTGCCTGCTCCAGACCGGGCTGACCATGTTCATCTGCCTGAAGGTCGGCGTTGCCTTCCCCCGGCAGGGGATGTTCAGCTCCTCGATGATCGTGGACATCGGCATCACGCTCTTCCTCGTCACCTATGCCTCAGATGTCCTCGCCCTGTGGATCTCCAGCCTGGCCCACAACACGACGGCTGCCATGACCGTCATGCCCTTCGTGCTGATCTTTCAGCTCGTCTTCTCCGGCGGCATGCTGACGCTGCCGGAGTGGAGCGAACCCCTCTCGGAGCTCACGATCTCCCGCTACGGGATCATGGCCCTGTCGGCGCAGGCGGACTACAATAACAGCCCACTGGCTTCGGTCTGGAACGCGGTCGTGGGTATGCGGGACCGGGAGATCAGCGGAAGCTTCACCGTCGGGGAGGCAGCGAAGCTGCTGGAAGACGGGGAAAACCCAACCGTTCGTGAGCTGCGGGACATGGAGTTCACGCGGACTATGACGGTGCGGGAATTTGCCCGGCTGGCGGAGGAGCAGGGTGTGATCGGCGCGTCGGAGCTGCTGGAGCCATTTGGGGACAGAGAAGTGACAGCCACGTTCACGCTCGGCGAGGCGGCGGATTATCTGCTTACCGAGCCCGAGGCGGAGAGCCTGCGCGAGACGGAGGTCCCGTACAAGATGACAGTCGGACAGATCATCGACCTGGTCGGCTGGGAAAAGACCCGGACCGTGCTGCAGGATACGATGGCGGAAAACAGCTTCGTCGAGGAATACGTGCAGTCTCGCGGGAACATCGGGTTCTGCTGGCTGGTGCTCCTCTTCTACACGGGGGTCTACGCCGCGCTTGCGACGATTACCCTGGAGTTTATTGACAAGGACAAGCGCTGAAACAAGGACAAAGGCAAGCCCGCCCTCCCGAAACAGGAGGGCGGGCTTGCTGCGTTGCCAGCCTTATTTCATTCGTCCAGCTTGAAGCCCTCACCGTGGACTTCAGTGGAGTTTACGACGAAGGTGAAGGCCCGTGGGTCTGTCTCGCGGATCAGGCGCAGGGTCTGAGCCAGCGCCCGCTGGCGCGTGACCGTGACGACCATCTGCTTTTCACCGCCGGTGTAGCCGCCCTGCGCCGGAATGAGCGTACTTCCGCGCTCCGTGTTCCGGTTCAGCGCCCGGCATACCTCCTCGCCCCGCTCGGTGACCGTATAGATCACCTTGGCATAGTCGACGCCCTGTGCGAGCGCGTCGATCACCTTCGAGGAGACCCAGATCGTGATGGCGGAATAGAGCGCGACCTCGATGTCCCGGAAGACGCACACCGCAAAGGCGACCACCGCCGAGTCCACGAAGAGCAGCAGGGTCCCGGAGGGGATATTCGGGAACAGGCGCTTGAGCAGCAGTGCCGCAAGATCGGTGCCGCCGGTACTGATGCCGCGCAGGAAGAGGATCCCGACGCCCAGCCCGGTCAGCACGCCGCCGAACACAGCGGCAAGCAGGGGGTTGTTGGTGTAGCCGGGGAGCAGGCTGTCGAAGAAGTCAATGAAAAAGGACAGCAGCACCGTGGCGATCAGCGTCATCGCGAGCGGGTGCGGTCCCTGCAGCCGCCAGGCCGCCAGCAGCAGCGGGATGTTCAGCAGCAGCGTCCAGACGCCGACGCGGATGGGCGAGACGGCAGCCAGCGCCGTCGCCATGCCGGAGACGCCTCCGGGCGCGATGTCGTTCGGGATGGTAAATACGGCGACGGCCAGACCGACGAGCATGCTGCCGAATAATGAGAACAGCACATCCCGGATCAGCCCGGGCCAGCCACCGTTCCCCACAATCTGTTTCATAGCATATGGACTCCTTTGTGTATTGCCCGGCTATCGTATCACAAAAAAAGCGCGTCGTCCACGGCAATGCGGTAGCGAAGCAAAGCACGTCAGCCCCAGAGCAGGCGGCAGACCCAGGCCGCCGACAGAAAACAGGCGAGGTCCGCGCAGAGCGCGGCGGGGATTGCCCAGCGGCTGTCCTTCACGCCGGCTGCCGAGAGATAGACGGCCGCGACATAGAAGGTCGTCTCGCTCGAGCCGAGCATCACGGCAGCGGTGCGGCCTGTCAGGGAGTCAGGCCCGCAGCGCGCGATGAGCTCCGCCGCCGCGGCGAGGGCGGCGGAGCCCGAGAAAGGCCGCAGCAGCAGAAGAAGCCCTGTCTCCGGCGGGATGCCGAGGCGCTGCAGCAGCGGCGAGAGCCAGCGCTCAAAAAGCGAAAGAAGCGGGGAGGCCCGCAGCAGCGCGAGCGCCGGGAAAAGGACCAGCAGGGCGGGGAAGATGTCCAGCATGACGCGCAGCCCCTTGCGCGCGCCTTCCGTCAGCGCCCGGTAGCCGTCCACATCCCGCCGCAGGGCGAGGACGAGGCCCAGCGCGAGCAGCAGCGGCGCCGTCAGCGCGAGCAGGGCGTTCACGGCCAGACGCGGCGCAGCAGTGCCGCGCTCCCGAGCCCTGCGGTCAGGGAGCAGAGCGTGCTGAACCAGACCGCGGGCAGGATATCGAAGGGCGCGGCGGCCCCGGCCGCGGCGCGCAGCGAGGCGATCGAAGCGGGCAGGATCTGGAGAGAGGCGGTGTTGAGCACCACCAGCAGGCACAGCTCATCCCGCGCCGGAGTACCCAGCCGGGCCAGCCCCTGCGCGGCGCGGATCCCGGCAGGGGTAGCGGCGTTGCCCAGACCCAGGAGATTCGCACTGAGGTTCTCCGTCAGCGCGGCCAGGGTTTCCTCTTCCCGCGCGGCATGGGGGAACAGCCGCTGCAGCAGCGGCCGGAGCAGCCGCGCGAGCTGTCCGGCAAGGCCGCAGCGCTCCAGCAGCTCCAACACACTGCTCCACAGGCATACCCCTCCGCAGAGCTCCAGACTGAAGCGGACAGCCTCGCCGGTGCCCGCCAGCATGGCCGCGCCGGCTGCCGGCGCCTGACCTGCCGCCAGCGCTGTCCAGGCGGAGAGCAGATAGAGAGCGAGCAGCAGAACGGTTATAGCCACGGGCGATTGCCTCCTCCCATGAAGACGGAACAAAGGTTTTTTATGCTCCTTAAGAAAAATTCTATTGACCGCTCTGCCAATTATGATATAATATTTAATATCACGTGAGAACACACGCGGCCGTCCGCGAGATACGAGCCGCGGGGAAGATAGAGAGGAGAAAGAGAATGAAATCGACTGGCATCGTCCGCAAGGTAGATGAACTGGGGAGAATCGTCCTGCCCATTGAGCTGCGCCGTACGCTGGATATTGCGGAAAAAGACGCGCTTGAGATATATGTTGAAGGGGACAGGATCATCCTGCACAAGGACCGCGATACCTGCATTTTCTGCGATGGGACCCGGGACCTGTGTGATTTCAAGGGTCGGTTTATCTGCGCTGACTGCCTGGCGAAGCTGAAGAGCGACTTCTGAAAGGTTAACACTGTGAAAAACGTGGCTGCGAGAACTTCGCAGCCACGTTTGTTGTATATGTGTCAAATGCGGTGGTAGATCCGGCGGAGCTCGGCGCTCTCCCCGCCGTCCGGCCCCGTGAGGAGCAGCGGCGCCTCGATCCGCAGTCCCGGCCGTCCGCCGCGGCGCCCCTCAACGAGCACCAGGCTCGGCGCGCTGTCCGCGCTTGTTGAGACCAGACGCAGCCGTTTCGGCTCGAGCGCATGCGCCGTCATCGTGACGAACAGCTCGCTCAGCCGCTCCGGCCGGTGGACAAGGCAGAAGCGCCCGCCGCTCGGCAGGAGCCAGGCCGCGGCCTGGCAGAGCTCCTCCAGCGAGCAGCTCGTCTCGCTCCGGGCGGCGGCCCGGGCGGGGTCAGGTGGAAGAGCACCGCTGCCGACAGGGAAGTAGGGCGGATTGGCCACGACGAGATCGAAGCTCCCGGCCGGGAAGAGCTGCCGATGGGCGCGGATATCGCCGGTGACGATGCGGGAGCGGCCGGTCAGGCCGTTTTGCTCCAGATTCGCCCGGGCGAGCGAAGCCGCACGCTCGTCCAGCTCAAGCCCGGTCATATCCAGCTGCGTTTCTCGCGCGAGCAGCAGGAGGGCGACGGCACCGGAGGCGCAGCCGAGATCAATGCCCCGCCGCGCGGGGCGGGTCGGGACGAAGGCGGCAAGCAGCACGCTGTCGGTGCTCAGGCGCTGGTTCTCGGCCTGGGCGAAGACCGGCCCGCCCGGCCAGAGTTCATGAAAGTCCGGCATCACTGACCTCCTTCGGCAAAAAAGGGGCATAAAAAACGGGCGAGTTCCCTCGCCCGTTTTCTCTGTGGATCACGCGAGGCTGATAGCCTCGGCGGGACACTGCGCCGCGCAGGCGCCGCATTCCAGGCACTTCTCCGGATCGATCTCATAGTGCAGCTCGCCCATGTCGATCGCCTCGGCAGGACACTGAGCAGCGCAGGAGCCGCAGGACAGGCACTCGTCGCTGATAACGTAAGCCATGATGTTACCTCCTATGAAAAATGAATGACAGGCACAACGCCCATTTCGCCCCCATTGTAACACACATTGTCCAAAAATCAATTGAAAAATTTATGAACGGCTTTTCGGCCGCTGAAAAGCTGTCCATACTCTTTTCTGCGATCGGATGTTTTTTTCGCCGGGGCGCGCTTTCGCCGCATTCGGCGGGGCGCAGGCGGCATAATAGATGCCGACGTCCGACAGGAGGGTAGCGATGAGGAGCAATGAAAAATTCACGCAGCGCGCAGAGCTCGCGATCGAGCGGGCGCGGTGCCTCGCGGGCGAACTGGGCCACGGCGAGGTGGGTACGGAGCATCTCCTGCTCGGTATCCTGCAGGAGCGGGAGGGGCTTGGCGCAAGGATCCTGAGCCGGCGCGGGCTCGAGGAGGCGGCGCTGCGTCAGGCGATCCTGCGCCGCGATGGGAGCGCTTCGCCCGGCGCGCCGCGGCGGGGGCTGAGTGCGCACGCCAGGGAGGCGGTGGAGCGCTCCGCCGCCGAAGCGCAGGAACTGCGGCAGGGCTTCATCGGCACGGAGCATCTGCTCCTCGGTATCCTGCGGCAGCCGGACTGCGCCGGCGCCCTCCTCCTGGAGGAACAGGGCCTGCGCCTCAACGACGTCTACACCGATATCCTCGCCGTCTTCGGCAGCCCGTCCTCCGGCGGGCGGGCGGCGCCCGGTCTGCGCGCTCTGCCGCGGCGCAGCGAAACCCGCGTGCTGGACCAGTACAGCCGGGACCTCACGGAGCTCGCCGCCGCCGGGCGCATCGACCCGGTGGTGAGCCGGGGAGAGGAAATCCGCCGGGCGGTACAGATCCTGGCGCGGCGCACGAAGAACAATCCGGTCCTCGTGGGCGAGCCCGGCGTCGGCAAGACAGCCGTGGCCGAAGGCCTCGCGCTGCAGGTGGCCCGGGGCGATGCGCCGGAGAGGCTCGCGCAGAAGCGCATCGTCTCCCTTGACATCCCGGCGATGCTGGCCGGGACCAAGTATCGCGGGGATTTTGAGGAGCGGGTCAAGGCGGTGCTTAAGGATGTGCGCCGGGCGGGGGATGTGATCCTCTTCATCGACGAACTGCACACCATCATCGGCGCGGGCAGCGCCGAGGGGGCCATCGACGCGGCCAACATCCTCAAGCCCGCGCTGGGTCGCGGCGAGATCCAGATCATTGGGGCGACGACGCCGGAGGAGTACCGCCGCCATATCGAAAAAGACGCCGCGCTCGAGCGGCGTTTCCAGCCCGTGACCGTGGCCGAGCCGGGGCACGAGCAGACACTGAACATGCTGCGCAGCCTCCGGCCCACTCTGGAGACCCACCACGGTCTGTGCATCGGAGATGACGCACTGGAGGCGGCCTGGCGGCTGTCTGTGCGCTATATCGGCGACCGCTTCCTGCCGGACAAGGCCATCGACCTGCTGGACGAGGCGGCCGCGGGCGCGCATATCGCCGGGAGAACGGAGCGGCCGCTTACGGAGCGGGAGATCGCGGAGGTGGTCTCCCAGTGGACGGGGATCCCGGTCCGCGGCCTCGACCGGGATGAGAGCGAGCGACTGCGCGGGCTGGAAGAACAGCTGCGGCGGCGTGTCATCGGGCAGGATGAGGCGGTCTCCGCCGTGGCGCGCGCGATCCGCCGCAGCCGCCTTGGACTGCGGGATCCCTCCCGCCCGGTAGGGAGCTTCCTCTTTCTTGGGCCGACCGGCGTGGGTAAGACCGAGCTCTGCCGCGCGCTCGCCGCGACAGTCTACGGCGACGAGCGGGCGATCATCCGCCTCGACATGTCGGAGTATATGGAAAAGCACGCGGTCAGCCGCCTGATCGGCTCGCCCCCGGGTTATGTGGGCTATGAGGACGGCGGGCAGCTGACCGAACGGGTGCGCCGCCGCCCCTGGTCGGTCGTGCTCTTCGACGAGATCGAAAAGGCGCATGAGGACGTGTGGAGCATCCTGCTGCAGATCCTGGACGAGGGACGGCTCACCGATTCCATGGGCCGCTGCGCGGATTTCCGCAACACCCTCATCGTGCTGACCTCGAACATCGGGGCACGGGCCATCTGCGAGACGCGCGGCCCTCTCGGCTTCGGGACCGAGCCGCAGGGGGAGGAACCGATGCGCCGTGCGGTGATGGAGGAGCTGCGCGCCACCTTTCGCCCGGAGCTGCTCAACCGCCTGGACGAGACGCTCATCTTCCACCGCCTGAGCGAAGAGGATCTCGACCGCATCACGCGCAAGCTCCTCGAGGAGCTGCGCGGCCGCTTTGAGGCGATCGGGCTGAAACTCGCGGTATCCGAGGAGGCGGTGCGCTTCCTCTCCTGCGGCGACGAGGACGGGAAGCTCGGCGCACGGCCGCTGCGGAGGCGTGTGCAGCACAGCCTGGAGGACGCGGCCGCGGAGCTGCTGCTGGATGGCCGGGCAGCCGCCGGCGATACGCTGGAGGCGCAGGTGCGCGACGGGAAGCTGACTCTCTCGGTCCGGCGCTGAGGGAGCCGCCGCCGGCCGGAAAAGAAAGTTAGCGGCATCAATCGTTTTTTGCTTGACATAACAAATTGAAAAAGGTAAAATAGATCGAATATTATTATGGGGGTATCTGGGGAATGCCTCCGTTGATAATTTCTTTTTCAACTTTGACAGGCTCTCCGCCTGTTTACAATTGAAACAGTAACCACCGCGAAATTCTGAAAGAATGGAGGTGTGTTTACTTACGATGCCATTGTTTTTAGCGATCATTCTTATCGTCGTCTGCGCGGCGATCGGTGTATTTGCCGGCTACATGTATCGAAAAAAAGTAGCCGAGCATGAGATCAGCAGCGCCGAGGAAGAGGCGACGCGGATCATAAACGAATCGATTAAAACGGCCGAGAGCAAGAAACGGGAAGCTCTCGTGGAGGCAAAGGAAGAAATACACAAAGCCCGCTCCGAGTATGAGCGGGAGGAAAAGGCGCGCCGCGCCGAAGTCCAGAAGCAGGAACGCCGCCTGCAGCAGAAGGAAGAATCCCTTGACCGCAAGACCGACGCCATCGAGAAGAAGAGCGAGACGCTCTCCAACAAGATCGCGGCTGTCGAGGCCCAGCAGCAGGAGATCGTCCTGATCAAGAAGAGCCAGCTGGAGATGCTCGAGAAGATCTCCGGCTTCACCGTGGAAGAGGCCAAGGCCCACATCATCGCGAATGTGCGCGACGATGTCACCCACGAGATGGCTGTCAAGATCAAGGAGATCGAAGCCCAGTTCAAGGACGAGGCGGACGAGCGGGCGCGCGAGATCATCGCCACCGCCATCCAGCGCTGCGCCGCCGACCACACCAGCGAGATCACCGTCTCCGTCGTCCCCCTCCCCAACGACGAGATGAAGGGCCGCATCATCGGCCGCGAGGGCCGCAACATCCGCAGCATCGAGACGCTGACGGGCTGCGACCTCATCATTGACGACACCCCCGAGGCCATCACGGTCTCCAGCTTCGATCCCGTCCGCCGCGAGGTGGCGAGGCTCGCGCTGGAGAAGCTTATCCAGGACGGCCGCATCCACCCCGCCCGCATCGAGGAGATGGTGGCGAAGGCCCAGAAAGAGGTCAACGCGACCATCAAGGCCGAGGGCGAGCGCGCCGTGTTCGAGACGAACATCCACGGCCTGAACCCCGAGCTCATCAAGCTCCTGGGCCGCATGCGCTACCGCACGAGCTACGGCCAGAACGTGCTGAACCACTCCATCGAGGTCGCGCATATCGCGGGCCTCATGGCCGCCGAGCTCGGCGTCGACGTGGCCACCGCCAAGCGCGCGGGCCTGCTGCACGATATCGGCAAGGCCGTCGACCATGAGGTCGAGGGCAGCCACGTGACCATCGGCGTCGACATCGCCCGCAAGTACAAGGAGTCCGAGGCTGTTGTCCACGCCATCGAGGCACACCACAACGACGTGGAGCCGCACACGATCGTCGCCTGCCTAGTCCAGGCGGCCGATGCGATCTCTGCCTCCCGCCCCGGCGCCCGCCGCGAGAACATCGAAAACTACGTCAAGCGCCTTGAAAAGCTGGAGGAGGTCTCCCGCAGCTTCCCCGGCATCGCGAGCTCTTACGCGATCCAGGCCGGACGCGAGATCCGCATCATGGTCAAGCCCGAGGAGGTCAGCGAGGATCAGATGGTCCTGCTGGCGCGGGACATCGCGAAGAAGATCGAGGACGAGCTGACCTATCCCGGTCAGATCAAGGTCCATCTCCTGCGCGAGACCAAAGCGGTCGACTACGCCAAGTAAAAGCGATCTCCCGGAGGGAAACCTCCGGGAGATTTTCTTGCAAAAGCCGTCCTACTCCGGTATGATGGGAAAAACATGAAAGGAGCACACGATGGATGCCCGAGAACTGCTGAATGCGCTGCATGTGGCCGAGCGCCTGAAGGATGCGACGCGCCACTGCTACACCTCCGGCGGCCGGCACGAGAGCGTGGCCGAGCACAGCTGGCGCCTCGCCCTGATGGCCTTTTTCCTGCGGGATGAATTCCCGGAGGCGGATATGGACCGAGTCGTGCGCATGTGCCTGATCCACGATCTGGGTGAGGCCTTCACCGGCGATATCCCGACCTTTGAAAAAACGGAGGCGGACGAGCAGCGGGAGGAAACGCTGCTGGATGCCTGGGTCGCCTCGCTCCCCTCCCCGTACCGGGAGGAGATGGCGGCGCTCTACCGCGAGATGGCTGAGCGCCGGACGCCCGAGGCGCGGATCTACAAGGCGCTCGACGGTCTCGAGGCGCTGATCCAGCACAACGAATCCGCCCTGAGCACCTGGTCGGAGAACGAGTATGCGCTGAACCTGCACTACGCCGACGACCGGGTCGGCTTTTCCCCCTGCCTGAGCGCGCTGCGCGAGGCGATCCGGGAGGACACGATCGAAAAGATCCGCCGCGGCGAGTGAGCCCGGCGCGCAAACCACAACAAGGAGCCCATCCATGAACCAACGCTCCCCTGAGAGACACTGGCCGCATATCGGTCAGCGCATCGTAAAAACGACCATCGCGGTCTTCATCTGCCTGCTGATCTACTGGCTGCGCGGCTACCGCGGGGCGGATATGCCGACCGAGGCCGCCATCACGGCCATCATCTGCATGCAGCCATACGTGCAGCGCTCGCGGGACTTCGCGCTCAACCGCCTGACAGGCACGCTGATCGGCGCGGCCTGGGGCCTGCTGCTCCTGCTTCTGCTGCTGGCTTTCCCGGCCCTGGGTGAGAACGTGCTCAGCCGCTACGCGCTGATGGCGCTCGGCGTGATGATGTCCCTCTACACCGCCGTCCTGCTGCGAAAGCCTGACTGCTCGAGCCTCGCGGCGATCGTGTTCATCTGCGTCGTGATCGCTTTCCCCGAGATCGATCAGCCGCTGCAGCGGGCTTTTATCCGCATCACCGGCGTGCTGCTCGGGACGCTGGTGGCGATCGCGGTCAACGTCGCCCGGCTCCCGCGGGACAAGGTCCGCGACCGGGTGTTCTTCGTCCGCACGAAGGACCTGGTGCCGGACCGCTTCTCCCACCTGCCCGCCGCGGCGATGTTCCGGCTGAACTACCTCTATAACGACGGGGCGAAGATCTGCCTCATGAGCGAGCACGCGCCGGCCTTTTTCACGCTGCAGATGAACGAGGCCATGCTGAGTGTACCGCTGATCGTCATGGACGGCGCGGCGATCTACGACGGCAATGAGAACCGCTACCTCCACGCCGAGACGATCCCGCCCACCGCCAGCGCGTGGCTCCGGGCCGAGCTGGACTCGCTGGAGCTGAGCTACTTCATCTACACCATCCACCACGACAAGACCTGCATCTTCCACCGGGGCGAGATGAACGCACAGGAGAAGATCCTGTGCGAGCGCCTGCGCCGCTCCCCCTACCGCAGCTATCTGGAGGGCGAGATCTACGAGGCGGAGGAGATCGTCTACTTCAAGCTCGTCGGCGAGGAGGCCCGGCTCACCGCCCTGGAGGCGCGGCTGCGCCCGGTGCTCGCGGAGCACGATCTGCGCGCGGCGGTGCGCCCCCAGACGATCGGCAGGGGCCTGACGGGGTTCTATATCTATTCGGCCCGGGCCACTATGGCGCAGGCCGAGGAGACGCTGATGGCGCTGCTGAACCGGGACGACCCCAGCCTCAAGCCGATGGAGATCTTCTCTCGCGCGCCCTACCGCAGCGAGCACGACGCGATGCACCTGCTGCACCGCCTCGGCAACGCCTATGAGCCGGTCAAGTTTCTCCCCCGACGGGAGGAGCCCTGACCCGGCACCGCAGAAAAGGAGAGAACGCTATGGATATGGAAACTCTGGGCTACTTCCTCTTTATGGAGGAGCAGGAGTGCAAACAGCGGGAACAACAGGAGCAGCAGGAAGAGACCGACGAAGACGGGGAAGCATAAAAAGGGAGGGGCGAAGACCCCTCCCTTTATCGATATGGAGAAAAGCGCGGCGGCATCCCGCAGGAACGTCCTTTACTTCTTCTCCGCACGGGCGAAGAGCGCGTCGACGATCAGGCTGATGACGAAGAAGATGGCAGCGTAGATCAGAAAGCGCGTCGTGAGCTGGAACCACAGCGGCCGCACCGCGCCCTCTGCCACGATGCTCCCGTCGAACCAGGCGATGATGAGCATGACGATGCTGAAGGCCACCGCCTCCGCAAGGTTCCTGCCGATCCGTTTCATGCACCCGCCTCCTGTGTTTCGTTCTTTTCTGTATCGTAGCACGGAAAAACGAGAAAGGCAATGGGGGAAACACACCAATTACACGGACAAAAATCATTCCAGACTAAAGATGTCGTCATAACGCACATTAAGAATGTGTTTAATTAGAATAATCTCATCCGGGTACAAATGTCTCTGCCCAACTTCGATTTTCGCCACAGCACTTCTTGTGATGTCGCAACCATTGATTTGAAGACGGGCTGATAATTGTTCCTGCGTCAATCCTGCCTTTTCACGCAAAAGTCTTATATTCTGACCGATCCGTTTCTCAACCAATTCATTCATGTGTTTTGCACCCGTTTAAGAACAAATAACTTGACTTCATTTTAAGCAGGTGATAAGATTTACTTGCACCTATACAGGTGCAAGTAAATCTTTGAATGGAATCGTGAGGCGAAGAGAATGAATGTGAATCAATCTACGAACAGGAATGAACTGCTCTCTCTTTTCAAGACGATCAAACATGTCTGCAATCGCTGTGAGCCTTTATATAATGAATACTCTTCTTTGGAACAAATGGCAGAAGAGGAGAAAGGGAAATGCGCTCAGATTTGGGTTATTCGCAACATCTTAGCGGGGGTATCTGCTTTGTTGCTAATCCTTGCTCTTACCAACAGGCATCTATTTATTTGGACTGTACTGTCTGCTTTGGTAACAGTTGGGCTTTCTATAGTGGTTACTAATATGAAAAAGAAAGCTGCGGGTGTTTTGCACGATATCAGATCAAAACAGGACAGCTTGTTGGATAAGATTGATGATATTTATTCCTCCAGCGGAGTAGATGAGTATTATCCGCAGAAGTATCTCTATTCTGAAGCAGTTGACTACTGCCAAGATGTTGTTGACAATATGCGAGCGGAGTCTGTAAAGGAAGCTCTTAACCTTTATGAGGACGAATTGTACAAGGCACGAATGGAAGCTATGCAACATTCGTCTTTGAAGGCACAGCGTGAAGTAGCGGAGTCGTTAAAGACGCTTGAAACGGAATCAAGGAAAACGAGAAAAGCTGCTCAATTCGCAGCGGTTGCAAGCGGAGTCTCTGCATATTATACTCAAAAAATCAAAAAGAATTTGCAATAAAGAAAACCGGATTGCCGCGTCCGTGTACGCACTGGCCCGCCATGACAGATCGGGGCTGCTTGCTTAAGTCCTGTCATTGCGAACCAGTGACCGACGTCACGGGTGTGGCAATCCGTTCTCTTATCAAAGACAAACTCGCAGTCCATCGGGCGGGTACCCCGATGAATTGCGAGTTTGTTGCTGTGATAGCGGACAAACGCAGCTTACCGTTTACTTGCTCTGTTTCCGCTTGAGGGTCAAATTATCCGCGATCATCGCGATGAACTCCGAATTGGTGGGCTTGCCCTTGATATTCGACACCGTGTAGCCGAAATACTTCTGCAGCACCTCGATGTCGCCGCGGTCCCAGGCGACCTCGATCGCGTGGCGGATGGCGCGTTCAACGCGCGAGGGCGTGGTGTCGAACTTGCGGGCGACCTCGGGATAGAGCACCTTGGTGACGGCGTTGATCATCTCCATGTCGTTGATGGTCAGGATGATCGCCTCGCGCAGATACTGATAGCCCTTGATGTGGGCCGGGACGCCGATCTCGTGGATGACGTCGGTCACCATGCTCTCCAGGTCCGGGCCGCTGACCGCGCGGCTCCAGAGCGCGCCGCAGTCGATATCCTCCCGGGCCGGATCGACGCTGCCGAGGCCCAGGCTCTGCCGGATGTGGGCGAGCACGACGGCGGATTCGCAGGGCTTGGGCACGAAATAGTCCGCGCCGAGGCTGGCACAGTCCATGACCACCTTGCTGTTGACAAAGGCGGAGAGCACGATCACGTGGCTCGCGCTCCCGTCCCGGCGCAGCCGCCGCAGCAGGCTGATCCCGTCCAGCCGCGCCAGCAGCAGGTCCAACAGCACCACGTCGGGCTCCTGCCGCTGGATCAGCTCCAGCGCCTCCACGCCGTCGCCGGTCGCGCCGATCACCTCCATGTCGCGTTCGCGGTCCAGCAGATCGGTCATCATCTTGCAGAAATCTGGGTTCGGGTCGGCCAACAGAATGCGGATTTTAGTTTCCATAATTTTTCCTCCCGTGTATGCGATGTCAGAGCGATTCCAAACAAATCGGAGCGCATTCACCGTAATCTCGCAATTAATCTATCATACTGCGAACGCGGATAAGGTAAAAGTTCGTCGAAACCCAAGCTGGATTTGTTGACATAATATGATACCGTTCGACAGAATGCAAGCCCCCCTCCCAGAAAAAGACAGATTAATTTGCCGTTATCCGGGGGAATGCTGTCGAATTGACAATTTATGGGATATCTTGTCGAAAAAACAGACGGCATCTGCCGTCTGCTTTTGCTTTTCTCTTCGGTTTGCCCGGACGGAGAGAGGGATCGGATTTATGGGCGGAGGGGGTCGGGACTCTCCGCCAGGAGTTCAAAGCTCTCGTAGTGGTCGCCGGTGTAGTAGATCAGCCCGTCGCTGGAGAAGAGGATCCGCTCCGCGCCGCGCGAGCGCTTCCCGAGGGTGTTGATGTCGCACTCGGTCCAGGTCCGGCCCTTGGCTTTGGGGAGCTTTCCCTCGTAGTTGCCGAAGCGGTCCCCGCCGATGCACATGCCGGGGGCATAGGGCTCAAGCGAGCCGCCGGGCCAGCCGAGCTTCTCCGCCTCGCGCTTGGTGATGAAGTTTGCCGGCAGATGCCCGTACTGCAGCAGGTAAGCGCAGACGTCCTCCTTCGTGGTGTAGCTGCCGTCCTCGTCGAGCGCAGCTTCCTCCGCCCCCGTCTCGGCCGAGGCCAGGAACACGAAGCTCTTGTAGCGGTCGCCGGTGTAGTAGATCAGCCCGTCGTTGGAGAAGACCAGGCGCTCATCCCCGCGGGAGCTTTTCCCGAGGGTGTTGATGTCACACTCGGTCCAGGTCCGGCCCTCCGCCTTGGGCAGCAGCCCCTCGCGGTTGCCGAAGCTGTCGCCGCCGAGGCACATGCCGGGGGCGTAAGGCTCGAGCGAGCCGCTGGACCAGCCGAGGGCCTTGGCCTCTTTTTTGGTGATGAAGTTATCGGGCAGCCGGCCGTATGCCAGCAGGTAGGCGCAGACGTCCTCCGCCGTGGTATAGCTGCCGTCCTCGTCCAGGACCGGCCAGGTCGGCTGGGTCTGGACCGCACTCTGCGGCGCGGCCGCGGAGGCGCAGCCGGCAAAGCTCAGCAGCATGACCGCCGCCAGCAGGAGAGCCCACAGCCGGACGTATCGCTTTGCAGATCGATTCACGGATCTTCCGCCTTTCATCGGGTACTGCTCATCAGTTTACCACAGCTTGTCGAAAAAGAAAAGACCGGCGGCGTCGATTCCGTCGCCGGTCGGGGTTACGGGTTCGTTTTTTACAGCTCGCGGGTCTCATAGAGCCGCTGAGAGAGCAGCCAGGAGGCCGCGAAAACCAGGACCGAGGCCGCCAGAACCAGTGCGGCGCCCCAGCGGGTGATGGCGCTGCTCACGCCGAAGATCTGCTTGGAAAAGATCATCCCCGCCGCGACGAGTGCGCCGATGAAGAAATAGTAGACCAGACGGCCCTTCTCCACGCCCCAGCGGAGCGTGATCGGCAGCATGATCGCCGGAGCGAGCAGACCGAAGCAGGGCAGCACGGCGGCGAGCTGGCCGAGATCCGCCGCCCGGCCGCGCGGCAGCAGCACGACGGCCTGCACCAGCAACGTCAGGGCGTACAGGACCAGGAAGCTCAGCAGGCTCATCAGAAAGCGCTCGTTCACGATCTGCCTGCGGGAGAGCGGCAGCGCATCGCAGTAGCGGTTCCAGCCGAAGCGCTCGTCGTAGGACAGGAGCGTCACCGGCAGCACGCCGCCCAGCAGCACCGGGTAGATCACGATAAAGAAATTCTCCTCCGCGGGTACGAAGGCCGACATGGCCAGAAAGACCGCGCTGATCAGCAGCAGCATCCGCCCGTAGGCCCAGATCATATAGAGATCTTTTTTCAGCAGCCCTTTCATGCTTTCTCCTCTCCTTTCACCATCACCACAAACAGGTCCTCCAAACTCACCGGCTCCGCCGAGATCCCGGCCGGGAGAGCCTCACGGCGCACGATGGCCGACACACCGTAGGGCGTGGCGCGGCTGCCGACAACGGCCGCGGGATCGAGCGCGGCGAAGTCCGCCTTCGCGAGCTGGACCAGGCCGTATTCCTCGCGCAGCGCGTCCTTTTCCTCGCACAGGAGCAGCCGCCCCTTGTGCAGGAAAGCGATGTAGTCGCAGAGCTTTTCCAGGTCGCTCACGATATGGGAGGAGATCAGCACCGCGTGCTCCTCGTCCCGCGTGAACTCCGAGAAAATGCCCACCACCTCGTCCCGCACCACCGGGTCGAGGCCGGAGGTCGGCTCGTCCAGCACCAGCAGCTTCGGGTGGTGACTCAGCGCCGCGGCGATGGCGAGCTTCATCTTCATGCCGCGGGAGAAATCCTGGTACTTTTTATCTGTCGGCACCGCGAGCTGCCGCAGATAACCCGCGTAGGCCGCGGCGTCCCAGTTCCGATAGATCCCGGCCAGGACTTTCCCGAGCTGCACGGCCGTGAGGCAGGCGGGGAAGCCGGGCTCGTCGAGCACGACGCCGATGTCCTCCCGCACGGGGACAAAGCTTTTCCCGTTGTCCTGCCCCAGCACCCGGATCGTCCCCGCGTCCGGGCGCAGCATGCCGAGTATGGCTTTGATGGTCGTGGTCTTGCCCGCGCCGTTCTCACCGACGAGCCCCAGAATGCAGCCCTGCGGCAGCGTCAGATCCAGCTTCAGGTCAAAGCCGGCGTAGTGTTTTTCCAGGCCCTGAATCTCTATGGCGTTCATGCCTCATCCTCCTCCATGATCTCCAGCATCTCCCGCAGCTCCGCGCGTGTCAGACCGCAGCGCGCGGCGAGCCGCCGGATCTCGCTCAGATGCTCTTCGATGCGCCGCAGGTCCTCTTCCCGCAGCAGCTCCGTGTTTTTCTCGGCCACAAAGCAGCCCTTCCCGGCCACCGTGTAGAGAAAGCCCTCCTGCTCCAGCTCCTCGTAGGCCCGCTTCGTCGTGATGACGCTGATACGCAGGTCCTTGGCGAGACTGCGGATCGAGGGGAGCGCCTCGTCCGCGCCGAGCGCGCCCGTCAGGATCTGCTCGCGGATCTGTTCCACGATCTGCTCGTAGATCGGCTGGCCGCTCTTGTTGTCAATCAGGATCGTCATGTGCACACCTCACTCAACTGTGTATCTAAAATATACACAGTATATACAGGATTGTCAAGAGGGTTCTGAAAAAAGTTTTTCCCGCGTTTTCAAGCTTTTTCTTGACATGTCGAAAAAAACTGATATACTTGCACCGTAACAATTGAACACCTTATCAAGAGTGGTGGAGGGAACGGCCCTGTGAAGCCCGGCAACCTGTGATTACAAGGTGCCAAATCCGGCGGTGAGACGAAAGATGAGGCTTGTTTTTCTGCGTCCTGCTGTCGGCAGGGCGTTTTTTCTTGCCTCTCTGCCAAGGGGTGCTTTTTGAAAGGAGTTTTCAAGATGAAAAAATCCCCCGTGACCACCATCGTTGCCATCGGCATCGGTGCGGCGCTGTTCTTTGTGCTGGGCCGCTTCGTGGCGATCCCGAGCCCCGTGCCCAACACCAACATCTCCCTGCAGTACGGCCTGCTGGCCTTCATGGCCGCTCTCTACGGTCCCATCGCCGGCTGCCTCATCGGCCTGATCGGTCATGCGCTGATCGACTTCAGCTTCGGCTGGGGCATCTGGTGGAGCTGGGTCATCGCCTCGGCCTGCTTCGGCGCGCTCATCGGTCTTGTGTCCCGCAAGCTCGCGCTGGCCGACGGCCTCTTCCCGAAGAAGGACGCCGTGCGCTTCAACGTCTATCAGATCGTCGCCCACATTCTGGCCTGGGGCCTGATCGCTCCGGTGCTGGACATCGTGATCTATGCCGAGCCGGCGAACAAGGTCTTCCTGCAGGGCCTGGCGGGCGGCATCGCGAACATCGTCACCACCGCCATTGTCGGCACGCTTCTGTGCATGGCATACGCTGCCGCGAAGCCCAAGAAGGGTTCACTGAAGGAAGAAAAGTAAACAGATCTGCGGGGCTGTGAGAGAGTCACAGCCCCGCTTTTGAGAGAAACATGACATGACCGAACCGATCCTGCAATTCAATCATTTTGGCTTTCAGTATAACGCACAGGCAGAGCCTACGCTTTATGACATCAATCTCACGGTGCGAAAGGGCGAAAAGCTGCTGATCGCCGGGCCGTCCGGCTGCGGCAAGTCCACGCTGGCCCACTGCATCAACGGGCTCATCCCCTTTTCCTATCGCGGCGAGAGCACGGGACAGCTCACGATCAAGGGGCGGGAGACGAAGGATCTCGGCATCTTTGAGATCTCCCGCACGGTGGGCACGGTGCTCCAGGACCCGGACGGGCAGTTCATCGGCCTGACCGTCGCGGAGGACATTGCCTTCGCACTGGAGAACGACTGCGTCGGGGAGCCGGAGCTGCACGAGCGCGTGCTGCGCGCAGCGAAGCTCGTGAATGTTCAGGACCATCTGGACCACGCGCCGCATGAGCTCTCCGGCGGACAGAAGCAGCGCGTATCGCTCGCGGGCGTGATGGTGGACGATGTGGAACTGCTGCTCTTCGACGAGCCGCTGGCCAATCTCGATCCCGCCACCGGCAAGCAGGCGATGGAGCTGATCGATGAGATCCAGCAAAAGACCGGCGCGGCTGTCATCATCATCGAACACCGCCTGGAGGATGTGCTCCACTGCGACGTCGATCGGATCGTGCTGATGGGCGGGGGAAGGATCCTCGCGGATCGGACGCCGGATCAGCTGCTGAGCGGGGATTGGCTGCGTGAAAACGGCATCCGCGAGCCGCTCTACCTTACAGCGCTCCGCTACGCAGGCGTGACGATCACGCCGGCGATGTGCCCGCGCAGCATCCGAAGCCTTCGGCTGAGCGAGGAGGACAAGGAAAAGGTGCGCGCCTGGTTTCGTGCCGTGCCCGAGCCCGAGGCGCCCGCCGAGCGTCCCTTACAGCTCGAGGCGGAGGAGATCGGCTTTACCTATCCCGGCCGCGACAGACAGACCCTGCACGGCGTCAGCGCGTCTATCCGCGCGGGGGAGCGCGTCGCTATCGTCGGCACGAACGGCGCCGGCAAGTCCACCTTCGCCAAGCTCCTCTGCGGTTTTGAGACGCAGCAGAGCGGCGTCTTCCGCTTTGAGGGCGAGGATCTCGCGGCGCTCTCGATCAAGGAGCGCGCCGATCGGATCGGCTACGTCATGCAAAACCCGAACCAGATGATCTCCAAAGTGATGATCTTCGACGAGGTGGCGCTCGGGCTGCGCACGCGCGGTGTGGCGGAGGACGAGGTCCGGGAGCGCGTCGAGGAGACGCTGAAGATCTGCGGGCTCTGGCCGTTTCGGAGCTGGCCGGTCTCGGCGCTGAGCTTCGGACAGAAAAAGCGGGTCACGATCGCCTCGATCCTGGTGCTGCGGCCGCGGCTCATTTTGCTCGACGAGCCCACTGCGGGACAGGACTACCGGCATTACACCGAGATCATGGAGTTCCTTGCCGCGCTCAACGCGCGCGGCATCACCACCGTCATGATCACCCATGATATGCACCTCATGCTCGAATACGCCGAGCGGGCCCTGGTCTTCTCGCACGGGCAGATCATTGCGGACGCGGACTGCGCCGCGGTGCTGACCGATCCCGCGATCATCGAAGAGGCGAGCCTCAAGGAGACCTCGCTCTACGCGCTGGCCGCGCGCTGCGGACTCGCGGACGGGCGTGCCTTCGTCCGGCGATTCATCAGCTGGGAACGGGAGGTGGGCCGCGGATGACCAATATCTTTAATTATATCGACCGCCCCTCGCCCATCCATCAGCTCACCGGTGCGACCAAGCTGGTCTGCCTGCTGCTGTGGAGCTTCGCGGCCATGGCCACCTACGACACGCGCCTTCTGGTCGTCCTGGCGCTGTTGAGCGTCCTGCTGTTTCGCCTCTCGCGCATCGGGCTGAAGGACGTGTCCTTCATGCTGGGCTTTACGGCGGTGTTTATGGTCCTCAATAACGTCCTCGTCTTCCTTTTCGCGCCGCAGCACGGCGTGGCGCTCTATGGCAGCAGCCATGAGCTCCTGCACCTGGGCGGACGCTATATCGTTACGAAGGAGCAGCTCTTCTACCATTTGAATCTGGTCCTCAAATACCTCGCCACGATCCCCATCGTGCTGCTCTTTGTGTGCACCACGAACCCAAGCGAATTTGCCGCCTCCCTGAACCGGATCGGCGTCAAGTATACCATCGCCTACTCGGTGGCGCTGGCGCTGCGCTATATCCCCGATATCCAGCGCGAGTACCACGAGATCTCCCAGGCGCAGCAGGCCCGCGGCATCGAGATGAGCAAGAAGGAGAATCTGGTCAGGCGTCTGAAAAGCGCTTCGGCCATCCTGATCCCGCTGATCCTCTCCAGCATGGACCGGATCGAGACCATCTCCAACGCCATGGAGCTGCGCGGCTTTGGCAAGAACCGGAAGCGCAGCTGGTACATGGGCCGCCGCTTTACCCGCCGGGATATCCTCTCCATGCTCGGCTGTCTGCTGCTGCTGGCCGCCGCCATCATTCTGAATATCCGCAACGGAGGCCGTTTCTGGAATCCGTTTATCTGAAACAAAGGAGCACATTATGCATACATTTTTTACTTCCGAGTCCGTTACCGAAGGCCATCCCGACAAGATCTGCGACCAGATCTCCGACGCGGTGCTCGACGCCATCCTGGCCGAGGACCCCAACGGCCGCGTGGCCTGTGAGACCACAGCGTCGACCGGCCTCGTCCATATCATGGGTGAGATCAGCACCAACTGCTATGTCGACATCCAGAAGATCGCGCGCGGCGTCATCCGCGATATCGGCTACGACCGCGCCAAGTACGGCTTCGACTGCGACACCTGCGGCATCATCGTGAACATCGACGAGCAGTCCGGCGACATCGCGCTCGGCACCAACGACGAGGTCGGCGGCGCCGGCGACCAGGGCATGATGTTCGGCTACGCCTGCGACGAGACGCCGGAGCTCATGCCGCTCGCGATCTCGCTGAGCCATAAGCTCGCCAAGCGCCTCACGGCGGTGCGCAAGGAGGGCCTGGCCGACTACCTGCGTCCCGACGGCAAGACCCAGGTCACCGTCGAGTACGACGAGCAGCACCGCCCCGTGCGCATCGACACCGTCGTCCTCTCCACGCAGCACGCGCCGGAGGCGACGCTCGAGCAGATCCGCCGCGACATGCTGGAGCTCGTCATCAAGCCCACGATCCCCGCGGAGCTCCTCGATGAGAACACCAAGTACTACATCAACCCCACCGGCCGCTTCGTCATCGGCGGCCCGCAGGGTGACTCGGGCCTGACCGGCCGCAAGATCATCGTCGACACCTACGGCGGCTCCGCACCGCACGGCGGCGGCGCCTTCTCCGGCAAGGACCCGACCAAGGTGGACCGCTCCGCGGCCTACGCCGCGCGCTGGGCCGCGAAGAACGTCGTGGCCGCGGGTCTCGCGAAGCGCTGCCAGATCGAGCTGGCCTACGCGATCGGCGTGGCCAAGCCCGTCTCCGTGCTGGTGGAGACCTTCGGGACCGGCACCGTCTCCGAGGAGACGCTCTCCCGCGCCGTGCAGGAGGTCTTCGACTTTACCCCCGCCGCCATCATCCGCGAGCTGGGGCTGCGCCGCCCAATCTACCGCGCGCTTGCCGCATACGGCCACATGGGCCGCGAGGATCTGGGCGTCCGCTGGGAGGACACCGACAAGGTCGAGGCGCTGCGCGCCGCGGCTGGGGTCTGAGCCCCAAAAGGCAAAAACGAACACCCGACGGATTGCTCCGCCGGGTGTTCGTTTTTATCAGCCGGGATGGCTTTACGCCGCAAGCTTTTCCGCGTCGTAGGCCTCGAAGAGATCCAGCATACTCTGCGCGTGCGCCTCATCCAAGGAGAAGGCCGTCACGGTCGCCATGTAGTTGCCGGACTTGACCATCACCATGCGCTCATAGATCGTCACGCCGTTGAACTCACCGGTGACCAGGCAGCCGGTGTGCTCCGCACCGCCGAACGTAATCGTCTCCTTCTCCACGCTCACGTTGCTGACGCCCATCTGCTTGAGTGCCTCCTCGAGCTGGGGAGCCGCCGCCTTGTAATAGGCATCCTCGCTCATGGCGAGACCGTAGAGGAAGCCAAGGTCCTCGAGCTGGATGTTGAGGTTGGCGCCGCTGTTGTCGAGCGCGAGCACATACAGATCGCAGACGACGCCGCTGCTGCGTAGCTGCTCGGCCAGGTCGGCGTTCGGCATGTTGTCGGCGACATAGCCCATGGCCTCGATGGTCTCCTCGTTGCTCAGGACGTACCAGTCGTCGCCGAACTGTGCCATGATGCCCAGAAATTCACTCGCGTAGACATTGTCCTCTTTGACGCCGAGGATGTCGGAGGCGTCCGGCTCGGTCTCGGCGGCCAGCGCACCGCCGCATGCGGACAGGACCAGGACCAGGACAAGCAGGAAACTCAGGATCTTTTTCATTTTTTCTTCTCCTCTCATTGCAGATAGTGGAAAACCCTGTGGTCAGCATATCAAAGAGGCCGGACGGTGTCAAGCCGCGGGCGCTTCCTTCACACGATCCGGCGGCCGAGGACCGGGATCTTCCGCAGCAGCCAGGCAAGACCCAGGCTCAGCAGATACACAAGCGGCGTATAGAGGACCCAGACCGGCATCCCGTTCACCCAGCGGGTGAAATGCCCGGAGCGGATCAGGGATTCGAAGACCATGACGTGTGCCATGTAGACACCGAGGCCGAGCCGCCCGCAGCCGCCCAGCAGCGCGGCGAGGCGCGGGGAGAAGCGGATGCGCGAGACGCGCTTGAGGAAAAACAGATACAGCGCCGCCGATTCGATCACGACGTTGGGCTTGCGGTAGAGCTGGAAGAAGCCCTGCCCCTCCCCCTCCGGCGCCTGCAGCCAGAGCCCCGCGAGGCTGGTAAACAGCAGGCAGAGGAGCCCCGCGAGATAGATCGCCCGCTCGGCGCGCGGGGAGATATCCGCCTGATACCGGTACAGGAAGAAGCCAAGCAGGAAATACCCGCTGTAGCCGAGCACCAGATGCAGATGCGCGTAGTCGAGCGCGTTCGCGATGCTCCAGCCGAGGCCGGGGAGATAGCGCCCGTATTCGACGAGGAAGTCCATCACGAAAAACAGGATCAGGAAATAGACGCTCGTGCGTTTGTCCTCCGCGATGCGCCGCATCACCGGTGCGATGAGGTAGAGCCCCGCGAGCAGGAAGAAATACCACATGTGGTAGTAGCCCGTGAGGCACAGGGAGACAAAGCCGCGCAGATCATAGTGCGCGCCGGCGGTCGCCATGTCGAAGAGCAGATAGGCCGGGGACCAGAACGCGAAGGCGATCAGCAGCCGCAGGAGGTATTTGCCGAAGAGCTTTCGCAGCGGCAGCGGCCGCACCGGATCGAGCAGGAAGCGGCCCGATACCATCACGAAGCAGGGGACGCACCAGGTGACGCAGGCGGGGAGAATGTGGTGCAGCGCCAGGGCGAGAGCGCTCCCACCCGCGGGTGGGGCCGTCGGGGCGATGTGCATCACGATCACGCCCAGCGCCGCGAGGATGCGCAGCAGATCGAGCCAGACCTCCTGCCGGGCTTTCAACACCGGCTCACTCATCGAGCTTCAGCACGGCGAGGAAGGCCTCGGTCGGGATGGATACCGTGCCGAGCTGGCGCATCTTTTTCTTGCCTTCCTTCTGCTTCTCCAGCAGCTTTTTCTTGCGCGTGATGTCGCCGCCGTAGCACTTGGCCAGCACGTCCTTACGCATGGCCCGGACCGTCTCGCGCGCAATGATCTTGCCGCCGATGGCGGCCTGCACGGGCACCTCGAAGAGCTGGCGGGGGATGTTGTCCTTGAGCTTTTCGCAGAGCTTGCGCGCACGGGGATAGGCCTTCTCGCGGTGGGCGATGAAGCTGAGAGCATCGATCTGGTCGCCGTTGAGGAGCATGTCGACCTTCACAAGGTCGCTGCTCTTGTATTCCGAGAACTCATAGTCAAGCGAGGCATAGCCCTTGGTGCGGGCCTTGAGCGTGTCGAAGAAATCGTAGATGATCTCGTTGAGCGGCATCTCATAGTGCAGCTCCACCAGTCGGGTGTCGAGGTACTGCATGTTCTTGTACTCGCCGCGGCGGTCCTGGCAGAGGGGCATGATGTTGCCGACATAGTCGTTCGGCGTGATGATGCTGACCTTCACATAGGGCTCGTAGGCCTCGGCGATGCCGGCGGGATCGGGATAGTTGTGGGGATTGTCGACCATGACGGTGCTTCCGTCGGTTTTGATGACCTTGTAGATGACCGAGGGGAGAGTCGTGACGAGCTCAAGGTCGAACTCGCGCTCGAGCCGCTCCTGGATGATCTCCATATGCAGCATCCCGAGGAAGCCGCAGCGGAAGCCGAAGCCCAGCGCGACCGAGCTCTCCGGCTCGAAGCTGAGCGAGGCGTCGTTGAGCTTGAGCTTTTCCAGCGCGTCGCGCAGATCGGGGTATTTGGAGCCGTCCTCGGTATAGATGCCGCAGTATACCATCGGCCGCGCCGGGCGGTAGCCGGGCAGGGCCTCGGCCGTGGGGGTAAGCGCGTCGGTCACGGTGTCGCCCACCTGAGTGTCGGACACGTTCTTGATGCTGGCCGTGAAATAGCCCACGTCACCGGCGGAGAGCGCGTCGCAGGGGTCGAGACCGATAGGCCGCAGGTGCCCGACCTCCACCACCTTGTAGCGCGCGCCGGTGGACATCAGCAGCACCTCCTGGTCGCGGCGGATGCAGCCGTCTATGAGGCGCATGAAGACGATGACGCCGCGATAGTTGTCGTACTGACTGTCGAAGATCAGCGCCTTGAGCGGCGCATCCGGATCGCCGGAGGGCGCGGGAACGCCTGCCACGATCTGCTCGAGCACGGCGTCGATGTTGATCCCGGCCTTGGCCGAGATCTCCGGCGCGTCCTGCGCGGGGATGCCGATGATCTCCTCGATCTCGTCCTTGACGCGCTGCGGCTCGGCTGCCGGCAGGTCGATCTTGTTCACAACGGGGAGGATCTCCAGATTGTTGTCAAGAGCGAGATAGGTATTGGACAGGGTCTGCGCCTCCACGCCCTGGCTCGCGTCCACGACCAGCACGGCTCCCTCGCAGGCGGCGAGCGAGCGGCTGACCTCGTAGTTGAAGTCCACATGGCCCGGCGTGTCGATCAGGTTCAGCGTGTAGGTCTCTCCGTCCCTTGCCTTGTAGTCGAGCCCCACCGCGCGGGCCTTGATCGTGATGCCGCGCTCCTTCTCCAGCTCCATGTTGTCGAGGATCTGGTCCTCCATGATGCGCTGCTCCACCGCACCGCACTTTTCGATCAGGCGGTCGGAGAGGGTGGACTTGCCGTGGTCGATATGCGCGATGATGGAGAAGTTGCGGATATGCCGCTGGTCAATCATGGCCGATCCCTCCCATCTTTTCCAGCGCGCGCTCGCCGCGCTCGGCCAGCGCACGCAGACTCTCCAGAAAATCCCGCGCCGTCTCCGGCTCCAGGGCCGCGGGGCTCTCACTCCGGCAGAGCAGATAGTCCGCCGAGACCCCATAGTAATCACACACGCGGCAGACGAAGGCCAGCCCCGGTTCCCGCGCGCCATTCTCGTAGTGGCTCAGCAGCGCCTGGCTGATGCCCAGATCCGCCGCCACCTGCCGCTGGCTGACGCCGCGCGTCCGGCGCAGCTCCGCCAGTGTCTCATGAAAGTTTCTTCCCATAAAAAAACGCCATCCTGCAAACATTATAACAAATTGTATTATATCGGATGGAAAGCGCTTTGTAAACAGAAAAAACGATCCCGATATTGAAAAAAGGCAAAGAGAGTGGTAAAGTATATATGTTGAGCAAAAATACAATCGGGAGGTTACATTCCATGTTTGAAAACTTAGTTGAGATCCTGAAAGCCAATCCCCGCAAGATCGTCTATACCGAGGGTACCGATGCGCGTATCCTCGAGTCCGCTGCCCGCCTGAAGAAGGACGGCTTCCTTACCCCCGTGCTCGTCGGCAACGTCGAGGCCGTGAAGGCCGCCGCCGAGAAGGGCGGCTTCGATATCGAGGGCCTTGAGATCCTCGATCCCGCCACCTATGAGCGCATGGACGAGATGGTCGAGACCATGGTCGAGCTCCGCAAGGGCAAGATGACCGCGGAGGAGTGCCGCGCCGCGCTCTCCAAGGGCAACTATTTCGGCACCATGCTCGTGAAGATGGGCGTGGCCGATGCGCTGCTGGGCGGCGCTACCTATTCCACCGCGGACACCGTGCGTCCCGCGCTGCAGCTCGTGAAGACCCGCAAGGGTGCCAACCTCGTCTCCTCCTGCTTCATCATGGTCCCGAGCGACGGGCGTGAGATGCTCGCCATGGGCGACTGCGCCATTAACATCTCCTATGAGGACAAGCTGGACAAGGACGGCAACGTGAAGCTTTCCGCCGCCCAGCAGCTCGCCGAGGTCGCCGTGGAGACCGCCAAGACCGCCAAGGTCTTCGGCATCGACCCGAAGGTCGCCATGCTCTCCTACTCCACCAAGGGCTCCGGCAAGGGCGCAAACGTCGACCTCGTCCGCAACGCCACTGCCATCGCCAAGGAGATGGCGCCGGAGTTTGCCATTGACGGCGAGATGCAGTTCGACGCGGCTGTCTCCCCGGTCGTCGGCCAGCTCAAGTTCCCGGGCAGCAAGGTCGCGGGCTATGCCAACACCTTCATCTTCCCCGAGATCCAGTCCGGCAACATCGGCTATAAGATCGCCCAGCGTCTGGGCGGCTACGCGGCCTTCGGCCCCATCCTGCAGGGCCTGAACGCCCCCATCAACGACCTCAGCCGCGGCTGCGACGCCGAAGAGGTCTATCAGATGTCCATCATCACGGCGGCTCTCGCGTAAAGCGGCGCGCTGCCGACACGACAAGCGGGTGCCTTCCGGCACCCGCTTGTTCTAAAAGGAGAGTCTCTATGGAACGGGAAGACTATATGCGCCTCGCGCTGGATTTGGCGCGAGAGGCGGCGGCAAACGGCGAGGTGCCGGTCGGCTGCGTGATCGCGGGGCCGGACGGAGCGGTGATCGGCCGCGGCCGCAACCGCCGCGAGGAGACGGGAGATGCCACCGCCCACGCCGAGATCGAGGCGATCCGCGAGGCCTGCGCCGCGCGCGGCAACTGGCGGCTGGACGACTGCACGCTCTATGTGACGCTCGAGCCCTGCCCCATGTGCACGGGAGCGATCATCAACGCTCGCGTCCCGACGCTCGTCTTCGGCGCGCGTGAGGAGCTCAGCGGGTCCTGCGGCAGCGTGATCGACCTGTTTCAGGAGCGCTACGGCCACCGCCCGGCGGTCTACGCCGGCGTGCTGAGGGAGGCCTGTGCCGCGCTCCTGCGGGACTTCTTCCGGGAGAGACGGTAGACAACAGAGAACAAACAGCCGGGAGCGTTTGAACGCTCCCGGCTGTTCCTATATCAGTCAAAGGCCAGGTTCCAGACTGTGCCCGGGGGAAAGGGCCGGTCGGCGGCGAGGAAGGGCGTCCCCTCGTCCGCGCAGCTGAGCAGCCGCGCCTTTTCACAGCCCAGATGGGCGGCGACGGCGGCGGCGATCTGCTCCGGCTCCGGTCCGAGAGCCTCACGCACCAGCGCATATCCGTCCTCTGACCCGGCAGCAGCGATGCCATCCCCCACGGCGTAGAGGTCCCCGCCGAAGCAGCGGCAGTTTTCGGCCTCGTAGCTCATGGCCGCCGCGCCGCAGCGCAGATGCGGCCGCGCGCCGAGGAGCGCGTCGCGCCGCTCTTCGTAAGCCTCCGGCGGGATCGGCCGCACGGGGAGCGAGGGAGACGCCGGGATCTCCCGGCACTGCCGGTACAGTGCGGGCTGCACGCCGAGGATGCGCGCATACCAGCCGAAGAGCGAGGGCTCGGCCGGGGCGGTGCAGCGATAGCGGGCGCCGCGCCGCACCCCCTCCTCGAAGCAGGCCCGGCTGAGATCGGCCCCGAGACCGCGGCCGCGTGCCTCCGGGCGCACCGCCACCGCATAGAGATAGCCGCACTTCTCCCCGGCAAGCTCCAGCGCGTCGATCCAATAGGCCGCGCCGAGGACCTCCCCCGCCTCCACGGCCGCGAAGCCGCAGCCGTATGCCGGGAGCTGCTCCAGGAAACGCGCCGGGAGCTCCGGCGGGTCGCCGAAGACCTCATGCCAGAGCGTAATGAGCCCGGCGGGCTCGACCTGAAAAACGCTCTCAATCATCGTTCCACCTGGCCAGGTATTTCTCCACCATCCCTACGGGCTTATAGGACAGCTTGGACTGGCGCAGCGGCTCGAGCCCCATGTCGTCCTCACGGTTCATATAGCGGAGCGTGGGATGCTTTTCCATCAGCATGCGTGTGAGTTCCCGGCAGACCATCGGATAGGCCCCGTTGAGATCGATCTGCGCCTTTTCGAAATGCACGTCAAAGGTGTCGGCGCTGCACATCTCCCCGAGGGAGAAGCCGACGATCTTCCCGTTGGCGAAGAGGACGCCGCCCTCCAGCCCCAGCCACTCATAAGCGGCGAAGGCGCGGATGATCGCGTCGTGCTCGTAGGCCACGCTCGGGTCGAGGCGCTCGCTGTTCTGCTCGCTCCAGACGTCGAGCATGTCGAGGCAGCCCGGGATCAGGTCGTAGCTCAGAGGCCGGAACTCCCAGTCGTTCTCTGCCTCAAAGCGGTTACAGTGGTTCTTCTTCCCGTGCAGGGACTTGCCGGAATAGCTCGCGAGCTTTTCAGCAAGATAGAGATAATCCCAGTTGTCCTGTTCCGGGGTGTAGGTAAAGCGACCGGGGTACTCCGCGTCCAGGTGCAGCCGATGCGCGGGCGTGATGCCGCGGATGACGAGCGGATAGCCGCGCTCGGCGGCAAAGGCGCGCAGCGCCTCGATCGCCGGGCGCAGCGGACCCGAGCCGATGGGGAAGACGAAAGCCGGATGCCCGTCGTAGCGGAGCTTGGTCAGCATGCGGTCCCCGCAGCGGGCGATCAGCTGGCGATAGTGCTTGTCCCAGATATAGATATTGCCGAAGTTGTAGTCCGCGCTGGGACTGTCCTCCGCGAAGACGATCTCGTCCACCCAGGGCTTGTCGCAAAGCGTAACGGTCTTAAAGGGTATCATAGCGTATCTCGGTGTTCGGGCAGCCTGCCCGGATCTCCTTTCTCAGTTCACGCAGGTCCATAAAAGCCTCCGGCCGCTTCGAGGGGTCCCGCAGCAGTGCGGAGGGATGGTAGGTGGCCATGATGCGCCGGCCGTCGCGCTCGAACCACTGCCCGTGCTCACGCATGATGCGGAAGCCCGGGTCGATGAGCGCCATGGCGGCGATGCGCCCGAGGCAGACGATGAGCTTCGGCTGCAGCAGCGCGATCTGCCGGTCGAGCCAAGTGCGGCAGGCGGCCTGCTCGTCGGGCTGCGGGTCACGGTTGTGCGGCGGGCGGCATTTGACGACGTTGGCAATATAAATACGGCTGCGGTCCAGCCCGATCATGGCGAGCATGTCATCCAGCAGCTTCCCGGCCGGACCGACAAAGGGTTCGCCCTGTTTGTCCTCCTGCTCGCCGGGACCCTCCCCGACAAAGAGGACCTCCGCCCTCTCGCTGCCCACGCCGAAGACCAGATTCGTGCGTGTTTCAGCGAGGGGACAGCCACGGCAGCCGGCGCAGTCCATTTTCAGCGCTTCCCAGGTGTCGCTCATTCCTCGCTCCCCCCTCCGGCCAGACTCAGCAGCAGCTCACGGCGGTTGTTCTCCGGGTACTCCATCACATATTCCAGCAGGAATTCCAGCATCTCTCCGAGATCCCGGCCCCGGAGACCCAGACTCAGCAGATCGTCCCCGGTGATCGCGAGATGCTTGAGGGAGAAACACTCCCCGCTGCGCAGCACCGCGCGCAGCGCCCTCGCGCTCTGCCCGCCCCAGAGAGCGTCGCTCACGGCGGCGGCGCAGCTCACGCCGGGCACATCCCAGGCATGCAGGGCTTTCTTCCAGCCGAGCGGCGTCTCCGGCAGCGGCGCGCGCAGCAGCTCCTCCGCGGCGGCGCAGCAGCGGATGCTGCGTGTGTCGAGGCGCAGGGCCCGCAGAAATTCCTCCACCGAGGCGATGCAGCCCAGACGCCGGAGCAGCACGGCCAGCCCCGCCCAGCGATAGAGCGGGCGGCGCGGCAGCCGGTGCAGACGGCGCCAGATCGCACCCCCGGCGGGCCGGTCCAGCAGATAGGCGTCCAGCAGCCCCATCTCCATCAGGGGATGCACGGTCTCCGGCGCGTCGGTGAGCAGCATCTTTTCGAGTTCCTCGCGTACCCGCTCCGCTGCGAGTGAGGCGGCCAGCGGCGCCTTCTCCTGAATGGCGAGCAGGGTGTTGATCTCGATCGTGAAGCCGAGCTTTGCGGAGAAGCGCAGGGCGCGCAGCATCCGCAGCGCGTCCTCTTCAAAGCGCAGCGCGGGCTCCCCCACGCAGCGGATCCGCTTTTCCCGGATATCGGCCACGCCGCCGAAGGGATCGGCCAGCAGGCCATCCGCTGCGAGGGCGATGGCGTTCATGGTGAAGTCGCGCCGGCTCAGGTCCTCCGTGAGCTCCCCGACAAAGGCGACCCGGTCCGGGTGCCGGTGGTCGGCGTAGGCGCTCTCCGTGCGGAAGGTGGTCACCTCCACCTGATGCGAGCCGAGCACGACCGTGACGGTTCCGTGCTGGATCCCCGTGGGGCGAGAGCCCGGAAACAGCGCCAGCACCTGCTCCGGCCGCGCGGCCGTGCAGATATCCCAGTCATGCGGCCGCTTCTCCAGCAGCATATCCCGCACACAGCCGCCCACGAGGTAGGCCGGAAAGCCATGCCCCTGCAGCGTGAACAGGATCTGCCGGACATATTTGGGCGGGGTAATGGCCGCCATAACACCGATCCTCTCTTCTCATCATAGAATAGGAGGCCCGCTTCCAGGGAGAAATCCCTTGCAATCAATGCCTACCTATAGTATAATCTGCTTTGAGTTTTCCCTTATTTTGTATTGTATCATCTCTCCTCTGCGAGTTCAAGTAGAATTACCGACGGGTAAAAATCCGAGGAGCTGTTAATATGACAGATTTTTCCAACTATCTCTCCCCCGGCCGCAAGGGCCACCTGGTCGGGATCGGCGGTGTGTCCATGTCCTCGCTGGCCGAGGTGCTGGCCGGCATGGGACTCACGATCACCGGATCTGATATGAACGAGGGCCCGAATGTCCTCTCCCTGCGGGAGAAGGGCATAGAGGTCCGTATCGGCCACCGGGCGGAGAACATCGATGCGGACACGGATTTCCTGGTCCGCACCGCCGCCGTGCACGACGACAACCCCGAGATCATATGGGCCCATACGCATGATATCCCCGTCTTTGAGCGTACGCAGGCCTGGGGCGCCATCAGCCGGGATTACGCCAACGCCCTCTGTATCTCCGGCACCCATGGCAAGACCACGACCACCTCGATGTGCACGCACATCCTGATGGCCGCCGACCGCGACCCGACCGTCATGATCGGCGGGACCCTCCCGCTGCTGCACGCGGGGCACCGCGTCGGCCACGGCAACACCATCGTCATGGAGGCCTGCGAGTACTATAACTCCTTCCTCTCCTTCCACCCGACGGTGGCGGTGATTTTGAATATCGAGGCCGATCATCTGGACTTCTTCAAGGATCTGGCAGATGTGGAGCACTCCTTCCGCGCTTTTGCCGAGCGCGTACCGGAGGACGGATTCGTGGTCGCGAACCGCGACGATGAAAACACCATGGCGACCCTCGCAGGGCTCGACCGCAAGCTGATCACCTTCGGCCTCACGCCCGAGGCGGACGTCTACGCCGAGAACCTCTGCTTCCTCGGCGCGAACACGACTTTCGACGTCATGTACCGGGGCAAGCTCTTCACCGACGTGACGCTGCATGTTCCCGGACTGCACAATGTGAAAAACGCCCTGGCGGCCACCGCCGCTTCGATCTGCCTCGGCATCCGGCCCAACGCCGTGAAGTACGGCCTGGCCGGCTTCAACGGGGCGGGCCGCCGCTTCGAGTTCAAGGGGAAGTTCAACGGCGCGGACGTCTACGACGACTACGCCCACCATCCCGGCGAGCTGAAAGCGCTGCTCGATGCGGTGGAAAGGCTCAATTATCAGCGGACCGTGCTTGTCTTCCAGCCGCATACTTACAGCCGCACCGCGGCGCTCTTCGACGATTTCGTGGAGCAGCTCCGGCGCGCCGATGTGCTGCTGCTGGCGGAGATCTTCGCCGCCCGCGAGCAGAATACCATCGGCATCTCCTCGGCCGCGCTGGCCGAGCGCGTGGAGGGTGCGAGCTTTCTGCCGTCCTTCCAGGAGCTGGAGAACGCGCTGCGCGCCATGGCCCGGCCGGGGGATATCATCCTGACCGTCGGCGCCGGCGACGTCTATAAGATCGGCGAGAGTCTGGTCAAGTAAAGGCACAGGGGGCCGGGATCTTTCCCGGCTCCCCTGTCAGGCTGTCAGCACCTTGCCCAGCACGCGCAGCGGCAGGGCGTCGGATATGAGGATGTCGTCATAGCGCGGGTTGAGAGAGTGGAGTGCGACGCGCCCGTCGCGCGCCACGAGCTGCTTGAGATAGGCATTTCCGTCGTAGAGGAAGATGCCGAATTCCCCGGTCATGAGACTGCGCTGCTGCCGTACCCAGACAGTCTGCCCGCTGTGAAAGCGCGGCTCCATGCTGTCGCCGGACACGCGCACCCCGAAGTTGGAGCCCTCGGGCACCTCGGCGCCGACCTCCACCATCTCGTAATCCTCCCCGTCGAGGAATTGCCCGGTGCCGGCGGAGACGGCCAGGGAATACAGCGGCAGCCGCCGCAGCGGCACCACCTCCTGTACCGGAGACCGCAGAGCAAAACGCCCGCTCTCCCGCAGCAGCTGGATATACTCCTGGGCCAGGCGCCGCCCTTCGGGATTGAGACCGGAGAGGAGCCCCGCGCGCCCGCCGGAGAACTCGCCCCGGACATCCGCGATTTCCAGCACCTCGCAGAGCGTCAGAAATTGCCGGGCATTCGGCTGTGTCATATCCTTTTCCCACTTGCTGACCGCCTGATTGCTCACCTCGCAGCCAAGCTCCGTGAGCCGCTGGGCCAGTTCAACCTGGCTCAGCCCGCATGCCCTGCGGCGTGCGGCGAGAACTTCTCCGATCCGCATTCGGATTCCCTCCTCAAAATCTCTTAATAAGAAAATTATAAACCATTTCTTATCTGAATACAAGAGCTTTTTAGGCAATTGTATCGCTTTGCCAAAATATCGCGCAGATTTTGACCTTTGGGCTGGTAATCCACGGGGGTTTTGTTGTATAATTATGTGAACGAAAGGAAGGGAAGTGGACGCCTCCATGAAACATATCTCCCATACCAGACAGACGCGTTCCCGTATTTTTGCCGCCGCCGTGGCGCTGATGCTGCTCGCCGGCATCGCGTGCCCTGCCGCAAGTGCGAGCGCGGACAGCCTTCTGTCCACCTATAAGGATGAGATCGCAGACGCGATCGTGACGGTCCGGGAAAACCTGGGAAGCCTGGAAGAGGACCTGGCGGCGATCCAGCAGGAGGTCGCGGCCCGTGAAGCGGCAAAGCAGGCAGCCTCCGGCGAGCCCGCGAAGTCCGGAGAAGCGGGTGAATCCGGCGAGGAAAGCAGTCCTGCGAATCAGCAGGAAGGCCTGGTGGACGTCAACGTCTCCGATATCCACGACATTGAGTCGTCGGTGGATGTCAAGCACGATATCACCGTCGACAACGATTTCCTCAACGATAACTCGATCGAGCATGACTGGGCCGTGAATGTGGACAATTCCCGCTTCAACAACAACACGATCATCCGCATTCGCGAGACGACCCCGACCCGCACGCCGGTGACGCCCTCCAATCCCAGTACGACCACGACTGCGCCGAAGACGGGTGATCTGAACAACATTGTTGTCTGGATCGTGATCATTGCCGTGAGCGCACTGGCGATCGCGGCCATCGCGTATCTGCTGCTTCGCAAGAAGGGCAAGAAGAGTAAGAGAAAATAACGGAAAGTAAACGAACCGCAGACGGAGAGAGGAAATCCTCTCTCCGTCTTTCTCACATGAAAAGGCCCGCCTCCCGGAGGCGGGCCTTTCTGTCTGCGCAAGCTTTATTTCGCGTGAATGTTGATGAACTCGGCCTTGAGTTTCGAGTACATGATCTTCTGGCTCGAATACAGGCCGAAGTATCCGGAGAGCATGTAGGAGATGCCGCAGGCAAGCGCAAAATACACGAGCTCGGTCGAGCCGAAGAGCTCCACGCTCAGCAGGATCGAGGCGAGCGGGCAGTTGACCGCGCCGCAGAACACAGCTACCAGACCGATCGCCGCGGCAAAGCCCGCGGGGATGCCGAGCAGGGAACCGAGGAAACAGCCGAAGGTCGCGCCGACGAAGAAGCAGGGGACCACCTCGCCGCCTTTATAGCCGGTGCCGAGGGTCAGCGCGGTGAAGAGGAGCTTCCAGAAAAACGCGTCGGGCCGCGCGACGCCCTCCTCAATGGCGCGCGTAATGACGTCCATGCCCGCGCCGTTATAATCGTTCGTGCCGAGCAGCAGCGTCAGCGCCACGATCGCGCAGCCGCCCGCGATCACACGGACAAAGTCGTTGGGGATTTTCCGGGAGAGCAGATGTTCCGTGCCGTGCATGACGAGGCAGAACAGGATGCTCACGACAGCGCAGCCCAGGGCGAGGACGGCGACCTTGAGGACCATCACCGCATGGACCGGATAGACCGTCACCAGAAAGCGCGTGGGAGCGATGCCGAAAAAGACGGAGATCTGCAGAGCAAGGAGGGAGGCCACCAGGCAGGGGACCAGAGCGGAGTAGTAAAGGATGCCGACGGAGATGACCTCGAGCGCAAAGACCGTTGCGGTGAGGGGCGTGCCGAAGAGAGCGGCGAAGACCGCGCTCATGCCCGAGAGCGTCGCGATGCGCATGTCCTTGTCATCGAGACGGAAGAGCCGGCCGACGTAATTCCCGAGACCGCCGCCGATCTGGAGCGCCGCGCCCTCACGCCCGGCGCTGCCGCCGAAAAGATGCGTGATGACCGTCGCGAGATAGATGGTCGGGACGAGCGTGAGCGGGACCCGATCCCCGAAATGGATGGAGTCGATGATGGTGTTGGTATTCTTGTTTTCGGTCCGGAACAGGTGATAGACGAGACCGATCAGGCAGCCTGCCGCGGGCAGCAGGAAGAGCAGCCAGGTGTGCTCTGCACGAAAGGATGCCGCCCAGCTTACGCTCAGATGAAAGGCGGATCCCACCAGCCCGCCGGCAATCCCCGTAACGAGCGCGATCAGCACCCACTTGCCGAAGCTGCGCAGATAATGCAGGATCTCTTTTGATTCTCGTTCGACCGTACTCACCGTCAAAGCCTCCAAAAAACCAAGCAAAGTTTTATGCACAACGCACAGTATAATACGGCGTCGCCCAAATTTCCACCCCTATTTACATAGAAAGCAGAGAAGATTTTCCTCTTCCTCCTGTCGGATTTGGCTAATGGGAACGGAAGATCCTCCGTTCCCGTTTGACACATCAGGCTGTGCGGCATATAATGGCAATATCCTGGCGAAAAGCTTTTTGATACAGCGAAAGGAGACGATGGGACTTGATACCGAGCTTTTCCGTTGACCACAGAGCCATTGTTCCCGGCATCTTTACCAGCCGGGTGGATGAGGTCGGCAGCGGTATGGTCACGACCTATGATATACGCCTGACAAGGCCGAACAGGGAACCGGCGGTCGATGTGGGAGCGATGCACTCGCTTGAGCACATCATTGCCACCTTCCTGCGGAACGATCCCGATTGGAAGGACGAGATCATCTACTGGGGACCGATGGGCTGCCTGACCGGCTTTTACCTCATTCTCAAGGGCAATCGTGCTCCCCGGGAGATCTATGCGCTGATCCTCGCGGCATTCAGAGCGGTGGAGGATGCGCAGAGCGTTCCCGGCACCGCCCCGGAGAATTGCGGCCATTACCTCATGCACAACCTGGGGATGGCAAAATGGTATGCGGCCAGATTTGCCGACTACCTTTCTGCAAACGCCGAGAATCCCGCGATCTTCGAGTATCCGAAAACAGAACGCCTTGTTACGGAGGATGGACAAGCGTTCTTCGATTCGTAAAGCATTCCCGTAATGCAAATTTAAACAGCATTTTATCTGCCGCACGCGAAAGATATCCGAACCGCGAAAGAGGTTCGGATATCTTTTTTTCGCTGCTGTTTCCGACGCCGATGACGAGGATTCCGGTTTCTCCGCATAACAAAAACCCTCCTGCAAATACTATCCGAGAAAACAGATAGAAATTCAGGAGGATCTTGCATATGAAAGCAACCGGAATCGTGCGGCGGATCGACGACCTGGGCCGGGTCGTGATCCCCAAGGAGATCCGCCGCACCATGCGTATCCGCGAGGGTGACCCGTCACAGACGACATTGGAAACTTGGCAGAAATTCAGCTTTTCTATGTTGGATTTGGCCAAAAGGATGGGTTGGGAATAGTACATATTGACGGAAAACGGCTGTTTTACTGTGCATATTCGAGAGGGATCAACGGCCCATGTGCTCCTCAATAAACCGATCGTACTGCCACTCCGGGCCATCAAACAGGATCTGAAGAAGCGCCTGCTGTAAATCGGATTTCTTCATTTTGGAGACATAGTCAATGACTGCGTTCTCCTCTTCTTCCCGCTCACGTTCTGCTGCCTCTTCGGCCTCGATGACCTCGTCGTGGTAATTCTCTGCCTCATCCGGGAATGCAGCAAAGTATAATGCGACCATGTGCTTGCAGACGATTCTTTTTCCTGCGGCATGTGGGCAGGTGCACTGAGATGTACGGGGGTGCTCCAGATTGATTCTGACTTGATAGACCATGCCATTGCTGCCGGAGACCCTTCCCTCAAATTGATCGTCGTCTGTCTGCTGACAAGTTTTTACATTGCCGCGTTCATAATACTCATACCCGCGCCATTGAGAAGCATAGCTGGCAAGATGAATGAGCGCCATACGAACCCTCCTATCCGAAGCATTGTTCAGCGTAGCAAAATCAGTATACCATCTTGTACACAGTATGGCGATAAGTATTTTCGGAGTCTAATGGTATAGCTTGACATTTCGTTGTAAAAACTATATATTATTTACAACGAAACGAGGTGGTTTCATGGCACGCCCTGATATTCTGAACCAGGTCAAAGTTCGAATTGGAAATGCTTCCCCCGGAGATATCTTCATTCCGGCGGATTTCTCTGATCTGGCGGAAGCGCGGAAAATCACCATGTGCCTGAGCCGGCTACATGAGGATGGGACACTGGAAAAAGTAAAACGCGGCGTCTATATGAAGCCGCGCTACAGTCAGTTGTTGAATCGGTCTGTTCCCCCGAGGGAGGACGCCGTGGCGAAAGCGATCGCAAGAAACTATGGATGGACTATCGTCCCCTGCGGCGATACGGCGCTGAACATGCTGGGGCTTTCGACTCAGATCCCGGCGGTCTGGCTCTATGTGAGCGATGGCCCGTACAAGACCTACGAGACAGACGGAGTTAAGTTTCAATTCAAGCACACCGACCGGAAAAACGAGCTCATCGGCGTGTCAGGGACGACCGCCTTGATCATTCAGGCACTTCGTGCGTTGGGAAAGGAACGCATTGATTCGCAGACCATTTCTTTTCTGTCCAGCAGATTGGATGCGAAAGAAAAACGGCAGATCCTGCAGGAGAGTCGCTATGTTACTGCGTGGATCTATGAAGCAATCAAGGAGATTTGCGGAGGTTCAGAAGCATGAGACGAGTTGCCAATTTGAGTGGCACCGAGCGCGAGGAGTTGTTCCTGGTCACAGCCAGAGAAAGGGCTCTGCCGGAGGCTGTGATCGAAAAGGACTTCTGGGTCTGCTGGACGTTGGATTACCTGTTTCATGATTCGCCATGGAAGGAATACCTGGCCTTTAAGGGCGGCACCAGTCTGTCCAAGTGCTTTGATCTGATCCACCGCTTTTCCGAGGACATTGACCTAATCCTTGACTGGCGGCTGGTGGGCTGTGGGAAGGACGAGCCTTGGGCTGAGCGCAGTAAGAATCAGCAGGACAAGTATAACAAAGCGGTCAACGCCCGGACGGAAGTCTTTCTCGCGGAAGAGTTTGCTCCCAAGTTGGAGGAGAATTTCCGCTCGCTGCTGAATGACAATTTTCAGATCTGCATTGACCCAGCCGATCCGCAGACGGTTTGCTTTGCCTACCCGCGTCTGTTTTCGGAGGGCGCCATTCTCCCGATTATCCGGCTGGAGATCGGTGCACTGGCCGCCTGGACGCCGACACAGAAGGCCACGATTACGCCCTTTGCCGCCGAGCAGTATCCACAGGTGTTTGAGCAGTCCAGCACCACGCTTCGCACAGTGTCTCCGGAGCGCACCTTCTGGGAAAAGGTCACGATCCTTCACAAGGAGGCCTTTCGCACCAACGGCAAGATCCCGCCCCGTTACTCCCGGCATTATTATGATCTGTGGTGCATGGCGCAGAGCCCGGTGAAGGACGCTGCTTTTCAAGATCTGGATTTGCTGCGGCAGGTGGTTGCCTTCAAAGATCGCTTCTATCCAGCCGGCTCTGCCCACTACGAACTGGCTAAGCCTGGCACCATGCGGCTTATGCCGCCAGAGGATTGCCTCCCCGCCCTGAAAGGGGACTATGAGCACATGAAGAACATGATCTTCGGCAAGAAGCCGGAGTTTGAAGAAGTTCTCAATACTATCGGCAAGATCAGCGCAGAAATCAACCGTCTCTAAGTGGGCCCATGCTAATCTCGACGATCGGTGGTGATAGAATCAATGGCCTTTCAGGATGCGGCAGTTGAAAGCGCACAGTTATATTATAAATATTTGGAAGAGAATGGCGGCGGCCTGATTACATATCGGGTGACCCAAATTACTCCGGACAAGAATTCTTTCAAGAAAAACGAATACTGGCTTCAATTGGATCAAAAGCCAAAAAATACTGACAGTTTGATGATTCGGATCCAAAACTTTGTGTACAGCAACGAGCAGATCAAACCAGTCGTTTATAACAGCCATAACCGGATACTCAAGGTGAGTTTAAATGACAGTACAAAAGGGGTTTTCGACCGGTGTCATCCGGAAGATGTTATCGTTTTTTCTGATCTGAAGTTTCTGGTACGGCGGGTGGAGGCATGGTATAAGCGCTTTGGCGGTCGCATTGCGCTGCCTGGCGGCACCGAAAAGATGGAAGCTGCTGACTGCAGCATGCTCTCAAAGGAGCCATCTGCGGATCAGACACGCGCCATACAAAAATCCCTGTCCGAACCGTTCACCTATGTATGGGGAGCCCCCGGAACCGGTAAAACACAGTTCGTCCTGGCAAGAGCCGTGCTCTCCTATATTCAGGCGGGAAAGAAGATCCTCGTTACAGCACCGACAAACAACGCTGTCGAGCAAACACTGTATGGTATTCTCCCCGTTTTGGAAGAGGCCGGATTAGACTATAACAAGCTTGTGATCCGCCTTGGAACTGCCAATACTGATTTCCTGGCCAAATATCCCGGGGTATGCGAAGATACCGGGTACAGTAAGGCTATCTCTGAAATCATGGATTCTCTTTCCACTTTACAGCTCTCCATGGAAGAAACTACAAAAGCAGAACAATTGTATCAGGAGTATATTGCTTTTCAGCGCCGGAAAGCTTCTTTCGTTGATGTTGTAGAGTCGTTAAGACCGCTGATATCTCATGTTTCAGAGGCCGGTTCCCGTTTTTCAGATGCTCAATCATCTGTAGATGAGATTCTTCCTGTTATTGCAGATAATGAGGCTGCACAAAAAGAATGCAGAAGCAGTTTTGAGTTTTACAATCGACAGGCGCAGGATCTGCTGAAAAGGCTTCATAATCCTATCTATGCCGTCCTTTCCTGGTTCAACAAAGAGGAAGAACAGAAAAAGATCGATACGGCATTGGAAAAAGCCCGCTACTATGAGGAAAAGCTTGCTCGATTGCAATCGGAGCTCGACAGGCTGAATGAGGAAGCAGATCACCGTCAGACAATCCTTACAGAGGCCAGATCTGCCTTTGAAAAGCTGGCGCTTGATGCATATCAGATAACGGAGTCCTATGAAGAATTATCCACTGCAGCAAAGACGATTCGCCCGGAAGACACAGCAGCTTCTCTCCAAAAGCTTACGGCAGCTTGTGAAAAAGGACTGAGTTCGTTTGATTCGGAAAGCCGGAAGTATGCGTCTGTGAGCGGTCGTGACAGCGCTTCTTTTGAAGCGGAACGAAACCAGATTCATCAGCAGATCCAATTGCTTGAGCAGAGGAAGGCAGAGTTGGAACAGGCAGATCCCAGCAAGCGGATGGAAGAATGCCTTGTCATTGCTTGTACAATCGATCTTTGCCTGAACAGGCTCCCAGTTTCAAAAGAAAACCACTTCGCCCATGTCTTTCTTGATGAAGCCGGCTATAGCTCTCTTATTAAAGCGGTAACGTTGACTGCCTATGGAAACAAAGTCACATTTTTGGGCGATCACATGCAGCTTCCTCCCGTTTGTGAAGCAGATGATCAGGAGATGAAAAGCGACAATTATCGCCTTCTTGCTCTCTGGGCCCAGTCAGCGTTATTCACAGAAGCTGTTTTCTTCGATTCACCCGAAAAACTGTGCAAGGATTATTTGAATAAGGCACCGATTCCGTTCCGAATGATGAAAAAGTATAATCTGGTCAATTCCTATCGCTTCGGAGAAGCGCTGGCCCGAGTTTTGGCTGACGATGTATACGACCGCAGCTTCCGGGGAAATGACGGGAAAAACACGCGGATTTATTATGTCGATGCGCCAAAACGTCCAGAGCAAAAGAAACGCGTCAGCCAGGCGGAATGTGATGCCATCGAGGAACTGCTGCGCAATTATCGAGGCCTGCGCGAATCTTCCGGTATAATCGCGCCATACAGGAACCAAGTCGAGCTTCTCAAACAGATGGCAAGGCGGAACCGCTTCCCGTTTGATAGTGTTGTTACCGTACACCAGTCCCAGGGAAGAGAGTGGGACAATGTTTTCCTAAGCGTTACAGATACCACCGATAAATTCTTTACAAACTCTCTGAGTTCCGTAAGCGACGGAAAAAAAGTGATCAACACCGCAGTGAGCCGAGCAAAGAAGAATCTTATAATCGTTTGTGATTATAAGTACTGGATTGCTCAGAAAAGCCAGCTGATCGGGAAACTGCTGGCCGTAGCACAACGCTTGGATGCAGAATAAAAAACATTCCCCAAAAGCGACACGGTTGTTTCGGCTGTGTGTGATAGAATAAGCAAAACTAATGACTTTCCCTTCTCGCGAAAAACGGGTAGAGGCGGTGTCTGGCCACGTCCTCCTACGGTTCGTACGCTCTTCTGCATGCGGCGTATCGGCCACTCGTGGTCTCTGGTTCCTCTACGCGACAGGCAACTCTACCTATGTCTAACTGTCATTCAGCTGAGACCATAGTGTACCTTCACCACCGAGTTGTCGCCCATGCACGGCGCGTCAGAAAACCCACCCTGCTGAAATTGGCAGGGTGGGTTTTCATTCAACAACAGGTGCTAAAGCTAAGGTTCACTTTGATTCATTTCATGTTCAATCTTTCGTACTGCATATGGTTTAGCATATTTAAGATACGCATCACTTACATAAATCGTCTTGCCATCGCAGGGTTCAACCCACATGGCAGGATAAACAACAATTTTCTTCTCCCCTTTTGTATTTTTTGAAGATATATCGTTATCTGATGCATAAATCGGGCAATTCGATTCTTCTAAAATGCGACTAAGAGGAAAAAGCATTTCCTTCTGGCGATAAATGGGAATAGGAGGGGCAACAACTCCATCTCGCCCCCACTTCAGAAGTTGTAACGCAGCAAAACGGTCGAGTAAACCATGTACATATTGGTTTCTGTAATGCTTCAGGCACTTATGACAGGCATTTTCACAGTCACAGCTTTTTAGGATGTCCTCAACACCAATCAACAGGGTTTGAATCTCTTCCGCCACTCGAACTGAATAACCTGCGCCGCTGGAAAGACTATCATATAGGTATACATCCAGGAAAACACCTGAAGCATTGCTCCTCAAACGATAGCCGGTGACGAGCTCTGTAAATTCGATATCTAGCTCTTTACTTGCTGTAAGACGCAATGCCTCAGCGAAGGATTGAGCCGCGCGACTTAACCAGGGATTATCCTTTCGATGTGTATCAATAACACGATCATCCAAGGCGAACTCAAGAACAAGCATATCAGTAACAAAATCATAGCCTAAGTTGATGTTGATCGCGTTGCTATGTTTACATGGGCCTCTTAGATACTTACTCCTATAAGGGCGACGGATATTCTCCAACGCAGAGCCATCATCCCCTGGAAAAGCGGCGCCGCAGTCTTTGCAAACCATAAAACCGTGGTCCTCGCTGCCTTTATTCATCATAATGATCCGCTGGTTTTTCCGAGATGCAATACGAACATGCTTCCATCCGGGCACCGATTGCATTTCCTCTGCATCGGGGAGTGTGGAATACAGCGGTTGCTGCACTGCCGTATACTCTTCCGAAAGCTGAACTTCAGGAATTGCCTCCCCGTCTCTTGGTGCAAATCCCCAAGGGCGAAGCATTTGACGTGAATACGTCAGTTTCACATTACCACAGAAGGGGCAGACATCAACGTGATCTTCATCTAACCCAAACCATCCACACTCCGTACAGGTTTGTATGTCTTTCAGATAGTTACGATCATCAACAAATGCGCGAGCTGGTGATGCAGCACGACCGCTTCTGCGCTCACTGCCCGGGTAGTAAAAGCCACCTATCTGATAAGTACGCTTATCAACAACGATCGCACGCCCTGGGGCATATTCCCCAATTGCGACATCGAGCCCCCTCTCTACCTGATAATCCAGCTTCCCCTCGTTGTTTGATATATATGTGCTTACAACATTTTTGGGGAATGAATAGGTTGGAATTATGCCCTCCTCATATAGGGAATCCAATAGGGATTTGGCATCCTCGGCAATACTACCACTGTCCATGACACCATAGAGTTCAGGATGTGTATCACGTTTCTGCTTAAGCTGCTTCAGAGCAAGGATCAGTTCTTCTTTCCACAAAACGACATCAAAATCGTCAGTAGTATTCGGAATAAGAACACTACTCTTTATTGATTTAATCTCTTCAATGAATTTGAAGAATCCCGCGAGACGGTCATCAAGAAATACTGCAGCAGGAATCCTATCCATGCTATCAGAACACCTCTTTAGGTACTCCTGAAGCAGAACCATACTCAAGTGTCTCTGAATCAGTTTTTCACTTTCAATATCGATCCACGGTTTCCTTGGGTCACCACGAAACATAGGAACAGGATCTGTAAAATACAATGTGTCATGTGGCCCGTCCTCGCAGAATGTCACGATGGTAGAGAGACTTGAACCTCGTCTACCTGCACGGCCAGCTCTTTGCTGATAGTTTTCACGCATCGGCGGAATATTACGCAGGCCGACAGCAACCAAGGAACCAATATCTATACCGACTTCCATGGTTGTAGTGCTGCTCAAGATGTCTACTGGAGTTTCATCTTTCTGGATTAAATCCTGGAAGCGCAGTTCGTACTCCTCTGTTTTAGACCACAAATTATCCCTCTGATCCTTGTGAGACAGCTGTGCCGTATGTTCTTCTGTGTCAATAACGCGAATTCTATCCCCCAGCAGTGCTTCCTCAATTGGCCTTCTCCAGAAATCTAGAGAATTGAATTCATCTGCTGTCATGATGTGAATCTTGTCTGATCCACAGCTTGGGCATCTCCCATGGAAGAGAAACGGAGTCAATTCGGAGCATTGATCACAACGATACCATGCATGCGAAGGATCAAACCGTGGCTTGATTCGCGACAAATCCACATAGAGCTTTCCGTTATCAGGCTGAGCAGTATCCAAAAAAACAGAGCGCAAGACATCTTTCCAGATGTCCATTTCCTGGGATCGGTCATTCCAGCCGCAGATGTCTTTCATATTTTTGGAAAAGGACCAGTTCCTGTCCAGCCCATAACCACTATAGTTTGCTCGAACATCTTGGCGTACCAGGTCAGAAATAGTCTGACCCAAGGCGACCGCGGAATCCATGATGTTAATAATCCAGGCATTGAAAAACGAGAGGCATTCTTCTTCCGATACCTCGACACCTCGTTCTTCAAGCATATCAACAGCATCAAGCAAGGCACTGTCTGTCGGTTCAATCCAAGAAACGGCGGAGTCGATTAATGTATTGTACCCTCCGCAGAACAACCGAAGCAGATGCTTTTGCATTTGGATAGGAGCATTTGCTATTCCAAACCGCGGCTCGTATTCCCGGCCCCTTCTCTTGCTTCTCTCATAACTTCCAAGGGCTGTCTGACAGTCTTCTGCAAACTTTCTTCTTTCCGGTTCATGGAATATTTTAACATGGTTGATAGCCGCAGCAAGGCAAAAATAATCATACAGATCATTCATGGACCGTTCTTTGGTAGACCGTTCCATATTTTGAATAGCAAGGGCAAATAGCTGCCGTGCTGCCGTGTCGTCAGACGCTTCGGACATATCCCGTGCCAGCCTTGCCGCTCGCTGCCGACTGTCTGAGAACAAAAGCACCTTCCTCCCCTCGTTAGGAAGAGTGTCGGATTTGTCAGTTTTTCCGGCGACCGGTGGCTGTGACAGAAACTGGGATTTTATCAGGTTAAAAAACGACTGATTTCCTCTCGTGCTGAATGAGCTGAGCTGTGATTTGGAAAGCTGGTGCAAACAGTGCGGACACGTTGGAAAAGTCAGAGTCTGAGGACGGCCTTTAGCGGAATAATTACAATAGTATAATTTCCTAATCCCTGGCTTTCCGGCTTTTGAATCATCGTGAAAATCGATAAATCCGCTGTTGATATCCAAATAGCACGGACGAATGGGGTTTTTGCCTTGCTTTTTTTCCAGACGAAACTCACTTGATGGAATGAAAAGATGGATTTCTTTCATTTGACGATCCATTAGCTGGCCGGGATAATGCCAGAGGTAAATACGATTACGCTCGGCAAGATCATCTTCCAAGATATATCCCTTATAATATAATGCGCCGCATCTTCGATCATTATATAATTCATATACGACACTATGACAATGCGGGCAAGTCATGTGCCCATCAGCCAGGAACACCTCACCCAGGGTTAAGCTCCCATCTGTATGTGAGTGCAGACATTCTGCGTTCGCGCAGGCATATACGCCCTTGATTCCTCGAAAAAGCATGTGCATACGAGCGGGGAAAAGCACAGCGTTCTTTCTGCTTTTTGCTAATGGGGCAATGGCTAGGAGCACCCCCACAGCGAAAAGCGCATTATCAGGCAGCTGATCCGGGAATATTCTGGCAGCTAATTCTGAGAGAGAAACGGCTGCTCCTCGGCACTCGTTAATAAGGACATGAAACGGACGATATTCAATCAGCTTGTTGTACATCCATTCATATGCACTTGTTAAATCTGCGAATGGCGCCGCAGATCCATCTACTCCTTTCCAAAATTCATTTAGCGCCTGCAGGCATGTGGCTTCATTTTCAAAGCAATCCGGGTCAGAATGAAGAATCTTGTCAAAAGGTATATCGTACACAAGCCTGCCGCTGACATCTTCCCGCTCGCCTGATAAATAGCAGAATTTGGTGCTATCGTCTGAAGCAGTGAGCTCCAACGCAAACTTCTTAACAGCTGCTTTGTCTTCCTGGTTCTTGTTAGGCATACTGGCAGTTGTCAGAATGAACTGCACTTGATCCCGTGTTATTTTAAGTTTATGAAAAAGCCTACGGATTAAAAGCGCGACCTCGCCCCCGGAAGACCCGCGATACATATGTGCTTCATCAATAATGAATAACAGCTTGTTCTGCTTATCTGCATTAAGCCATGCCTTCGTCTGCTCCCATACTTTCGCTTCTTGTGGTCTTAAAAGCATATATTCGAGCATGGAATAGTTTGTAATAAGAATATCGGGGCAAAACTGCTGAATCTCATATCGCGTAATCAATTCCGCATCATCATCGTTTGGAATATGCTGACCCGAATGAAGGCGCTCCAAGAAGCTCCCCATATCCGTTTTTGCTGGGATTTTCCCTTCTTCTAAGAGTTTATTGTAATATTTTTTCTCTTGATCGTCTTGGGGCGAGGTCATCCGTTTCAGCGTTCGTTCCAGTTTGTGATCTTCGGAACTTCTAGGTTCAATGCCAGGGTAGGGTGTGCGTCCCGTATACATCCCGAATTGAGGCCTGCGGACATCACCACCGCAGGTTTCTCTGAAAATGCAAATGAACTCATTTTGGGGGTCTCCAATCAGTCTCCGTAAGCGGCTGACTTGATCAGAAACGAGGGCATTCATGGGATACATGATGATGGATCTGACGCCTCTGCTCTCCCATGTGTCAGGGTGATCGTGTGCTTCGGATGTTAGTTTTGCAAGGAGTGGCCACATAAAGCATTCCGTTTTACCAGAACCCGTGCCAGTAGAAACGAACAGGTCTGAGCCCTCGTATGCGCGTTCCAAAGCTGTAATCTGATGATTAAACGGAGCAGGGAACACCCCCAGCCCAGCGTCAGATAGTTTGATAAAGTACGATTTAAGCCAATCGGGAATCTGGGCAGCCCTTATTCCATCTTGTGTTGTCTTATAAGCTGGCGCAGACTCAATATAGGGCTTTTTATACAGCAACCCTTCCTTATCGAGGTTTTCTTTAATTGCACCAAGCAGGAGCGGGGATTTTCCAAAATACTGCGACTTGATATAGTCTTCAAGCTCATTTCTTAGCTTGAAGTGAATAGAGTTCGCACCACTCGACATGTTTATTCCTCCACAAATTGATAACCTGTCGTTTCAAAAGTGCTTTTAATATCTTCAAATACGCTCGTGCTCATAATCCTTCTGAAATCATTAGGATAATCTATGTAAGCATTTGGCCAACTGTATAGACGAATAAGATTTAACTCTTCTGGGGGATAAAGGTAAGCGATGTGAAGATAAACAACATCTCCATCAATGCTGTATGTGGACGGAGGAAGCGTTTTCTGCGTATAGAGGCAAGCATTGGACAGACGCCTATAATCATACTCTGTTGTCATCCATGCTGGGAGTTGAGAAACAAGCATTCTTTCCTTTACTGCCCGATACAAATAATATGTAGTTGCTCCCGGAACCACACGTCTTGCAAGTGATACGGTGTCATCCAGATCCGGCGTATCTTTCCAGTATCCATAGCCAAAGGGTGGTTTGAGTCGTAGATACTGGAAGGCTGTCACACCTGAATACTCAGACCAATGAGCTTGCGAAACTATCCCTTTCCATGTGTCAAAAAATGGCTGTTTTTGTAATAGAAACATTTCCGAGAGACTTACTCTTTTGTTTTCAGCCTCTTGTTGCACAGGGTAGTAACATCCTAAGCCGCTAACATACCGCTTCTCACTGATCGTATTTCCCCTAAGATATATATTATTAATTCCAACTCCTACTTTACGCTGCGGTGCAACAAGTCGGTTGGGCTGGTGATAAACCGTCCCGGATTCTTTAAATACTCGGAAAATCTCGCTGCTTTGCTGCTCGTATTCAAGTGAAAATGCGGAGATCATTTCGGGGTAAATGTCAAGGAGAGATTCAAGCGTGCTCTCGATGCGCCGTTTGAAATGCGTGATACTGGCTGGTTGAAGATCCTCTTGTATATCCCATAGAGATGAATAGCCTGTCTGACCAAGAAAACTATATATGACCCTGGACATCCATGAGGATTCACTCTCCTGAATGCCTCTTTTTATGTAAAACTCTTTGCTGATTGAATCAAGCAAGCTAAAATAATCTGTCATTGAGACTCTCCCACAAGTTGCTCAACCGGATAATCATTCTTATACTTTTCTAACACGTCAGTTTTATCGAGGAAAAGCGCAAGAGGCTCAAGCACAAAGATGTAATCGTTATCAATCTTTTTATCTGGAATCAATTGGTGATAATCAGTGAGGATGCGCTGTATCGTGTTTTTCGCGATGAGACTCAATTTCATCTCCTGAAGAAGCTTGGAATAGCACTCTCTGACATCAATATCGGTTTTCGGCACGAATGCCTTAAAAGGTTCTGCCATACGCCCTCCCAAATAGTTCATGGTGGGCGCAGAATCAACGAGCTTATCTGTAAACATTGGGAAACAATAGTTGATCAAACTGTTCGGTTCAATTGCGAGATCCTCGGCAAAGGGATGAACCAATATGTAGTATCTATTTCTGTTAGAAAGCAATTTAAGAACGCTTGGGTACCAATCGTGCTCAAACGGGTTCTCAACAATAACGACTTCTGTGTCTGAATTGCTGCATTTTCTGAGGTCATTTTCATTGTAATCCCCGCCACAATGAAGTGTGGCCGGAGTACATCCAAATAGCGCGAGCGAAAACGCGTTTGCTATTTCGTTGCCGTTAGGGCCAGCCATAAGAATCGGCATTTTATTCAAATAGGCAGCGTACAGAAAGCCTGATAAAGCGACTATTTTGTCGGCGGCCACTCCGGCTTCCGGAAGCTCTGCTTGAAGGTTGAGTAATAACTCCCTCCAATCGTTGCTGACCTCCAGGTCATCTGCGTTGCAATATTCTCCATTGCTAAAACATGGGAAAGCCAAAGAAGTGGTTGCCTCATATGGATTCTGAGCTGGCAAAGAATGAACAAAAGCATTTTCTGCAATAAAACTCGCCGCGTTTTTCCTGGCTTGTTCTATCTTGGCGTTCACTTGTTCTTCAACATCGGCGGCGAGCTTTTGTTTGGATTGGATTTGCTTTTGCAGAGCATCTATCTGACCCTCAAGAGCTGCAAATTCCTTCGTTTTCCTTTCCACAAGGGCTTGCTGTTTAGTGCATTCTTCTTCAATATCTACTAATTTTTGCTCAGCTGCATTGAGCAACTCTTGATTATTATCTTCCCACTCTTGGCGCAGTTGTCTTTGGCATTCTTTAAGTAAACCTTCATTGTTTCTGATGATTTGCACCATTATATCGTTTTCAGGTGTTCTTCCAGCTAAAATGCTGTCCGCCTGATTAACGAACAAGGCTATATACTGTTTTGCGTCTTCAAGGCTACAATCACATTCAGACGAAATATCGTCCATTAGGGTTTCAACTTCTATTTCAGACAAGAAATTTCTTACTTGCCGCACCTCAGAAGTAGAAAAGCCTTTTTGCTTTAGGACAGATTTTGTAATTCGACGAAGAATAACATCTCTTGTAACTTCAACAGGGTTTTTCACTTTTATTATTCTTGAAGGAAGACCTGTACTTAAATAGCGGAAGAATACTTTACTGTCGATCCGTACCATGTCATTTTCTGTAAAGGTAAACTCAGCAAGAGATAATATGTTTTGGCTCAGATAGAATCCGCCATCATATTCGTTTAAATATTCCGAACTGCATAGCAGCCCCTCATATTCAGCACCGTTAAAAAAGGCAAGTAATAGCTTTTGCGGAACAATTGGTACAGACACTCCTTCTTTTAACCTGTCCACCAAATCATAAACGTTGCTGCAATCGTCCCTTATTATGATTTCAATCGGAACAAAAGATGAATTATACGAAGTTAGTATTCTTTCTTTCTGAGGATCAAGCTCATTGCTGGTTACTGTCCAGTCCCAAATCCCATAGGTTCCTTCTTGCTTTGGCCCATCTTTTTGATAAAGCCGAGTCCTGGAAGGAGTTTCATTTAAAAAGACACTACTAATTTCACCATCTATTGTAATATCGGCGCATCTGTCAAGGCGATCACGTCCGCGATCATCATAATATTTTCTACACAACGAGACAACTGTGTATCCTGGGGCGGGAGAGTAGTCAGTTTTACTGATTGCATACTTTGCCAAGCTCCTATAACCATCCAATTCATCCTGCATTTCTGTGAGTTGAATATTATTTTGCTCAACTTTTTGGTCAATGGAAGCCTTAGCCTCTAACAGTTCACTATACTCTTTTTGCAATGCAGAAAGCTTTTCATCACTTTCTAATATTTTCGCTTTAGCCTCCGCTTCAATCCGATCTGCTTCCTCCTCAGCCGTTTTTGCCGCTTCCTCCGCTTGCTCGAGTCTTGCCCTCAGTTCAATCGCATATTGCGTCATAAGTATGTATTCTTCTGGATACTGCTCTCCGGACAGGAGGAAGAATAGTTTAATCTGATTGGAAAAAACGCTCTTTGATAGAGTTTCGGTTATAGCATCTGTAAGGGCTTTGCCTTCGCCTACAAGCGCGTTTATATGGTCATGGATTTCATCAAGCCACTTTTGGACGCCAACATTAATAAAATCACAAACAAACCCTTCGTCCCGGTTTTTAATTACGAAAGAGAAGGTTTCCTCTTCAGACGCCTTTTTTAAGTTATAGCCGAGTTTTATTTTATTTAATTTCTCAGGGTTTTTGCGGAAGAAGTCCTTAAAGTTTCGCGCAGATATTATTCTACACAGTGATAAAAGATCATCATTGCTGAGGTCGACAACATAGTTTTTCATAATGGATCTCCTTCATTCTTTCTTTGCGGAGAGTTGACTTATTAAATACTTCATCGCTTTTCTAGGCGCAGTCCCTCTCCTGATCGCCTGATAAAGCCACTGTTTTGTTTGAGGATATTTCTCCAGTTGAGCAGCAAGCGAACCATAACGATGAGGGACGTGCATTTCGTTTCCATGAAATGATGTTAGAACCGAGACAAAACGTGCATCTTCTGTAGAAAGAGCGGTTTCTGCAGCTTTGGTAAAGGATGCAGACCAGATTATATCTAAGCCAACAAGAATCTCGATCTCCGTTCCAAAATCGATGCTATCGATCGAGCAAATGATCTGTGAAGAAATACTACGTCGGTCACTTACTGCACCGTTTTTTCGGATGATGGCTTTTCCGTCATATGGGACTAAAACCTTTATTATTTCCTTTGACGGTAAGCTGCTATTTGTTCCGGGCATAATAGTGTTCCCGTTAATATCCTGAACTTGGATTTCTAACGCCTCGCCAACTTGATCCAGCGACTCCCTCCAATAATACAAATACTGCAAAACGTTTGCTCGCCCTGATGAAATCAACTGCTGTCTTCCATTGCAAGGAACTTTTGAGATTTGTCCGTATTTTGAGCAGGCGAGAGATCTGACAGACGCGTACGGAAAAGTGGAGATTCTTTTTTCCCGCTGTCCATATGAATGAATAACAAGAAAATCGTCAGGATGTTTTATCACATAGGGTGTTTTTATATGTAAAGGCCAAATGGGATTTACTTGAAGAGGGAAATCTGTCAGCCGGTAGTGGAGCGATAAGAAAAACTTTGCAGCCTCAATGTCTAACTCCGTTGCTTCGACTAAATAAAGGTTCCAAGTAACCCCACCCGAGCAAACTTTATTCTGTAGGGAAAACAATATACTGGGGCTAGATTCAGATAATTGACTTGTAGTTAACAGATAGTATTTTCGCCGTACAAGTACATCAGAATCCGTAGTCAACATTTTCCCAGTCTGTGAGTCGAACAGACTTCCTTCTTCACTAATTCCTTTTACTGTTTTCGGCCAATATGTTGTCAATTGTTGTGGTGAAATGACCATATATTTTTCGGAAGGGATGTTACCAACTGGAAGATATGTAATAGCATCATCTTTAAAATAATCATCAAAAGAATATGTATAGCTTATTTTGTCAGAAATCCTGATTGTTACAACTTGTGCCTTACCACTTCGTAGAATGTCCTGTGGCACATAAAGGAAGCCAAGTTCCAGATGAAATATATCTCCTTGACATACCAGTTTAATTGGCAACTCATGCTCACCTTTATTAATCGGTGTATACCACGAACCAAATGTTCTCTCTGGACAGCTTTTATTATCCTCATATGAGCTGTGTTTAAAGTGTCTTACTTGCTTATTACCTCCTGTTAGAGACACATATTGTTGGCATAGTTCACACATAAAAATGCCACTGTGTGCAGAAACGGTTCCACCCGGATAAAGCTTAGCAGCTTCTTCCGCTGAAACTCGAATCCAGCCATGTTCAGACCACATGCAAACATGATTTAAAGCTGCCACATTTTCACCCCACAAGCACTTCTGTCAAAAGCTAATGCTATCGTAATATTTCTGGCTTTTTGTGTAAATTATACCATGGTTTTCTCGATATTAACAGACCAAGTCGTTGTTTTTAGCAGATTGATGGCTTTTTGTGACAGCAGCTCTTGTAATCCGATCTTACATCGAAAAATCCTAATGGCGCACTTCTATACGGGTCAGCTTCGGCTGGCCCGTTTGCTTATTCTTGGGGGCTGATTAACACTTTTCCTTTTGATTGGGAAATCAAAACCGTGACCGCCGGAGGCAGGAACCGCGGCGGGAGACGCAGAGTGATTCGAGGGATTGGGGAGCGAAATCCCCAACAAGTGCCGGAGGGCACAAATTCATTTTTGGCAGACGATACGAAACTTGCTCTTAGCAAGTTTTGATCTCGGAACGAACAGGCAAAAACGAATAAGTGTGGCACAAGGCGAATCTTGCTCTCAAATTGTTTGCAGCCATAATCCATTTTCTTTTTGAAAAAGCTCGCCTTAGTCTGTATGTTTTTTGAAAAAATACACTCTCAATGTCATAAAAGCGCCTTGCCAGCTGCCTCGGATAATAGAGGCAGCTTTTTTCTTTGGCGAGCGGAGAAAATGTTTTTTCAGAGGGTTGTAAAAACGCCTTTCTCTCTGCCTAGCAAGTGAAGGGGTATTTTGTATATGGAAAAGAAAAACTTGGAAAACTATATGGAGAGGTGAGCAAGTGGAAATTGACGTCAAAGACAAGGAAAAACGTGTGAACATCTGGCTCACCCGTGCGGAGAGCCAGGACCCCGCAGTGCTGGAGTCCCTGAAGCCGATCTATCAGGAGTACAAGACCAAAAAGTATCTGGTGGCGGTGTTCTCGTCCGGCACCGAGGACTTGAAAAGCCTGACCTGTGATCTGCTGCGCTACAACCGCGTCCGGCTGCGCGAGCCGGAAAAGCAAAAGGAAAAGGCGCACGATTACGCCAGATAAAACGTGGAGGCTCCGCCGAAAAGCGGAGCCTCTTCGTTGGTTTATGAGGTTTATTGCTCAAAAGCTGTCCATTTCAAAGAAATATCCAAGTGTATGGACAAACTTACCGTGATCAAACAACTGTTTTATCTTTGGCTTCTTCATCCAAGCCGTTTGAGCGACCTCTGCTGTTGTGGCTGTTCGAAGATCAACCTGTCCGTCATACTCAAACAACCAGACATCAACAATATCATAAAATCTGACGCCATCCACAACGCGGCCGACCACAGAATGGATCAGCTTCCCGTCTTTGGGAGACAGTCTCACACCTACTTCCTCCTCTGTCTCGCGGAGCGCTGCGGTGATGCTGTCCTCACCCTTCAACGCAGAGCCGCCGACGCATTCCCATAGGAGCGGATGTATCGGTCGATCTGCGCTGCGCTGTGAGATCAGATACTCACCATTCCTGTTTTTGATCCAGACATGGACAACGAGGTGATAATACCCCTGAGGGATCTCTTCTCCCCGTATGTGCTCACGTCCTGTCAATTCCCGCCGTTCGTTGTATAAATCCCAAACTTCCACAAGTATACTCCTCGTTCAGCCACAATCTATTCTCCTCCCGCAGAGACCTCGTTCCAGTGCTTTCCCTGCATCACACCGTCCCGCTCAAAGGCACGGTTGATCGCGTTGAGGACCTGCTTCTTGTCCGCGCTCCAGAGCGGCGCGATCAGCTCACGCTTGGCGCCGTCCCCGGTCAGCCGGTGGATCACCAAGTCGGCCGGGATGGCCTCGACGCAGCTTTCCAACACGCGGATATACTCTTCCAGGGTCAGAACAGAAAACTGTCCCTTTCGGTAATCCTCCGCCAGATCCGTCCCCTCCAGCACATGCAAAAGTTGGAATTTGATCCCTTCCGCGCCACTTTGCCCGATGGTTCTGGCCGTTTCTGCCATCATTTCCGGCGTCTCGCCCGGCAGGCCGAGGATCATGTGGACGATCACCTCGATTCCCGCCTCGTGCAGCCGACGCACAGCGTCGTCAAAGACCGTCAGGGGATAGCCGCGGCGGATGTAGCGAGCGATGGCCTCGTGCACGGTCTGCAGGCCGAGCTCCACCCAGACCGGCTTGACGGCGGTAAGCTCCCTGAGCAGAGCGACGACTTCCTCCGGCAGGCAATCGGGCCGGGTGCCGATCGACAGAGCGACGACGTCCGGATGCGAAAGCGTCTCCGTGTACAGCGCGCGCAGTCTTTCCAGCGGTGCATAGGTTCCGGTATAACTCTGATAATAGGCGATGTATTTCTTCCCGCCCTTGTCTGCGACCAGCGTTTTCGCCTGTTCGATCGCGGCATGGACGTCCTTCCCAACCGGCACCGTGAAGGCGCCGCTCCCGCCGGCGCAGAAGGTGCAGCCGCGCGTATCGAGCGTCCCGTCCCGCGTGGGGCAGGTGAAGCCGCCGTCCAGGGCGAGCTTGTACACCTTTTCTCCGAAGCGCTGGCGCAGATAAGCGTTCAAGCTTCGATAACGAATCGTATCCGTCATGGCGTGAAGTCAAAACGGAAGATATCGCCGTTCTCCCTGAAGCCGGCGAAATTCTGTCGGGTCAAATCCTGCGCGTTCCAGTTCATATTCATGTTCAAAACCCACGGCGTTTCACCTCTCGCTTCTTTCTGCCGGGCTGTGTGTCTCTCCTACCAGCTCATTGACAGCATGACCTTATACCGATTGTTGGAGACCTGGACCTGCCTCACTTTTCCGAACAGTCCCTGCTTCGGCATCGTGCTGATGTCTTCGACCATGTTGACACGGGCGCTTCGCATGTCCTGAGCCCGAAATTCCTCCCGGATGTATTCCAGGAACTGATCCGCCTCACTGCGTTTCAGAAAGATATACTCGCCCAGGCTCGGCAGGGGAGTTCCTTTGGCTTTGGCCGCTTCATAGTCCTCATCCCTGTAAATATAGACGAGATGGGACTTCCCCGGTTCCGTTGTCTTGGCCATTAAGGTGCAGAAATGCTCGCCCATCCGTGCCTTGAGCAGGCACAGCTCCTTGAACTCTTGAACGCTTTTCCTTGCCGTCTCCCGCAGCAAGCGATCCCGATCGCTGTAGTCGATCTGCTTCATCGTGTTTCTCAGCTGATCTTCAAAACTCATTTCTGCTCCTCCCTCAGTGTCCGTTAAAGTGTGATCGACGGCAGAGATAGTCCTCTTCTCCCGCCGCATATTTTTCGTAATTGACCCGAACAGGCGTCCCTTTCACGTTTCCGGCAAACGATAAGGTCCAGTTGAACAGGGAGACAGTCCAAACTGTCATATCGCTGTGAAGCGCCATCACATAAAACCATGACATCCAGCGCAGGGAACTCCCGTCACTGCAGCGAAAGCCTTCTTCCTCTGCTTGTCGGAGGAATTCTTTCCCTACTTTTTTGTTGTCCAGATAGACCCAGACCGTTCCTTCTTTTTCCGCCAGTTGCTTCAGTGTACGCAATTTCTTGCCCTCCTTGAAAAAAATGTACCTAGTAAGAGGGTAAGAAAAAATCCCATCGTCACCGATGGGAGAAAAACACAACCCATCGGTCAAGCTTTAGCACCTTGCCTTTCGGTAGGTTGCTGTGCGGTCACAGAGCTTGTCTCTCACGCACTCTTCATAGGTTATATATATCATAACAACAACTGGCTTTCTTGTCAAGCAGGCAGCTCGACATTTCCTCTTGCAATCGCTTTTCGTCTATGATACAATACTATCTATAAATAAAACAAGAAAGGAGGCGCGAGTTGTGACAGAAACCTTCGACATTGCGGGATACTGCCGGATCTCCGTCGATGAAGAGCTGGACCGGGACAATACCTCGATTGAAAACCAGAAGGCGATCATTGCCGACTTCGTCAAAGAGAAATTCCCCGGCAGCAGCCTGAGCTTCTTTGAAGATCGCGACCGCTCCGGTTACACTTTCGAGCAGCGCGAGAGTTATCAGAGGATGCGCAAGGGGCTGCTCAATCACATTTACGACATCCTGGTGGTCAAGGACTTCTCCCGTTTCTCCCGCCGCAACAGCCGCGGCCTGGTGGAGCTGGAGGATCTGCGCGACGCCGGGGTGCGCATCATCTCCATCGGCGACGGGATCGATTTTCCCAACGACGACGATTGGCTGAAGATCCAGTTCCAGTTTCTCATTAACGAGATGCCGGTCACGGACGCGTCCAAAAAGGTGCGCGCGGTAGTAAACCGCCGCCAGAAGGACGGCAAGTGGATCTGCGCCGCGCCCTACGGCTACAAGATCAACGCGCGGCAGGAGTTCGAGGTCGTGCCTACGGAGGCGGAGATCGTGCGCAAGATCTTCCAGCTGTACATCGAGGGCTGGGGCTATAAGCGGATCGCCAATTACCTCACCGACGAGGGCATCCCCACGCCCCGCATGTCCGAGCGCGAGCGCAAGGAGGCCGAGGGCAAGGAATATAAGCGCGCGGTCAAGCCGGAATGGGCCATCGTCTCCGTGCAGGGGATTTTGGAAAACGACTTTTACATCGGCACGCTACGCCAGAGCAAGTACACCCGAAAGAAGATCAACGGCAAGGACGTGAAGAAGGATGAAGACGAGCAGATCGTCATCGAGAACCACCATCAGGCGATCATCGAGTACCGGGACTTCCGGATCGTGGAGGAGCTGCGGCGCTCGCGCTCCAGGAGCGACTACCGCGGGGTCAAAAAATACGAGAACACCTACACCGGCTTTCTCGTATGCGGCGACTGCGGCAGCCCGATGTTCTCCATGAGCCGGCCCGATCTGCGGGACGCCTACCGCTGCGGCACCTATCACCGCCGGGGGCTCAAGGGCTGCACCAGCCACTATATCCGGGTGGACACGCTGGACGCGCTGCTGAAGGATTATCTCCGCAAGGTGCGCGAGACCTCGGCGGACATGATCGCAAAGCTGCAGGCTGATATCCAGAAGCAGGACGAAGACCTCGAAGAGAAGGAGACCGCCGCCGACAATATGGAGGAGGTGCTCGCCGGGCTGCAGGAGGAGCTGAAGATCGCCAAGCGGCAGCGCGTGCGCGATCTGTCGAAGCGGCCGCAGAACGAGGCCATCATCAACCAGACCTACGACGAGATGGAGGCCGATATCGAAAGCCGCATCTCTGCGCTGAGCAAGCAGATCGAACTGACGAAGGATCGGGAGAACACGATCATCCGCGTCAACCGCGCCGCCAGGACCGCCATCGAGGTTTTCGATGAGATTCTGGAGAAGGACAAGCTCGATCCGAAGGACTTGCACCTGATCCTCGACAAGATCTACGTCTATGAGGACCACGTGGAAATCAAGCTCAAGGCCGACATCGACAGCATACTCCGCTGCGGGATGCTGCCAGAAGGGCAAAAAGAGCCCGAAAAGTTGGAGGAATCGCCGGTAAATTTTAATTTAGGCACGAAAGATAGCTTACAAGTCACAACAGTCCAGACCTCGGAGAAGCGTCCGGACAAGGTTTTTCGTGCCAATGTTATCTGTGACGGTGACCCGCTGGAGATATTCACAGACAAGGATGGAGAGCTGATTTTTAAGAAGTATTCCCCGATCGGAGAGCTGACGGACTTCGCGGCCACGCTCTGCGACAGCCTGCGGCGGGCGACAGACGGCATCGCGGCCGTCTGCGACCGGGATGCGGTGATCGCGGTGGCGGGGGGCGGGAAGCGGGAGCTCCTCGATCGTCCGATCAGTCCACAGCTGGCGGAGATCATGGAGGGACGCGCAACCTATCGCAGCAGCGGAGGAGGCGGGATCCCGGCCTCTCCGGCAGACGAGCGCTTCTGCCTGGTGGTCGCGGCGCCGATCCTGACCGAGGGAGATGTGATGGGCTGCGTGCTGTTTCTCGCTGCGCCGGGGAGCCCGCCGGCTACGGAGGTGGAATACAAACTGGCTCAGACCGCGGCGCTCTTTCTCGGCAAGCAGATGGAGAATTGACCTTTCCGTCTGCTCCGCTGCCGCTTGCCAATTCCTTTCCAATGTGATAAAGTGCTGCCTGAATAGAAGCCCACACAGCACGATAAAACACGAAAGGATACAAGTATGTTTGGCAGACGACCGGACGGACGAAGGATCGACGGGATCGATCCTGTTATGAAGATCACACCCTATGTGATGCCCATGCGCTGCGACGCGCAGGTGTTTCTGAAGCACCGGGCAGATATGGAGATCCTGTCCCGTTATATCCGCAGGCAGAAGAGAGAGAAGAACGAACAGATCTCCTATATGCAGATCATCGTGGCGGCCTATGTGCGTGCGATCAGCCGCAACCCGGAGGTCAACCGTTTTATCATGAATAAGCAGCTCTTTGCGCGCAACAACTGCTCGGCCGCCTTTACCATCCTCAAGGACCCGAGCGACGCGGACAAGGGCGAGGCCGTCGTGAAGATCAAATTCGACCTGACGGATACGCTCTATGACGTGCGCGACCGCATGGCCGCCGCGGTCGCCGCAAACCGCGGTGATCAGCCTGCGGGCTTCGTGGAAAAGCTGCTGAGCTTCCTCTTCGCGGTGCCGGGACTTGCCACGGTGACGGTCGGACTCGTCCGTGTGCTGGACCGCTATGGCCTGGCGCCCGCCGTGCTGATGGAGGAGCTGCCGTTCTACGTCGGGATGTACATCACCAACACCGCCTCCATCGGTCTGCACGATGTCAACCATCACCTTTACAACTGGGGGAACGTCGGCTTGTTTCTCGGCATGGGCATGCCCGAGAAGGTGGCCGAGGTCGAAAACGGCGAGACGCGGATGAAGCGCTACCTGCCTATCGGGATCACCGCCGACGAGCGCGTTTGCTCCGGCGCCCATTATGCCCGCTTTTTCTCAGATGTGAAGCGCTATCTGGAGCGCCCGGAATTGCTGGAACTCCCGCCCCAAAAGGTCCGCTTCGACAATGGCTGCGAATATCACCAGCCGAAGCAGGAGCCGACTGCCTGAGAGTAGAACAGAACAGCAGGATGCCCGGCATCGTTCGATGCCGGGCATCCTGCTGTTTGCGTGAACCGGGTCAATCTGCGGCGCGCATGGAGAGGAAAGCGTTGATGAAGCCGTCAAGGTCCCCGTCCATCACGTTCTGGATGTTGCTGTTTTCATATTCGGTGCGGTGATCCTTCACGAGCTGATAGGGCATGAAAACATAGGAGCGGATCTGGCTGCCCCATTCGATCTTCATCTGCACACCCTTGATGTCGCTGATCTTCTCCAGGTGCTCGCGCTCCTTGATCTCGGCCAAACGGGCGCGGAGCATATTCTTGCAGTTTTCGAGGTTCTGGAAGTGGCTGCGCTCCACCTGACTGGACACGACGATGCCGGTGGGCTTATGGATCAGACGCACGGCAGAAGAGGTCTTGTTGACCTTCTGACCGCCGGCGCCGGAGGAACGGTAGACCTGCATCTCGATATCCTCATCGCGCAGCTCGATCTCGTTGTCGTTGGCGATCTCGGGCATGACCTCGACCGCGGCGAAGGAGGTGTGCCGGCGGCCGGCCGCGTCAAAGGGGGAGACGCGGACCAGACGGTGGATGCCGTGCTCGCTCTTGAGGAAGCCGTAGGCGTTCTCACCTTCGATCATGATCGTGGCGCTCTTGAGCCCGGCCTCGTCCCCGTCGAGGTAGTCCATGACCTTCACCTTGTAGCCATGGCGGTCGGCCCACATGTTGTACATGCGGTAGAGCATGGAGGCCCAGTCCTGCGCCTCGGTTCCGCCGGCGCCGGCGTGGAAGGTGAGGATGGCGTTGTTCGCGTCGTATTCGCCGGTGAGGAGCGTGCTCAGGCGCGTGGATTCCACCTTCTCGGAAAAGGCCTTGAACTCGCTTTGGAGCTCGGGGAGCATGGAGTCGTCGTTCTCCTCGATGGCCATTTCGCACATGACGGCCATATCGTCCCAGGCGGTGCAGAGCTTCTCGTAGTTTTCCACCTTGCTCTTGAGCCCCTTCAGACGCTTCTGCACGCGCTGGGAGTTCTCCACGTCGTTCCAGAAGCCGTCGCGCTCGCTGGCGGCCTCGAGCTCTTCGATCTCCTTCTGAGCGGCCTCGAGCTTCAGCGCGCCGCGCAGCACGTCCAGATCGGGCTTGACGGCATTCAGCCTGGCTTTGTATTCTTCAAATTCGAGCATGTTTTCGTACTCCTCAACAGATTCTAGTCAAGACATTATAAACAAAAAAGAGCCGCTTGTAAATTGCTTTTTTTATTGGGCTTTTTTTCAGGAAAAACCCAAGCTTGGTCTTTTCAAGCTATCGGGGATGTGATACAATGATAATCGCGAACGAACGGGTTTTCGCAAGGAGTATTCGGATACCAAATCCGGGAGCCAATGGAGGATAAAGAAAATACATGATTGCACACGGTAAAGAGATCAGAGTGTTCACCGGCAACTCCAACCCCGCTCTTGCACAGAGCATCTGCCAGGAACTGTATATGAGTCTTGGGAATGCGTCCGTCTCCCAGTTTGCGGATGGGGAGTGTTCCATTTCCGTTTTTGAGCCTGTCCGCGGCAAGGACGTTTTTATCGTTCAATCCACCTGCAAATCTCCCGTGCGCGAAAAGAAGTCAGAAGAGGCAAACAGTTTTGAAACCGTCAACGACAACCTGATGGAACTTCTCATCATGATCGACGCGATGCGCCGCGCCTCCGCAGGCCGCATCACGGCCGTGATCCCCTATTTCGGCTACGCCCGGCAGGACCGCAAGGCCAAGAGCCGCGACCCCATCTCGGCGAAGCTCGTCGCGAATCTGATCACCGCCGCCGGGGCGGACCGCGTCCTGACCATGGATCTGCACGCCGCGCAGATCCAGGGCTTCTTCGACATCCCGGTGGACAACCTTATGGGGGGCAACCTCTTCGTCAAGCACTACCAGCGCAAGTTCGGCAAGGGCAATGAGGACGTGATGGTCGTCTCACCCGATGTGGGCAGCACCGCCCGCGCCCGCGCCTTTTCCATGAAGCTGGGCCTCAACATGGCCATCGTCGATAAGCGCCGTGAGCGCGCCAACCAGTCCGAGGTCATGAACATCATCGGCAACGTCGAGGGCAAGACCTGCATCCTGCTCGACGATATCGTGGATACTGCCGGCTCCCTTTGCGGCGCTGCCAAGGCGATCAAGGAAATCGGCGGCGCGAAGGCGGTCTATGCATGCGCCACGCACGGCGTGCTCTCCGGCCCGGCCATCGACCGTATCAATGACAGCTGCATCGAAGAGCTGCTGCTGCTGGATACGATCCCCTATCCTGCCGACAAGCCGGCCTGCGACAAGATCCAGTACCTGACGACCGCTTCCGTGTTCGCCGAGGCGATCCGCCGCATCTACGAGGAAGTTTCCATCGCGAACATGTTCGAAAACTGAGATGCTCTTTTCCAAGCCCTCGGGCGTTACCTGGCTGGTGGTGTTTCTCGGGAACCCCGGCCTGAAATATGAGGGGACGCGGCACAACGCCGGCTTCATGGCGGCCGACGCCTTCGCAAAGGCCCACAAGCTGAGCATCAATCGCGCGCGCTTCCGCGCGCTGACTGCGACCTGCGAACTGGGGGAGGAGAAGCTGCTGCTGATGAAGCCGCAGACCTATATGAACCTCTCCGGCGAGGCGGCCGCGCAGGCGGCGCGCTTTTACAAGATCCCGCCGCAGCATGTGCTGGTGGTCTCGGATGAGACGGCGCTTCCGATCGGGAAGCTGCGCATCCGCACCAAGGGCTCGGCCGGTGGGCATAACGGGCTCAAGAACCTGATCGCCTGCCTGGGGACGGAGGATTTCCCCCGGATCCGTCTGGGCGTCGGTGCACCGCCGCACCCGGATTACGACATGGCGGACTGGGTGCTCTCCGGGTTCCGCAATCAGGACGCCGAGGACATGGCGAAGGCCGCGGAGCGTGCGGCCGAGGCGGTGGAGTGTTATATCCTCCGCGGCCCGGAGCGCGCTATGAACCTCTACAACGGCTGAGACTCTTTCTCTGTACACTGGCGGTCCATACCGCATGCATACAAATAAATACGAATAGGAGGCTGCATATGAAGAAGAGCTGTATTGCGATGCTTCTTGCAGGCGGACAGGGCTCCCGTCTCTATGCCCTGACGCAAAACATGGCAAAGCCCAGCGTACCCTTCGGCGGAAAGTACAGGATCATTGACTTTCCGCTCTCCAACTGCGCGAATTCCGGGATCGACACCGTCGGTGTCCTGACCCAGTATCGCCCTCTCCAGCTCAACAGCTACATCGGCAACGGCCAGCCCTGGGATCTGGACTCCTCCGACGGCGGCGTCTACATCCTGCCCCCCTATCTCGGCGCGGGTGAAAAGGGCTCCTGGTTCACCGGCACGGCCAACGCCATCTATCAGAACCTCGGCTTCATCGAGAACTACGATCCCGAGAACGTCCTGATCCTCTCCGGCGACCACATCTACAAGATGGACTACGCCAAGATGCTCAAGGAGCATCTGGAGAAGGACGCCGCCCTCACCATCGCCGTGCAGCAGGTCTCCATGGAAGAGGCCACCCGCATGGGTATCCTCAACCCCGGCCCCGACGGCTATGTGGAGCAGTTCGAGGAGAAGCCCAAGCACCCGAAGAGCGACCTGGCTTCGATGGGCATTTACATCTTCAACTGGCCGAAGCTGCGCCAGGCCCTGATCGACGATGAGAACGACCCGAACTCCAGCAAGGACTTCGGCAAGAACATCATCCCCAAGATGCTCGCCGCCGGCGAGAAGATCTGGCCCTATCGCTTCGATGGTTACTGGCGTGACGTCGGCACCATCACCTCCCTCTGGGACGCGAATATGGACATGCTCTCGACCACGCTCATCAACCTCTATGATCCCGACTGGCCCATCGCGGCGCGCAGTCCTGTCTGCCCGCCCCATTACAGCGGTGAGCATGCGCAGATCAACCACTCCATCATCACCGAAGGCTGTGAGATCTACGGCCATGTGGAGAACTCCGTCCTCTCCCCCGAAGTCGTGGTGGAGGAGGGCGCGAAGGTCCTCTACAGCGTGCTGATGCCCGGCGCCGTCGTCAAAAAGGGCGCTGTGGTCGAATACGCCATCGTGGGGGAGAACACCGTCATCGAGACGGGGGCTCATGTGGGCGCCGCTCCCGACGGTACCGAGGGTTGGGGCGTCGCCACCTGTGGTCCCGACATCACCATCCGCAGCGGAGCTGTGGTCCCGGCCGCGGCTATGATCTACACGGGCGAGGAGGTTTGAGCCATGAGAAAGTATCAGGGTATTATCTTTGCCTATCGCGAGGAGCCCGGGCTGCGCGAACTGACCGCGAACCGCACGGCCGCCTCTCTTCCCTTCTGCGGGCGCTACCGCCTGATCGACTTCCCGCTGTCCTCCCTGCGCAACGCCGGCGTGCTGGACGTGGGCGTCATCATGCAGCGTGATTATCAGTCCCTGCTCGATCACATCGGCAGCGGCAAGGCCTGGGACATGAGCCGCCGCAGCGGCGGTCTGCGCATGCTGCCCCCTTTCGGCCTGCCCCAGTACCACAACGGCAACTACAACGGCACGATGGAAGCGCTGAACGCGGTCGGCTCCTACCTGCGCGACAGCAACGCCGAGAACGTCATCATGATGCTCGGCAACACCGCCGCCAACGTCGACCTCTCCGCCGCGATCCGCCAGTATGAGGAGTCCGGTGCCGAGGCGCTGGCCATCTGCATGGACCACATCCCCATGGGTGTGCATCACCGCTACCTCACGGACGAGGCGGGCTTCGTCACCGGCATGAGCCTCTACCGCCACGGCGAGGGCGAGGGCTTCCCCTCCATGGAGGCCTACATTTTCCGCAAGGACGTGCTGCTGAATCTGATGGATCTCTGCCGCGCGGAGAACCACTATCTCTTCCACCGCGACGCGATCTCCCGCTTCCTGAGCGACGGCGGCAAGATGGCCGTCTATGTGCACGAGGGCTACGCCAACAGCGTGCGCAGCGTGGAGGAGTATTACGACATCAGCCGCGACATGCTCAAGTCCGAGGTCCGGCACCAGCTCTTCTGCCGTCCGGTCCGCGCCAAGACGCATGAGGACGTGAGCACCTATTACGGCGAGAACTCCCGTTCCGTCAACTGCCTCGTGGGCGACAACTGCATCATCGAAGGCGACATCGAGAACTGCATCGTGTTCTCGGGCGTCCATGTGGCGGCCGGCGCGCGGCTGCGCGACTGCATCATCATGAAGGGCTGCGAGATCGGCGCGGGCGCAGAGCTGAGCTGCGTGATCGCCGACAAGGCCTGCAAATTTTCCCCCGGCTCCGTTCTGGTCGGCAGCCCGAAGCTGCCCACCGTCGTCCCCAAGGGGACCGAGATCTGAATAAGGATCGGAAGGCGGCCTGACCTTCTCAGGCCGCCTGCTTCTTTTAAAGAAAAGCCTTTTCGGAAGTTTTTTGACGAAAATTGCCCCGGCACTTGATTTTGCCTGTATTTTGCGGTATGCTACCGCACTGTAAATAGAGAGAACGATTACGGAGGTATACTCTTATATGATTGCTGAAATCTCCCGTGACGAGGTCCGCAGCGCGATCGAAGACAAGCTCTGCGCCTATTTTGCCACGACCAGCCAGACTGCGACCAGGGGCCAGGTGTTCCAGGCCTCGGCCATGGTGATCCGTGAGATCATGAGCCGCCTCCTCGCGGCCGAGGATCCTCACCACGCCGAGAAGGAAGCCCACTACATGTCCATGGAGTTCCTGATGGGCCGCAGCCTCATGAAAAACGCTTACAACCTCGGGATCGGTCCCGCGCTCTGCGGCGCGCTGAACGACCTGGGCTTTACCGCCTCGGACATCTTTGAGGAGGAGCCGGACGCCGGCCTCGGCAACGGCGGCCTCGGCCGTCTCGCCGCCTGCTATATGGACAGCATGGCGACGCTGGGCCTGGAGGCCACCGGCTATTCCATCTGCTATGAGCTCGGTATTTTCCGCCAGAAGTTCCAGGACGGCAAGCAGACCGAGGTCGCCGACAACTGGCGCATCGCGGCCGACAGCTGGCTGGTTCCCCGTATGGAGGACGCGGTCGAGGTCCGTTTCGGCGGCCAGATCTCGCCCCACTGGGACGCCAACGGCCACTACTACGCCGAGCACACCGGCTACACCGCCGTTATCGCGGTGCCGCGCGACATGCTGCTGGCCGGCTACGGCGGCAAAGAGATCAATACCCTGCGTCTCTGGGAGGCCCACAGCACCAACTCCCTCGATATGTATCTCTTCTCCGAGGGCGAGTATGTCAAGAGCCTTGAGCAGCGCACCATGGCCGAGGTCATTACCAAGGTCCTCTACCCGGCGGACGACCACATCGAGGGCAAGAACCTGCGCCTGAAGCAGCAATATTTCTTCGTCTCTGCCTCCGCACAGGACATCGTGCACAAGCACATCCGGAAGTGGGGCGACATCCGCAGCTTTGCCAAGCACCACACCATCCAGATCAACGACACCCATCCCACCATGATCATCCCCGAGCTCATGCGCATCTTCATGGATGAGTACGGTCTCGGCTGGGACGAGAGCTGGGAGATCGTGCGCAAGAGCGTGGCCTATACCAACCACACCGTTATGAGCGAGGCGCTTGAGAAGTGGCCCCAGGATCTGGTACAGCAGCTGCTGCCCCGCCTCTGGGAGATCATGTGCGAGATCAACCGCCGCTGGTGCGACTACCTGGTCGCGAGCTTCGGCCACGGCGACGGCCGGGTCGGCCGCAACCTCGTCATCGCCAACGGCCAGGTGCACATGGCCAACCTCTGCCTGGCCACCTGCTATAAGGTCAACGGCGTCTCCCGCCTGCACGGCGAGATTTTGAAGGATGATCTTTTCCACGACATCTATACCCTGCGCCCCGAGCGCTTTACCCACGTCACCAACGGCATCGATCACCGCCGCTGGCTTGCGCAGATCAACCACGGCCTGCACGAGCTCATCGTCGAGTGCCTGGGAAACGAGGACTATCTGACCCACCCCGAGGAGATGATCCGTTTCAAGGACTTTGCCGACGACAGCGAGGTCCGCGCCCGCATGAACGCGATCAAGAAGCAGAACAAGGAGCGCCTCGCGGCCTTCGCGATGCGCAACGACGGCTTCGCCCTCAACACCGACGCCATCGTCGACGTGCAGGTCAAGCGCCTGCATGAGTATAAGCGCCAGCTCCTGTGCGCGATGCGGATCGCCGCGCTGCAGCTGCAGCTGCATGACGATCCCAACCGGGACTTTGCGCCGCGCAGCTTCGTTTTCGGCGCGAAGGCCGCCGCCGGCTACCGCGTCGCCAAGCGCATCATCGAGCTGCTGCTGTCGATGATGGAGGATATCAACAACGATCCCGTCTGCAAGGACAAGCTGCAGATCCTCTTCGTGGAGAACTACCGCGTTTCCGCGGCCGAGGCCATCGTGCCCGCGGCAGAGATCTCCGAGCAGATCTCCACGGCCGGCAAGGAGGCCTCGGGCACCGGCTGCATGAAGCTCATGATGAACGGCGCGGTGACGATCGGCACGCTCGACGGCGCGAACGTTGAGATGTATGAGCGCCTGGGCGACGATAACATGTTCCTCTTCGGCCTGCACACCGACGATATCGCCCGCGTCCGCTCCCAGGGCTACGATCCCTTCTCCGCCGCCCGGTCCGACTGGGAGATCCAGCGCGTGCTGGACCGCTTCTCTCAGGGCTTCTCCGACGGCAAGAGCTATTCCGACCTGGTGTCCGGGCTGCTCTACGGCGGCGACCCCTACATGGTCATCGCCGACTATCGCGCCTACGCTGACTGCCAGAGCCGTCTGTACGAGCGCATCGCGGACGATGCCGAGCGTGCGCGTATCGCCATCGTGAACACGGCCGAGAGCGGCTATTTCGCCGCCGACCGCGCGATCATGGAATACGCGAAAAATATCTGGAAACTATGAATCGCACCGTCACGGTAATCGGCGGGGCAAACGTTGACATCGGCGGCCGCTCTGCGGCCGCCCTTGCGCTTCACGACTCCAATCCCGGGTTCGTGACTGTCCGCTACGGCGGCGTGGGCCGCAATATCGCTCACGACCTCTGCCTGCTCGGCGAACGCGTCCGCCTGATCACCGCCATCGGCGGCGACGGCTTCGGCGTGCAGCTCAGAGAGAGCTGCCTGCGCCTGGGCATGGATCTCTCCCACGCGCTGATCCTGCCGGAGGAGCGCAGCTCCAGTTACCTCTATGTGACCGACGGAAACGGCGATATGCTCGTCGGCATCTCCGACATGGACATTGTGCGGCGCCTTACGCCCGCCGTCCTCGAGAGCGCGCTGGAGGCGATCAACGACTCCGACGCCGTGGTAGTGGACGCGAATCTGGAGGAGGAGACCCTCGCCTGGATCGCGGCGCATTGCCGTGTCCCGCTGTACGCCGACCCGGTCTCGGCCGCGAAGGCAAAGCGTCTGCTGCCTCTGTTGGGGCGGCTGCGCGGTCTCAAGCCCAATCTGTTGGAGGCCGCCGCCCTGACCGGGGAGACGGAGCCGGAGGCGGCGCTGGATAAGCTGATCGCCTGCGGCGTCGAGCGGGTATTCCTCAGCCTCGGCAGCTGCGGGATCCGTGCGGCGGAAGGGGAGGAGCGCGTGGCGCTCCCCTGTGAGCCGCTCCCCGTCGTCAACACCAACGGCGCGGGCGACGCCGCGCTGGCGGCGCTCGTCTGGGCGGACCGGCGCGGCCGGGATCTTACGGCCTGCACACGTGCGGCCCTGCACGCCGGCGCCGTCACAAGCGCCTGTGAGGAAACCAATCATCCGGAACTTGCGAAACAGATGGAGAGCTTCTTATGAAAAAGATCCGCAGAAAAGGCTTCGGCGGCGTGCTCGGTGCACTGGTGCTCGCCGCGGAGCTTGCGGTCCTGGCCGACTGGCTCGCCGTCGGCTTCGGCCGGCCGCTGCCGCGCGTCCCCTGGCTGATCGGCGCGGGGCTCCTGTTCCTGCTGCTCGCGCTGCTGCCCGTCAAGCGCCACAAGCTGCCCGACACGGCGCGGCATATCCTGCTCCTGTATCTCCTGGTGCTGCTCGGTTCGCAGGGCATCCTGCTCTATCTCCAGCGGAGCGGCGGCTATACCGTGCTGGATCAGGGCAAGGGCACCCTCTGTGCCGGGCACAGCGTCCTTGTGACCGTGCCGGAGCCCGGGGAGGAGACGGTCCTCGCCGGCGGTGTGATCGAGCAGTATCTCCGCTACGGGAGCGACGTGTCCTTCTTCTACACGGGCGATGCGTCCGAGGACGCGGCGCGGGCCGCGGCTGTGAGCTACGGGCTCCCGCCGGAGAGCGCCCATATTCGTGACGGAGAGACGGGGGAAGAGGCGCTGCGTGCCTTTCTGACAGAACGGCAGCCGGACGTTGTGCTCGCCGCCGCACCGGAGAGCGGGATCGAAAGCCCGGATCTGGAGACGCTGCTGGACGAACTCCGGAAAGAAATGCCGGACTACAGGCCGCTTGTGCTGCGGAGCTTCCTCCGCGCCCTCGGCACCGAGGCGCCTGCCGATTTCTATGAGGCGAATATCCTCTCAACCCAAAAACCGACCCGTTCTCTCAAGGGCCTCAATTGGGAGGATCGGCTGCGCCTGCCGGTGGACGCCGCGACGCTGTCCCGCTCGCTGCCGAAAACAGGGGCCGCCTTCGCCTGGCTGACAGCGGATACTACGGAGCGGGCCGTGAACGGCGATCGCGTGTTCTGGCCGCTCGGCAGCGCGGCGGCGGAGAACGAGCCCGCCTTTGTCAAGATCCAGAACGAGCAGGGGGATTTCGTCTACGATTACTATATCGATCCGCTGGGGCGGGAGAGCTTCACGCTCTATACCGTCGGCGACGCGGACCAGCCCTATTCCGTCAGCGTCCAGGGCGACAAGTGCTCGGCGCGGATCGGACAGGAGCGGACGCTTACGATCATCTGCCCGAAGAACCAGCGCTGCATCGTCACCGTCACGAGCGGCGACGGGAAGTACTGGGATACGATCCTGATCTCGAATCCCGGCCGCTTTTACCGCGTGACGGGACAGCGCCTCGAGCAGGAGTTCCGGCATTTCTGGGAGGAGATCCTGCCGCCCTCCAACAGTGGTCAGCTCGTAATGCAGGGCTGGGCCTGGCTGCAGACGAAGCTGCCGGTAAAATGAAAAAGGGAACAAAAAAACTGCTGTCCATACGGACAGCAGTTTTTTTGTTCGTCGGGAAGTGATCTTACTTGATCTCGACAGTGGCGCCGACGGCCTCGAGCTGAGCCTTGAGAGCCTCCGCGTCTTCCTTGGAAACGCCTTCCTTGATCTTGGCGGGCACGCCCTCGACCAGGCCCTTCGCCTCGGCGAGGCCCAGACCGGTGATGCCGCGGACTTCCTTGATGACCTTGATCTTCTCAGCACCGAAGCTGGTCATGACAACGTCAAACTCGGTCTTCTCCTCGACAGGAGCGGCAGCGGCGCCGGCAGCGGGGCCAGCGGCGACGGCGGCGGCGGAAACGCCGAAGGTCTCCTCAAGAGCATGGACGAGCTCGCTGAGCTCGAGAACGGAAAGGGCCTTGATCTCTTCGATCATGGCAGCGATTTTTTCACTCATTGTAATTTCCTCCAGTAAAGATTTTTGTGTGCGCTGACTTACTCAGCGGCTTCGGGAGCGGCGGACTCGGCAGAGCCGCCCTTCTGCTCCAGGACCTGGCCCAGGCAGACGGCCAGAGCGGTGATGGGCGCGAGCATGGTGCCCAGCACCTTGGCGTACAGAGCGTCCTTGGAGGGCAGCTCTGCCATCCCGGCGATCTCGGCTTCGCTCAGCACCTTGCCCTCCATGAAGGCGGCCTTGATGTTGAAGCGATCACCCAGCTTCTTGCTGTAATCGTTGAGGATGCGGAAAGGAGCGATGGGATCATTCTCGGTGGTGGCCAGAGAGGTGGTGCCGCTGAGGACGGAGTCGAGCTCGTTCAACCCAAGCTTGTCCAGAGCCTTTCTGGTCAGGGTGTTCTTGACGACGGTGTACTCCACGCCATCCTTGCGCAGCTCGGTACGCAGAGCGGTGTCCTCGGCCACGGTGATACCCTTGTAGTCGACGAGGACGCCGGAACCGGCGTTCTGAATGCGCTGGGCGAGGGCTTCCACGATCGCCTGCTTCTCGCTGAGAACTTTTGCGTTAGGCATGTTGGTTGTTTCACCTCCGACGATGGAATCACGCTCATAAAGAAAGCCCCTGCATCCAAGGACGCAAAGGCACAAAAACAATCAAGTCGATGTTGATGTCCTCGGCAGGATTTACGGCTTTCGCCACCTGCTGTCTTCGGAGCGCTCATATAATATACTGGATTTGCCCGCGGCTGTCAAGCCCTTTTTTCGCTTTTTTGCCATCCTGAAATCATGATACGAGGCAGGCTCCGCAATTGACATCTCCGGGGAATGAGAATATACTGTCTACAATATCGGACACTATGTTCGAGGAGGGCGATTTGCTTGGAATCAGCAGGATCAGAGCTTCGGGGCAGAATTACGGAGGCAGCCGTGCGTTGTTTTCGGACGAAGGGCTATGACGAGGTTTCCGTCAACGACATCTGCCGGGAGGCAGACATTGCGCGCTCGACCTTTTACCGCGTCTTTTCCAGCAAAAAGGATGTGATCCGCTACCGCTTCGAGCACACGGACGCAAACCAGATTGTCAGCATCGAGGAACTGCTCGCCGCCCGGAATGACTTTGACCGTATGTGGGTGATTGGAGACAGGTATATTTCCCTGTGCTGCGAGTTGGGGGCGACTTTCTGTGCCGCGATGATGAACCTCACCCTGGAGGGTGAAATCGACATGCTTCAGGTGGCTCACTCGGTCGACGCCTGGTTTATTCGTCTCACGCGCAGCTGCCAACAGACCGGCATCATCCGCAGCAAGGAGCCGCCGGAGCTGTTGGGGCCGCTTTTTGTTGATCTTGAGTATCAGACACTGTACGACTGGTGCCGCCGGCAGGGAGACTATCCCGTCCGCGCGCAGGCGCGCAGACGCGCGGAAATGCTCGCTGACCTTGCGCCGGAGTATCGCTGGACAAAGGAACAGCTGGAAAACGCGGATAACGTGTAAGATTCGGACGTTTTTGCCGGAACTGTCTCATGTTTTGGGACAGCTCCGGCTTTTTTATTGTCGAGGTTGAAACAGCTTTTTTGTGAGTTTTTGAGAATCGTCCGTCCTGCTCTTGACGGGGCATTTTTTCTTTGGAAAAATGGGCACAGCTCACCATGTGACAGGAGGAATGCGTATGAGCGAGTGGAAAAAAACGTTGTGCAATCTCTGTGCCATGACCTGCGGGCTGGAGATGGAGGTGGAGGATAACCGGATCCTCAACGTCCGGCCCGACCCCGCAAGCCCCAGCAGCGAGTGTTACTGCTGCCGCAAGGGCAGAAGCGCCAAATACTTTGTGGAAAACAGCGAGAGGATCCTGTACCCCCAAAAGCGCGTCGACGACCACTATGAGCGCATCTCCTGGGAGCAGGCCTATGCGGAGATTGCCGAGAAGGCCAACGCGATCCTGAAAGCCCACGGACCCCGCTCCGCGGCCATCATCGGCGGGGGCGGCGGTGCCACCGGCGCGGCGGCCGCTACGGCCCAGCCCTTTTTGAAGGCCATCGGCTCCCAGTATTTCTTCAACCCCATCGGCGTGGAATTTATGGGTATTTTCTGGAGCTGCGGCCGCATTTTCGGCGATCAGTTCCATCCGCTGGAGCCGGACGACAAGAATTGCGAAGTGCTCATTTTCTGGGGCAGCAATTCCTATGTCTCCCATCAGCTGCCGAACGCCAGGCCTATGATCCGGGAATTCTCCCGGGATCCGAACAAAATGGTCATCGTAGTGGATCCCCGCCTTTCGGAGACGGCCCGCATGGCGGATATGCACATCCAGGTGCGGCCCGGCTCGGACAGCCTGTTTCTCCGGGCGCTGATCGCGCTGATCGTGGAGAATGGCTGGCAGGACCGGGATTTTCTGTACCGGTATTGCTGCGACTGGACCCAGGCCCGCGGCTGGTTTGCAGATTTTGATGTCGATGGCGCGCTGCAGGTTTGCGGCGTCTCCCGCGAGCAGGCGGAGAAGTTTGCCCGCATCCTCACCACCAGGAAGTGGGGCACGCATCAGGATCTGGGCCTGTATTTCGGGCGGCAGTCCACCATGTCCAGCTACCTGTGTCTGGTGTTGATGGCGGTATGCGGCACCCTGCTGGTGCCCGGCGGCAACATCCCGCCGGTGCGTATCATCACGCTGGACTACTCCGACGAATACGATCCCAAAGTCTGGCGTATGCCGGTGACCGGGCGCTTCCCGGTGGCGGGCATGTACCCCGAGGGCGCGCTGCCGGACGAGGTGCTGGGCGATAACGAGGACCGCATCCGCATGGCCTTCTGCAACATGTCGAACCCTGCCCGCAGCTACCCGGACTCCCAGAAGATGGAGGAGGCGCTGCGGCATCTGGAGCTCTTCGTGGCCATGGACTGCGTGGAGACCGAGACCACCCGTCTTGCGGACTATATCCTGCCGACGCCCAGCGCCTATGAGGTGGGCGGCGACTTTGACGTATTCGCCTTCCACTATCCCGAGATCATGTATTTCAGCCGCCGCGGCGTGGTGAAGGCCCCGGGCGAGGCCCGGGAGGACGCCATGATCTATGCCGAGCTGACCGAGGCCATGGGCCTCATTCCGAAGCTGCCACAGTACTTGTATGACGCAGCCGAGGAGGCTGTCCGCACCGGTGATCGTATCACCTATTTCATGAAGGTCGTCGGCTGGATCGCCAAGGGCGGCATGAAGTATTTCGACCAGGCGGCCATCATCATCGCCCTGACGCTGGGCAAGGCCATGGGCAGCGCTGGACACGCCATGTGCTGGGCGGCTTTGCTGATCTCCAAGCTGCCGTCACGGGCCATCATGGACGTAAAACCGGATACCAAACAGCACCCCATCCTTGCCCGCATGCCGGGCCTGAGCGAGTTCTGCACCATGGACGCGGCCTTTGAGCTGGTGGACAAACACCCGGAGGGCGCCGTCATCGCGCACAGCGACACCGCACATCTGATGGAGCGCCATATCAAACACAAGGACAAGAAGTTCCATCTCTGGTGCGAAGAGATCGACGAGGCGATCAAGGCCCTCACGCCGGAACATGAGCGAGAAGCGCTGACGCTCCGGGACGGCTGCAACATGATCCTCTCGGCGGGGCGGCATTCGGACGGCGGTATGAATACCTCCATGCGAAACCCCGGTACCTATCGCTTCCGCGATCCCTACCGCCTGGCCATGAATCCGGAAGATGCGGCGGAATTCGGTTTTGCCGACGGGGAGACTGTGCGCGTCACCACAAAGAAAGGCAGCATCACGATCCCGGTGGAGATCACCTGGCAAGCCTTCCGGGGCTACTGCATGATCCCGCACCATTTCGGCCTCAGCTATGAAGGCGAGGCCCACGGGATGCATATCAATTATCTGACGGACCATCAGGATCTGGACGAGCTGACCGGCAACGCCAGGTGGCGCTATACGCCCTGCCGGGTGGAAAAGATTCAGGAGGTGTGACTATGGCGGATCATTACCAGTCGATCATCGAAGAAGCGCTCCGTGACGGCGGCCTGCTGGACGCCCTGCTGGCCCTGCAGAACGCCGAGGGCTATGTGAGCGAGGACGCGCTCAAGGCGCTGGCGAAGCACGCGAAGGTCAGCCCGGCGGAACTCTATGACGCGGCGAGCTTCTATTCCATGCTCCGCTTTGCCCCGCCGGCCAAAACAGAGATCCGTGTCTGCCACGGTACCGCTTGCCACTCTGCCGACAACACCGCGCTCGTGGCGGCGCTGGAGGAGGCCACGGGCCTGAAAATGGGCGAGTGCAGCGAAGCGTACAGTCTCGGCTGGGTCGAATGTCTCGGCCAGTGCCAGAGCGCGCCGAACCTGCTCATCAACGGAAAGCTTTTTCAAAACGTGGATGTCGGCAGCATCCCCACTCTACTGGGAGGTGAGCATTGATGGAGGAAGTACGCATTGCGCTGCGAAACGTCGGGAAGATCCGCCCCGATTCCATCGAGGATTATCTCGCTTCCGGCGGTTATGAGGCGCTGAAAAAAGCCCGCACCCTAGACCGGGGCGAGCTGATCGCGACCATCGAGGAGACCTCCCGCCTGCGCGGGCGCGGCGGCGCGGCCTTCTCCACCGGCAAGAAGTGGAGCAACGCCTACGCAAGCAAGGACGAGACGAAATACCTCGTCTGCAACGCCGACGAGGGCGAGCCCGGCACCTACAAGGATCGCGTCATCATGGAGGGAGATCCTCACACCGTGATCGAGGGCATCCTGATCGGGGCTTACGCCGTCGGGGCAAAGGAATGCTTCATCTATGTGCGCGGCGAGTATCAGAAATCCATCGAGCTGCTGCGCAAGGCGGTCACGTCCGCCGAGGAAAAGGGCTTCACCGGGGATGTGACGATCAAGGTAGTCTCCGGCGCGGGGGCTTATGTCTGCGGCGAGGGTACGGCCATCGTGAACTCACTCGAGGGTCTGCGCGGCGAGCCGAGACTGAAGCCGCCCTCCATGGCGGTCAGGGGCCTGCACCAAAAGCCCACTGTTGTCAACAATGTGGAGACCTTTGCGGTAATCCCCGAGATCATAAGCAAGGGCGCGGAATGGTTCGGAGCCATCGGCGCGGAGAAGTTCCCCGGTACCAAGCTGATGTGCCTCTCCGGCGATGTGGTGAACAAGGTCTGCGTCGAGGTGCCGACCAATGCCACCCTGCGGGATGTGGTGGAAGGCTTCGGCGGCGGGGTCACAAAGGGCCGGAAGCTCAAAGCGATCCAGCTCGGCGGCTCCAGCTGCGGCTTTGTGACGCCGGATAAGCTGGACACCCCCATCGACTTTGATTCCATCCGTGCGATCGGCGCGTCGCTGGGCTCCGGCGCGGTCTATGTGATCGATGAGACGCGGAATGTGGTGGATATCCTCGCCGAGATCGCCGGATTCTTCCGGCATGAGAGCTGCGGCAAATGCACGCCCTGCCGCGAGGGGACCATGCGCATAGCAGAGCTCATGGAGAAACTCTCCGTCGGCGAAGGCACAAAACAGGACGTCGAACTCATCCAGACCCTCTCCGGCTACATGCAGAAGACCTGCTTCTGCCCCTTGGGGCAGAGCGCAACGACGGCGTTTATGAGCGCGCTGAAGCTCTTCCCCGAAGATTTCGACGCAAAGCTGAAAAAGGAGGCATGAGCATGGCGAACGTTACTCTTACGATCAACGGCAAGGCCCTGTCCGTGCCTGCCGGAAGCACGATCCTGGAAGCTGCGGAAGCAAACGGCATCCGCATCCCGACCCTGTGCTTTTTGAAAGAACTGCCCCCCCACGCCTCCTGCCGCATGTGTGTGGTGGAGGTGGAGGGCGCGCGCACCTTCCAGCATGCCTGCGCCGCGAAAGTGCGCGAGGGCATGGTCGTCCACACCGACACGGAGGCGGTGCGCGCCTCCCGCAAGCTTACGCTGGAGCTTCTGCTCAGTAACCACGCGGTCGACTGCCACCATTGCCTGCGCATCGGCAGCTCCCGCTGCGACGATCTCGACCCCAAATTCTGCGAGATGTGCTTTTTCTGCGACTGTGTGAGGGACGGCTTCTGCGAGCTGCAGGCCCTGGCCCGGGAATACAAGGTGGACAAGCTCCCCTTTGAGCAAAAGCACAACACGCTCCCGGAAGACAGGAGCAGCGTCATCGTCCGCAATCCCAACAAGTGCATCAAATGCAAGCGCTGTGTGGATGTCTGCGGCAAGGTGCAGACGGTACGCAACCTGGCCGCCTCCGGCCGCGGCTGTGAGGTCACGATCGGTCCCGCCTTCGGAAAACCGATGGCGGAGAGCGCCTGCATCGGCTGCGGCCGCTGCGTCCAGGTCTGCCCCACAGGCGCGATCTACGCTTTCGAGCACAAGGACGAACTGGTTTACTACGCTCACCGCGACGGCATCAAAACCGCCGCGACGGTTTCCGCCGCGCTCATCCCCGAGCTGGAGCACGTGCTGCACCGCGAGAGCGGCAGCGTGGGCCTGCCTGAAATCATCGGCGCGCTCAAAAAGATCGGCGTGGATACTGCCGCCGATACTGCCGAGGCGGAAGAGGCCGCCCGCGCGCAGGCCGAGACGCTGCTGGACGAAAAGCTGGGACAGGGAAAGCCCGTGATCCTCACGAACAGCTTTGCTGCGAAGACCTTTCTTGAAGAGACCTTCCCCGAGAAGAGGGACCGCTTCCTGTTTTATGATTCCGCGCTGGCCGTTTTCGGCAAGGCGGCCGCGGGGTTTGACAAGCGTTTCGCCTTCGGCCCGGTGGGCGGTGACGCTATGGAGTGCGAAAAGACCCGCTGCGTGGACATCGCCGTGAATGCCCGGGAGCTTGCCCGCATCATGATCCGCACGGGAAGCGAGCCGAATCCCAGGCGGACGGCAAAGGCGGATACACTGGGGCTGCCCGTCTCTGCCGGACGCTACAGCAGACTCTTGGGCGAGGCTACATGGAATATGGACTCCGAGCCGGAGTGTTTTGAGGAAAACGGCCTTCGCTGCGTGATCTGTCACAATCTTTCCGAGGCGCGTAGGACGCTTGCCGAACCGGAGCGCTATGACGTGATCCGGGTAATCGCTTAAGTTTATCCTATAGCACCGTTTTCGATCCCGGCAGCCTAAAGCGTATGCCACGGCTGCCGGGACCGGGTGGAGCGGGAACAGCTCCGTCTTCCACCTTGCGGTGCCCGAAAACACTTCGCGCTTACGCGATGATTCCGGGCCTTATCGTATTTTCTCCATGAATTACAGTTTTAGTGGAATTACTGGAGATAACAAGCCTGTTTTTGCCCGTTCCAGAAGAGGAGAGGTAAAGCAAGTCAGCCAAGCTTTGACACACTCGAGATGCGCCTGTATCATATTTCCCGCGGCGGGAAATACTAACACCACTCTTTCTGAACAAAGGAGTGGTGTAATTGCAGGGAAAAGTCGAGATCTGCGGCGTGAACACGGCGGCGCTGCCGGTGCTGAAAAGCCCGGAGACGCGCCGGCTGCTCGAGCGGGCACAGCAGGGCGACGCCGCGGCCCGAGAGGCGCTCATCACCGGCAATCTTCGTCTTGTGCTGAGTGTGGTACAGAAATTCGCCGGGCGCGGCGAGAGCATGGACGACCTCTTCCAGGTGGGTGTTATCGGCCTCATCAAGGCCGTGGACTGTTTCGACCTGGACCAGAACGTCCAGTTTTCCACCTACGGTGTTCCCATGATCGCGGGGGAGCTGCGGCGCTTCCTGCGCGACCACAGCGCGGTGCGCGTCAGCCGCTCGCTGCGTGACACGGCCTATAAGGTGCTGCAGGCCAAGGAAAAGCTGACCGCCGAGACCGGGCGCGAGCCGGACACGGACAGCATCGCCCGCGCGCTTGGGATCCCGCGGCAGGATGTGGTCTTTGCACTGGAGGCGATCTGCGATCCGGTGAGTCTCTATGAGCCGGTGTACAGCGATGTGGGCGAGAGCACGACCGTCATGGATCAGATCGGCGATACGCGCAATACCGACGAACACTGGCTTGAGCAGATCGCACTCGAGGAGGCGATGCACCGCCTGAACGAGCGGGAGAAGCGTATCCTGGCACTGCGCTATTACGACGGCCGTACGCAGATGGAGGTGGCGAAGGCTGTGGGCATCTCCCAGGCCCAGGTTTCACGGCTGGAGAAAAACGCGATCCGGCAGATCAAAAAGAACATGACGGCATAAAACAGGCCCCGTGAGCATTTCACGGGGCCTGTACAGATTTATGGAGGTGCGCTCACGCTGCGGCTTTCTTCCGCGCGAGAATGTATTGCAGGAGGATTACGGCCGCCATCAGGACGATGCCGATCGCATCGGTCGTCACGGTGGGGTCCATCATCAGCAGACCGCCCGCGGCGAGCAGGATGCGAAGCACGGGGTGGATGGCCTTGAAGAGATAGCCGTTGAGGCCGGCGGCCACACCGAAGATGCCGAGGATGGAGCTCGCGACCACGAGCAAGACCTGCAGCGTCGTGGTGTCGACGAGCAGCATCGCGGGGTTCATCGCAAAGATATAGGGCACGATGAAGGCGGCGATGGCGAGCTTTGAGGCGTTGAAGGCGGTCTTCATGGGCGGGGCCTTGGCGATGGCGGAGCCGGCGTAGGCGGCCAGGGCCACGGGCGGCGTGATGTCCGCCACGATCCCAAAGTAGAACACGAAGAAGTGGGCGGCCACCTGGGGCACGCCGATGGTGATGAGGATGGGCGCGCAGGTGGAGGCCATGATGCAGTAGTTGGCGGTGGTGGGCACGCCCATGCCGAGCACGATGCAGCAGAGCATCGTCAGCAGCAGAGCGATCATGATGCGCCCGCCGGAGATCGTGACGACAGCGGTGATGAGCTTGGAGGCGAGGCCCGTCGAGGTGACGGAGCCGGCCACGAGCCCGGCCATGGCACAGGCCACGGCGACGGTGATGCAGCTCTTGGCACCGGCCTCAAGCGCGTCGAAGAACTTGGCGAAGGTCAGGTTGTCGCTCTTGTCCTGGCTCTTGGTGGCGATGGTGACCAGGTTGTTGTAGAGCCCGACCAGGATCGTGATGCCGATGGCGACAGCCGCGGAGAACTGCATCGTGTGCTTGTTGGTGGCGACGAGCCAGACCAGCACTACGAGCGGCAGCAGCAGATAGACCTTCGGCAGCAGCGCACGGAAACGGGGAAGCTCCTCCTTCGGGATGCCCTGCAGCCCGAGCTTGCGCGCCTCCAGGTGCACGGCGATGTAGATGCCGGCGAAGTACAGCACCGCCGGGAGGATCGCCTTCAGCGCGACCTGCCCGTAGGGGATACCCATGTACTCGGCCATCAGGAAGGCGGCGGCGCCCATGATGGGCGGCATGATCTGGCCGCCGGTGGAGGCGGCGGCCTCGACGGCGCCGGCGAACTCCGGCTTGTAGCCGGTGCGCTTCATCATCGGGATCGTGACGGAGCCGGTGGTCACGGTGTTGCCGACGGAGGAGCCGGACACCATGCCGCAGAGCGCGGAGGAGATGACCGCCACCTTGGCGGGACCGCCGGCGGAGGCGCCGGCGATGGAGTTGGCCAGATTTATGAAAAAGGCGGAGATGCCGGTCCGTTCCAGAAACGCGCCGAAGATGATGAACACCACGATGTACTTGGCACAGACGTTGATGGGGGTGCCCATGATGCCGGTGGTGGTATAGAACAGATCGTAGATTACCTTGCCGAAGCGGACATTGGTAAAGGCGTAGACCAGCAGAACGCCGACCACGCAGAGGATCGGGATGCCGACACAGCGGCGGCAAAGCTCCATATACGAGAGGATCGCGATGATCGCCATGGCGACCATTTTCGGGTCACGCGTGACGCGGGCGGCGAGCTTGATGATGGAATGCGCGTGGAGCGCACAGTAGAAAAAGGGGATCGCCCCAATCACAAGCAGAACGATGTCATACCAGGGAATATAGTTGGGGCGCACGTGTTTCTTGCTGACGGGATAGTTGAGATATCCGATGATGAGGATGAGGCCGAGGAAGAGGTTGAGCTTCTCCTCGGGCATCATGGTGCTGAAGAGCGTGACCCAGATGCAGTAGACGGAAAAAGCCGCGCAGAGATAGCGCACGACCTTGGCCGGGACGCCTTCCCAGATCCGTACATTGGATTCCCGGTCATACTTTTTCATCAGCTCTTCCGCATTGACCGCCTCGTCCGAGACGGCTTTTTTCTTCCAAGCCATGATGTTTGTCCTCCTTTCTTTGCGATTTCTTAATGGGGGATAGAAGTTCGCGCGGCCCGCACCCTTTACGGGATGCGGGCCGTGGAACGGATATTACACAGCCTTATGGGGCGGGAAGCTTACTCCGCGGGGACCTCGATCCCCTTGTCGGCGAAGTACTGGACAGCGCCCGGGTGATAGGGAACGCCGACCAGAGAGGTGGCGAACTCCAGGCTCAGCTCGTTGGCCTTGTCGTGGACCTTGGCCAGATCCTCCAGGTTCTCGAACACGCCGCAGAGGAAGTTGTAGACGTCGACATCGGCCACGTCGTTGGAGGCGAGGACCACAGCGCCGATCGCGACCGTGACGGCATCCTCAGGCATGCCGTAGGTCTCGGCGGGGATCACGGCCTTGGCATAGTAGGGAGAGCTCTCCAGCAGGGCGTCGATGTGCTCGTCGTCCAGGCTGACCAGGTAGACCTGGTTGGTGGCGGAGAGGGAGGTGACGGCGGTGGTGGGAGCGCCGGCGACGACGAAGGCGGCGTCGATCTGGCCGTCCTGCAGGGACTCCACGCTGTCACCGAAGGACTGGTAGGTGGGCTTGATGTCGTCCTCGGTCAGCCCGTAGGCGCCGAGCAGATCGATGGCGTTGAAGTACACGCCGGAGCCGGCGGCGCCGATGGAGACGGCCTTGCCCTCCAGATCAGCGACGGTCTTGATGTCGGGATTCAGGGTGACGATCTGGACCTGCTCCATGTACAGGGGGGCGACGATGGAGAAGCTCTGGATGGCGCCGAGCTCCTCAAAGGTGCGGGTGCCCTCATAGGCGTAGGCCAGCACGTCGGACTGGGAGAAGCCGAGCTGGGCGTCGCCCATATCCAGCGCGTCGATGTTCGCGGCGGAGCCGCCGGAGGTGATCGCGGTGATGCTGGTGCTGGTGACTTCGCTCACCTTCTGGGCCAGAACGCTGCCGAAGCCGTAATAGGTGCCGGCCTCGCCGCCGGTGGTGAAGGTCAGCTTGGAGCCGCCGTCCTTGGGGGCCACGGCGTCGTCCGCGCAGGCGGTGACGCCCAGCGCCAGGACCATGCACAGAGCAAGGACAAGAGCTAAAATCTTTTTCATGGGTGTTTCCTCCTTTGATGTATCCATGTATACAATTATTCACGGATAAGTACAGTGCTTACTATACACGAAAAGCCAGAGCTTTGCAAGAGTAAATCGCTGAATCGAGCGATTTTTTTTCGTGATGGGCCTGCCACAGCGCGAAACAGCGAAAAGAACCGCGCCGGATCCGGAAAAAAGCCTTGCCAAAACGGGTGATTCGAGCCATAATAGGAGCAAATTCGTGAAACAGGAAGAGATGCCATGAACTGCAGGCTGATCGCATTCGATCTGGACGGAACGCTGCTCGACAACGAAAAACGGATCCCGGAGGAGAATCTGCGCACGCTGTATGCCGCGGCGGAGCGGGGCGTGCTGCTCGTCCCGGCGACGGGGCGCATCCTGCGCGGCATTCCGCCCACCCTGCGTGAGCTGCCCTTCCTCCGCTACTATATCCTCTCCAACGGCGCCCTTGTCTATGACACGCTGGAGGAGAAAACGATCAGCCGCGGGGATATCCCGCTGGACCTCACGCTGCGCACCATGGACTACCTCGACACCCTGCCTGTGCTCTACGACTGCTATCAGAACGATGTGGGCTGGATGAGCCAGGCCATGTTTGAAAGGGCTCCGGCCTATTTCGTCCAAGAGCCGCAGGTGCTGAAGATGGTGGAGCAGCTGCGCATCCGGGTGCCGGATCTGAAGGAGACGCTGCGGGAGCACAACGAGCCGGTGCAGAAGATCCAGTTTTTCTTCCGCCCGGAGGACAACGCCCTGCGCCTCGAGACCATCGCGCACTTCTCCGAGCGCTTCCCGGAGCTGCGCGCCACAAGCTCTATCAGCAACAATGTCGAGGTCAACAGTGCTCTTGCGGGAAAGGGCAACGGGCTGCTCGCCCTCTGCCGTGCGCTCGGGATCGATCCGGCGGACTGCATGGCCTTCGGCGATGGCAGCAACGATATCTCCATGCTCGAGGCCGCGGGGCGCGGCGTCGCGATGGGAAACGCGGGCGAGGATGTCCGGACGGCGGCGGACGCCGTGTGCGAGAGCAACCTGGATTGCGGCGTGGCGAAGGAAATCGCGCGCGTCCTCGGGATCGGATGAGCGGCACGGACGGGAAGAAGGATGTTTTCCCCGGTTTCTGTTGAAACCGGGGCATTTTTCGTGTAGACTGGAAGAGAAATAATAACAACGAAGGGAACAGAGCTATGCGCATACGCAAGATCGTAGTCACGGGAGGGCCCAGCGCGGGCAAGACGACCGGCATGACCTGGATCCAGAACGCGATCTCCAAGCTGGGCTATACGGTGCTCTTTGTGCCGGAGACCGCGACCGAGCTCATCTCCGGCGGCGTCGCACCCTGGACCTGCGGCACCAATCTGGATTACCAGAAGGGACAGATGCGTCTGCAGCTGGAGAAGGAGAGAATCTTTGAGCGGGCGGCGCGCAGCATGAACGCCGAAAAGATCCTGATCGTCTGCGACCGCGGGGCCATGGACAACCGGGCCTATATGGATGAGCGGGAATTTGCCGCGGTGCTCGCGGACATCGGGATGACAGAACAGGAACTGGTCGAGAGCTACGGCGCCATCTTCCATATGGTGACGGCCGCCAAGGGCGCGGAACAGTTTTACACCTTTGAAAACAACGCCGCCCGCTATGAGACCACCGAGCAGGCGCGGGCACTGGACGACCGGCTGATCGCCGCCTGGTCGGGGCATCCGTACCACCGCGTCATTGAAAACGACCTCGATTTTGAGGAGAAGCTCAAGCGCCTCATCGCCGAGATCCGCGCCTTTCTCGGAGAGCCGGACCCGCCGGAGATCCGGCGCCGCTACCTGATCGAGTACCCGGACACGGCGCGGCTGGAGAGCCTGCCGGGCTGCCGGCGCGCGGACATGGTCCAGACCTGGCTGTATTCACGGCGTGGCGAGGAGCTGCGGCTGCGCGAGCGGCGCGAGAAGGAGAGCTCCTTCTACTATAAGACCTACAAGCGGCCCGCGCCGGACGGCGCGCAGATCGAGGTCGAGGAGCCGCTGAGCCGCGAGGAGTACGCGGATCTGCTGCTCGAGGCCGATCCGGCGCGGCGGCCGCTGTGCAAGACGCGCTACGGCCTCACCTTCGAGGGGCGGTATTTCGAGGTGGAGATCTATCCTTTTTGGAAGGATCGGGCCCTGCTGGAGGCCGAACTGCGCGCGGCGGATGAGGAAGTGCGCTTCCCGCCGGAATTGAGCGTGCTGCGGGAGGTCACCGGGGACGAGGCCTATCAGACCGCGGCCCTCGCCGCCCAGGCCTGAACAAGGAAAAACAGCGGGAAGCCGTATGGCTTCCCGCTGTTTGTGTTTGAGAGGGGATATTATTTGGATAGGAACAGGCTGCCTTCCACATTGACAACTTCAATATCGGTATAGACGACCTGATAGTATTTGGTATGGAGATCGGGCTCGGCGTATCCGGAGGACCAGCTTTTATACTGAGGATGTTTGTACCAGAAGGCCTCACCGGTGATATAATACGTGGAATAGACGCCGTCGATCTGCTCGTCGACCTTGGACTCAAACCAGTCCAGCTTTTTCACCGCTTTTTTCACGTCGGAGTCCTTCTCGTCGCCGAGCGTGATCTCGCCGGTCTCCCAATCGATCTTGGCGCGGTACATGTCTTTGTTGGCTGTTACGCCGAGGACAAGGCTGCTGTTTTCCCAGTCCAGACGGTTGATGACGTCTTCCTTCATAACGAGAAGCAGACCGCCCGGCCAGATACGCTTGATGTTCCCGGAGGAATCCTTCTCGATCTGGGGCTCGCCGGTAATGATGTCAAAGTAGTCCAGGACATTCTCCGGCGTGAGAACGACCTCTTCATACTCCGTAGCCGGCATCATGGACCAGATAGATTCCAGAGCGGCTTCATAGTCTTCCGCCTCGAGCAGTCCGATCAGATCGGCATATTTGGTATACAGGGCCTCCTCTTCTTCCGAAAGTGCGGCGGCGGTCGGCGCAAACACGCAGAGCGAGCAGACGATCGCCATGAGCAAAACAAGCGTGATGATTCGTTTCATCTTTCGTTTCTCCTTTCCTTTGTGCTCTCCGATATGTGGAGCTATCTCAATCTTAAACGCCTTTTTAACGATTGTCAATGGAAGGGCGAAAAAACACGGGGAAATGGCGACCGGACGCGTATGGGTCAGCGCCGGCGGCGCGAGCGGGCAAGGAGCAGCATGAGTCCCCGGAGAACAGCGAAGACGGCGAACAGGGCCAGGAAGCCCAGCACACCGAAGACCATGTCGGCAAACTCCATGCGCCCGGTGTGGGTCACCTGCTGGCCGACCTCGATGCCGAAGGTGATGACCAGGATCAGCGTCAAAACATAAAACCAGGAGACCACGATGCCGCGGCCGTGTCGGATCAGCGTCTGAAAGATCGGATGCACGATAAAGAACAGCAGCATGCCGAGCAGGCCGATGACCAGAAAGTGAAGCTGCTTGTCCGACAAAACGGTGGGAAAACGGTCGTTGAGCGTCGGGATGCGGTCGTGAATCTCCGCCATAAGCGCAACGGTGCGGTAGAGCAAGTCTCTCAAGCTGCAGCCCCCTCTTAAACAAAATAGAATCCTTATAGAAGGAGTATATCAGAACACTCCGGAAAAAACCGTCTGAAAAGATGAAACCGCCTCCCTGGGGAGGCGGTTTCTCTCGGTATCGGTGTTTCAGCTCCGGGCGCGCATGACGGCCTTCATGCGCTGGCTGTGATCGAGGATGCTCTTGCGCAGGCGCAGGTTTTTCGGCGTGACCTCGAGCAGCTCATCGTCCGCCAGGAACTCCAGGCACTGCTCCAGGCTCAGCTGCTTGGGCGGGATGAGACGCAGCGCCTCGTCGGAGCCGGAGGCGCGGGTGTTGGTCAGGTGCTTGGTGCGGCAGACGTTCACGGGCACGTCGTCCTGCTTGGGGCAGACACCCACCACCATGCCGGCGTAGACCTTGGTGCCGGGGGTGATGAACATGGCGCCGCGCTCCTGCGCGTTCCAGATGCCGTAGGCCACGGCCTCGCCGGTCTCAAAGGCGATCAGCGAACCGGTATTGCGGCGGGCGATATCGCCCTTGTAGGGCTCGTAGCGCTCGAAGACGGAGGCCAGGATGCCCTCGCCCTTGGTGTCGGTCAGAAATTCGTTGCGGTAGCCGAAGAGGCCGCGGGAGGGGACCAGGAACTCGAGCTTCATGCGGCTGCCCACCGGGCTCATCTCCAGGAACTCGCCCTTGCGCGCGCCGAGCTTTTCCATGACGGCGCCCATCGAATCCTGCGGCACGTCGACCACGACGCGCTCGACCGGCTCGCACTTTTTCCCATCAATCGTCTGGTACAGCACACGCGGGGGCGAGACCTGGAATTCGTAGCCCTCGCGGCGCATGGTCTCGATCAGGATGGACAGGCTCATCTCGCCGCGCCCGGCGACGTTGAAGCTGTCGGTGCTGTCGGGGACGTCGCTCACACGCAGGGACACATCCTTGAGCGTCTCGCGGAAGAGGCGGTCGCGGATCTGGCGGGAGGTGACGAACTTGCCCTCGCGCCCGGCAAAGGGGCTGTCGTTGACGGAGAAGGTCATCTCCATCGTGGGCGCGCCGATCTTGACGAAGGGCAGCGGCTCGGCAAAGCCGCGCGCACAGACGGTGTCGCCGATCGTGATATCGCCGATACCGCTCATGGCGATGATGTTGCCGGCACCGGCCTCGGTCACGGGGACGCGATTCAGCCCGTCGAACTGATAGAGGCTCACGGCCTTCGCCTTCATGGTCGGCGCGTCGGGATCGTGGTAGTTGCAGACCTCGATCTCCTGGTTCTGCTTGATGATGCCGCGCTCGATGCGGCCGATGGCGATCCTTCCGACGTATTCGTTGTAGTCGATGCTGCTCACCAGCATCTGGAAGGGGCTCTCCTCGTCCATGTCGGGAGCGGGGATGTACTCCATGATCGTCTCGAAGAGGGGCTTGAGGTCGGTGCCGACGACGTCGGGCGAATAGCTCGCGGTGCCGTTGCGGCCGGAGCAGAAGAGCATCGGGGAGTCGAGCTGCTCGTCGGTGGCGTCGAGGTCCATGAGGAGCTCCAGCACCTCGTCCACGACCTCGTGGATGCGCTGGTCGGGGCGGTCGATCTTGTTGACGACGACGATGACGCGGTGACCGAGCTCAAGTGCGCGGCTCAGCACGAAGCGGGTCTGAGGCATGGGGCCCTCGGCCGCGTCCACCAGCAGGATGACGCCGTTGACCATCTTGAGGATGCGCTCGACCTCGCCGCCGAAGTCGGCGTGGCCCGGGGTGTCGACGATATTGATCTTGGTGTCGCCGTACCAGACGGCGGTGTTCTTGGCCATGATGGTGATGCCGCGCTCGCGCTCGAGATCATTGGAGTCCATGACGCGGTCCACGATCTCCTGGTTTTCACGGTAGACACCCGACTGCTTGAGCATCTCGTCCACGAGCGTGGTCTTGCCGTGGTCGACGTGCGCGATGATGGCGATGTTTCTCAGTTTGTCCATAGGTAACGGCTCCTCGCTTGGAAAATCTCGCAGATTCCTTTATTTTTTACACAAAACCGAAGTTTAACACCGCAGGGGCCAAAATGCAAGAAGAATCTATTGATTCACCCGGAAGAATCGCTTGACAAGTCGATGGCCGGGCTGTATAATTCACTCGAAATGTAAAGACATGCCCGTGGGCGCTTCCATCCATGAGACAGCAAGGGGCAAGACCCCATGCCGATATATTCTAATAAAGGAGAGATTCGTATGAGCAAAATGGAAATCTCACGTCGGGACTTTCTGAAGGGCGCGGCCGCCGGTGCGGCCGGTCTGGCCGTCATGGGTCTGGGCGGCGGCGCCGCCTTGGCGGAAGATGCGCCCGAGGCCATGAACGCGGCGAAGTCCATGGAAAAATGGGACTTTGAGATCGCACCCCCTCCGATCCCCGAGGAGGAGATCGCCGAGGTCATCGAGGACGATATCATCGTCGTCGGCGCCGGCATGTCCGGTCTGACGACCGCCCTCTCCGCCGCGCAGAACGGTGCCAGCGTCACCCTGTTCTCCGGCTCCAGCCACCCCATCTCCCGCGGCGGCTCCAACTTTGCCAAGAACAGCAAGGTCATGGAAGAGCGCGGCATCGAGCCCTTCGACGTCAACTACTTCTTCTATCATGAGATGCGCGCCGCCTCCTTCCAGGTCGACCAGAAGAAGTGGAACCGCGGCTACAACAACTCCGAAGAGGCCATGAACTGGCTGATCGACATCGTGTCCGAGGACGGGCTGAAGGTCATCCTCGAGCGCGACAACAACTTTGACGGCGGCCCCTATTATGCCCACGCCTTCAACACCGAAGGCAACGACGCGATGGTCTCCACCGGCCAGCAGGGCGCGGTCGAGAGCCTGGAGCGCCATGCGAAGGACGCCGGCGTGAAGTTCTTCTACGAAACGGTGGCCAAGCAGCTCATCCGTGAGGACAACAACACCGGCCGTGTGACCGGCGTCGTCGCCCAGCGCGCGGACGGCAGCTATGTGAAGTTTGTCGGCAAGAAGGCGATCGTCCTCGCCACCGGCGACTTCTCCGCCAACAAGCAGATGCTGGCCAAGTACTGCCCGATGGTCCTCCCGCTGGTGGGCATGGAAGAGCAGGAAGTCGACTACAACACGGGCTTCTCCACGGCCGGCCTCTACAAGGGCGACGGCCAGCGGATGGGCCTCTGGATCGGCGCGGCCTGGCAGCACGCCTTCCCCAATCCCCCGATGATGCAGGGCTCCTGGGGCGGCAGCCATCAGCCCCTCGGCTTCCACTGGGGCCTGAACGTCAACACCCGGACCGAGCGCTATCAGCGTGAGGACGTCTCCGCGCCCTACAGCGCCAACCACCTGATCAGCCAGCCGGGCCACATCGCCTGGGGCATCTGGACCGCGAATTACGCCCAGGCCATCATCGACACCGGCAATGAGTGGTACAGCTTCGGCTCGAACTTCGATAACCCGCCCAAGACCGTGGACGAGCTGCTGGCCTCCTGGGAGAGCAGCAAGGCCGACACGATCGAGGAGCTGGCCGAGAAGTGCGAGCTCGACGCCGAGAAGCTGAAGGCGGTCATCAAGCGCTACAACGAGCTGTGCGAGAAGGGCGAGGACGAGGACTTCCACAAGGATCCCAAGTTCATGATCCCCATCGACGAGAACGGCCCCTTCTATTATGCCCGCAACTACGCGCTGTTCATGACCGTCATGGGCGGCCTGCGCTGCAACGAGTTCATGCAGGTCGAGGACGAGAACGACGAGGTCATCCCGGGCCTCTTCAACGTCGGCCAGATGATCGGCGACATGTATGCCAACACCTACAACTTCGCCATCCCCGGCAACTGCTACGGCATCAACTGCCTGACCTTCGGCTACCTGCTCGGCCGTGACCTGGCTGAGGGCAAGTTCGACTGATCCGACACAGGCAAAGCAGAATCCTTCTGGGCCTCCCGCAAGGGAGGCCCTCTTCTTGCAGACAAACCTATACGGCAAAGCACAGACACACATGGGGAGAGCGCGAGAGGGGATTGGGTATTCCCTCTCGCATTTGATTCAAGCAAAAGGGGAACACCTTGGGAGACCCTTTCCGCGCCGGCGGAGGATTGAAAAGCGGCGGGGGCTATGATACAATAAACAATAAACTACCCATCGGAGGAACCCATGAGCTATAACTTTTTTGCCTATATTTCCCGTATGCGCTACATCGGGCGCTGGAGTCTGATGCGCAACGCCCTGCCGGAGAACATCCAGGAGCACAGCCACATGGTCGCGGTGCTCGCGCACGCCCTCGGCGTGATCCGCCGGGACGTGTTCGGCCGGGACTGTGACCCGAACGCCGCCGCCGCGGTTGCGCTCTATCACGACAGCAGCGAGATCCTGACCGGCGATCTGCCGACGCCCATCAAGTACCACAGCCGCAAGATCCGCGAGGCCTACCAGAAGGTGGAGAACCTCGCCTGCAGCAAGCTGCTCGCGACGCTCCCGGGAAAGCTCCGCCCGGCGTATGAGGATCTGCTGCTGGGCGAGAGCGCGAAGGAGTTGCACGATCTCGTGAAAGCGGCCGATAAGCTCTCAGCCTATATCAAGTGCGTCGAGGAGCGCAAGGCCGGCAACAACGAGTTCCTCTCCGCCGAGGCGCAGACGCGCCGCATGCTGGAGGAGAATCCGCTGCCCGAGGTACAGTATTTCCTGGAGCACTTTGCCCCGGCTTTTGAGCTGGATCTGGACGAATTGGGAACGATCGAGGACTGAAAAATGGAAAACAGCAAACTGGAACACATCAATGAGCTGGCCCGCCTCGCCAAGGAACGGGAGCTCACGGCCGAGGAGCTCGCCGAACGCGAGGTCCTGCGGAAGGAGTACATCGCCGAATGGCGCGCGGGCGCGATCGCGCTGCTGGAGAACACTTACATCCAGACCCCGGACGGGAAAAAGCACAAACTGCAGCGCAAAGGACCGCTGCCGAAGGCATGAGGCGCGTCGTTGTGATCGGCGGCGGGGCGAGCGGGATGATGGCCGCGCTGACCGCGGCGGAGGACGCGGAGAATCGCGTCGTCCTGCTGGAGCGCCAGCAGCGCCTCGGCCGCAAGCTCCTCGCCACCGGCAACGGCCGCTGCAATCTCACGAACACCGCCGCCGCGCCCGCGCATTACCACGGAGCGGAGGCGGCTTTCGTGCGCCCGGCGCTTGAGAAGTTCGGCCCGGAGGAGACGCTCGCCTATTTCCATGCGCTCGGTCTGCTGACCGTGACGGAGTACGGCGGGCGGGTCTATCCGCTCTCCAACGCCGCCAACTCCGTTCTGGACGTGCTGCGCTTCGCGCTGGACCGGGCCGGGGTAGAGCTGCGCTGCGGCTGCCCGGCGCGGGAGATCCGCCGCACGAAGACAGGCTACACGGTGCTGACCGATGAAGGCGCGCTTGAGGCGGACAGGCTGATCGTCGCCTGCGGCGGCTGTGCCGGGGCGAAACTCGGTGGGGTGAAGGACGGCTATGAGCTGCTCAAGCCCCTCGGCCACAAACGGACGAACCTGTACCCGGCGCTGGTGCAGCTTTTGACCGCGCCGGAATATCCGCGCGCTCTCAAGGGCGTGCGCTGCCCGGCCGCGCTGCGGCTCACCGCCGGAGAGGAGACACTCGCCGTGAGCGAGGGCGAGCTGCAGTTTACCGAGACGGGCGTCTCCGGCCCGGCGGTCTTTGACATTTCGCGCGCCGCCGCGACGGGCGGCGAGGGTCTGACGCTCCATATCCGTTTCCTGTCTTATCCGGCGGAGGAAGTCGACGGGCTGCTCCGCGATCGCTGCACAGCCTTCCCGGCGCTCGAGACCGGCGAGATCCTGACCGGCATGGTCCACAACCGGCTCGGTCGGATGCTGGTGCGCTATGCGGGGCTGGACGCCGCCGCGCCGCTGCGCGCTGTCGGGGATAAGGGGCGCGCAGCGCTCATCCGGGCGCTCTGCGATTTCACACTCCCCGTGCGCGGTACGGAGGATTTCGACCATGCCCAGGTGACCGCGGGCGGGATCCGGACAGCGGGCTTTGACCCCGAGACGCTGGAGAGCTGGTTCATGCCGGGACTCTTCGTCTGCGGCGAGCTGCTCGATGTGGACGGGGACTGCGGCGGCTTCAACCTGCAGTGGGCCTGGTCGAGCGGGCGGCTCGCCGGGAGGCTGGGCCGATGATCCGCGTGCGCAATATCCGGCTCGCACCGGAGGAAAACGAGGCGCTCCTGCGGCATCGCACGGCCAAAAAGCTGCGCATTTCGGAGGAAAAGCTCCGCTCGCTCACAATTTTAAAGCGCTCGCTGGACGCGCGCAAAAAGAATGATATCCACTACCGCTATGCCGTGGCGGTCACGGTCGCCGGACGCGAGGAGGATGTCCTCGCGCGCTTGAAGGACCCTGACGTCGAGCATTGGGAGAAGCGGGCGTATACCATCCCGCAGGTGCACTGCGAGGAGCGGCCCGTCGTCGTGGGCTTCGGCCCGGCGGGCATGTTCGCCGCGCTGGTGCTCGCGAAGGCGGGGGCCTGCCCGCTGGTGCTCGAGCGCGGACAGGACGCCCGGACGCGCCTTGCGGCAGTTGAGGCCTTTCGGGCCGGGGGACCGCTGGACCCGGAGAACAACGTGCAGTTCGGAGAGGGCGGCGCCGGGACCTTTTCCGACGGCAAGCTCAACACCGGCACACACGATCCGCGCATCGGCTGGGTGCTCGAGCAGTTCCGCGACCACGGAGCGCAGCCGAGCATCGTCTACGACGCCAAGCCCCATATCGGCACCGACGTGCTGGTGGAGGTCGTGCAGGCGCTCCGGGAGGAGATCGTGTCCCTCGGCGGCGAGGTTCGCTTTGGGGCGAAGCTCACGGGCCTGCGTGTCGAGGCCGGCGCGCTTACCGGGATCGAGGTCACGTCGCACGACGGTACCGAGGTCCTGCCCTGCCGGCAGCTGATCCTCGCCGTGGGTCACTCGGCGCGGGACACTTTCGAGATGCTGCGGGCGGCCGGGATCCCGATGGAGCCCAAGCCCTTCTCGATGGGCGTGCGCATCGAGCACCGCCAGAGCCTGATCGACCGCGCCCAGTATGGGCGCGAGCGGGGAAGCCTGCCCCCGGCGGATTACGCCCTGAACGTACATCTGCCGGACGGGAGCAGCGCCTACACCTTCTGCATGTGCCCGGGCGGGGAGGTCTTCGCCGCGGCCTCGGAGGAGGGCGGCGTGGTCACGAACGGCATGAGCTATGCCGCGCGCGCCGGCGAGAACGCCAACGCCGCGCTGCTGGTCACGCTGCAGCCGTCGGACTTCCCGGGCGGCGATGTGCTCGCCGGAATGGCCTGGCAGCGGGAGATCGAGCGCGCCGCGTTCCGGTATGGAGGCGGGGACTACCGCGCTCCTGCTCAGACCGTGGGGGATTTCCTGCGGCGTGTGCCGAGCACGGGTCCGGGTACGGTCAAGCCGAGCTACCGGCCCGGCGTGTGCTGGGGCGAGCTCCGGGAGGTGCTTCCGGCACGCATCACGGCCGTGCTCGAGCAGGCGATCCCGGCCCTCGGGAAGAAGCTCGCGGGCTTTGATACGCCCGACGCGGTGCTCACCGCGCCCGAGACGCGCTCCTCCTCACCGGTGCGGCTGCCGCGGGATGCGGGCTGTTCGAGCGCCGTGCAGGGGCTGTACCCCTGCGGCGAGGGCGCCGGCTACGCCGGGGGGATCACCTCGGCCGCGGTGGACGGCATGCGCTGTGCGGAAGCGCTGCTGGACAAACTGCCGAAAGCGTAGTACAATAGAGCAAAGCGCGAAAGCGCCGTTCGATCACAAAAGGAGGATCACCATGGATTTCAGAAGCATGAAGGTGAAGGAACTCTTCGCCAATGAGAAGGCGGCAGCCATCGTGAAGGAGCTGGCGCCGAACCTCACGAAGTACCCCATCAAGCTCTTCAACAACAAGACCTGCGGCGAGATCTTCGACCTTGTGGTCAGCAAAAAGATCGTCCCCGAGAACATCGCCAAGCAGATCGAGGAGAAGGTCAACGCGCTGCTGTGAGGCGCGGAGAACAGAAATAGGAAAGCCGCCCGGCTTATATGCCGGGCGGCTTTTTGCCGTATGTTCAGTTTTTCCAGGTGCGCGGGGAGAAGAGCACCAGGATGGGATAGAACTCCAGACGGCCGAGGAGCATCGCGAGGGTCATGAGCAGCTTGGCGCGCGGGGAGAAGAAGGCAAAGCTCCCGAGCGGGCCGATGACGGCGGTCATGCCGGGCCCGATGTTCGAGAGGCAGGAGAGCGCCGCCGTGAAGCTCGTCGCGACATCCGTCCCGTCAAGGGAAATGAGGGCGGAGAAGAGGAAGAGAAGCAGGAAATACAGCACGGCGAAAATAGCTGCGGCCTTGACCGTGCTCATCTCGACGCGCTTGCCGTCCATCTGCACGCGCTGCACGCTCCGGGGGCGGACCATCTGCCGCAGCTCCGCGCGGAGCATCTTGCCGAGAATCATCAGACGCGAGAGCTTCATGCCGCCGCCGGTGCTGCCGGCGCAGCCGCCGCAGACCATCAGCAGGATCAGGATCCATTTGCAGTATTCGGGCCAGAGCGTGAAATCCACGGTGCCGAAGCCGGTCGTGCTGATAAGCGTCGCGACATTGAAAAAAGCCTGGTGGAAGGCAGGGACGAAGCCTCCGTACATCCCGCGGATGCCGAGCGTGATCAGCAGTGCCGCGCCGAAGACGATCCCGAGATACCAGTGCAGCTCCTCGTTTTTCAGCGCGTCTTTCCCACGGCGGATGAGCAGGAGAAAATAGAGGTTGAAGTTCACACCGAAGAGCAGCATGAACACGGCGCACACGACCTCAATATAGCGGCTGTGAAAGCCCGCGATGCTCGCGGGATTGGTGGAGAAGCCGCCGGTGCCGGCCGTGGCACAGGCGTGCAGCAGCGCATCGTAGAAGCTCATGCCGCCGCAGAGGAGGAAGAGCGTCTCGAGCAGGGTGAGACCGATGTAGATGAGATAGAGGGTGCGCGCGGTCTGTCGGGCGCGGGGCACGAGCTTGCCCACGGTGGGGCCGGGTACCTCGGCGCGGAAGATGTGCATGGAGTATTCGCCGCTCATCGGCAGCACGGCCATCAGGAAGACCAGCACGCCCATGCCGCCGATCCAATGGCTGAACATACGCCAGAACAGGACGCCGCGGGGCATTGCGTCGAGATCGGTCACGACGGTCGCGCCTGTGGTGGAGAGGCCGGAGGCCGTCTCAAAGAGCGCGTCGATGAAGTGCGGCAGCGCACCGCTGAGCGTAAAGGGCAGCGCCCCGATCAGCGAGATGAGGACCCAGCCGACACCGACGATCACGAAGCCGTCGCGGGCGAAGAGCGTGGTGCTGCGCGGCCTGGGCAGGCAAAAGAGCGCGCCCAGAGCGGCCGAGCCGAGCAGCGGGATCAGCAGCGGGAGAGAGCTCTCGTGAAAGCAGAGCGACGCGATGAGCGGCAGGAGCATGAGCGCGGCGAAAATGAGCAGGATATAGCCCAGTACGCGCAGGATCATCCGCCCGTTCATGCCTCGACCTCCAGGATGTCGTCGACGTTCTGGATCCGGCCTGCCTCGGCCACGATCACCGCGTGGTCCCCGGCGTGGATCGCGGTGCCGCCGTCGGGGATAAGGCTGTGTGTGCCGCGGATGACGGCGCTGATGAGGATGTTGGGCTTGAGCTTCAGCTCCTTCAGCGGAACGCCGACCAGCGCGGAGCCGGAGCCGATTTTGAATTCCAGCGCCTCGACCTGCCCGTCAGCCAGGCGGTAGAGCGTCTCCATGCTGCTGTCGAGAGAGTTGTCCATGGCGCGCACATAGCGTGCGAGTTGCTGGGCAACGATGTCCTTCGGCGTGACGATGCTGTCGAGCCCGGAGTTTTCGAGGATATCGGAGAAATGCTCGCGGTTGACCTTGGCGACGATCTTTCCGACCCCACAGTCCCGGGCGTACATGGAGGTGATGATGTTGTCGCCGTCCTCGCCGGTCAGGGCGACAAAGGCGTCGACGGAGCCGAGCCCGTCCTCGAGCAGCACGTCGCTGCGCGTCGCGTCGCCGCAGATGATGTGTGCCTTGGGGATCAGGTCGAGCAGCCGGTCGCAGCGCTCGCGGTCCTTTTCCACGATGGTGACGGTCATCCCGGCCTCGAGCAGCAGGCGGGCGAGGTACACCGCGGTGCGGCTGCCGCCCATGAGCATGGCGCTGCGCACGGGGCGCCGATAGGTCCCGCAGGCGACAAAGAAACGCCGCAGCTCGCCGGGCGTGCCCGTGATGCTGAGCATGTCGCCGCCGCGCAGGACGAAGGAGCCGTTCGGGATCATGGCCTCGCCGCCGCGCTCCACCACGCCGACCAACACGTGGGCGCCGAGCTCCTGCGGCAGGCGGCGCAGCTCCATCCCGTCGAGCTTCCCGCCCTCGCGGACGCGGTGCTCCACGATCTCGGCGCTGCCCCGGGAGAAGGTGTCCACCCGCACCGCGCTCGGGAAGCGCAGGATGCGGGAGATCTCCTTGGCGCATTCGTACTCGGGGTTCACGATCACCGAGAGCCCCAGCGCTTCGCGCAGGAACTCGCGCTGGTTCAGGTACTCCGGATCGCGCACGCGCGCGATGACGTGGCGCGTCCCGAGCTTGCGCGCCGAGATGCCGCAGATCATGTTCACTTCGTCCTGCTCCGTCGCGGCCATCAGCAGGTCGGCCTTTTCGGCCCCCGCCTCGCGCAGCGTCTCGGGGTTGGTGGCGCTGCCCTCGACGCAGATGACATCCAGCTCGTTGGAAATGTGCGAGATGAGCTCGCTGTCGCGGTCGATGACCGTGATGTCGTGGCCTTCGCCGGCAAGGATCGCGGCCACGGATCGCCCGATCTTGCCCGCGCCTGCAAGGATGATCTTCATGGGACACCCCCGCTTTCTACATTATTTGATAATATCTTATTCTATCATGGAAAGAGCGAAATGTACAGAGGCGAAGAGCCCCTTGCGAAAGGACACGGCTTCGGATATAATGAAAACGATAAATAAAGGACGGTATGAGCATGTTTCAAGGATTCACACCGGAAGCCGGCAATTTCCTCTGGGAGCTGAGCTTCAACAATGAGCGCCCCTGGTTCCTGGCGCATAAAGAGCAGTTCGAGCGCAGTGTGAACGAGCCCTTCAAGGCCCTCGCGGCGGAGACGGCCGCGTGCATGGGTGAGCGCTTTCCACAGCGGGACTGGCGGGTCCACCTCTCCCGCATCTACCGGGACGCGCGGCGGCTCTTCGGCCGCGGCCCCTACAAGGACCATCTCTGGTTCACGCTCTGGACGGACGGGGCGGGGCGAGAGAGCGGTCCTGCCTTCTGGTTCGAGATCGGCCCTGCCACCTGGGAGTGCGGCGTGGGCTATTTCGAGGCGTCTCCGGCCACGATGGAGACCTTCCGTCGGATGGTGGACGCGAATCCCGCGCGCTTCGGACGGCTCGCGGAGGAGCTCTCCCATATGCGCGGGCTGCGGATCCTCGGTCCGGAGTACAAGCGCCCCAAGGGACAGTATGAAAAACCGATCGCCGACTGGTATAACCGCCGCTGGCTCGGAGCGGAATGGGTACACGATTTCGGCGGCGACCTGCTGACGCCGGAACTCCCCGACAAACTGACGAAAGCCTACGCGCGGCTCATGCCGCTCTATGATTTTCTCCAGGAGGTCTGTGCCGCTGCGGCCGAGACCGGGGAGGAGAGGAGATAGCCATGGCACGCACCACCTTTATCATGCCCGCCTACAACGCCGAGGCCTGGATCGAGAGCTCGGTGCGGAGCGTCCTGGACCAGACGGAGCGGGACCTGCGCCTGCTCGTCGTGGACGACGGCTCGACCGACGGCACGGCGGCCATCCTTGCCCGCCTCGCGGCAGAGGATGCGCGGCTCACCCCGCTGCGCGTGCCGAACGGCGGCCCGGCCGTGGCGCGAAACCGCGCGCTCGAGCAGCTCGAAGAGGAGACGGAGTATGTCATGTTCCTTGACGCGGATGACTATCTGCTGCCGGACGCGCTGGCCTATGCGCTGCAGGGCGCGCGGCGCGGCGCGGACCTTACGGTCTTCGGTTTTTCCATCCGCGGGCTCGACGGGGAGCTCCGGGATTACTGCGAACCGGAGGAGCTGCTGGACAGGAGTACCATCGGCGCCTCGCTGGGGCGGCTCTACAAGGCCAACCTTCTCAACCAGGTCTGGGGAAAGCTCTTCTCCGCCCGGCTGCTGCGCGAGCATGCGATCCGCTTCCCCGACTACCGCTGGGGCGAGGACCGGCTCTTCCTCTTCGACTGCCTCGAGCACTGCGGGAGCATCTGCGTCCTGCCGGGCTGCAAGTATCAGTATGTCATGCACCCGGGCGAGAGCCTCATCAGCAAGTACTACGACAAAAAGTTCCCGGTCTGCCTCGAGATCGACAGGCGCGCACAGGCGCTCTGCTGCCGCTTCGGCGTGGAGGACGACGCGGCTTTCCGCTACATGTTCCTCAAGAGCGTCTTCTCCTGCCTGACCACGCTCTACACGCCGGGCTGTCCGCTCGATGCGGCGGGCCGGCGCGCGGCGGCGGCGGAGATCCTCGCGAGTGAGGAGCTGCGGGAGCGCAGCCGCGGGGCCGAGGGCGGGCTGCCCGTGAAGGTCCTGGCCGCTGTACTGCGCAGCGGCTCGCCGGGGCTCAGCCTTGCAGCCTTTCGTGCCGTCGCCGGGATCGGCCGGGCGGCGCCGGAGCTCTTCCGGCGGATCAAGCATCGGAAATAAAAAACAGGGCTCTGAGCGTTTCGCTCAGAGCCCTGTCGTCATATAGCGCGCCGCTCAGGCGGCCTTGATCCAGGAGATCACGCCCTCTTCGGAGAAGAAGGTCAGCACGGCCTCGCCATCGGCGTTCTCTTCCAGGGTGTAGGGGGCCGCCTCAGCCTCGCCCTCAAGGTTGCTGAAGGCAACGTAGAGTCCGGTGCCGTCATCCATCTCGCCGTTGTCCACCGCGAAAGCCTCGAAGTCTGCGGTCTGCTCACCGTTCATCGTCGTTACGCCGTGGCCGTTTTCATCGATGCTCATGCTGAGCTCCACGCCCGCATAGGCGTCTCCGAAGGGGGAGAGATCGGCTGCCCACTCGCCCACAAAGCCGAGCGTGTCAAGCTGTGTCAGAGCCTCCGGCGTGTGGATGCTGCAGTCGAGGTTTTCCAGGCAGAAGAGGGAAATGACTTTTTCGATCGTCTCGGCATCGGCGTTCACATCGATGCCGGCGGCCAGCCAGTAGGCATAGGGACCGACGAAATAACCCTGCAGCTCCTCCAGGTCACGACCATAACGGAACTCGATGTGATAGGTAGAATCCATCGTGTCGGGGCAGAGGAAGATGTAGTTGAACTCGCCCGCTTCATCGGTGCTCTTGTACACGTCGCAGGCCATGGTCACGGGGAACTCCATCCCCATGTAGTTCATTGTCTCGCCCGGGCCGATCTCGCCAGCGCCGAGGTATTCGTAGCTGTGGGTCTCGGTGCTTCCGTCGGTCTTGGTGACGGTGACGGTGTCGCCTTCAAAGGTGAAGGCCGCGGCGTCGTGGATATACCAGCAGTCAAAAGCCATGCCGCCGTCGGCAAAGGCGGCGATGGCGTCTTCGCCGTAGATGTCCGAGCTGATGGAGGCTTTCAGGCCGGCGACGGTTTCAGCCGCGTTTTCCTCCCCGACGACTGCCGCGCAGTAGTCAAGCCAGAGCGCCTCGCAGTCCTCGCTGAGAATGACCTCAAACAGATTGCCGTAAGTGGTGCCTTCCTCGCCGGCGACAGCGGGCCAGACGCCGCGGTCGGCGTCGTCGGCGAAGCCGAGCGCGCTCAGGCTGAACACGAGCGTCAGTGCCAGCGCGATGGAGATGAGTTTTTTCACGGGATGATCCTCCTTATTCGCATTAGTTAGCATATGCTAACCATTTGAAGTATAGCGCGGTCCCGTGAAAATGTCAAGCTGGAATCCCGCTGCCTATCCGGCGCGCAGGCCCTCGGCGAGGATGCCGCGGACGCGGCGGTAGATCGCCTCGAAGTCGGCGATCGGCAGCGGATTCACCCCGCGCCCTACCTCGATCGTGTAGCCGGGACGGTCGAAGTCCTGGATAAAGAAGTCCTTGTATCCGGCGAAGTCCGAGGCATAGGGCGTCTCCTCGAGCGCGTAGCCGGAGACAGCGGCGAAGCGCTCCCCCGCTTCCTGCGCACCGGGCGGCGCGTAACCGCGATACTGCCAGTAGATCACCTCGCCCTGGCTGTGCCAGGCCTGCACGAGCGTGGGGTCAAAGTGCAGCGTGAGCTCATAGAGTGCGCGGGCCTCCGGTGCCGCGAGCGGGGCCGTACCCACGAAGTCCGCCGGCGCAGGCGAGACGATCCCCTGTTCGAACTTGATGGCGCGGGCCTGTTCCCAGCCGGCCGGGTACTGGAGGTTCAGGTCAACGCCGCGCAGGTTCGCCTTCCAGCCCGATGGGAAGGGATAGCGCGGGTAGGCGGCCGCGATCTGCCTGACCCGGTCGTAGCTTTCACCGCTTTGCAGCTCGCCCGTCACGAGATCCATCCCATCGGGGTTCACGGCCGGGGCCAGACAGAGCGCGGTGTCCGCGAGCAGCTCCCCCGCGTCGAGCCCCGCGACCGTACCGCCGACGGCCACGGCCGCGGCGAGCTCCTCGACAAAGCAGAGCAGCAGCGGCGTCGTGATCCACTCGTTGGCGTGGTGCTCCGCATTATAGAGCACACGCCGGGGCCCCTCACCGAGCGTGAGATGCCAGAGCGGGCGGCCGAGAACACTGCGGCCGAATTGCCCGCTGCGCAGAAAGGGATAGCGCGCGGCGAGCCCCTGCACGCAGTAGCCGACCAGCGCGGCGCACCAGGCGATCTTTGTCGGCACGACGGGGAAGGGGAGCGGCACGATGACGTCCATGCCCACGGGCAGGCGCTCGGGTGGGAGACCGGGGTTGGCCAGCGCAACGGCCGCCTCTCCGCTGCCGTAGGCCTGCCCGAGGCTCCAGAAGCTGTCGCCCGGACGCAGCGTGTGGAGCAGATAACCGGTGTACCAGGGCCGCAGCGCGGCGTGGCTGCGCGGCCCGGCGACGCCGTCGGGCTGCAGGGCATTCGCCCTCTGAAAACGGCGCAGCGCCTCCCGGGTGAGCGGGCCGAAAGCCCCGTCTGTTGCGAGCTCTCCGAAGCCCGCCCGGTTCAGTGCAAGCTGCAGGAGCTGCACGCCGGGACCGGTGCTGCCGAAACGCAAAATCCGCATGGGATCGCCCTCCTTTCCCGAAGAGTATATGCGGCGTCCCCGGACGGAATGCCGCGCACAGGAGGAGGGAAAAAGACGGGAAGCGTATTGACAAGCCCTGTGAGTTTTACTATAATTTATGTACATACTGTGAATACGGTTTAAATCAAATATCACAGTTGCTTATAAGGAGGAAAAAACATGAAGAAGATTCTTGCTCTTCTGCTCGCTCTGTGCATGGTCTTCGCCCTGGCTGCCTGCGGTCAGAGCGCCAAGCCTGCTGCGACCGAGGCTCCCAAGGCCGAGGAGGCCGCTCCCGCTGAGGAAGCTGCTCCCGCCGGTTGGGCGCCCAACGGCACGGTTCACATGATTGTCTCTTACAAGGCCGGTTCCGGCACCGACAACACCGCCCGTATCCTGGCTCAGTATGCCGAGAAGTATGTCGGTCAGACCATCGTCATCGATAACGTCGAGGGAGGCTCCGGCTCCATCGGCTGGACCCAGCTCGCCGACGCCGAGCCCGACGGCCTCACCATCGGCTTCCTGAACCTGCCGAACTTCAACAGCTCTATCACGCAGGAAATGGGCGCCTACACCATCGACAGCTTCAAGGCCATCGCCAACCACGTGACCGAGACCTCCATCGTCATCGTCCGTGCGGATGACGACCGCTTCCCCGATCTGGCGTCGCTGGTCGAGTACGGCAAGGCCCACCCGGGCGAGCTGAAGGCCTCCACCAACGGCCCAAAGGCCTCCAACCACATCGGTGCTCAGGCCTTTGCCAACTCCGCTGAGTTCACCTACATCGACATCCCTCAGGGCGGCACCGCCGACCAGCTGCTGTCCCTGCGCGGCAAGGAAGCTGACTTCTGCGTCGTGAAGACCGCCGATATCGTCGGCCAGGAGTCCGAATACAAGATCCTTGGCGTGTTCGATACCCAGCGCATGGCGAGCCTGCCCGACGTCCCGACCCTCGGTGAGCTCGGCTACTACGCCGATTGGCTCGGCTCCTCCCGTCTGCTTGCGGCTCCCTCCGGTGTCAGCGACGAGGTCATCAGCTTCTATGAGGCTGCCTTCAAGGCCGCTATGGAAGATCCCGATTATCTGGCCGCCGCTGAGCAGGCCGGCGTCGGCACCGATTTCAAGGATGCCGCCGCTACCGAAGAGCTGATCGCTCAGCAGCAGACCTTTGCCGAGAGCCTGGCGGAAGGCTTCTGGTACGAATAAGCCGAAAATCTTAATGCGTTTTTAACGGCATTGATCTGAAAAGGGCAGGACTACTCCTGCCCTTTTCCTAAAAAAACACGCGGCGCCCCCATGCGTGCCCGCGTCCAGAACAAGGAGGGAATGCCCCTTGAAAATGAAAAGAACGGATATCGGTGTGGTTGCGTTCTTCTACCTGGTCAGCGCGTACTTCTATTCGCAGACCGTGAAGCTCCCGGCCAGCAGCCAGACCTATCCCCGCTTTACCGTCACCCTCGTATTCGGGCTGACAACGCTCTATCTCGTGCAGATGATCGTACGTGCCGTGAAAAACGGGACCGAGAGCGGCAAGGAGGACTTCAAGGATTTCCAGGCCGTTCAGTTCATCGTCTGCTTCTGCGCCACGATCGTGTATCTGGTGCTGATCCATTTCTTCGGCTTTTACATCGCTACGGCGGTGTTCATGGTCGCGGTGCTGCTCTTCCTGCGTGTGAAGCCGCTTGCGACGCTGATTTCCGTGGTCGTGATCATGGCGCTGATCTACTTCGCCTTCCAGAAGTTCCTGGGCGTGCGGCTGCCCGTCGGCGAAGTGATCAAGTCTCTGAAGTAAGGAGGGGAAAGACGTATGCTTGGAACCTTGGCTCAGATGGGCGCAGGCTTTGTCAACGCCCTGACCCCCATTAACCTGCTGATGATGGCCGGCGGTGTCGCCATGGGCATCATCATCGGCTGCATGCCCGGCCTCTCGGCCGCCATGGGCGTGGCGCTGATGCTCCCCATGACCTTCAAAATGGCCCCCGAAACCGGCTTGATCGTCCTCGGCGCTATCTATTGCGGCGCCATCTTCGGCGGCTCCATTTCCGCCATCCTGATCCACACTCCCGGCACGCCGGCCTCCGCGGCCACGGCTATCGAGGGCTATCAAATGACGCTGCGCGGCCAGGCGGGCAAGGCGCTCTTTACCGCCTGCTACTCCTCCTTCTGGGGCGGCCTGCTCAGCTGCATTTCGCTCTACTTCTTTGCCCCGCTGCTCTCGCAGCTCACGTTGAAGTTTATGTCCGCCGAGTACTTCTGGCTGTCGATCTTCGGCCTGACGATCATCGCGGGTGTAAGCTCCAAGTCCATTGTCAAGGGCCTGATGTCCGGTGCACTGGGCCTGCTCATTTCGACGATCGGCCTCGATCCGATCACGGGCGTGAAGCGCTTCATGCCGAGCAGCTATTTTGCCGAGGGCATCAACACCACCTGCGCGCTGATCGGCCTCTTCTCCATGTCCCAGGTTTTTGTCCTGGCTGAGGCAAAAATCAAGGAGCGTGCCCGCGCCACCAAGTTCTCGGACAAGATGAGCCTGACACGCGAGGAACGCAAGATGATCCGTCCGACGATCTTCCGTTCCTGGATCATCGGCAACCTGATCGGCATCCTGCCCGGCGCCGGCGCGTCCATCGCCTGCTTCCTGGGCTACAACACCTCCCGCCAGTTCTCCAAGCATAAAGAGCAGTTCGGCAAGGGCTCCATCGAGGGCGTGGCCGGCTCCGAGGCGGCGAACAACGCCGTCACCGGTGGTTCCCTGATCCCGACGCTGACGCTCGGCATCCCGGGCGAGAGCGTCACGGCGGTGCTGATGGGCGGCCTGGTCATCCAGGGCCTGACCCCCGGCCCCGAGCTCTTCGGCAAATACGCCCCCATGACTTACACCTTCTTCGCCGGCTTCGTGCTGGTGCAGTTCTTCATGCTGGGCATCGGCCTGCTGGGCTGCCGCGGCTTCGCGCAGATCTCCCGTCTGTCCGACGCGATCCTGATCCCCTGCGTCACGGTGCTCTGCTTTGTAGGCTCCTACGCGATCCATAAGAACATTATGGACATGGTGGTCATGCTGGTCTTCGGTGTGCTCGGCTATGCGATGCGCAAGTTTGATCTGAACACAGCGGCCGTTGTGCTTGCGCTGATCCTCGGTCCCATCGGTGAAAAAGGTCTGCGCAATGCGCTGCGCACCTCCAACGGCAGCATCAGCGTGCTCTTCTCCTCCGTAGTCTGCTGGGTGCTGATCGCCCTGTGCGTGGTGGGCATCCTCTCTCCGATCTTCATGGCAAAGATGGAGAAAAAAGCCGAGAAGGAGGCTGTCGCCGGTACCGACGAGGATATTGAGAAGCTTACCGAGGAAGACTCCGTCTGAGTTTCGTTTATCAGAAAGCAAGGCAAATCCCATGTGTGCAAATGCACGCATGGGATTTGTGCATTTCCCCCAAAAACGGCGGCTTATTTTTGGCTTGCATGGCTATGTGCTTTCCTGTATAATAAATGCGGGTTTTTATGCCCTAATTTGACTGCACGTACAGCTCTCCATATTTCTTAGCTGTGCGTAGCTTTAACAAGGAGGAAATGTGAATCCCCAGGCTCGGGGTGCGGCAGTGTGGAGACCTGTCGTAACGCGGTGCGCTCCTTTGCGGGCGGCCGTGAGGGCAAACGGGCGGAGGCCCCTTGTCCGGAGCCGGCAGTATGGCAACTGTTCAGCTGAAAAACATCAAGAAAGTCTACCCCTTCGTGAGCGGCGAGCAGAAGAAGAGCAAGAAGAAAAAGGCTGACGAACCGGAAAAGAAGAAAGTCAACCTCCAGATCACCGATGAAGGCGTCGTTGCTGTCCAGGAGTTCAGCCTGGATATCGCGGACAAGGAATTCATCGTGCTGGTCGGCCCCTCCGGCTGCGGCAAGTCCACCACCCTGCGTATGGTCGCCGGTCTCGAGGAGATCTCCGGCGGCGAGCTGATCATCGACGGTAAGCTCATGAACGACGTGGCGCCCAAGGATCGTGATATCGCGATGGTTTTCCAGAACTACGCGCTGTATCCCCACATGAGCGTGTACGACAACATGGCTTTCTCCCTGAAGCTGCGCAAGGAGAGCAAAGACGTCATCGACAAGAAGGTCCGCGAGGCTGCTGAGATCCTGGACATCACCCAGTATCTGGATCGTAAGCCCAAGGCGCTGTCCGGCGGCCAGCGTCAGCGTGTCGCCATCGGCCGCGCCATCGTGCGTGACCCGAAGGTCATGCTGATGGACGAGCCTCTGTCCAATCTGGACGCCAAGCTCCGTAACGAGATGCGTGCCGAGATCATCAAGCTCCGCAAGCGCATCAACACCACCTTCATCTACGTCACTCACGACCAGACCGAGGCTATGACGCTGGGCGACCGTATCGTCATTATGCGCGACGGCTACATCCAGCAGATCGGCACTCCTCAGGAAGTCTTCAACCATCCCTCCAACCTGTTCGTCGCGGGCTTCATCGGCATGCCCGTCATGAACTTCTTCGACGCGCAGCTCATCCGCGAGGGCAAGAAGTTCTTCGTCGAGCTGGGCGGCCTGAAGGTCGAGCTGGATGAGGAGAAGGAAGCCCGCCTGCTCGCCAACGACGTGCAGAGCCAGGCTGTGACGCTGGGCGTTCGTCCCGAGCACACCAACATCTCCGAGACCGGCGTCGCCGCGAAGGTCGACGTGGCCGAGATGATGGGCTCCTCCGTCCACCTGCACCTCAGCGCCGAGGGCAAGGACGTCATCGTGATCGTCCCGACCATCGACCTGAAGGACAGCTTCAAGCAGGGCGACACCGTGCACTTCAGCTTCAACGGCAATGTGGCGCACGTCTTCTCCAAGGAGACCGACAAGAACCTCGAGTGGTAAGATCTTTCTTGTCTTGCTGAACGAACCAACCAAGACGGAGCAGGGGAAACCCTGCTCCGTTTTTATAGTGCGGACAGAACTCGGCATCCATCCTGGACGGGCATGGGGAGAGCGCGAGAGGGGGATTGGGTATTCCCTCTCGCGTTTGATATCTGCAAAAACAGAAACGCCTTCAAAGTTTCTGTTTTTGCCTTTCCGGCTGTCGGCAGCATGCCGACAGCCGGAGCAGGGGGAACCCTGCTCCGTTTTTATATCTTGTGTCCGTTCGTGCTTTTCACCAAAAATCCCCCCCGCATCTTGCGGCCCTTCCTCCAAAGCTCCGAACCGGAATCTGGGGGCTTGCTTTTTTCACCGCGCTTTGCTATACTGCGACACGAAAACAAGATTTTTAAGCTTCGGTACCGAGATGCCGGCAAAATCGTTTATATACGGGCGCGCTGCGTCCGGGAGTGTAAATGCGTCTTGCCGGGAACGGCAGGACTTTTTTGTTCTATAGTGAAATGCGTTCTGCAGCCATCGGTCCGGGAGAAGGGAGATGCGGCGTGAAGGTCAAAGCGCAGATCATGGACGAGGCGGCGCTCAACCGCGCGCTGATGCGTATTTCCCATGAGATCACCGAGAAGAACCGCGGCGTGGACGGTGTGGTCCTGGTCGGGATCCGCCGCCGGGGCGAGCCCATCGCCCGCCGCATCCGGGAGAACATCGCCCGCATCGAGGCGGCTGAGGTCCCCTGCGGGAGCATTGATATCTCGTTCTACCGCGACGATCTGAGCGTGCTGGCCGAGATGCCGCAGGTGCGCCGGACCGAGCTCCCCTTCGACGTGACGGACCGGAACGTCATCCTGGTGGACGATGTGCTCTTCACCGGGCGCACGGCCCGCGCGGCCATCGAGGCGATCTTCTCCTGCGGCCGACCGCGGCGCATCCAGCTGGCTGTTCTGGTGGATCGGGGCCACCGGGAGCTGCCCATCCGGGCGGACTTCGTCGGCAAGAACATCCCCACCTCCCGTGCCGAGCTGGTCGAGGTGCGGCTGCCGGAATTCGACGGCGAGACAGGGGTCTATCTGATGGACCTCAACGGCTGAGTCAGCAAAGAACCTTTAGATAAAAGCAAACTGAGAGGAAAAGGAGAATTCACATGAACCTGATCTACGGCATCAAGGACAAGCCCAAATTCGGGCAGGTCGTCCTCTTCGCCATCCAGCAGCTGCTGGCCATCATGGCCGCCACCATCGCGGTGCCCGCTGTCGTCAACAGCGTCACCGGCTCCCAGATGAGCGCCTCCGCCGCCCTGTTCGGCGCCGGCGTCGGTTCCATCGTCTACCTGCTCTTCACCAAGAGCTCCAGCCCCGTGTTCCTCGGCAGCTCCTTCGCGTTCCTTGGACCCATGTTCACCGCTTTCGGCGGCGCGGCCTCCATGGCGGTCGGCTATGCCGGCCTCATCATCGGCGCGCTGATCGCCGGTCTCGTCTATGTGATCATCGCCCTGGTCGTCAAGTTCTGCGGCGTCAAGTGGATCGACAAGCTCATGCCCCCCGTCATCATCGGACCCACCGTCGCCATCATCGGCCTCTCCCTCGCGGGCAACGCCATCGGCGACCTCATGACCTCCAGCTCCGAGGGCGGCTCCGTCTATGTCTGCCTGATCTGCGGCCTGGTCACCCTGTTTGTCACCGTCCTGGTCTCCACCTACGGCAAGCGCATGATGAAGCTCATCCCCTTCATCATCGGCATCCTGGCCGGCTACTTCTGCGCCTCGCTCTTTGCCCTGATCGGCAAGAACACCGGCAATGACGCCCTGGTCGTCATCAACTATTCCGCCATGCAGAATGTGAAGAGCATCGTCTCCCTGCCGGAGTTCACCTTCCTGAAGGCCGACTGGGCCGGTGTGAACGCCGCCTATCTGCTCACGCTCTTCGTGGCCTATGCGCCGGTCGCGTTCGTCGTCTTCGCCGAGCACCTGGCCGACCACAAGAACCTCAGCACCATCGTCGGCGTGGATCTGCTCGAGAAGCCGGGCCTGACCAACACCCTGCTGGGCGACGGTATCGGCTCCGCGGTCGGCGCCTTCTTCGGCGGCTGCCCCAACACTACCTACGGCGAGTCCATTGCCACCGTGGCCATCACCCGCAACGCCTCCACCGTTTCCATCTGGGGTGCGGCCGTTGCCTGCCTGATCTGCTCCATGATCACTCCGCTGGTCGCTTTCCTCGAGACCATCCCCAACTGTGTCATGGGCGGCGTGTGCGTCGCGCTCTACGGCTTCATCGCAGCCTCCGGTCTCAAGATGCTGCAGCCCGTGGACCTCAACAAGAACCGCAACCTCTTCGTGGCCTCCGTGATCTTTATCGTCGGCGTCGGCGGCATGACCGTCTCCTTCGGCGCGGTCGAGATCCGCACGGTCGCCTGCGCGCTGATCCTTGGCATCCTGACCAATGTGATGCTCTCCAAGGAGAAGGACGAGAGCGCGGAGTAAAAAATCCGTACAAGCTTGAAAAGCGCCCCGACGTAAGTCGGGGCGCTTTGCCGTATTAGAGGAGTTTACAGCGGGGTGGCAGTGGGCTTGCCGCCCTGCTTTTTCTCGGCTTTTGCGGCCTTGCGCGCGGCGCGGCGATCCCGGGCCCGGCGGGCGAGCTTCCTCGCGAGCGGGAGCAGGACGATGAACAGCACGGCGAGGATCACAAGCGTGGGCAGGGCCTCAACGAGCCAGAGCAGGAAGTCCTTGAAGAAATGACCCACGGCGCTCAGCCCGTCACGGAAGGCGCGGACCAGACGCTCGCCGTAGCGCAGCTGCACCGGCGTGTCGGGGGTGTACTCCCGCACCTCGTTGAGCTGCAGGTAGACCGTGCTGTAGCTCACGCGGCGGTCCCAGTTCTGCAGCGAGGACTGCAGGCTTTCGATCTGCCAGCGCAGTTCGGTGAGCCGATCCTCGATCAGGATGATGTCCTCCACACTCTCGGCGGCTTCCATCATCTCCAGCAGGCGCGTCTCCTGGGTCTGGTAGGCGGTCATGCGGGCCTGGGTATCGTAGTACTGGGCGGTGACATTCTCGGTGTAAACGTGGGTGTAGGGCACATTCCCAAGCTCGGAGAGCGTGTTCATCAGTTCGTCGAAGCGCTCGCCGGGGATGCGCAGCGTATAGCCGGCGCTGCGGGCGCTGCTGCGGCCGCGGGAGATATCATAGTAGTTGGCGCCGTTGACGCTGCTCGATTCGACCCAGCCGCCGAAGCGCTCCACGAGCTCGGCGACTTTGGCGAGCGCGTCGTCGAAGGCGGTGGTCTCGACGGTCACGTCCGCCGCGTAGATGATCTTGGCGGGATCCTCCTCAGGCGGCTCGCTGTCGGGGGAGCCGTTCTTTTCCGCGGCGTCGCCGCGCGCGGCAGCGCCCGCCATGGCGAGACCGGGCGCTGCAGCCATCTCATACTCGGCATACACGGCCTCCTCACGAGGCGCTTCGTCCGCGTAGAAGGAACTGCTCTGGGCGGCGGTGGGAGTGCCCTTGGCGCTCTGCGCGCCGCAGGCGCAGAGGGAGAGGAGCATCAGCACGCTCAGCGTGAGTGCAAGGAGCTTGTTTGAGGTTTTCATGGGCTTGTCCTCCTGACCGAATAGACTCTGGTCATGGGACGCGGCGGGATAAAAAAAGTTCCCTGATCTCTCAGGGAACTTTTTGCTTCTTTTGAAAAACCTTATCCGACGCGGCGGAGGGCGGAGCCGTCCACAGCCTCATAACCGGCGGTGGTCTCCTCCATCCAGGCCTGCATGTCAGCGGTGCGGAGAGAATCCTCCGCGAGGATGTCGCTGTACTGACGGCCCTCGCCGACGTAATACATGACATGGTAGCCGGCGTAGTTGCCGTTCTCGCCGTAGACGATGCCGGTGTCGCCGCTCTTGTGGCCGGCGAAGAGGAAGTCGTTGAACTCCTGGACCATCTGGCCCTTGGCTACGTTCTCATACAGACCGCCGTTGGTCTTGGAGCCGTCGTCCTCGGAATAGAGGGTGGCGAGGGTGGCAAAGCTCTCCTCGCTCTTGTCTCCGGCCTCGAACTCGGCCAGGATCTCCTCGGCGCGGGCCTTGGCAGCCGCCTTGGCCTCGTCGCTGTAAGTGCCGTCCTCGGAGGCCTCGGCCTTCACCAGAATGTGGCGGATATTGGCAGTGGCATAGTGGTTGTCGCTGCGGGAAAGGAACACCACGACGCTGCTGCCGCTGTCGTCGTCGAAGACGGAGACGTCACCGGCCTTGCGCCCGGCGTCGAGCAGCCACTCCTTGTAGAGTGCGTTCAGGCTGCTGCCGTGCACACCGGAGCGGACCGTGGGCGCCTCGCCCTCGAACTGGGACTCCACGGCGACCTCAAAGCGCTCCTGGATATCCTCGATATCGGTGCCATCGGTATAGGCCATGCTGACCGCCTCGGCGTCGGCGTGGGCCTCGACCTTGGCGATATCGCTCGGGGCTTCCTCGCCCTCTTCCACGGTCGCGGTGACGGTATAGAGCAGGAAGTCAAACAGATCTTCCTCACCGTTGAAAGCCTGATACGCGGCCTCCAGCTCGTCGTCGGTATAGCTCAGCGCGTCGTAGACCTCGCTGTAGACCTTGCTGGCCAGCGCGGTGTCGAGAGAGGCCTGGCGGACGAGCGCGGTGGTGACGCCGTTGCCGTAGTTGGCGGCCAGGAGGTTGTTGGCGCTGGAATAGCCGGCGGTCTTGGCAGACTCGCTGAGCTGATCGACACTCGCGTCGACCGCGGCGATCTCCTCCTCGGTCAGACTGATGGCGTTGGCCTTGGCATAGTCGGTCAGAGCCTTGACCTGCGCCATGTTCGTCTTGGCGTTCTGCAGGAAGTAGTCACGCCAGGTGCCGTCCTCGAGCATCGGGCAGTTCTGCTTGTCGAGACCGGAGATGCCGGAGCGGGTATCCAGACCGAACATGGAGATATAGTTGCCGTACTGGTTGACCATGTTGTGGTACTCGTTGGCGTAGTAGTAGTTCACTTCGGCGGGGGAATAGCTCTCATCGCCGATGGTGAGCGCAGTGGAGCGGGTGTAGAGGACGCCGGAGTCCAGGAAGAAGATCAGCGCGATCAGCAGCACAACGGCGATCGTGCCGAGCGTCCAGCGGATCTGGCTCTTCTTTTTCTGCTTGGCGGCTTCCTGAGCGGCCAGCATCTTTTTGTCGGTGCCTGCCGCACGCGCGGCCTGGCGATTCTTTCTTTCGGTTGAAGCGCTCATATCAAATCATCCTTTGCAAAAAGAGTAATCTGTTGCATCAAGCCGCACTATTATAACGCAAACCCGGCGCCGATTCAAGGGAAATGTGCCGCTTTTAAAAATCTTTCGGAAAAGGACGGGAATCGGGTGCTTTCGCGGCGGTAAGGCGCATACAATAAAGGTATGCTGCCAAAAGGGAAAGGAGCTTATGCGATGGAATTCGACATCGACGATCTGATCTTCGGAGACGCGGATCCGGGCCCGAGCGCGCGGTGAAAAGAAAAGCGGGGGATGTGTATGATCACATCCCCCGCAGGGTATCGCAGGAAAAGACTCAGGCGAGCTCGGCCTCCAGGACATTGGCCATGTGATAGCCGAAGGAGATCGCGGAGTCGAAGCCGTAGCTGTAGCGCAGGCCGTCATGCTTCTCCACGGAACCGATGACGTCGCCGGCACCGTACAGACCCGGGATTGCCTCGCCGGCCGCAGTGAGGATGTGGCAGTCCGTGTCGCACTTCAGGCCGGAGGTGGTGATGTAGAAGGTCGGGGTGACTTCCAGCGCCCACAGACCGTCGCGGGTCTCCAGATAGCCGACCTGGTTGTAAGCCTCGATGGAGGCGGGCAGGTTGGGCAGATCCAGATCCTGGGCCAGCGCTTCGACGCTGTCGTAGTGCACGGCGTCGCCGCAGTCGAACATGGCGGCATAGGTGTCGAAGCCGAGGGCCTTGCTCTTGCGCATAGCTTCGGCGGTGGTGCTGTCGAAGACACAGAAGAAGCGGTCGCCGTTGCTCGGATCGAGCTTGGTGTTGGAGCAGTTGACGTGGCTCACGCAGCTGCCGATATTGTCACCGTTGGTGTTGACGAAGATGAGGTTGGTGCCGCCGAAGCCGTTGATCGCGCCAAGGAAGGCGAGCTCGAACATTCTCTTCTTGCTGGAGAGGTAGGCGGGGAGCTCGGTGTCGATCACATCCACTTCGCTGCCGGCCTCGAGGCCCATGCGGATGCCGTCGCCTTCGGAAGCAGAAGCGCAGTTGAAGAACTGGCCGACGTGCTCGGGATTGTACTGCGCGATCATGTCGGCGTTGCGCGCGAAGCCGCCGGTGGTGAGGCAGACGGCCTTCGCGGTGAGGGTGTACTCGTTGCCGTTTTCTCCCTTGGCGTGGACACCGACGACGCGGCCGTCCTCGTCACGGATCAGATCGGTGACGGAGGTGGCGTAGAGGATCTCCGCGTTGGCATACTGATTGATCCGGTCCGCGAGCAGCATCATGCAATAGCCGACGCCGCCCATGTACATGCCGGGGGCGAGGGACAGACCGGTACCCCAGGAAGTGTCGCCCTCAAACACGCCGAAGGTGCGGAAGCCGACGCCGATGTCGCTGAGCCAGTCGGAGAGCTCGGTGGAATCGTGGTACAGGATGCGGCAGAAGGGCATCTCGTCGGAAGCGCGCTCTGGATTGATGACCTGCGTCTTCAGGGTCTCGATCTGGAGGTCGAGGTCGCCGGCAGCGGTCCCCTTCAGGGTGCCGTTCACGTCATAGGCGAACTGACGGCGGGAGCCGGTGGTCAGGATGCCGCCGTAGGTCATGGCCATGGAGCCGCCCGGAATGTCGCGCTTCTCCACGACGAGGACGTTCAGGCCCTTCTCGGCGAGACGCGCGGCGGTGACAAGACCGGCGGTGCCGGCGCCGCAGACGATGACGTCCGCTTCACGCTCGATCTTCTCGTTGGTCATTTCACGCTCGATCTTGGTGTTGAAGTCGTCGGGGTTGTAGCCGGCGCGCTCCAAGGCTTCCTTAACGGCGGCCTTGATAGCCCGGCAGGTGGTAGAGCAGCCGCGGACATTGGGCACGTTGATGCTCTGGTTGGCGACGATCGCGGCGGGGATGCGGGCACAGGCGTAGTTGCCGATGCCGACGGTCTCGTTCTGGCGGACCACTTCGCAGGCGGCGATGGCGCCGTCTTTCAGGGTGGTGGACACATAGACCCAGCTCTCGTGGCCGATCGCGCGCGTGACGTATTTACCGTCTACGGGATGATCCGGGATCTCAAAGCTGTCGGCAGCCTGCGCCTCGGCACTGTCGGCATAGGCGGGGATGCCCAGGGAACCGACCAGGGACGCGCCCACAACGGCGGCGGAGCCCTTCAGAAAGTCACGACGGGAAATGCTTTTCATGTGTTCTCCTTTCGTTATTGACCGTTTTCGTATGAAACGGGGATACAGAGTGCGGTGGCCGAATACATCTGTTATTCTAGAGAAGCGGCGGAGGACCTGTCAATTCAAACATTTTTATAGACAGTCTTTAAAAAACTCTATGGCAGAATTCCATATTGTGGTATACTGAAACAGACAGAGAAGACTGGCGGAGAATCCGGACTGCGGAGGATATGCGCATGAACTTTTTTCAGTTGGAATGCTTTGTTTCTGCCGTGGAAAAAGGGAGCTTTGCGGAGGTGGCGGCCGCGCTGCATGTGACCCAGCCGACCATCACCTATCAGATCAACAATCTGGAGGACGAGCTGGGGGAGAAACTGTTCCGGCGCACGCAAAAAGGCGTAGAGGCGACGGCGGCGGGGCAGCTCTTCTGTGAGGACGCGACGGCGATCCTGGAGCGCTACCGAAGCGCTCTCGAACGCTTTCGCTACGGGGCGGAAGCGTCCGCCCCGGTCATTCGACTCGGCTTCACGCGCCTGCCGGACAACTACGATATCTTTGCCGCCGTGCACCGCTTTCGCGTGCAGTATCCGGATACGGTCGTGGACGTGGCCCAGAACGGGATCGTGGCTGACAGTGCCGAGGAAAAAGCACGCTTTGATGTGCTGATGCATTACCGCTATCATCAGGACGATTTTGCGGATATGTGCTATGTCCCTCTCGGGCGCTGCCCGTACTATGTGACGGTGAGTCAGTACTCTCCGCTCGCGGAGAGGGAGGCGCTGAAACTGGAGGACCTGCGCGGCTTCCGGCAGCTGGTGATTGAGGAGTACAAAAACTCCGCTTTCCAGGTCCCCTCGCTTCGGGAGCTGCGCAGAGCGGGCATCGAGGTCACGGCTTTTGAGAATATGGATCAGCTGATGTACGCCATCGCTGACGGCGTGGGTTTCGGTGTGTACCCGGCGAAGTACCGGGAGATGAAGGCGGGTTTTAAGCGCGTACCCCTGTGTGGGCTGGAGGCACTCGAATACGGTCTCCTGTATCACCCGGCGCACTCGGCCGAGACGGAGCTGTTTCTGCAGTTTCTGATAAACGAATTGCGGGACGTTCCTGTCCGATAAAAGGGGCGGGCCGGTTTTCCGGCCCGCCAACAGGGTGTGGGGATAAAGATATGAGCCATTGGATAAGCTGTGCATACAGCATACCCTGCCCGGCCCGATTTGTAAAGAGCGAAGCGGCACCAGTTTTGTCGAGGGAATATTTTTCTTTCTTCTCGGGCAGACTAAGAGCGATATCGCATGAGAGGAGTAATGCTTTGTGATCATGGACCGTATCGCGCTGATCCTCGCCATCATCGGTGGGATCAACTGGGGCAGCGTCGGCCTGTTCCGCTTCGATCTGGTGGCCTGGCTTTTCGGCGGGCAGACCGCAACGGTGAGCCGCGTCGTGTACACACTGGTGGGGCTCGCGGCGCTGTGGTGCATTTCGCTGCTGTTCCGCACGGACGCGGTGAGCGACGAGATGTAATACGGAAGAAGCATACGGCCGCCGGCATGTCCGGCGGCCGTATGTATGTCCGATCTTTATTTGAATTTGACGCGCGGCTTGTAGAACTCGAAGATCACGCCGTCGCGTCCTTTTTCGTTTCGCGGCTCATGCGAGGTCCAGCCGAAGCGCAGCGCGCCCAGCAGCTCGGCGAGCCGTACGGTGGGCGGGCGATAGCCGATGCGGTAGGCGATGAACTGCGGCCGGCCGATGAAGTTGAACAGGCAGTGGGAGAGCAGGAACGCGGTGGGCAGCTTGATCCCGTCCTTGCAGTAGTCCCGGGAGAGCGTGGCGAGCTGCCCGCGCAGCAGATCCCGCCCGTGGAGGCGGAACCAGCCCACGATGAAAGGACTGAAGCTCTCGATGCACACATCACCCCGGTACTGCTCCAGCAGAGCGTAGGTCTTCTCGCAGAGCTCCCGATTGCGCGGGCCGTTCTTGAGCTCCACGATCAGCGGCCCACGGCCGCGGATCACATCCAGCGCGTCGGCGAAGAGCGGGATACCGTGCTCGGTCCCGCAGAGTTTGAGCTCCCGCAGCTCGGCCCAGTCCAGCTCGTCCACGCGCTTGTCCACACCGCAGACGCGCTTGAGGTCGTTGTCGTGGAAGACCACCACCTGCCCGTCCCGGCTCAAACGCACGTCGAGCTCGATGCCGTAGCCCGCACGGGCGGCGAGGCGGAAGGCCTCGAGCGAGTTTTCGGGGACGGAGCGGTTGCGGGTATGGAGCCCGCGGTGGGCAAAGTTCACCCCGCGGAAGGGCGCGCGCTGGCGCCTGGTCGAGCCGCCCGGGAAGAGCATCGCGAGCGGCGTCAGGACCGCCGCAGCGCCGAGGAGCGCGGCGCGGCGCAGCCTGGAAGGATTTCGGTTCAAGAAAGACACCTCGCTTGTTTATAATAAGGATAGCCCGGAGAACGGCTCAGTCGTCGCCGAGGGCTTCGAGACCCTTGACGTTGGCGAGCTTTTTGGCTTTGATGTTCTTGACGAGCGCGGTGAAGACCGTGAAGCTCAGCAGGATCAGCGCGCAGGCGTAAACCGGCAGCGTCCGCCAGGCCTGGGTGGCATTGAGCGTGAGGCCGAGCAGCACGGGCGTGATGGTCTGCGCCGCCATGCTGGCGGTGTAGTAATAGCCGGTGAACTGCCCGATCTTTTTGGACGAGCAGAGCTCGACCACCATCGGGAAGGAGCAGTTATGCACGAGCGCCATGCCAAAACCCTTGATGGCCCAGACGGCGAAGAGCAGCGCGGGGAAGGCAAACTCCCCGTTCGCGCCGACGACGCGGCCGCTCGGCGCTGCAAAGCACATCACGACCAGACCGAGGAAGGTGATGGCGAGGCCGATGGAGATCGTCCACTTGCGGCCGATCCGGTCGGCGATGGAGCCCGCGGTCGCAAAGCCGACCACCGAGGCGAGACCGCCCACGATCGTCATGATCATCGTGGCGCTCGAGACGGATTTCAAATAGTAGATGACATAGTTGCCGATATAGGTGCCGAGGGCGTTGTCCGCCATGAACCACAGGAACTCCGCCGCGAGGATCGCGAGCAGCATCCGTCTGTTGGCGGGGGACATGGGACCGTCGTCGTCGATGGGGGTCTCCACGGCGGCGAGCTCTTCGCCGCGCGCCATTTCATCCTTCAGCTCCTCGGCGAGCTTGTTCTCACGGATCGTGAAGAACAGCACCAGCGCCGAGATGACCATCAGCACGGAGGCGATGACGAAGGGCAGCTCGATGGTCCAGACATTGCGCGCCTCGTCGGGGCTGTTGATGTAGTTGGAGAGGACGAGGAAGATGCCGAGCACCGTGGCGGCGGCACCGCCCAGGTAGCCCATGATGTTGATGATGCCGTTGGCCTTCGCCCGCAGAGGCTTGGGCGTGATGTCCGGCATGAGGGCGACGGCGGGGTTGCGGTACATCATCATGAAGAGCAGCACCACGGCCATCATCAGGACCATGCCGAAGACGTTGTTGCGGTGGAAGAAGAGCGGAATGAAGGGGAAGGCGGCGGCCGCCACGAAGGTGCCCACGAGTATGTAGGGCATGCGCTTGCCGATGGGGCTGCGCGTCCGGTCCGAGAGGCGGCCGAAGAGCGGCAGCAGGACCAGGGCGGCCAGGTTGTCACAGGCCATGATGATGCCGACGATCCACTGGACCTGCAGAATCTGCTGCTCGTTGCCGCTGCTCTTGAGTTCATAGGAGGACATATTATACATCCGCCGCGCGAAAATATCCGTCAAAAACGTGGGGCACCAGGAATCATAGACCTGCCAGAGCAGGAGGATGCCGAAGAAGGCGAAGCCGATCAGGGCGGTCCGCCGGTAGTTGAGCTTGAGCGCGCCGGCCGGCGCGGCGGTTTTTTTGGCCATCATGTCTCTCCAATCTGCCGCTTCAGCGGGGCGGCGACCCTTTTTACGTATTTTACTACGAAAAAAGGGCCTTGTAAACCGATCATTTTCGCAATATGCACAAAAAATGGCCGCCCGTTAATCGATCGTGATCCGCTCCTGCTTTCCGTCGACAGCGTTCACATAGAGCCGCACGCGCCCGTCGTCCCGACCCGGACCGCTGAATTCGTAGCAGGCGCTGTTGCGCCCGCCCTCGCTGGTCAGGATGACCCGGCGCGCCGCATCCCAGGCAAAGTCGTCCGGGAGCGCCGCGGCCGCCTCCTCCTCGCTGAGCGTCCAGCGCACACCGCTCTCGCCCGGCTGCCAGGCGTCCGCGTTGAAGCTGTAGATGGAGCCGTCGTCGAGCGCGACGGCGACGCGCAGGAGATTGTCGAGCCAGAGGGCGCCGTCCTCCGTGCGTGCGTAGTCCAGCGAAAGCACGGTCCCGCCGTCACGCTGCCCGACGAGGTTCAGCTCCGTGTAGCCGGCGCGCCGCAGAAAAGTCTCGGCCTCCGCCTGCGCCTCCTCGGCGCTCAGCACGGCCTCACTCACGAGCCTTGTCTGGCTGAGGCTGTCCACACCGCTGCGGCTGACGCACAGGAAACTGTCCCCGCAGCGGAAGCAGCGCCGGCCTTCCAGCCCCTCATAGGAATAGACAGGCTCCAGCTCCTCGCCCGATACGCCGAGAAAGGCCGCGGCCGCCTCCCGCATCTCCTCTTCGGTGAGGTAACCGGTCCCGGGGCGCTCTTCCTTTCCGTACAGGCCATCGTAATGCAGCTCGGCCGGCGCGGCAAAGGAGGCCTCGTAGTCCAGAAGCCGTGCGGCCAGCGATTCACCCGGCTCCGCGCCGACGTTCCGGAGCCGCTTCTCGCGGCTGTCCAAATGCACATGACCGCCGTTGAGGTCCTCACGCAGCGCCAGCAGGACCTCGACGAACTCATCCGCCCTCATGGAGAGCTCGCCGAGCGCCTCGCGCTGCTCCGGTCGCAGACCGGCCTCGGCGCTCTCTCCGCAGAGCGTGCGGGCATAGTCGCCGGTGCGGTTGAGGAAGGCGGAGAGGTTTTCCAGCTCCTGGGTGGAGAAAGGCAGCGCCGCCATGGCGCTCCCGGCCGCACAGCTCGCGGCATAGGCCTCGCTGCAGACCCGGGCGCACATCGCACCGTCCGCCGCGTAGAGGCTCTTTTCCAGCGAGCGGGAGAGACTGTCCACGGCACGTACGGTCTCCTCGAAAGCAAGAGAGGAGGTATAAGCCGCGGTCTGCCGCCAGCGCGTGAGGTAGACCGATTCCGTATAGGCGTACAGGGCGAGCGCCAGCGCCGCCGCGATCGCATAGATGCGCACGATGCGGACGTAGCGCGTTCGATCCTTCATGGGGATCACCTCCGCCCTTAGCTTTCTCGGAAAGAGAGTTTTTATTCCTCTTGCAATTGTGACGGCTTATTGATAAAATAAACAAGATTATAGATATATGGAGCTGACTATATGAAAGCTTACAGACGTATCCTCGCGGCGGCGGCCGTTCTCTGCCTGCTGGCGGCGATGCTCCCCGGCGCGTTCGCCGCGCGTGACGAGCGCTTCGACGGCAAGACCTGGGAGCAGGTGACCATGGAGTTCCTCGACCGGGTAAAAGCCATGGAGCAGGGCATGGTCGCGATCGGCTATTACAACACGGTGAGCGGGGAAGAGCAGTATCTGAACCCGGACGAGTATATCACGGTGGGCAGCGTCTACAAGGTGCCGCTGAACATGATCTACTGCGAGAAGATCGCCAACGGTGAGATGCAGCTCGATACGCCGATCTTCGGCATCCCCTATGAGACGCTGCTGCGCGGGACGATCATCGACTCCAACAACGACTACGCCAAGACCCTGTGGGACAAGCTGGGCAGCTACCGCCTGTACCGGGAGATGATCGCCCCTTACATGGGCGAGGATCCGCAGACTGTGAGCTGGAAGTTCTATGAGAACAACTTCTTTACGGCCCGGCAGATGATCACCTGCCTGCGTACGCTCTACGAAAACCCCGACCGCTTCCCGTATCTGATCGATACGATGAAGGAGGCCGAGCCGAACAACTACTTCCACCGGGACGAGCACCGCTTTGAGGTCGCACACAAGTACGGCTACAACAACGAGAGCTATCACTATTATGTGGCGGACAGTGGTATCTTCTACACGACCGAGCCCTTCCTGCTCGTCGTGCTGACCGACAACACCCCCCAGGCCTTTGACGTGCTGGCGCAGTATGCGGTGCTGATGTGCGACTACAACGAGTACACCGCCTCCGCGCGAATCCGTGATGCCGCGCCCGAGCGCGCGGTGGCGGAGTTGACCCTGCCCTCCGCGCCCGCCGTTCCGAGCGCCGAAAAGGGCGAGAACGCGATGGCCGCCGATGCTCCGCTGCTGGATATGGATCTGACGACCTTTGCCCGTCTTGTCGGGATCCTGGCACTGACGGTCATCGGCCTCGGCCTCTGTGTGAAGCTTGCCAGGCATGCGGGCTATGTCACGCTCATCCCGGCGATCATCATTCTGGCGGCGGGCCTGCTCATCAGCCGCGGCCTGATCCGCTCAAGCGGCGCCGCGCTCTTCACCGTCAGCCGGGGCAACGGTCAGGCCACGGTCGAGAACTTCTTTACCGAGCTGGAAGCCGGGGATTATGCGGCGGCGGTCGATCTTCTCGACGGGTACTCCGCGCTCGGCGTGGAGGGAACGCCGGAGAGCCCCGAGACCGCGCGCGTTTACGAGGCGGTGCGCAGCAGCTATGCCCACAGCCTGATCAGCGGCTCGTCTCAGGACAACGACGCGTCCTATACGGTGAACTTCCGCCATTTGTATGTCGACGCGCTGACGAAGGATGTGGCAGAGGAGACGAAAAACATCCTGAAAACCTACGTGGCCGAGCGGCCCGAGGAAGAAGTCTTTGACGAGAACATCCAGATCCGGGAGGAAGTTCTGGCGGAGGCGTATGCACAGGCCTTTGACACCGTGATGGGCAGTCTGGAGCAATACTACCGCGAGGATGAGTTCACCCTGGCTCTGAAATACGGCCTCAAGGGCTGGATGATCCAGCCGAACCAGGATCTGATGCAGGCGATCTGCGGAGGCAGTGCATCCGCTTAAAACCCGAACCAAGGCAAAACGCCGGGAATACTTCCCGGCGTTTTTTATTATGTCTCTGTGGGGGGACCCGGCGCGGGATCAGCCCGTGAAGGGGAGACCGCCCGCCCGGAAGAAGGCATCCACCATCAAAAGCGGCGCCGCCTTGTTCTCGAGCCGATGGTTGTAGGGGCTGACCTCCGGCAGAACGCAATGGCCGGCGTCCATGCCCGTCTTCATCTCCTCGCGCAGCTGATCGAGCAGCCAGGGATCGTCAAAAAGCTGTCCGTAAAGCACGAGCTTCTCGGGGTCGATCACATAGATGAGCGCCTTCAGCGCATCGGAGAGCGCGGTCAGCGCGCGGCCGACGAGAGCCGCGACAGCGGCATCCCCCTTTTCGGCGGCCTCCAGGATCTCGTCGAGCGCGAGCGATCCGCCGCCGCGCGCGGCATGGATGTCCCAGAGAAGAGGTGTGCGTTCCGGGGAGAGCAGCGCCTCGGCGTCCTCGCGGATCGCGGTGGGGGAGGCGACGGTCTCCAGACAGCCGCGCTTGCCGCAGACACAGAGCTTGCCGTTCTGCTTCACGACCGGGATATGGCCGATCTCGGAGCACTGCTCCGTCGCCCCGTGCCAGATCCGGCCGTTGACGGAAAGCGCACCGCCGATGCCGTATTCACAGCGCAGGAAGAACTGGGAGCGGTGCTGCTGGTCGCCGGAGAAGAACATCTGCGCGGCGAAAAGCGCCCGCACGTTGTTTGCCATGACGACAGGCAGACCCGTCAGCGCCTCGACACGCTCGGCCAGCGGATAGTCCTGCTCGGCCAGGGTGCCGAAGCTGTTGCGCGCCACGCGGCCGTCGGCATCGGTGATGCCGCGCAGCGCAACGCCAACGCCCAGTATGTGGGCGGTGTCCAGCCCGTTCTCGCCAGCCAGCTGCAGCAGCCGCGCGCAGAGCTGTGAGAGCGTTTCGTCCGCCGGAGCGGGGGTGCTCATGGGCTGCTCCTCCGCGAAGATCACGGAGCCGTCCAGCCAAACGGCGGAGAGCAGGGCCTGGCCGCGGTTGAGGAGCAGACCGAGTGCGCAGCGTGCGTGCATGTCCGGCTCGAGCGAGACCTCCCGGCGGCCGGCGCCGACGCTCGGAAGGGATACGCCCTCGCGCACCAACCCTTCCAGAATGAGCTCGCCTGTGATCTTGGTGATGGCTGCGGGGGTGAGATGCGTCTGCTCGGCGAGACGCTTGCGGCTCAGCCCGGGCTGCTCGTGGAGCAGACGGAGCACGGCGCTGCGGTTGGTACGCTTGACATTGAGCATGTTGTCGCCCCGATAAGGCATGGCAGATCCTCCCTTCACATCACCGTTGTTTCGGCCGTGTCTCAGCCGTAGATCTCATCCTCGACGGCGGAAAGACGGGCGGCGAACTTGTGCATGTTCTCGGCGCGCCAGTCTTCCAGATCCTGGCACCAGGCGGTGGCGAGGAAGGTCTTGACCATCTCCACCGCAAGCTCCGGCCCGACGATCCAGCCGCCCATGCACAGGACCTGGGCGTTGTTGATGGCACGGGCCATCTTCGCCGCGTATAGGCTCTCGCAGGCCACGGCGTAGACGCCTTTATACTTGTTCGATACGACACTCATGCCCGCGCCCGTGCCGCAGATCAGCACGGCCCGGTCGTATACGCCCTGCTGCACCAGCGGCGCGACCTCACTCGCCACCTGGTAGTAGGGGTGCACCTCGTTCAGATCCGTGGTGCCGAGGTCGTCAAAATCCGCGCCGACCTCCGTCAGGTAGGCCTTTACGGCCTCTTTGACGGCAAAGCCGGACTTGTCGCTTCCGATCGCGATCTTCACAAAAAACGCCTCCTTATTTCAAGCGGACCGCTTCTCTTGCGGTCTTGACGATATGTTCCACCGTGAGGCCCATGGCCTCACGCAGGTAGGGGAGCGTGCCCACCTCGCCGAAGCGGTCCTGGACGCCTACGGCGCAGGCGGGGATCTTCTCCCGGGCGAGAGCCTCCAGCACGGCGGAATGGAGGCCGCCGATCACATTGTGGTTTTCCACGGTGAGCACCGCGCCGGTCTTGCGGGCCGAGGCGAGCACGGTCTCCCGATCGAGGGGCTTGAGGGTGTGCACGTTCACGACCTCGGCGGAGATTCCCTCCGCCGCGAGGAGTTCTGCCGCCTGCAGCGCGTCTGCAGTCAGAAAGCCCGAAACGAAGAGACTCAGATCCCGCCCCTCCCGCAGCACGTCGGCACGGAAGAGATCGAAGACATAGTCCGCGGGGAAGAGATCCGGCAGCTCCTTGCGGAAAAGCCGCAGGTAGACCGGCCCCTCGTAAGCGTCGAGCACGGGCATGGCCGCGCGCAGCTGCACCGCGTCCGCCGGCTCCACGATGACGAGCCCGGGGATCGAACGCAGCACGCCGATATCCTCCATGCTCATGTGGGTGCCGCCGTTCAGCTCGGCGGCGATGCCGGGATCGGTGCCGACGATCTTCACGTTCCGTCGGGCATAGCAGATCGAGATCGCGATCTGATCGCAGATGCGGCGCGAGGCGAAAGGCGTGAAGCTCTCGATCCAGGGCCGGAAGCCGTAGCTTGAAAGCCCGGCCGCGATGGAGGCCATGTTCTGCTCGGCCACGCCGCAGTCGAACATCTGCTTTGGGAAGCGCTCATAGAGGGCGCGGGTGCCGCTGGCCTTGGCCAGATCCGCGTCCAGCACGACGACGTGCCGGTCGCGTTCCATCAGCTCCGCGAGGCAGGACGCGTATACCGCTCGCATCTCCATACCGTTATGCCTCCCTTCGCAGTGCGGCAATGGCCGCCTCGGCCTGCTCCTCCGTAAAGGGGCAGTTGTGGTTGCCCGGGCCGAGCGCCTCGATCTCCGGGACGCCGCAGCCCTTGCGGGTGTTCAGAATGACCATGGTGGGCCGGCCGCTGCCGAGACCGAGCCACGCGTGCTTCACCGCCTCCGAGACCTGCTCGGCGTCGTTGCCGTCCTCCACATCGATCACGTGCCATCCAAAGGCCGCCCACTTCTCCGCGAGCGGCGCGATATCGTTGACCTGCGCGACCGGCCCGTCGATCTGGAGCTTGTTGTAGTCGGTGAAGGCGATCAGGTTGTCCAGCCCCTTCGCCGCGGCGAACATGGCCGCCTCCCAGATCTGCCCCTCCTGGCTCTCCCCGTCGCCGATCAGCGTGTAGATCACGGCACCGTCCTCCTCCAGCTTCGAGCCGAGCGCCGCGCCGACAGCGCAGGAGAAGCCCTGCCCGAGAGAGCCGGTGGTCATGTCGACCCCGGGCGTGCGGTTCATGTCGCAGTGGCTGGGCAGATCGGTGCCGCCGCGGTTGAGCGTAAGCAGCTCCTTCTTGTCAAAATAGCCGCGGTTGGCAAGTGCCGCGTAGACCGCGGGGCCGGCGTGCCCCTTGGAGCAGATGAAGCGGTCACGCCCCGGCATCTGCGGGTTTCGCGGGTCGATGCGCATCGCCTCGAAGTACAGCACGCCCAGCAGCTCCACCACCGAGAGGCAGCCGCCGATGTGGCCGACACCGAGATGCCCGATACAGCGGATCGTGTCACAGCGGATATCCCGGCAGATCGCGGAAAGATCGCTCAAAATCGGAACCCTCCCCCTATTGATTAATCGGATAAACTAATGCAAGTATAGCCCGGCGGGCCCGGTCCTGTCAACAGGAAAAGGCATTGACAGGACCGCCGGAGGGCGGTAAGATGGATTCATCAAAGCTGCTTACAGGAGGACGCGATGAGCGCTTTTTGCCCGGTATATGTCCCGGTGGGCGTCCCCACCTTTCATCTGGAATCCGCACAGGCGGAATTCGAGAAGAGTGCCGCTCTGCTGCGCGGGCTGGACGACCGCTTTGTCTGCCCCGAGGAGATGCTGCTGAGCCTGGACAAGCTGCGCGCCTTTCTTGAGCCGCTGCACCCGGACCTGCTCGTGTTCCAGAACCTGACCTTTGCCAACGCCGCCTATATGGCGGAGCTGCTGCGCCGCTTCGACTGCCCGGTGCTGCTGTGGACGCTGCGGGAGCCCTGCATCGACGGCGGGCGCCTGCGCCTCAACTCCCTGACGGGGGCCTACTCCGCGGCAAACACCCTGCGCGCCTTCTCGGATCGGCCCTTCGCCTATGTCTTCGGCGCGCCGGGAGAGGCGCGCACGCGCGGGGAGATCGGAGCGGTGCTGCGGGCGGCCGCGCTCAAGCACGCGCTGCATTCGCTGAAGCTCGCCGCCGTCGGCCATACGCCCCAGGGCTTCGGTTTCGGCCGCGCGCTCGATGCGGAGCTGATGGACGTCTTCGGCGTGGAGCTGGAGGCGATCGAGGTCCGCGAGCTGCTGGAGGCGGCGAAGGGCCTTTCGGACGCCGACTGCGCGGACTACCTGCGGCGGAGCGAGGATATGACCTGCGGTCTGGACAAAACACCGGAGAAAAACCGCCTGGACCACGCGCGGCTCTATCGGGCTTACAGCGACTATGTGCGCGCGCACGGGATCGGGGCCCTGGCCTCGCGCTGCTGGCCGGATCTGTTCACCTCCTTCGGCACGCCGGTCTGCGCGGTGCTCTCGCTCCTCAATGACGACGGCGTGGCCGCCGCCTGCGAGGCGGACGTGTACGGCGCGCTCTCCATGTGGATGGGCATGCGGCTGAGCGGGGAGCCGGTCTTTTTCGGGGATCCGGTCTCGCTTGATGAGGAGGAGAACACGATCACCTTCTGGCACTGCGGGGCGGCGGCCTGCTCGCTCGCCCGGCGGGATACCGGGGCGGTCGTCGGGGTGCATCCGAACCGGAAGATTGGCCCGGCCATGGACTTCGGCTGCGAGGCCTTTCCGGAGGCGACGGTCTTTCGCGTGGGCCGCGAGCCGGACGGCAGCTTCCGCTTTTTCCTCTGCGAGGGGCGCGTGCTCGACAAGCCCAAGCAGTTCACCGGCACCTCGCTGGTCGTGCAGACCGACGCCAGGAGCCGTGCGATCGTCGAGAGCAGCGTGAAGGCGGGCTTCGAGCCGCATTTCGTCGTGATGAAGGGCCGCCATGCCGCGGTGCTCGCGGCGCTCGGGGAGATGTACGGTTTCCCGGTCTACTGGTATAAATAAGGAGGAAAAACCATGATCGAACAGGCGGAGGCCTTTTTTGAACGCTACGCCGCGGACGCCGCGCTGCGCGAGCAGCTGCGGCAGGCGGAGGAATGCTATCCCGGCAGTCTCGAGATCCGCGAGGCGGTGGTGGAGGACGTGCTGCTGCCCGCGGCGCATGCTCTCGGCTATAACTTTACCCTGGAGGAGCTGCGGACCTATGAGACCCGCGTGAAGCTCCGCAACGCCCGGCCCGACCTGCCGATCCCGGAGGACGAGGAGATCGACGACGATCCCCATCGCTTCTGGCTCCTCGACCACGGCTGGACCTATGACACCGACGTCTATCCCGACAAGCTGCCGGGTACGGAAGAATAAAACGGAAAAAACGAAAGGATGTATGCACCATGATCGTTGCCAGAAATGCGGACGCCGCCAATTACAAGGGCTTCAGCCCCCTGCTTGACAAGGCGCTGGACCTGCTGACGCCGGAGTTTCTCGCGAGCGTCGGCACCGAAACCGTCCATATGGACGGGGAGAAGCTCTACGCCACCCGGAACATCTTTGACACCGCGCCGGACTCCGAGACCTTTTTCGAGTCCCACAAGCGCTATCTCGACATCCATGCCGTCACCAAGGGTGAGGAGCGCATGGAGATCGCCGACCCCAAAGCCCTGACCGTGGACGAGGAAAAGAGCCGTCCGGAGGGCGACTTTTATGCCTTCACGGAAAAGAGCGCCGAGCACCAGACCCTGATCCTCAAGCCCGGCACCTTCCTGGTCGCCTTCCCCGACGACGCCCACCGCTGCAAGGGCCAGGTGAACGGCGTGAGCCAGGTCGAAAAGGTCGTTTTCAAAATCCTGATCGAGTGACACAAGCTCCCGCTTCTCGGACTGCGGAGCCCCCTATAATCTGCAAAAGCAGAAACTCCCAAAGGAGTTTCTGCTTTTTTCGTTTGAAGTTGTCGGCATGTTGCCGACAACTTGAAGCTCCTGCAAAGTGCACAAAAAAATTCTGAAAATTTGAGCACAACTCCGAAAATGGAGATAATTGGGAGTCTTCGATTGACTTTCTTCCGGTGACTTGGTATTATGAAGATGTCGAGAGCTGGAAACGGTACCGGGAGCGGTACCGGAACGGTTTCCGGGCAGAACGGGAGAGCTGGCCATGACCATTAAAGATATCGCAAAGGCCTGCGGCGTCGGCGTGAGCACCGTGTCCCGCGTGCTCAACGGGCGGCCGGACGTGAGCGCCGAGGTGCGCGAGCGTGTGCTGAACATGGTGGAGGCGACAGGCTATATCCCGAACAACAGCGCTCGCGATCTGGGGCGCAGCCGCAGCGACGCGATCGGTGTCGTGGTCCGCGGCACGGGGAACCTCTTTTTCTCCGAGGTGCTCAAGACCGCCGCGCTGGAGATCGACCGCCGCGGCTACACGATGGTGCCGCGCTTCATCGGCGAGGACGACGACGAGGTCAAGGCCGGGGCGATCCTGGAGCGGGAGAAGAAGCTGCAGGGCCTTATCTTTCTCGGCGGGCGCTTCGACTATACGCCGGCGGAGCTGAGTCTGGTCGGCGTGCCCTATGTCTGCTGCTCCTTCACCAACAGCTTCGGCTCTCTTGCGGAGGAGGAGTATTCCTCCGTCTGCATCGACGATTTCCGCACCGCCTATCAGGCGGTGGAAAAGCTCATCGAGCACGGCCACCGGCGCATCGCCGCCCTGGTGCCGAGCTGCTCGGATCATTCGATCAGTGAGCTGCGCTACGAGGGCTATAAGGCGGCGCTGCGCGAGCATGACATCCCCTTCGATGAGGCGCTGGTCATGGAATGCGGCGGCTGCTTTACGATGCCGGAGGCCTACGAGGGTATGGCGAAGCTGCTGGAGAGGGAGACGGATTTCACCGCCGTCTTCGTCCTGTCCGACACCACGGCCATCGCCGCCATCAAGGCGATGGAAGACCGCGGACGCCGCGTGCCGGAGGATCTGTCCGTCATCGCGATCGACGGGCTGGAGATCAGTTCCTACACGGTGCCGACGCTCTCTACCATGACCCAGCCGGCGGAGGAGATGGGCCGCGAGAGTGTGAAGCTCCTGCTGGAAGTCATGGACGGCGGCCCCCACCGCCACATCCGCCTGGAGCCCGCTTTTCGTACGGGCGCCTCGCTGCGGACGCTTTGATTTTTGAACCCGAACGGGTTTGAAAATAAACGATAAACAACCCGCAACGCGGGAAAAAACGAAAAGGAGAAATCAAAATGAAAAAGATCATCGCACTCGCGCTGACCCTGATCATGGTTTTCGCGCTGGCGGCTTCTGCCTCCGCTGCGGATACCGGTTCGGTCTATTGGCTGAACTTCAAGCCCGAGCTGGACGAGGCTGCCCAGCAGCTGGCCTCCATGTACACCGAGGAGACCGGCGTTCCCGTCAAGGTCGTCACCGCCGCTTCCGGCACCTACAGCCAGACCCTGACCTCCGAGATGGACAAGTCCTCCGCGCCTACCCTCTTCGTCATCGGCAACCAGGCCGGCGTCAAGGAGTGGGGCGAGTTCGCCATGGACCTGACCGATACCCCCATCGCCAATGAGCTGAACACCGACGCCTACAACCTCTATGATGAGGACGGCCGGCTGGTCTCCATCGGCTACTGCTTCGAGTGCTACGGCATCGTCGTCAACTGCAACCTCCTCAAGGCCGCCGGCCACAGCCTGGACGAGCTGGTCAACTTCGAGGGGCTGAAGGCTGTCGCTGAAGACATCCATGCCCGCGCTGGCGAGCTGGGCTTCGACGCCTTCGTTTCCGCCGACATGGACAGCTCCCAGAGCTGGCGTATCACCGGCCACCTGGCCAACCTGGAGTACTTCTATGAAGAGCGCGACGCCGGCGGCTGGAGCGAGTGCCCTGCTGAGCTGACCGGTGCCTACATCGACAACTTCAAGGCCCTCTATGACCTTATCATCAACAACAGCCTGACCGATCCCTCCGCCCTGGCCACTGGCGGCCACGATCCTGCCAACGAGCTGAAGTCCGGCAAGGCCGTCTTCTTCCTGACCGGTTCCTGGGATTATGCCGACATCACCTCCGAACTGCCCAACGTGGCGATGATCCCCTATTACTGCGGTGTTGAGGGCGAGGAGAAGGCCGGCCTGAACTGCGGCACCGAGAACTGCTGGGCCATCAACGACACCGTGTCCGACGCCGATAAGGCTGCCACCATGGACTTCATGATGTGGCTCGTCACCGATCCCGAGGCCGCCCAGATCATGGTCGACCAGCTGGGCGTCCTGCCTTACAAGAATGTTCCCGAATCCGCCAACGGCTTCCTGGCCGACGCCAACAACTATGCTGCCGACGGTTGCTACGTGATGGATTGGGCCACCAACTATCAGCCCAATGTCGATGACTACCGTGCTGCGCTGGTGTCCGCTCTGAACGCCTACAACGCCGATCAGTCCGACGCCAACTGGGAGCTCGTGAAGACCGCGTTCGTGGATGGCTGGGCTGTCCAGTATCAGTCCGCCAACGGCTGAGTAATCCAAAACACGGTATCCCCGAGCGGATATCCCATGCATACCTGACAGGGCGGGCGAGTTCGCCCGCCCTGTTTTCTTGTATTTGTGAGAGAAAACGGGAGATGATGGTTTGAAAAAAGGAATCTTCAAGAATCCCTTGCGCCGCTGGTTCTGGCTCTTCCTCGGCCCGGTGACGGCCGCCTTTGCCATCGGCTTTGTCTGGCCCTTTATTCAGGGAATTTATCTGTCCTTCTGCAAGTTCAAGCTCATCCGCAACGCGACCTTTATCGGCTTTGGCAACTATCTTTCCGCGCTGAAGGACGCGAGCTTCATGCACTCCTTCTGGTATACGGCCCTCTTTGCGCTCACCAGTCTGGTGTTTATCAACGTCCTCGGCTTCGCCGCGGCCTATGCGCTGACCCAGGGCATCCGCGGCTCGAACCTCTACCGCACGGTCTTCTTCATGCCGAACCTGATCGGCGGCATCGTGCTGGGTTACATCTGGTCCATGATCTTTGACGGCGTGCTGTCCCGCTACGGCACCTCCATCCTGATGGAGACCAAGTACGGCTTCTGGGGCCTCATCATCCTGATGTGCTGGCAGCAGATCGGCTATATGATGATCATCTACATCGCCGGCTTGCAGGCGGTGCCCGAGGATATGCTCGAGGCCGCGCGCATCGACGGCGCCACGAAGTCGCAGACGCTCTTTAAAGTCACGATCCCGAACGTCATGCCGTCCATCACGATCTGCACCTTCCTGAGCCTCACCAATGGCTTCAAGCTCTTTGACCAGAACCTGGCCCTGACCGGCGGCCAGCCCTTCATCATCCAGCCGGACGGCTCGTCCATCAAGACGACGGAAATGCTGGCTCTGAACATCTATAACACCTTCTATAACTCCAACTCTGCCTCGAAGGGTGTGGCCCAGGCCAAAGCCGTTTTGTTCTTCATTCTCGTGGCGGGCATCGGGCTTGCCCAGCTCGCCTATACCCGCAAGAGGGAGGTGCAGCAGTAATGAACAAACAGGGAACGCTGGCCGCCGAGCGTCGGCGGAAGACCATCATGTCGGTGGTGCTGGCGGTGATCTGCATCATCTATGTGCTGCCTGTTCTCTCGGTGGTCATCAACTCCTTTAAGGTCAACACCTATGTCAAGACGGATACCTTTGCCATGCCTACCGGAGAGATGTGGGCCGGCTTTGCCAACTTCATCAAAGGCATGACCTTCGGCAACTATCCTTTCTGGAGCAGTGTGAAGTACAGCGTGCTGATCACCGTGGCCTCCACGGCGCTGATCCTGCTCTTCACCTCCATGGCCGCCTGGTACATCGCGCGCGTGAACTCCTTTTTCTGCAAGGTGATCTACTATCTCTGCGTCTTCTCCATGGTGGTGCCCTTCCAGATGGTCATGTTCACCCTCTCCAAGACGGCGGACCAGCTCCATCTGAACACCCCCTGGACGATCCCGATCGTCTACCTCGGCTTTGGCGCGGGGCTCGCGATCTTCATGTTCGTGGGCTTTGTCAAGTCCATCCCGCTGGAGATCGAGGAGGCCGCCTCCATCGACGGCTGCGGTCCCGTGCGTACCTACTTCTCCGTGGTGCTCCCGATGCTCAAACCGACGATGATCTCCGTCGGCATCCTGGAGATCATGTGGGTCTGGAACGACTTCCTTCTGCCCTACCTCGTGCTGGACATCAACGAGTACCGCACGATCCCCATCCACATCCAGTACCTCAAGGGCAGCTACGGCACGGTCGACCTGGGGGCGACCATGGCCCTGATCCTGCTGAGCATCATCCCCGTGATCGTGTTCTATCTGATCTGCCAGAAGCACATCATAAAGGGTGTGGCCGCCGGCGCCGTGAAGGGCTGATCAGGCCCTATGACAGTATAGACGGCCGGCAGGCCGCCGAAAGAAAAGAGTGATGTTTGATGATTGACCGCAGCAGCGGTATTCTGATGCCCATGAGCTCGCTGCCCTCGCCTTACGGCATCGGCACGATGGGCAAGAGCGCGTTTCAGTTCGTGGACTTCCTGGCGGCGGCGGGCCAGAAATACTGGCAGCTTCTGCCCCTTGGACCGACCAGCTACGGCGACAGCCCCTACCAGTCCTTCTCCACCTTCGCCGGCAACCCCTATTACATCGATCTCGACCTGCTCATCAAGGACAAGCTCCTCAAGCCGTCCGAGGTCAGGAACCGGGACTGGGGCAGCGATCCTGCGCGCGTGGACTACGGCAAGATCTACGAGAGCCGCTTTGCCGTGCTGCGCCTCGCCTTTGAGCGCGGGGCGGAGCGCTATGCGGAGGAGATCGCGGCCTTCCGCCGCGAGAACGCCGGCTGGCTCGAGAACTACGCGCTTTTCATGGCCATCAAGCGCAGCCAGGGCATGATCGCCTGGACGGCGTGGCCCGACGCGCTGCGTCTGCGCCGCGAGGACGCGCTGCGTGATGCCCGTGAGGAGCTGAAGGCAGATATAGACTTCTTCGTCTTCGTGCAGTTCCTCTTCTTCCGCCAGTGGGACGCCCTGCGCGCCTACGCGCGGGAGAAGGGCATCCGCTTCATCGGGGACGTGCCCATCTATGTCGCGCTCGATTCCGCCGATATCTGGAGCGAGCCGCAGTTCTTCCAGCTCGACGAGGAGAACCTCCCGACCGAGGTGGCCGGCGTACCGCCCGATCCCTTCACCGAGGACGGCCAGCTCTGGGGCAATCCGCTCTATGACTGGGACGCCATGAAGCGGGACGGCTACGGCTGGTGGATCCGCCGCATCGACGGGGCGAAAAAGCTCTACGACGTGCTGCGCATCGACCACTTCCGCGGCTTTGAGAGCTACTGGGCCGTGCCCTATGGTGACACCACCGCGAAGAACGGCGTCTGGAAGCCGGGCCCGGGCATGAGCCTGGTAGGCGTGCTGAACTCCTGGTTCAGCGACCTCGACTTCATCGCGGAGGACCTGGGCTATACGACGCCGGAGGTGCAGAAGCTCCTGGCCGATTCCGGCCTGCCCGGCATGAAGATCCTGCAGTTTGCCTTTGACACGCACGGCAACTCCGACTATCTGCCGCACAACACGGTGCCCAACAGCTGCTGCTATATCGGGACCCATGACAACGAGACCGTGCAGGGCTGGCTGAAATGGGCCGACAAGGGGAGCGTTCGCTTTGCGGAGCGCTACCTGCATATCACGGCGGACGAGGGCTGGAACTGGGGCCTGATCCGCGGCGGCATGGCAACGGCCTCGCGGCTCTTCGTGGTGCAGATGCAGGATGTGCTCGGCCTCGACCGCAGCGCGCGCATGAACAGCCCCGGGACCGCCTCGGGCAACTGGCAGTGGCGCATGCTGCCCGGCGCCTATGACCGGGCGCTGGCCAAAAAGCTGCGCGGTTATACCGAGACCTACCGCCGACTGAACAAGTAAAAAGCAAAAGGGCGCCGCTATGCGGCGCCTTTCTGCTGGGTACTATCCGGACAGAACAAGCGGCACCCCCACGCTTCCTACAAGCGAGGGGGTGTCATGGTTATATCCTCGTTAAAGTTCTGGCAAATCCGCAAAATGCACAAATACCACCGGTAGAGCTTGTGAAAAAGTACAGAAAAAACGACTTCTGTGCAATTGCCCCTTGACGGGGAAAAGATCTGCTTATATACTTGTATTACAAGCAGATAACATGAATAACAGTCACGTGGAAAAAGCGATAAGGAGGAGCGTATATGAATGTTCTGATGATCGGCGCCGGCGACATTGCCTACTCCCACGGTCGCGCGGTCGTCAAGCTCGGCGGAAAGGTGATTGCCGCCTTTGACGTCAACCGGAAGGGCCTGGAGAAATACTGCGCGGAGTTCGGCAGTGAGGCCATCGGCTATGAGGATCTGGATACCTGGATCCCGAAGGCCGACTATGTGGTGCTCTGCACGCCGCCGACCAAGCGTCTCGACTATGTGGAGAAGGTCCTCTCCGCCCATGTTCCGCTGTACATGGAAAAGCCCATCGCCACAAGTCTGGAGGACGCGCAGAAGATCAAGGACATGGAGCAGAAGTACGACGGCAAGATCATCGTCGGCTTTGCCCACCGCTATCGCCCGGCCTTCCAGAAGATGGTCGAACTGGTCCGCTCCGGCGCGCTCGGCGATCCCATCAACGTCTTTGACAACCGCGTCGGCCCCGGTTTCGGCTTCCGGGGGACCTATTTCGCCCCCTCCTGGCGCACCGACCCGAAATTTGCCTGCGGCTTCACCATCGAGTCCATCTCCCACGAGTGGAACCTGCTGACCGCGCTATGCGGCGAGTTCGAGACCCTGAGCGCCAATGTCTGGTGCACGATCGACTCGCTTCCCGCCTTCGACACCAACTTCTCCGGCACCATGAAGATCAAAAAGGGCGGCATCGCCACCATCAGCGCGAGCTGGTCGAGCGATCTCGGCGCGAACCTCAAGGGCTACATCGGCACCAAGGGCAGCGCTTTTCTCAAGGGCCGCGACATGTTCGAGTTCGACGAGCTGACTTACAAGACCGCCGATATGGCCGAGGCCGTCACCATCACCTACAACGACTCCTATAAATACAACCAGGACGGGGTCATCTTCCCGATCCATAAGCATTTCCAGGACTGCCTGAAAAACGGCACGCCCATCTGCACGCCGCTCGACGAGGGCATCAAGGTGCTCAAGCTTTCCATGCTGGCGCTGGAGTCCTCGCGCGAACACAAGGAGATCCTGCTCGACGAGCGGATGTAAAACGGCGAAAGCCGCATGTTGGTAAACTGCCGCCGCAAGGCGGAAAAAAGAATAATACAGGAGGAAAGATCATGAAAAAGTTCTTAGCACTCGTTCTGGCTCTGGCCTGCATCTTCACGCTGGCTGTCGCCGGCGCCGCCAATGCGGCGAGCCCCTACACCAAGATCAATCTCACCATGACCGTCAACGGCACCGACACCCAGATCGACACCAAGGTCGGTCAGAAGTTTGCCGAGCTGGTCGAAGAGGCCACCGACGGCGCCGTGCTGATCGACGTCTTCCCCAATGACCAGCTGGCCGGCGGCAACGCTGCCAAGGGCATGGAGATGCTGGCCGACGGCTCCGTGGATATCGCGGCCTACGCCACTGTCACCATGGGCGCCCTGGACGAGCGCCTCACCATCGGCATCACCCCCTGGATCTTTGACGACTATACCGACGCCCGTACCACCATCGACGAGACCGGTCTGGACTACTATGCCTCCATCCTCGCCGACTACAACATGACTCTGCTCGGCTCTTTCCACAACGGCTTCCGCCAGCTCTCCAACTCCAAGCGCCCGGTCCTGACCCCCGATGATATGGCCGGCCTCAAGATCCGCACCCCGGGCAGCGCCATCTACCAGAACACCTTCACCGCTCTCGGCGCCAGCCCCTCCACCCTGAACTGGGGCGAGGTCTTCACCGCGCTGCAGCAGGGCACAATCGACGGCCAGGAGAACGGCCTGAGCATCACCAACACCTCCGGCGTCCTGGAAGTCCAGCCCTATGTCACGGTCTGGAGCTACAGCTATGAGAACGACCTGCTGATGTTCAACACCGACATCTGGAACAGCCTGAACGAGGAGACCCAGAATGTCCTGCGCGAGAAGGCCCTCGAGGCCTGCAACTGGGGCCGCGACGTGGTCGAGGCCGAGCATGAGACCCTGATCGAGGAGTTCCGCGCCAAGGGCATCCAGGTCGACGTCCTGACTGAGGAGCAGGTTGCCCTCTTCAAGGAGAAGGTCGCCGACGTCAAGGCCGATTTCCTCGCCAAGTTTGACGCGGACGCTCTGGCCGCCTTCGGCATCGAGGGGTAATCCGGCTTCATTAGAAAAGAGCGGAAGGAAACTTCCGCTCTTTCTCTCAACGAAGAAAGGACAAGCGATATGCTGAAAAAGATCATTGACAACCTGGAGGAGATCATCTGTCTGATCGCCTTGACGGTGATGACGGTCCTCACCTTTTCCAACGTCGTTACCCGCTATGTTTTCAATTTCTCCATGAACTTCGCGGAGGAGATATCCACCTACTCCTTCGTCCTGCTGAGCCTCTTCGGTGCCTCCATTGCGGCCAAGCGCGGCGCGCACCTGGGCTTCACGCTGCTGGCCGATCATGTGCCCAAGATCGTGGCCCGTATTTTTGAGGTCATTTCCGCCCTGGCCGGCATCACGTTCGCAGGCGTCATCTTTTACTATGGCATCCGCATGACCATGACGCAGTTCCAGCGCGGTCAGCTCTCGCTGGGCGTGCAGATCCCCGAGTGGATCTACGGCTCCTTTGTGCCGCTGGGCGCCTTCTTCCTGCTGCTGCGCTTTGTGGAGCTGCTGATCCAGGCCCTGCGCAACAAGGACGCGGCGCGCGAGGACGTGCTGGCGGAGGCGCTGGCCGACGCGCTCAACGATGTTCCCGAAGAAGAGCGCGAGAGCTTTGAAAAAACGGGGAAGGGGGAGTAAACCATGGTAACAATCGTTCTGTTCGGCCTGTTCGCCGTCTTGCTGCTGATGGGCGCTCCCATCGCCGTCTGCCTCGGCATGTCCAGCGTGGCCGCCATGGTCGCCCTGGGTGCGGGCCGCCCGCTGAACATCGTGCTCGGCACGGTGCCGCAGCTGGTCTCCGCCGCAATCACCAAGTCCGTCCTGATGGCGATCCCCTTCTTCATCCTGGGCGGCAACATCATGGAAAAATCCGGCATCTCGACCCGGCTCATCAAGCTCGCCCAGGCCTGCGTCGGCCACTTCAAGGGCGGCGTGGCCATGGTCTGCGTGCTGGTCGCCTGCTTCTTCGCGGCGATCTCCGGCTCCGGCCCGGCCACGGTCGCGGCTCTCGGCCTGATCCTGATCCCGGCCATGATCGAGGTGGGCTATCCCCCTGCCTTTGCCGCAGCCCTGATGGCGACGGCCGGCGCCATCGGCGTCATCATTCCGCCGTCCATCACCTTCGTCGTCTACGGTTCGATCTCCGACGTCTCCATCGGCAGCCTCTTCATCTCCGGCGTACTGCCCGGTCTGCTGATGGGCGCGGCTCTCATCATCATGACGCTCTGGATCGGCCGCAAGAACGACCTCAAGCTCCTGCCCCGCGCGAGCTGGGGGGAGCGCTGGAAGGCGTTTAAGGAGGCCTTCTGGGGCCTGCTGATGCCGGTCATCATTTTGGGCGGCATCTACGGCGGCATCTTCACCCCGACCGAGGCGGCGGCTGTCTCCGCAGTCTACGGTCTGATCGTGGGCCTCTTTGTCTACAGGACGCTGAAGCTCAAGGATCTGAAGAAGATCATCATTGACTCGGCCTCCACCACGGCCGTCGTTATGCTGATCACCGCCGCGGCCTCTCTCTTTGCCTACGTGCTGACCCGCGCGCGCATCAACGTGGCCATCAGCTCCGCGCTGGAGAACTTTGCCGCCGGCAACACCGTGGTCTTCCTGATCATCGTGAACATCTGCCTGCTGATCGCCGGCTGCTTCCTCGACTCCACCTCCGCGCTCTACATCTTCACGCCGCTGTTCCTGCCGGTCGCGCAGGCACTGGGCATGAACCTGGTGCACTTCGGCACCATCATGATCGTGAACCTGGCCATCGGCCTGGTCACGCCGCCCGTTGGCGTGAACCTCTATGTCGCCTGCGGCATCGCCAAGGTGGATCTCAAGGCGATCTCCAAGGCGGTCATCCCGCTGATCATCGCCTCTCTGATCGTGCTGCTGCTCGTCACCTACATCCCGCAGATCTCTCTGGTCCTGCTCGGCGGCGGCTGAGTTTTCTGAATACCGGCAGACACGGCCAAACACCGTGTCTGCTTTTTTATACATGCGATTGACAGGGACGGGAATGAGATGCTAAGATAGTATTATACTTGTAATATGAGGTTATCACCATGCCTGCTTTCAGCCCTGTTACCAGCAACAAACTGTACATGCAGATCTTTCATCAGCTTCGGGACGCAATCATGGCGGGGACCTTCCAGGTCGGCGACAAGCTGCCGAGCGAGAAGGAACTCTGTGAGATGTTCGGTGTCAGCCGCGTCCCGGTGCGGGAGGCGCTCTGCGCGCTGGAGCTCAACGGGCTCGTGGAGTCCAACCAGGGCCAGGGCGTCTTTGTCAAAGAGATCCATTCCGTCACGAACGACTGGATCAATGAGATCGACCCGCAGGACATTATCCAGACCCGCATGCTCATGGAGCCGGAGGTGGCCCGCTGCGCCGCGCTGAATATCAGCGAGGTGGAGAAGACCCGCATGCGCGAGATCATCGAGCGGTTCCGCCGGGAGGCGGAGGACAAGGTCTATTCCGAGATCACGGACCGTGATTTTCATATGAGCATCGCCCGCGCGAGCGGAAACCATATGTTCCTCGTGCTCTACGACATGATCTGGAAGGCCATGGAGCAGCGCATGTGGTCGCTGATCCTGAGCCGCACCGTGACGGCCGAGGAGAACCGCAAGCAGCATTACGAGGAGCATATGCAGATCGCCGAGGCCATCTTGGCCGGGGATTCGGAGGCGGCCTACAACCGCATGAAGGCGCATATGGAGGATCTCGACCGGCGCTACTGGAACTGAGTTTCAAACAGGATCAACAAGCCCCCTGTGCGCGACGGCGAACAGGGGGCAAACCATGGACAGAGGGGAAACCATGAAGAAGGAGAAACAGCCCGCGCCCGCACAGATCGAAGTGCGCGGGGCGCGGGTGCATAACCTGAAGAACATCGACGTCGATATCCCGCTCCACAAGCTCGTGGGGATCGCGGGCGTGTCCGGCAGCGGGAAGTCCTCGCTGGCGCTGGGCATCCTGTACGCGGAGGGCTCGCGGCGCTACCTCGAATCGCTCTCTACCTATACCCGGCGGCGCATGACCCAGGCGACGCGGGCGGAGGTGGACGAGGTGCTGTATGTGCCCGCCTCGCTCGCGCTGCACCAGCGCCCCGGCGTACCGGGCATCCGCAGCACCTTCGGCACGGGCACGGAGCTCCTCAACAGCCTGCGCCTGATGTACTCGCGCCTCGCTAGCCACCGCTGCCCGAATGGGCATTACCTGCCGCCGTCGCTGAACGTGGCGGCGGAGCGGCCCCTCGTCTGCCCGGTGTGCGGGGTGAGCTTCTACGCTCCCGGTGCGGAGGAGCTGGCCTTCAACAGTCAGGGCGCCTGCAAAACCTGCGACGGCACCGGCATCGTCCGCACGGTGGACGAGTCGACCCTGGTGCCGGACGAGTCTCTCTCGATCGACGAGGGCGCGGTGGCCCCGTGGCAGACGCTGATGTGGTCGCTGATGAAGGACATCGCCCGGGAGATGGGCGTGCGCACCGACGTGCCGTTTCGGGAGCTGACGGAAAAGGAGCGGGACATCGTGTTCCACGGTCCCGCTGTCAAGAAGAATATCATCTACCAGAACAAGACCAGCGGCGCGGCGGGCGATATGGATTTCACCTACTTCAACGCCACCTACACGGTCGAAAACGCCCTCTCGAAGGTCAAGGACGAGAAGGGCATGAAGCGCGTGGAGAAGTTCTTGAAGCAGAGCGTCTGCCCGGACTGCGGCGGGACGCGGCTCTCTGCGGCCGCCCGCGCGCCGAAGCTGCGGGGGATCACCCTGGCGGAGGCCTGCACGATGACGCTTGCCGACCTCGTCGTCTGGGTGGACGGTGTGCCGGCCTCCCTCCCGGAGGAGATGCGCCCGATGGCGGCGCGCGTCTGCGAGTCGTTCCAGGACGCGGCGCGGCGGCTCATGGAACTGGGGCTCGATTACCTCACGCTGGACCGCGCGGCCTCCACGCTCTCCACCGGCGAGCGCCAGCGGATGCAGCTCGCGCGGGCGGTCCGCAACCGCACGACGGGCGTCCTCTATGTGCTGGACGAGCCGTCCATCGGCCTGCACCCGGCGAACCTCGAGGGGCTCACGGGCGTGATGCGCGACCTGCTCGCGGACGGCAACTCCGTGATCCTTGTCGACCACGATACCCGGGTGCTGAAGGAGGCCGACTGGCTCATTGAGCTTGGCCCGGAGGCCGGCGCCGGCGGCGGCACGGTCATCGCCCAGGGCTGCGTCGAAGAGATCGAAAACGATCCGGCCTCCCGCATCGGCGGCTTCCTGTCCGGCCGGGCGGACGTCAGCGCGCGGCAGCCGATCCCGGCGGAGGAGCTCTTCGCGCTGGGGCGGATCCGCCTTTCCACCGACCGGATCCATACCGTGCAGCCCCTGGAGGTCGAGCTTCCCAAGGGCCGCCTGATCGCCGTGACCGGGGTCTCCGGCTCCGGCAAGACGACCATGGTGCTGGAGAGCCTGATCCCGGCGCTCGACGCCTCCATCCGGGGCGGAAAGCTCCCGGCGCATGTCCGGGCGGTCTCGGCCGAGGGCATTGCGCAGGTGAAGCTCATCGACGCGACGCCCATCGGCATCAACGTCCGCTCCACCGTGGCGACCTATGCCGACGTGCACGACGAGCTGCGCAAGGTCTACGCCCGGACTGCCGACGCGAAGGCGCGCGGCCGCAAGGCCGGGGATTTCTCCTACAATACGGGCGCGCTCCGCTGTCCGGCCTGCGACGGCACCGGCTCGATCAGCCTCGACGTGCAGTTTCTCCCGGACGTGGACATCCCGTGCCCGGACTGCCGCGGCTCGCGCTATGCGAAGGAGGCGTATTTCATTCGCCGCCCGTCGAAGGGGGACGGTGAGGCTCTCTGCCTCCCGGAGCTGATGGCCCTGAGCGTGGACGAGGCGCTCGCGGCCTGCGCGGATCTCCCGCTGGTGGAGCGGCGGCTGCGGGTACTGAGCGAGCTGGGCCTCGGCTATCTGACCCTGGGCGAGGAGACGCCCAGCCTCTCCGGCGGCGAGGCGCAGCGCCTCAAGCTCGCGAGCGAAATGGGCCGCGGCCAGGCGGATTCCGTCTTTGTCTTTGACGAGCCGACCATCGGCCTGCATCCGCTGGACGTGCAGACGCTGCTGCGGGTCTTCCGTCGGCTGATCGAAAACGGCGCCACGGTCGTCGTGATCGAACACGACCTTGACGTGATCCGCAGTGCGGACTATGTGATCGACATGGGACCGGGCGGCGGCGTGCGCGGCGGCCGAATCGTCGCGGCCGGCACCCCGGAGGAGATCGCCGCCTGCCCGGAGAGCCGGACGGGGAAATACTTAAGGGAAGAGAAACAGGGATGAATAACGGCAGGGAGTGGTGAACTCCCTGCCGTTTTCACCAGGCCTTAATCCGGGACGTGGTATGCGTCTTTGAGCAGCTGGGGCATGACGCGGAACTCATAGGCGGCCGCCGCGCTGGACTGACAGCGGGAGCCAGAAGATGTACTGGACATCCGTTGGACAGCGTTTTGTATATTGCGGAACAGAGGCATGTGTGACAGCACTGTGACAGTTCGCGTGTTATGCTTGGCTCGACAGATGGGGAATGACTCCGAAAGAAAGGCGAGGTGCTTTACAATGGATAACAGAATTCTTTCCGAAAACGAACTTGACCAGGTAGCCGGCGGGTTTGCCGGGGATACCGTCGTCTCCTCGGGCAGCTTTACATCCAACTCGGGCACACATGTGGATCTGCTGGTTAACTGGGCCGTGCGCGCCGATAACTACGGGACGAAGACCCTGCATGTCGATGTCTCCGTCACCTCCTATGCGCTGTACAATTCCGGCGTCGGGGTGGATCTGTATGCAAACGGAGCCATCTATACGGCGACCTCCGCAACGATCAGCTACGGCGGCTCCTCGCGGGTGACGAGCCCTCTGGCCAGCTTTACCGTTCCCAATGTCTCCGGGGCGGTGAACCTCAGCGTCGTCTGGCATTTCAACGGCACGCTCAGCGGCGTCCATGTCGGGGATATCCGTGCAAACGGTGTCGCGATGGCGTAAGCGGACGGGAGACAGCAAGCGGTCATTCCTGACAAATCTAAAATAGTAAAGGGGTATCATGATGGAAAAAAAGATTCTTTCTGACAGCGAGCTCAATCAGGTCGCCGGCGGCGTCGGCGGGAACGTGGTCGCCACGGGCAGCTTCACCTCCAGCACCGGCACCCAGCTCAACCTTCTGGTGAACTGGATGGTTCAGACGGACGGCTATGGCCAGAAGACCCTGTATGTCGATGTCAATACCACGTCTTACAGCCTGTATTCTAACGGCGGCGGCGTGGAGCTGACGGTGAACGGCATGGTCTACACCGCAACGGCCGCCTCCGTCAACTACGGCGGCAACTCGATGGTCACCAACCGCCTGGCGAGCTTCTCCATTCCGGGTGTCTCCGGAGCCGTGAGCCTCAGCGCAGTGTGGCACTTCAACGGCAGCTACAGCGGCGTGCCCATCAACGACATCCGCGCAAACAGTGTGATCACCGTCTAAAAGGAAACCGGAGCTTTCGGGATAAAGGAGGGACAGGCCATGAAAAGAATGACGATCGTTGTGCTGATCCTGGCGCTGCTGTGCGGCGTTTGGTCAAGCGCCGCGCTTGCCGCGGGAGTGAAAGAAGCCTCCCCTGCGTGGATCGCCGGGTTGGAAGAGGCGCAGGAGGCGCAGCAGCTCTTTATCGTGGCAGGCGTGGGCGAGACGACAGCCTGGGTTTCCCTGCACGAAAAGGATGAAAACGGCGCCTGGAAGCAGATCATGACGACGCCGGGCTACATCGGCAAGCACGGACTCGGCAAACAGGCCGAGGGTGACGGCATGACACCGGTCGGGACCTTCTCTTTCAACTATGCCTTCGGCATCGCCGCGGATCCCGGCTGCGCGATCGCGTATCACCAGGTCACGGACGACAGCTACTGGTCCGGCGACCAGCGCGAGGGCTATGCCTACAACGAGATGGTCAGCATCCGGGACCTGCCGGATCTGAACACGGACGACAGCGAACACATTGTCGACTACAGCCGTGAATATCAGTACGGCCTGAACATCAGCTATAACGAGGAGGGAACGCCCGGACTCGGCTCGGCGATCTTCCTGCACTGCCTGGGGGCGTTCAAGCCCTATACCGGCGGCTGCGTGGCGATCCCGCAGGAGCAGATGATCACCGTGATGCAGCAGGTCCGCCCCGACTGTGTGGTCGTGATCGACTCGCTCCGGAACCTCAGCCCCGAAACCTGGGAGACGCTGGGCCTGGAGCCGCAGGAACACGCCATGGGCCTCAAGGTATCCGACATCTTCACCGTGGAGGAGTTGGATGCGGCGGCCGCACTGATCCAGGCGGAGTTTGAGACCTGGGACGGCTGCGAGATGCATCTCCTGCACTATGCGGGCGACGGAAGCTGCAACGAGGAGAATCTCGCCTGGCTCAACAGCCTCGCCGAGGGGAAAACCTTTACCCGCTGCGCGGAGTTCCTGAGTGACTTTCACACCGCGCCGGACGCGGGCGGCGCCTGGAACCCGGACGCGGAGTACAGCGACTGGCAGTGGTGGCTCGGCTGCACGGACGAGGGCGGCTGGGAGCTCCTGACCTGGGGCTACTGAGCGGCCGAACAAAACGAGGGCAGCCCGGACGGGCCGCCCTCGCTGCGTTTTCCACTTCGGAAGGGTGCTTGCATCACGGATACGGCTTCCGTTTTGAAAAAGAAGATGGTATAATAAGCGCAAACGCGCTTATTATATTTGATTTGACGCCGTTTTTCTCGCCGCTCGCGCGGCAACCGAAAAACATGGCGAATTATACCATAGCCGCGCTGCGTCTATGGTATAATGACAGCAGAACTGCCGTCATGATACCATCTTTTGCTTTCTTGCCCGGAAAGGAATTCGCCGCGATGGAAACGAAATACATCCTCCTTCTTCTGGTGCCCCTGGGGCTGCAGCTCTTCGGCCTGGGCTTTGCGGCGCTGACGGACCGCTATCTCCAGCGGGAACACAGACGCGATATGCTCCTCATCGTGGGGCTGGTCCTGTGCCTTGTCATCCAGAATCTGCTGGAGAACACCTTGGCGCGGGGACCGCAGATATTCGGCAGGACGCTCGCGGCTATCGCGGGCTATTCGATCCGCCCGCTGATCCTGCTGCTGTTTCTGCGTATCGTGAGTCCCCGGAGATCCCACAGGCTCGGCTGGCTGTTGGTCTGTCTCAATTTCGCCGTGCATTTGACGGCGCTTTTCAGCCCGCTCTGCTTCACGATCCTGGAGGGGAACAGATTCACCCGCGGACCGCTCGGCTATACCTGCCATATCGTCAGCCTGCTGTTGCTGGTCGAGCTCATGTACTATACCGTAACCAGGGATAGCAGGGAGGAAAAGCAGAGCCTCTGGATCCCGCTGCTTAATGCGGGGTTCATCATCGCATCCAGCGTGGCGGACTTCTTTTTCAACGACGATCTGCCGGTCGACTTTCTGACGGCGGCCATGGTCAGCTGCTGCGTCTTTTATTATATCTGGCTGCATCAGCAGTTCGTGCTTCGCCATGAGCGGGACCTGATGGCCGAACAGCGCATCCAGATCATGATGACGCAGATCCAGCCGCATTTTCTGTATAATACCCTCTCCACGATCCAGGTGCTCTGCTCGGTCGATCCGCAGCGGGCGGCGGAGATCACGGGGAAATTCAGCGTCTATCTGCGGCAGAACCTCAGCCTGCTGGAGTTTCCGGGCATGACGACTTTCGAGAAGGAGCTCGAGCACACGCGCACCTATGCCGATATCGAGCGGGTCCGCTTTCCCCATGTACGCGTGGAGTACGAGATCGGAGACAGAGACTTTTCCCTGCCGCCGCTCACTGTGCAGCCGATCGTGGAGAACGCGATCCGCCACGGTGTGCGCATCCGGGACGATGGCGTTGTCCGCGTCATGACACACAGGACGGCGGACGGACATGAGATCGTGATCGAGGACAACGGCGTCGGCTTTGATACGGACGCGGTGAAACAGAACGACGGCACGCATATCGGACTCCGAAATGTGCAGGAGCGCATCGAGCGGATGTGCGGCGGAAGCGTGACGGTGGAGAGCCGTCTGGACGAGGGGACGACCGTGACCCTCTTCATTCCGGACAGAGAGAAAGAGGAAAGAGCATGACAGCCATCTGTGTCGACGACGAAAAGCTGCTGGCGGATTACGTCACAAAGCTGTGCCGGGAGCTGCCGATGATCGACGAGGCACTCTCGTTTTCCAGCCCCTTCGCGGCGCTCGAGTGGATGGAGAGCCACAGGGCCGATCTGGCACTGCTGGACATCGATATGCCGGGTATGGACGGCATGGAGCTTGCATCGCGCATCAAGCAGCGCAGCCCCCGGACGGCCGTTGTTTTTCTGACCGGCTACTCCCAGTATGCGGTGAAGGCCTTTGAGATGCATGTCAGCGGCTACCTGCTCAAACCGGTGGATCCGCAGCGGCTGGCGGAAGAGGCGGCGTATGCGCTGTCGGGGCGGCGCGCGGAGCAGCAGGCCCATGTCGAGGCGAGGACCTTCGGCAATTTCGATCTGCTGGTGGACGGAACCCCCGTGATCTTCAAGCAGGCCAAGTGCAAAGAGCTGTTGGCCTATCTGGTGGACCGCCGGGGCAGCAGCGTGACCCGGCCGGAGGCTTTTGCCGTTTTGTGGGAGGACCGGCTGTACGACCGGCCGATGCAGAAGCAGTTCGACGCGATCCTCCGCAGCCTCCGGGAATCCCTGCGGGAGCGGGGCGTCGAGTCGATCCTTGAGATCAAGGGCGGGACGCTGCGCATCTGCCCGGAGAAGATTCGCTGCGATCTGTTCCGTTTCTGCCGCGGTGATGTCAGCGCTTTCAATGAATTTCAGGGGGAATACATGAGCGGCTACGCCTGGGCCTCCATGACGGAGAGCTATATGGCCTGGAAGCAGGCCGAGTCGCTGAACCGCTGAAAAGGATGCTTTTAACAGGATTGGGATCTGACGGAAGCAGAGCCGGGAAACCGACTCTGCTTTTTCGCGCTCCGAGGGCTGTGCCGCTTGTGTGACAGGAAAGCTGCTATTATGGTGCCAGACAGGAAAGGAGGGATCAGGCATGAAAAACGGAAAGAGCCTGTTAGACTGCACCGTGGCCCTTGGCCTGCTTGTGCTGTGGGGGAATGTGGTCCGCCTTTTCCTTCCGCCCGAGCGCCTCGGCGCCATCCTCGGGATCCTGGATTACGCCACGATCCTGTATGCGCTGGCCGCCGCCGTGTTTTTGCTGAGCGCTGCTCTCGCGCGGAAAAGAGCGCGCACGGCCGGGAGAAACGAATAACAGTCCCTGACGGAGAGCTCCCGTAAGTCCGCCGGGACGTGAGAGAGGCTTGCCCCTGGACGGCGTACTGGACATCTGTTGGACGGAATTTGCTAAAATCCTTCTTACTATCTGTACCAGGCGCTGATCGCCGACAATCGCACCGAGAGGCAAGCGGTTGACGGGAATGATTTGAATAGAATGAGAAAGGAAGAGAAGCAAATGAAACGAAACAGTTCTGCAAAACGGCTGGCTGCTGCGGCACTGGCTCTGGTACTGCTCCTGACCCTCACGGCTTGCGGACAAAGCGCGCACGCGCAGGACGCAGCGGGGAAAGACGGACCCTCCGATACGCTCAAGGGCATCTATGAGGCGCTGATCGCGCCGGAATCCGATTATAGCCGGAACAAGGCGATGACTGCCGAGTACTTTCCGGAGCTGGAGTACGGCGAAACACTGGGCACCGACCGCATCACACTCAGCATCAAGGCCAACGGGAACGAGTATTTCACCGACGGCTCCTGGGACTTCGTACAGGACGGCGACTGGCTGACCGCCACGTTTCCCGACGATGATTATGCGGGCCTCGTGAATGTGATCCAGGTGGCAAGAGCCGTCGGCACCCAGCTCGGCATGGAGCCCGATCTGGTCAGCGGCTATCTCAACGGCCTCGGCATGCTGGGGGTCGAGAGCGACGACTTCACCATGACGGAGGAGGAAGCCGCCGGGACCACCACCTGCCGGCTCCATATCGCCGGCCCCTGGGAGATGAAGGAGCTGGATCAGATGGTGCTGGACGAGGCGGTACTGGACGGAGAAGCCCTGGACGACAGCTACCTCAGCCAGGGCGGCAGCGTGGGCAAGCTGCGGTATATGCTCAACGGCAATGTCAGCGGCTACACCGCGCTGATTGCCGAGTTCGGCGGGCTGGATGACATCGCGTATCAGTCCATCGTGAATCTGATCACGCTGCGCAAACCCGTTGGCTATGAGGCGTTCCTTGCCGACTTTACCGAGCTGAAGGCTTTGGAGACGGACGATTACACGGTGGATCTCGATCCGGATGACGAGACCATCGGGGGGATCATGGGCGAACGGGACGACAAGTACAGCTACGTGCTGCTGCGCTTCGGCTCCGGGGAATACGGCGAGGAAGAGCATGCGGTCAATGTGCCCGACGCAGAGGTCTTCGCGGATGCCTATTTCCGCACGGTGGCCGCGATCCCGCAGGCCACGGCCGGTGCTTCTCTGATCGCGGCAGCGACGGCCTGCAATGTGCTGGGCTTCGCCGCCGGCAATGAGCTCTGGCTTGCGGATGTGGATACGCTGCGCGCGAATATGCTGGAGGCATGGGAAAGTCTGACGGACGAGGAGCGGGCGAATTTTGACGCGAATTTCCCGGCGCTGAACGAGCTGCTGAACAGCAGCCTGGCGGATTGGGAGGCGAATCGCAGCAGCTTTGACGACGCAGGCGTGGCGGACACGATGGAAGAGCTGATGGAGGATGGGACCTCGCAGTGGTCCTGGGATACGCTGAGCGCCCACACCTGGACGCTGGGCAACAGCGAGGGCTGACCGAGAGAAAGAAGATCGCATTACGCGGGGAGATTATCCGATGGATTACAAGCAGAATGTAACAAGCGATTCCTCCGGCTTCGTGCTGCTGGCCGACTTTGTTCCGGGCATCGTACAGGAGATCCGGTATTACTCCACCTATAATTTCGTCGGGGATCGCATCGCCGGCTATGAGGAGCCCGTCGCGCTGCTGACAAAAGAGGCGGCCCGGGCGCTGAAGGAAGTGGCCGGCGAGGTGAATGCCCAGGGCTATCGGCTGAAGGTTTTTGATGCCTATCGGCCCGCCTGCGCGGTGCGGAGCTTTGTCCTGTGGGGCATCGAGGATCTGGATCTGCGGATGAAGCCCTATTTCTATCCGGATCTGGAGAAACAGGAGCTTTTCAAGAAAGGCTATATCGCGAAAATGTCCTCTCACAGCCGGGGAAGCGCGGTGGATCTGACGCTGCTGGATATGCGCAGCGGCAAGGAGCTGGACATGGGCAGCCCCTTCGACCTGTTCAGCGAGCTGTCGCATCCCGATTCCCGCAATGTGACGGAGGAGCAGTATGCCAACCGAATGCTCCTGCAAAACGCCATGACGCGCAACGGCTTCCGGCCCATCGACTGTGAATGGTGGCACTTTTCCTTGAAAAACGAGCCGTATCCGGACGTCTATTTTGAGTTCCCTGTCTCATCGGAGTATCTCAAGCGGCAACGCGGCTGAACAGCCCGCGGATCCTGCTGTACGGGCATTGGGCGAGGACTGCCTCCGGGCACCGGACCGAAATCGCTGAGCATCCTCTCGTGCGCGCCGGCGCCGGGGGGATGCTTTTTCGGAGAGGCGGCGGAGGGCTGCCGGGGAACACGGACGCAATACTGGACATCTGTTGGACAGAAGGTGCTACGGTTACACTGTATCGGAAGAAAGAATGGCGGAAAGCGAAATGAGGAGTTTGCGTTATGAGAGCGGTCTGCGTTGACGATGATCGGCTAAGCCTTCAAAACACGCTCGGTCTATGCAGGCAGATGCCGCAGGTCCAATCTGCCGAGGGCTTTACAAGGGCACGGGATGTGCTGAAATGGATGGAAAGCAATCCGGTCGAGCTTGCGATCCTGGATATCCACATGCCGGAGATGGATGGCCTTGCGCTCGCCAGACGCATACGGGAGCAGAACCCGGAGACAGCGATCCTGTTTCTGAGCGCCCATCCGCAGTACGCGGCGGACGCCTGGGCGATCCATCCGACGGGTTATGTGCTCAAGCCCCTCACCGAGGCGCGGCTCGCGGAGGAACTGGTCTATGCCGCACAGTGGCTGTCCCGCCCGGGGCAGAAGCCCGGTGAGCGCCGGGTGGAGGTGAAGACCTTCGGCAACTTTGACGTGTTTGTGGACGGCGGCAAGGTCCGCTTTTCCAGGACCAAAGCGAAAGAGCTGCTGGCCTGCCTGGTCGACCGGCGCGGCATCCGCATGACGAGGGCCGAGGCCTTCCACGTCCTGTGGGACGAGGAGGAGTATTCCCGCCCCAAGCAGAAGATCCTGGACGTCATCATCCGGAACCTGCGCGCGACGCTGGAGGAGAACCGGATCGGCGACGTGCTGGAGCTCGAACAGGGGACGCTCCGCGTCGTACCGGAGAAGCTGCACTGCGATTACTATCGCCTCCTGCGCGGCGAGGAAGACGCGATCCGGGAATACCAGGGTGAATATATGAGCGCCTACACCTGGGCCAGCGGCACCGAGGGCTATATCGAATCCCGGCTGCGAAATCCGATCGGGACGGGTGGGCCGCCGACAGGCTTGCGGCAAGAGTCGAAATAAACAGAATTACATACAGGAGGGTTTACCATGCTGAATATCAACAAGAACAGGGAAGGCAAGAAACTGACCGTCATGCTGGAGGGGCGGCTCGACACCACCACGTCTCCGGAGCTTGAGCAGAGCCTGAAGGAGGATCTCGCCGATCTGACGGAGCTGGTCATCGACCTGAGCGGGCTGGAGTACATCTCCTCTGCCGGTTTGCGCGTGCTTCTCTCTGCACAGAAGACCATGATGAAGCAGGGCAGCATGAAGGTCACGCATGTCAGCGAGACCGTGATGGAGATCTTTGAAGTTACCGGTTTCGTCGATATCCTGACGATCGAGTAAGGCGATGGCGGAAGCGATCTTTCGTGAGAAAAGCCTGAAGCGGATCGCGTCGCCCGAGGAATTGGGCGACTATCTGCACGTCACGAGCCCCACGGTGTGGATGATCCTCGCGGCGGTGATCCTGCTTTTGGCGGGGATGCTGTTCTGGAGCGCGTCCACCTCGATCGACAGCTTCGTCACCGGAACGGCCCAGGTGGAGGACGGGACGATGCGCATCCTCTTTGACGATGAGCAGCTCGCCGGGAGCGTGCAGACCGGCATGACCGTCAGGGTCGGTGAGACCGAGAGTGTGATCACCGGCATCGGGACAGGGGCAAACGGCGGCCTGTTTGCCACCGGGGAGACCACGCTTGCCGACGGAAGCTATCCGGCGCAGGTCGTCCTTCGCCGGACGCAGATCCTGCGGCTGCTGTTCAACTGAGGATGAAGAAGGAAAAAAAGATCCGGCAGCCAGGCAGAAAAGGCCGCGTTCGGGTCCCGGTTGTCATGCAGATGGAGGCGCTGGAATGCGGCGCCGCCAGTTTGGCCATGGTCATGGCCTATTACGGCAAGTGGGTCCCGCTCGAGCAGGTGCGTCTCGACTGCGGCGTGAGCCGCGACGGCTCGAACGCGAAGAACGTGCTCGTCGCCGCGCGCAGCTACGGCTTTGAGGCGGAGGGCTATCGCTGTGAGCCCTCGACGCTGCGGGAGGGAATGACCTTCCCCTGCATCATCCACTGGAATTTCAATCACTTCGTTGTCCTGGACGGTTTCCGGGGCAACTATGCCTATATCAACGACCCGGCACGGGGCGAGGTCAAGGTTCCCATGGAGGAGTTTGACGTCGCCTTTACCGGCATTTGCCTGCAGATCGTGCCCGGACCGGACTTTGAGCCCGGCGGCAAGCGCAGGAGCACGCTCTCCTTCGCCCGCTCCCGCCTCAAGGGCGCCGGGGCGGCCGTCGCTTTCGTGCTGCTGTCGACCGTGATCGGCTATCTCTTCGGCATTATCAACCCGGTGTTCTCCCGTTTCTTTATGGACCGGCTCCTGACGGGAGAGAACCGGGAACTTCTCATGCCCTTTTTGGCTCTGATGGCGCTGATGGGGGCGGCGCAGGTCGCCGTGTCCTGGATCCAGGCCGTGTACGCGCTGAAAATCAACGGCAAGATGGCCATCGTCGGCAGCAGCGATTATATGTGGAAGCTGCTGCGGATGCCGATGGAGTTTTTCTCCCAGCGCATGGCGGGCGATCTCATGCAGCGCCAGGGCACGAACGCGGCCATCGCCTCCACCCTGGTGAACACCCTGACCCCGCTTGCGCTCAACACGATCATGATGATCTTCTATCTGGTGGTCATGCTGCGCTACAGTGTGATTCTGACCATCGTCGGCATCGTGACGATCGTGCTGAACCTGCTGGTGTCCCGGCTCATCTCGGCCAAACGCGTCAACATCACCCGCGTGCAGATGCGCGACGCCGGCAAGCTTGCCGCCGCCACCGTCTCCGGCATCCAGATGGTGGAGACCATCAAGGCCAGCGGCGCGGAGAACGGCTACTTCCAGAAGTGGGCGGGCTATCAGGCCTCCGTCAACACGCAGAACGTGAAATTTGCGCGGCTCAACCAGTATCTCGGCATGATCCCGGCCCTGCTCTCCGCGCTCGCGGACGCCGCGGTGCTGATCCTCGGTGTGTGGCTCGCCATGCGCGGGGAGTTCACCCTCGGCATGATCATGAGCTTCCAGGGCTTCCTCGGCGCGTTCATGTCTCCAGCGATGACCATCATCTCCGCCGGGCAGATGATCCAGGAGATGCGCACGGAGATGGAGCGCGTGGAGGACGTGATGCAGTATCCCTCCGACCCGCATGCGACCGATACGCCGCTCTCGGAGGAGCAGGACTACTCCAAGCTCTCCGGCAGCGTTGAACTCAAAAACGTCTGCTTCGGCTATTCCCGGCTCGGTCAGCCGCTGATCCGGGACTTCTCCATGAGCATGAAGCCCGGCAGCCGCGTCGCCTTCGTCGGCAGCTCCGGCTGCGGCAAGTCCACCCTCTCCAAGCTCATCTCCGGGCTCTATCAGCCCTGGAGCGGGGAGATCCTTTTTGACGGGAAGCCCATCTCCGCCATCGACCGCAGCGTCTTCACCGGCTCTGTGGCGGTCGTTGATCAGGACATCACGCTCTTTGAGGATACGATCGCCAACAACATCAAAATGTGGGACGAGTCCATCGAGGACTTCGAGATGATCCTCGCCGCGCGCGACGCGCAGATCTATGACGATATCATGGCGCGCGAGGGCGGTTTTTCGGCCAAACTCACAGAGGGAGGCAAAGATCTCTCCGGCGGGCAGCGGCAGCGTCTCGAGATCGCCCGCGTTTTGGCGCAGGACCCCTCGATCATCATCATGGACGAGGCGACCTCGGCCCTGGACGCGAAGACCGAGTATGAGCTGGTCAAGGCCGTCAAGGATCGCGGCATCACCTGCATCGTGATCGCCCACCGGCTTTCCACGATCCGCGACTGCGACGAGATCATCGTGCTCGATCACGGCCTGGTGGTGGAGCGCGGCACGCATGAAGAGCTCATGGCCCGCGGCGGCTATTACACCGAGCTCATCACCAGCGACTGAGGAGGCAGACGATGGGTTGGTTTGATGAACAGATCCGGCAGAGAAAGCTGTCGGATCAGGAGATCCTGGAAGACTCCATCTTTCGTATGGCCTCCGTCGTGCTGGGCAAACAGCGCGCGGGCATCCTGCACGACGAGCGCATCGCGACCAAGGCGGCCATCGACGACATTCTGAAATACTATCACTACAAGCCCACCGAGATCCCGGACAGCATCCGAACGCTGGACGAGCAGCTCGAGTTCTGCCTGCGGCCGCATGGAGTCATGCGGCGCAGCGTCAAACTGGAGGAGGGCTGGTACAAGGACGCCTTCGGGCCGATGCTCGCCTTCCGCAAGGAGGACGGTGCGGCCGCGGCGCTGCTGCCCAAGCCCTTCACCGGCTACTACTTCCTCGATCCCGACACCGGCGCGAAGACCGTCGTCAACAAGCAGACCGCCGCGCAGTTTGACACGGACGCCATCTGCTTTTATCGGCCGCTCCCGCTGCGTCAGCTGGGGATCCCGGATCTGATTTTGTACTTAAAAGATTGCCTGAGCACCGGCGATTATCTCGCCATCGGGGCGCTGACGCTGCTGCCGATCCTCTTCGGCCTGATGCTGACCAACATCACTCGCGCCCTCACCGGTTTTGTGCTCGAGAGCGGCAATCTCAGCCTCTTGCTGGGCACGGCCGTGTTCATGGTCTCGGCGATCATCTCCTCGCAGATGATCGGCGTGGTCAAGGATCTGATGATGAACCGCGTCGAGCTCAAGACCTCGCTCTCGACCGAGGCGGCGATGATGATGCGCGTGCTGAACATGCCGGCGAACTTCTTCCGCAAGTTCTCTTCCGGCGAGCTCTCCAGCCGCTACAGCGCCGTGAACCAGCTCTGCGATCTGCTCCTGAACAGCGTGTTCTCCACGGGCCTGAGCTCGCTTTTGTCCCTGCTGTATATCGGACAGATCCTCCACTACGCCCCGGCGCTGGTGGGGCCGGCCCTGCTCATTATCCTGGCCACGGTCCTGCTGAGCGTTGTGTCCGTGCTGACGCAGATGAAGCTCAGCCGTGAGATCATGGAGAAGGGGGCCAAGCAGAACGGCCTGAGCTTTGCGCTCATCAGCGGCGTGCAGAAGATCAAGCTTGCCGGCGCGGAGAAGCGCGCCTTCGCCAAATGGGCGCACGCCTACGCGGAGGCGGTGGAGCCGAGCTACAACCCGCCCTTCCTCATCAAGGCGAACACCGCGATCTCCAGCGCGATCTCCCTGATCGGCACCATCGTGCTCTACTACCTCGCGGTAAAGACGCGCGTCAGTCCCTCGGAATACATTGCTTTCAACACCGCCTTCGGCGCGGTGTCGGCGGCCTTTGCCTCCCTGACCGGCGTTGCGCTCTCCGTAGCGCGCATCAAGCCCATCCTCGAGATGGCCGAGCCGATCCTCAAGACCCAGCCGGAGTCCTCCGAGAACCGGGCGATGGTCACGAAGCTCAACGGGAGCATCGAGCTGTCCAACGTTTATTTCCGCTACAACGAGCACATGCCCTATGTGGTCGACGGCATGAGCCTGAAGATCAAAGCCGGAGAGTATATCGCGATCGTCGGTGCGACCGGCTGCGGCAAGAGCACGCTGATGCGCCTGCTTCTGGGCTTTGAGACGCCGGAGAAGGGCGCTATCTACTACGACGGCAAGGATATGAACAAGCTGGATCTCCGCTCGCTGCGGCGGCGCATCGGCGCCGTGACGCAGGACGGCAGCCTCTTCCAGGGCGATATCTACTCGAACATCGTCATCTCCGCCCCGCAGCTCGGACTCGACGAGGCTTGGGAGGCGGCGGAAATCGCCGGGATCGCGGACGATATCCGCGCCATGCCCATGGGCATGCATACGGTCCTCGCCGAGGGCCAGGGCGGCATCTCCGGCGGACAGAAGCAGCGGCTGATGATCGCCCGCGCTGTGGCGCCCAAGCCCAGGATCCTGATGTTCGACGAGGCGACTTCGGCGCTGGACAACAAAACGCAGAAGAAGGTCTCCGATGCGCTGGACGCGCTCAAGTGCACGCGCATCGTGATTGCCCACCGTCTGAGCACCATCCGCAATTGCGACCGCATCCTGGTACTCGACAAGGGCAAGATCCTGGAAGACGGGACCTACGATGAGCTGATCGCGAAAAACGGCTATTTTGCCGAGCTTGTGGAGCGTCAGCGCCTGGACGTGTGATGTTTCTGTGACAGGCGCAGGCGTACGCTGGGCGTATCCTGAAGACAGAAGGAGAGAAAGCCATGAGTGAACGGAACGCTTCCGCGCTGCGGGAGCCTTTGACGGACGAGGCGCTGGAGCAGATCGCGGGGGGAAAATACCGCGGCGCCGTTTTCATGTATACGATCCAGCCCGGGGAGACCCTGGCCGTGCTTGCCCACCGCTTCGGCACCACCGTGCGCATCCTGCGGGAGCTCAACGACATCACCGACGCCGAGCAGGTCAAGGCCGGCGTCACGATCATGATCCCGCAGCGATGAGCAAAGGGACACGCAGAGGGACGGCGCGCGCCGCCCGCCCGGGCCTCTGGCTGCTGGCGGCGCTGCTCGGCTGGGCGCTCGTTTTTGCCGCCTTCCTCCGCTTCGGCGGGGGTGGGCTGACGCTCTTCTATGAGATTCCGCCGGAGGCGAGCGGACACCGTTTTGCCTTCGAACCGGAGGGGATCGTCCGCGTGGCGGAGAGCGATGTCTCCGCGGACGGGATCGAGCTCTCTGTCCGGCTGGAGGCGGTGAGCCGCGGCGTGGCTACAGTGACGCTGCACTGGGACGGGCTGGAAAATGACGGCCTGTATGAGCAGGATCTCACGAGTCGGGTCCATTCGCTCCCCTTTGGGATATTGTTTGACAGCATCACCTGGAATTTCAGCGGCTGGGAGTTCTTTACGGCCTGCCTGTCGCTCTTCCTGCTGACAGCGGCGCTGATCTTCTTCCTCGCCTACCGGCGCGAAAAGAGCCGCGCCTATTTCTCCTACCGCGCGACGGCGGAGCTCGGCCTTGCGATCTTCTGCCTGGTGGCGAGCTTTCTGCGCGTGGACATGCTGCTGAGCTTTCTGCGCGGAGAGAACGCCGGCACCGTCTGGTCCCTGCTGGTGGGTACGATCGTGACGGCGCAGACCTTTATGCGCCGCACCGCCTTTGTCATCGCGGGCTTTGCCGTCCTGGTGGCGGCGAGCAATCTGGTGCTGATGAAGCATGAGGGGACCCGCCCCTCGAATATGCTGGGCATCGCCGTCGCGTTCCTCATGGTGGGCGGCGCGGCCTTCGGCGTCTGGATGTCCCGCTCGCTGCTGACCTTCCCTCTGCGCAATGTCCTTCTGAACGTTTATGCCGGGCTCTTCGTGTACCTCGAGTGTATCCTTACCGCGACAGTCATCCGTGCCGTGCAGGCAGGGCGGCATGAGCCGCGCTACGACCGGGACTACGTCCTGGTCCTCGGCTGCCGCATCCGGCCCGACGGGACGCTCTACCCGCTGATCCGGGGCCGCGTCGACCGCGCGATCGAGTTTGCCGAGGCGCAGTACAAGGCCACCGGCAAGCGGCCGATCCTGGTGCCGAGCGGCGGCCGGGGCGGTGACGAGCCGCTCTCCGAGGGCGAGGCCATGGCCCGCTATATGCGGGAGCGCGGCGTCCCGGCGGAGTTCATCCTGCCGGAGACGGAATCGAAAACCACGCGGGAGAACATGCTCTTTTCCCGCAAGCTGATCGGCGGGGAGGCCAAGGCCGCCTTCTCCACCTCCAGTTATCACGTCTACCGCGGCGGCATCCTGGCCGCGGAAGAGGGCTGGAACCTCGACGGGATGGGCAGCCGGACCAAGTGGTATTTCTGGCCGAACGCCTTTCTGCGGGAGTTCCTCGGGCTGATGGCCGCAGGGCGCGGACAGCAGCTCACCGCCGCCGCGATCATCACGGCGATCAGTATCGTTATGACCCTGCTCGTTATGTAAGGAGAGAGACGAATGGCACATCCCTGGATCAACCGAGAGCTGTATGAGGCGATCCTCCGCTTTGAGGAGAGTGACGCGGCGCAGGACTATTATTATCGCGTGATGGACGCCGAGGTGGACAGCCACGGCGGGCGCGACACCGTACGGGGGCAGATCCTGCGCGCTTACGCGATGCTTTTCTGCGACGACCTCGGCGCTGTTGCGGGGCAGCCGGCCACGCCGGAGGACGTGGAGGCCACGGCCGACCGCCTGTATCTGGGCGAGGCGCGCTTTGACCCGCGGCACTGGTATCGCATGCGCTATCATTTCCCGGTGATCGACGAGGATAACTTCGACCGCTTTGCCGCGCTGGTGATATCGGACCTGAATGCCGGGCCGCTGCACGATGCGGCGAAAGAGGGCGGCGAGATGCTCCTGGTCGGCGCGCCCAACCCCCTGACCATGAGCCGTGAGGAGAGAGAGCATCAGAGCCTCCGTACGGTTCAGCTCCCGGAGAGCGGGGAGGGAGAAGCATGAACGTTCTGGCCGTTTTGGAGAACGAGGCCGCCCAGCTGCCGATGACCGAGATGCTCAGCGCGATGGAGCCCGACGCCAACCTCATGTGCTTCGGCAGCAGCCTGCCGGCCCTTGCGGCCGCGCGTCAGCAGGAGATCGACATCGCGGTGATCGACGCCGCTCTGCCGGAACTGAGCGGGCTGGACTTCGGGAGCTACCTGCAGGAGCTGTATCCGAATGTGAACCTCATCTACCTGACCGCCGACCGCTCGATCGGCTTTGAGGCGCTCCGGCAGCACGCGAGCGGGATCCTGCCCAAGCCCATTGTGGAGACACAGCTGCGGCGGGAACTGAACGAGCTGCGCTATCCCCAGGCCGAGCAGAATCGCAAGCGCCTCTTTGCCCAGACCTTTGGCAACTTTGAGCTCTTTGCCGACGGGAAACCGGTGGTCTTCAAGTACACCAAGACCAAGGAGATCGTGGCGCTGCTTGTGAATAACCGCGGCGCGCAGACCACGAACGGCGAGATCATCGCCTCCCTCTGGGAGGACGACGGCGACCCGGAAAAGAAGGGCTCCTACCTCTCAAACCTCCGGCAGGATCTGCAGAACACCTTTAACCGCCTGAAGCTGAACGGTGTGATCCTGAAGCAGCGCGGGAGCCTCGCCATTGCGACCGACCGCATCGAGTGCGATCTCTACGACTGGCTGGACAAGAAGCAGAAGTCCAAGTACCAGTATCTGGGGGATTACATGAACCAGTACAGCTGGCCGGAGGTCATGCACGCGCAGCTGGACGAGATCGCCTGGTCCTTGGATGAGGAATAAAAAACGAGATTGTATACTGGACATCCGTTGGACAGACCGTGATATATAAGTTTAAGATAGTGTGACAGAAGTGTGATGTTCGGCATGTTACACTGTGCACGTAAACAAGAGAGACGCCGGAAGTCGGATCGTTCTCTTGATAATAAAAAAAGGAGGAACTTAACCATGTCCGATGAAGTGAAAATCAATGACAGCGAGCTCGAGGGTGTCGCCGGCGGCGCCGGTAACTGGAAGCAGTATGCGAAGGGCACCTATGTGAACTATGGCAACTATGTTGTCTACACCGTTGCAAGCGGTGACGTCCTCTCCGGCATCGCGATCCGTTTCGGCGTGACCGTGAAGCAGATCCAGGATTGGAACCAGATCAAGAACGCCAACGTGATCAGCGTCGGCCAGAAGCTGACCATCTATCCCACCATCATCCGCTGAACCACGCAAAACCCAAATCGCCCCCGCGGCTTGGCTGCGGGGGCTTTTAAAAAGGAGAATGACCATGAAACGTTTCATCAGCTATCTGCTCACCGCTGTCATGCTCGTTTCGGTGCTGGCCTGTGGGTTCGGGACGGCTGCCGCAGATGAAGCCACCGTTACGATCGAGGCTTCCGATGTCGATCTGCAGCTGAGCCTGATCGCCACCCAGCTGAGCAAGCTCAAGCAGGAAGACGGCGCGAACACCTGGTACTACAGCGTGACCGATCTGAACCACAACGGGAACCTCGAGTTCATCGCCGCCACGCTCCATCCCCAGGACCGCTCCACCAACCTGAAGGTCTGGGAGATCAGCGACGACCGCAGCTCTCTGACCGAGTGCAAGCTCGCCAAGGACGAGGACGAGTCCTTCCCCGATATCATGACCGACGTGGCCGACACCTATCACGATGTCGAGACCGATACCTGGTCCTATATGTTCTATGACAACCTCGTGATCTCCGCGGACGACGTCTACACGGTCAAGACCGCCGTCAGTCTCAAGGAGAGCGTCCTCGACTACGAGGCCTTCGCCGTGCAGCACACCCAGGCCGACAAGTACGGCCGCGGCGTGAGCTACACCGACGCAAACGGCATCTCCATCTCCCCCGACCAGTATAACGCCGCCGGCAGCAACGCCTTTGCCGGCGCCGAGCGCAGCAGCACCAACTTCAGCTGGCTGACCGGCAAGGATGTCGATTCCCTCAGCCGCCTGATCGACAGCTATGCTGTCTTCAGCGGCGCCAAGGAGCCCACCGAGGTCTTCCCGGTCCCGCGTCCGGCCCTGCTGCAGGACGGCTCGCCCGCGGTAACCCCCGCGCCCAGCGCTACGCCTGTGCCCGTGCAGGAGGTCAAGTACCTGGGCATCACCAAGAACCCCACCAACGAGAACCGCAAGGAAAAGGATACGGCCCTGTTCGTGGCCTGTGCCAACGCCTATGAGTCCCTGAACTGGACTTTTGTTGCCCCCAACGGCGGCGAGTACTCCGTGCAGAACTTCCGCAACGTCTTCCCGCGCGCCAGCGTGACGGGCGAGTACAGCACCACGCTCGCCGTCGGCAACGTGGAGGCCGATATGAACGGATGGGGTGCTTACTGCACCTTCTACTACAGAGGCCAGACCGCCCGCACCACCACCGCCTACATCTATGTGAAGAACGAGCCTGTCCCCGAGAGCGGCTCCCTGGACGGCTATGTGACCGAGCTCGTTCGCAACTCTGTCACGATCGAGGTCCCCGGCGTGGATTTCTTTACGCTCGATCTCAGCAAGTGCACCGTCGTCGGTGAGCTCTACGTCGGCGCTCCGGCTACGATCTATTACAGCGGCCGTCACGCCCGCGGCGTCGATGTGACCAGCGCCACCATCCGCGGCGGCACGGCGCCCGACAGCGGCGTCTACAACGGCACCGTCACCGACTGGGGCTACAGCACCGTCACCGTGAACCTGGACGGCACGACCTCCGTCGCGCTCGACTGGAGCATCTGCAGCCTGAGCGGAGAGATTTATGTCGGCGCGCCCGCCACGGCCTATTGGAACGGCACCACCGCCAAGGGCCTGAACTTCACCTACTGCGTCATCGAGGGCCATCAGCCCGATCCCGATCCCGTCTACGGCTCCATGAGCGGCATCGCCCATGAGGGCGGCGGCGGCTTCGCCATCGACCTGCAGAACGGCACGGAGGTGTACGTCGACGGCTGGAAGTGCAGCGTGAGCGGCGAGTTCTACGACGGCGCCTCCTGCATCGTGTACTACACCGAGCCTCTCAACGTCGATTCCATCTATCAGGTCGACATCTACGGCAGCGCGCCGGCCGCGCCGGAGGATGTCGTGCCCGAGACCGTGTACTCTTCGATCAGCGGCACCGCCTTCCTCGACAGTCCCGGCACCGCCGTCCTCTTCCTTGACAACGGCGGCACCTACTACGTCGATGTCGGCATCTGCAACCAGATCGGCGAGCTCGTCATGGCCGGCGGCGGCAACAGCTGCGTCGCTTACTACTACAACGATCTCGGCACGGACACCATCTACAACGTGGACGTCTATCCCGCCGAGGACAGCGGCCTGTAAAGGGCTGAGCGCGTGTGACGCTTGTGTGATGGATGCTGTGGTATCCTGAACACGCAATCAAGGCAACGGCGCCTGAGGATCCCCGGATTGCAGGCGCCGCGATCCAAAAATGAATGGAGGATTATTAGTATGGCAATGGAAAAAGTCGCGATGAACGATGAGCAGCTGGATCAGGTCACCGGCGGTTCCGTCCTTCCCTATGTCGTCCAGGCCGGCGACACCCTTGGCGCGCTCGCCAAGAAATACAACGTCACGCTCGAGCAGCTGATGAAGTGGAACAACATCAAGGATCCCAACCTGCTGACGGTCGGCCAGCGGCTGGTCATCAAGTTCTGATCACAGAACAATGCCCGGAAGACGCAGCGCTCGCCGCTGCGTCTTCCTCATTTTCGGCCCGTCTCATTTTTTGGGAAAAGCGGGAGATCGTGTGACAGAAGTGTGATAAAGCCTGTGTTATGATGTGCCCGTAAACAAGAGAAAGCCAAACAAAAAACCAAAATCCAAAAGACAAACCAAAATCTGAAAGGAGATATTATCATGAGCGATCTGGAGAAGAAAGTGGAGAAACTGGCCGACGAGGAACTCGGCAATGTGGCGGGCGGCGCTTCCGCCAACTATCTGGCGGCGCTGGACGTTATGGCCGGCAAGTACGGCAACGGCGAGGAGCGTCGGCGGAGACTGGCGGCGGCCGGCTACAACTACGACGCCGTGCAGCATCTGGTGAACGGCCTGGCCAAGGGGTATGACCGTGTCGCCCGCGAAGTGATCGCGGGCAAGTACGGCAACGATCAGTACCGTGTGAACGCGCTGCGCGCCGCCGGCTACGACGCCCGTCTCGTGCAGGATCTGGTCAACGAGATCCTGAAGTAAGCGGCAGAAATCCACATAAAGGAATCCCCGCTGCCGCAAAAAGCAGCGGGGGTTTTTATCAGGAGTACGACTATGAAAAAGAAGCTGATCATCATACTGGGCATGCTGCTCTGCGCAGCGCTGCTCGCAGGCTGCGCGACGGCGGCCCCCGCCGCGCCGGCGCAGACGGAGAGCCCGGCCGCTCCCGCCGCCGCAGACGCGGAGGCGACTGTCTGGCAGGCGCGCTTCACCACGCTGGAGTCCGACGCGCTCCGGGCTGCCCTGCGCAGCGGATGCGCACGGGCCGGGGAGCTGTACTTTATCAGCAGCGGCGTGATCGCCGACGAGACGCCGGCGGGCGTCGAACCGGAGTGGCCGGAGCAGTACTGGGTCTACGGCCCGATTCTCGTCAAAGCGACGCCGGACGGGAAAATCGAGGTCCTGCCCTATACGCCGGAACGGCCGGAGAGTGAGCCGGGCGTAAACAGCGGAGTGCTCTTCGAGCAGCTCTGTCTCGACCCCGACGGGAGCCTCTGGGTCCTGGAGAACCGCTATCGGATCGATGACGAGAGCGGGGCGGCGCAGGAGGAGAAAACGCTGGTCCATCTCGGTGAGGACGGCAGCGTGCTCGCACAGTTGCCGCTGCAGAGCCTCGCGGCCTTCGCGAACGAAATGGGGAAGTCCGGAGGGGACTATTCCTTCACCGTTCCCGGGATCGCGAGCGACGGAAAGGGTGGCATCTGGCTTGCGGTGCATGAGTATTTGTCCGGCAACGGCAACTATGCGCAGAACAACCGCCTCTGTGTGCTGGATGCGGAGAGCGGCGCGCTGCGGGATACGATCGAGCTTGACGGCGAGATCGCGGCGCTGGTGCGCCTCGGCAGCGGACGGATCGCCGCAGCGAGCTATCAGGGCTCCACGCCGGTCTTCTCCCTGCTGGACACGGAGAAGAGGGATCTGACCGATGTGGCCGTGGCCGATGACTTCCTGCGTGACGTGACCGGCGGCGCGGGCGACAGCCTCTGCTACAGCGCGGGAGACGGCTACTATCGCCTGGATATGGCCACGGGGGAGACGGAAAAGCTCTTTGACTGGGCAGCCTGCGACGTGGCGCATACGGACGGCGACAGCGTCTGCGTGCTGGACGACGGGCGCGTCGTCACGACGGCGTGCCGCGAGAGTGCCGACGGCGTGCGCAGCGAGCTGATCGTGCTCGCGCCTGTCCCGGCCTCGGAGACGCCGGAGCGCAAGACCCTGCGCCTCGCGGTCATGAACCTCTATCCCTTCACCAGCGAGATGATCAGCCGCTTCAACCGCTCCCAGACGGAGTACCGCATCGAGGTCACGGATTACGCCCAGTATAACGACTACAGCAGCTCGAATCCCGAGGACTGGAACGCCGGTCTCACCAGACTCCAGACCGAGCTGATCGCCGGAACGGTCCCGGATATGATCGACATCAGCCTCCTGCCGGTCAGCCGCCTGGGCGGCAAGGGCCTGCTCACGGACCTGCTGCCGCTGATCGACGCCGATCCGGAACTCAGCCGCGAGGACCTCAACATGCATGTGCTGGAGGCCTTCGAGGAGAAGGGCAAGCTCTATCAGACCGTCAGCAACTACTATGTGATGACGACGATGGGGCTTAGCAAGGTGGTGGGCGATCGGCCCGGCTGGACCATGGAGAACTTCGGCGCCGCGATGCAGGGCCTGCAGGCGGAGCACCCGGACAGCACGGTCTTCGACGTCTACACGACCCGCGACGACGCGCTGAGCTTCCTGCTCTATCTGCAGCTGGAGGACTATGTGGACTGGAGCACCGGCGAGTGCTTCTTCGACTCGGAGAGCTTCAAGCAGCTCCTGTCCTTTGTGCGCAGCTTCCCGACTGCCTACGACTGGGGCACGGATGTGACTGTGATGGAGCTGGATCCCGATCTGCGTCTCGCAGCCGGGGAGCAGCTGATGAAGCAGTGCAATCTCACCTGCTTTGAGGATGTGCAGCGAAACACCCTCGGCCTCGGCGGGGCACCCGCCACCTTCGTGGGCTACCCCATGGAGAACGGCGTGGGCAGCATGTTCGCCCAGATCGGCAACGCCATCGCCATTTCCTCCGCCTGCGCGGAGAAGGAGGCGGCCTGGCAGTTCGTACGGCAATTCTTCCTGCCGGACTATCAGGAGCAGCTCAGCGGCAGCGTGTTCCCCACCAATCTCGCGGTGTATGAGGAAATGAAGCACGACGCTCTGACAACGGCTTATCAGCGCAACCCCGACGGCAGCTATGCGCTGGACGCCGAAGGGAAACGGATCGAGGCCGACCGCGGCAGCGCCTATATCGCCGGGACGGAAATAAAGCTTCGTGCCGTGACGGAGGAGGAAGCAGCCCTGGTCGAAGAGCTGACGGCGGCCACCACGCACGTCCTCAGCACGGACAACAGCCTAAAGGAAATCCTGGTCAGCGGCGCGGCCCCCTATTTCGTTGACCAGCGCGGCCTCGATGAAACGGTGCGGCAGATCCAGAGCCGGGCGTCGATCTATGTCAGCGAGCAGAAATAAATCGGTTTTCTGTGTGACACTTGTGTGATAAAACCTGTGCTATGATAAGGCCGTAAACAAGAGATGCGGAAACAAAAACCTCCGCAGACTCAAAAAAATGAAAAGGAGATTATAAAAATGTCTGACGGAATCAAGATCAATGAGAGCGAACTCGAGGGTGTCTCCGGCGGCGCCGGCAGCTGGCAGCAGTATGCGAAGGGTACCTATGTGAACTACGGCAACTACATCGTCTACACCGTCGCCCGCGGCGATGTCGTCTCCGGCATCGCGATCCGCTTCGGCGTGACCACCGAGCAGATCAAGCAGTGGAACAGCCTGAAGGATGTCAATGTGATCAGCGTCGGCCAGAAGCTGACCATCTATCCCACCGTCATCCGCTGAGCCCGGAGGAACAAGCCCCTGCCGACCACTTGTGAAGCGGCAGGGGACTTTTTTAGGAAAAAGCGGAGCATACTGGACATCTGTTGGACGGGGTGCGGTATGGTGTAGTGGGTAATTTTATTTAAGGAGGTCCGCATGAAAATACAAAATTACAAAAAGGGTGAGATCCTCTTTCGGGAGGGGGATCCCGGGGACTGCATGTTCGACGTATACAGCGGCACAGTCGGCGTCTATTCCCGCTATGGCACGCCGGAGGAAAAGCTCCTGCGCAAATTCTATCCCGATGAGTATTTCGGTGAGATGAGCCTGATCGACCATGCGCCGCGTTCCGCAACCGCGGTGGCGCTGGAGGGTGAGACCACGGTGGGCCTCATCACCGAAGAGAGCTTCGGGGAGTTCTTTGAGAAGAACCCGGCGCGCGTGCTGATGGTGATGCAGCATCTGAGCGGAAATCTGCGGCGCCGCACCAACGAATACGTGCAGGTCTGCAAGGAGATCCACGATCTCTCCGAGAAGGAGGAACAGAAATGAGCATGCTGACATTTCAGAAGGACGATGTCATTTTCAAGCAGGGCGATTTCGCTGAATGCATGTACGATATCGTCTCCGGCAGCGTAGGCATCTTCGTCGGCTACGGCACGGAGAACGAGACGCGCCTCACGGTTTTGAAGGCCGGCAACTTCCTGGGTGAGATGGGCCTGATCGAGGCCTATCCCCGCAGCGCCACCGCTGTGGCCATGGAGGCTACCGAACTGCGTGAGATCGGCGAGAAGGAATTCGGCGAGTACTTCAAGGGTCAGCCCGCGCGCCTGCTGGAGATCATGTCCCAGCTCAGCGAACGCCTGCGTGACCGGACCGAGGATTACGAGGGCGCCTGCGTCGTCCTGGATAACCTCAAGGCGACTCAGAAAGCGCCGGAGAAGCGCAGCCGCTCTCTGCTCGAGCGCGCAAAGGCCCTGGCTGCGTTCTACAACGAGGTCATGGCGCAGGCGGCTTCCACGCCTGAGATGAACGCGGGATTCTACAACTATTATGTAAACCGCCACTGAGCACAACGTGTCCGCCTGCGGGGCTGATACAGCGAGCCAGACCACCGGCTTCCGTCCTGAGAAGGACGGAAGCCGTATTTGAATGGAGAGACAGCATGGAACGGGAGACCCTGATTCGCAACAGCATCATTTCCGATATGTCGGAGGGCGTTATGGCTGTCCGCTTCGACGGCAGGATCGAACTTGCCAACGACGCGGCGCTTGCCATCCTGGATAAGACGGAGGAAGAGCTCGTCGGCAGCTCCTTTGTCCGCGCTTTTTTTGACGGCGAGGAGAACGACGCCTTCATCCAGAGCGTGCTGGATGCGGTCTATGAGAAGGGCCGTCGGCTGGAAAGCTATGTGCCCTACCGGACGGCGACCGCCGAAAAGCAGCTGCGTATCGTCTCCTCCTGCCTGCGCGAGGGAGAGCGGATGAGCGGGGTCATCCTCGTCATCAGCGATATCACGGAGCTCTCCGAGATGCGCGACGCCGTGAAGGCGATGGAGCGGATCCAGGATCTCAACCGGCAGCTCGAGCTGCGTAACCGCGTCCTGCAGGAGACCTTCGGCCGCTATCTCTCCGATGAGGTGGTGCGCGAGATCCTGGATTCCCCGCAGGGCTGGGCCCTCGGCGGGCAGAAGCGGACCCTCTCCATCCTGATGAGCGATCTGCGCGGCTTCACGGCGCTGAGCGAGCGGATGGAGCCGCAGGATCTGATCACGATGCTCAACCATTATTTCGGCGAAATGTACGAAGAGATCGAGCGCTGTCACGGTACCCTGATCGAGTTCCTCGGAGACGGTATGCTGGTGATTTTCGGCGCGCCGACGCCGAATGAGCACCACGCCTCCGACGCCGTTGCAGCGGCGCTCGGCATGCAAAAACGCATGGAGGACGTGAACCGCTGGAACCGGGAGCACGGCTATGAGGCACTTGCCATGGGCGTCGGCATCAACACCGATTCCGTGATCCTCGGCAACATCGGCTCACTCAAACGCACGAAGTACGGCGTGCTGGGTGCGGCGGTGAACCTCGCCGGGCGTATCGAGAGCTACACCACCGGGGGGCAGATCCTGCTCTCTCCCTCGACCCGTGCGGCCGTGGGAGAGGAGCTCGCGATCCGTCAGGTGCTGCCCGTGCAGCCCAAGGGTGTGGACGGGCAGATCGAGCTCTTTGATGTCGTCGGGATCGGCGCGCCCTACAGCGTGTCGCTGCCGGTGCGGGAGGAGAGGCTGCAGACCCTCGCCGCGCCCGTCGCGGTCCGCTTCTCCCGCCTCGAGGGGAAGCACGCGTCCGCCGAACTGCTCGAGGGGCGCATCACGGCCCTCTCCGAGCGGGAGGCGGCGCTCGAGACCGACACGGCGCTCGGGCTCTATGAGAACCTGAAGCTCGCGGCCGGCGGCGAACTCTACGCCAAAGTCGTCGGACTCGAGGGCGGCAGCGTCCGCATCCATTTCACGGCCAAGCCCCGCGGCTTCTCCGCGTGGCTGCTGGAGGCCGGGTACACGGAGGAAACGACATGACGGGGACGGATTTGGAACTGAATGTGCTCGGTTCGCGCGGCTCGATGGCCTGCGTTGACCCGGCGCTGCGGGATTTCGGCGGGGACAGCTCCTGCTATCTGGTCCGGGCCGGGGAGGAGACGATCTTCCTTGACGCGGGCAGCGGGATGCTGCGCGCCCCGGCGCACTATGCCAGGGCACCGCTGGTGCTGCTCAGCCATCTGCATCTGGACCACCTCATCGGCCTCGGGATGTTCCCGGGTCTCTCCGTGCCGGGGCAGGGCCTGCACCTCTACGTGCCCTTCTGCCGGAGCGAGGAGGAGGCGGAGGAGACGATGAACCGCATCTACGCCCCGCCCTTCTGGCCGATCTGCATGTCGCAGAGCGAGTGCGGCGCCGTGGCGCTGCCCATGCCGGAGACGATCGAGGCGGGGGATGTGCGCATCGACTGCGCTGTGGGGAACCATCCGGACGGCTGTATGCATTTCCGGATCTCCCACCGGGGGAAGAGCCTCGTCTACGCCACGGACTACGAGCACGAGGAGAGCTCCTTTGAGCGCCTCGCCGCCTTCGCGCGGGACACAGACCTGCTGCTCTACGACGCGCAGTACAGCGAGGAGGAGTACCCCCGCTTTAAGGGCTTCGGTCACTCGACGCCCGAGAAGGGCCTGGAGCTGATGGCGCGCAGCGGCGCGAAGCGCCTGCTGCTGGTCCACCACGCGCCCTGGGCCACGGACGAGATGCTGTATGCGCGCGAGGCGCGGCTGCCCGCGGGCGCCTCCTACGCCCGGGAGGGGCAGGTCATCTCACTCTGAATTCCCACAATAGACTGGACATTTGTTGGACATTGCGATAGAATATCCCGTCCGACAGGAAAGAAGGGATACCGTTGAAGAAGTTTCTGGGCCTCACCTTGGGCGGCCTGCAGAAAAAAACGATCACGCTGGTGCTGCTGATCCTGCTGATCGCGGTCGTCGCCGCGGGGGCGGTCTCCGCCTATCAGAACCGGATGCTCGTCGGCATCGTGGAGGACACGCGCACGACCCAGCAGCAGGCCATCTCGCAGATCTCGGACAAGACGATGACCCAGATGCTGCAGGGCTCCATGGTCTCCAACACCGCGCTGCAGGCGGCGCTCGCCGACAACGATTTTTCCGAGGTCGTGAACAACATCTATATGCTGCAGACGATGGCGGAGGGCCTGCTCGAAAACCGGGAGAACCTCGTGCCGGTGATGCCCTCACTGCCAGACGCCGCGCTCGACGGGACCCCCTCCGCGATGGTCCTCTGCGAGGAGGGTGTGGATTATACGCAGTCGGAGGATCTCGGGATGATCGCCCACCTCGCGAGCCCGATGATCGCCATGCAGGGCAACTCCGACAAGATCGACGGCTGCTACATCGGCCTTGCCGACGGCACCGACTTCTGCGTCGACGACAAGGCGGCCTCGAAGCTCGATGAAGACGGCAGACCCATCCCCTTCCCGGTGCGGGAGAGACCCTGGTACACCGGGGCCATCGAGGCCGACGGGCTGTTCTTCACCGGCATCATCCGGGACGCCTTCAGCGGCCGGCTCGTGGTCACCTGCTCCATCCCCGTGAAGGCCCGGGGCGAGACCGTGGGCGTCGCGGGACTCGACATTATCCTCGAAAGCGTGGACGACGTGGTGACCGCGGCCAGGAGTGAGGGCAGCTATGTTTACGTGGTCAACGACCGGGGCGAGATCATCCTCGGGCCGGAGGAGGACGACCTCTTCGGCGCGGAGATCAGCGAGGAGACGGTGGACCTGCACGCGCTCGGGAACGAGATGCTCTCGCAGTTCGTCGACACCGCGCTGGTGAGGACCACCCCCCTCACCATGACGCACATCGGTTCCCGGACCTGCTACATGGCGGGCGCACCGATGCCGACCATCGGCTGGGCGGTCATCACCGTGGTCGATAAGGAGATCACCGAGCAGCCGGAGCGGCTAATGCTCAGTGAATACGACCGTATCAACCAGACGGCGAGCGCGCAGTTCCAGGAGAAGTCCCATATGATCCAGAAGACGACGCTGCTGATCCTGGCCGTCATGCTCCTCTTTGGCATCACTGCGGCACTGCTCGCCTCGCGCCGGATCGTGCAGCCGATCGAGCGCATGACGGAGAACATCACGCGCAGCGCCCGGACGGGCGAGCTCTTCCAGATGGACGAGGGCTACCGCACGAACGACGAGATCGAGCTGCTGGCCGAGGCCTTCGACGATCTGTCAAAGAAGACCAGGATGTATATCTCCCAGATCACCCAGATCACGGCGGAGAAGGAGCGCATCACCACCGAGCTCAGCCACGCGAGGCAGATCCAGGCGGCCATGCTCCCGCACCTCTTCCCGCCCTTCCCCGACCGGCGGGAGTTTGATCTCTACGCCAGCATGAAGCCGGCCAAGGAGGTCGGCGGCGACTTCTACGATTTCTTCCTGATCGATGAGGACCACCTCTGCCTCGAGATGGCGGACGTGTCCGGCAAGGGGATCCCGGCGGCGCTGTTCATGATGATCTGCAAGACGATCCTGCAGAGCTGCGCGATGCTGGGCCAGTCCCCGGCGGAGATCCTCGCCCGGACCAACGAGGCGATCTGCTCCAACAACCAGGTCGACATGTTCGTGACCGTCTGGATCGGGATCCTCGAGATCTCGACCGGCAAGCTCATCGCCGCCAACGCCGGCCACGAGTACCCCGCCGTCAAGCGCGCGGACGGGCGCTTCGAGCTCCTCAAGGACAAGCACGGCCTCGTCATCGGCGCGATGGAGGACGTGCGCTACCGGGAGTACGAGCTTCAGCTCCAGCCGGGCGACAAGCTCTTCATCTACACCGACGGCGTGCCGGAGGCCATCGATGCGGAGAACCGCGCCTTCGACCTCGGACGCATGCTCGCGGCGCTCAACCGCGACCCGGAGGCCGGGCCGGCGCAGCTGCTGCAGCAGGTGCACGACGCGATGGACGACTTCGTCTTTGACGCGGAACAATTCGACGACATCACCATGCTTGGATTCGTGTATAACGGAACGGAGGATACGGGGATGCGAAAAACGATCACCATGGACGCGCGGGTCTCGAATCTCGAAAAGGCGCTCGCCTTTGTTGACGGCGCACTTGAGGAGCTGGACTGCCCGATGAAGCAGCAGATGCAGGTCGACCTCGCCGTCGAGGAGGCCTTCGTCAACGTAGCCAACTACGCCTACGGCGACGCCGTCGGCCCTGTCACGCTCAGCGTCGAGGCCGAAAAGGAGACGGGGGAGATCACCGTCACGCTCGCCGACGGCGGGACGCCTTTCGACCCGTTGGCGCGGGAGGACCCGGATCTCACGCTGCCCGCGGAGGAGCGGGAGATCGGCGGCCTCGGCATCCTGATGGTGAAGAAGAACATGGATGAGGTGAGCTACGCGTTTCGCGACGAGCAGAACATCTTGACCATGCGCAAGAAAATCGGTATATAAAAGCAGCCACAGAAATCTTTTCACTTGACATGAATGGGAACGCATCCCTTCGCCGAAACGGACGGCGCAGGGATGCGTTCCGATTTTTACAACACATAAAGGAAAAAGCCCTGAAATCCGCAGATTTCAAGGCTTGTGGAGCTGCTGGGCAGTATTCGTTTGCCTTTCGTTTCCCTCGCGGGGGATCGGGAAACGAAATCAAGGGCTTTCCCAGTGTGCGCACTGGGAAAGGAAGCCGCCCCCCGGCGGCTTCGATCATCATTCGAATCTGCCGCAGCGGAAGAAAAAGACAGCCACCCCAGCGGGGTGGCTG
>JAUNNH010000035.1 GCA_030531505.1 Eubacteriales bacterium
GCAGCGGCAGCGACGAGAAGAACAAAAAGACCTTCAACGACGTGGCCGGCTGCGATGAGGAAAAAGAGGAGCTCGCCGAGATCGTCGAGTTCCTGAAGGACCCGAAGGCCTATACCGCCATGGGCGCGCGTATCCCCAAGGGCGTGCTGCTGGTCGGCCCTCCGGGCACCGGCAAGACCCTGCTGGCCAAGGCCGTCGCGGGCGAGGCGAACGTCCAGTTCCTGTCCATCTCCGGCTCCGACTTCGTGGAGCTGTATGTGGGCGTCGGTGCCGGGCGTGTGCGCGACCTGTTCGACCAGGCCAAGAAGGCCGCCCCGGCCATCATCTTCATCGACGAGATCGACGCCGTCGGCCGGCAGAGAGGCTCCGGCCTCGGCGGCGGGCACGACGAGCGCGAGCAGACGCTGAACCAGCTGCTGGTCGAGATGGACGGCTTCGGCAGCAACGAGGGCGTCATTGTTATGGCGGCCACCAACCGCGCCGACATTCTGGACAACGCCCTGCTGCGTCCCGGCCGCTTCGACCGCCAGGTCTATGTGGGCCTGCCGGACATCAAGGGCCGCGAGGCCATTTTGAAGATCCACTCGCGCGACAAGCATCTGGCCGAGGACGTGGACCTGCTGAACATCGCCAAGGGCACGCCCGGCTTCTCCGGCGCGGACCTGGAGAACCTGATGAACGAGGCCGCGCTTCTGGCTGTGCGCCGCAAGCATCGCTTCATCAACCAGGAGGATATCGACGAGGCCATCCTCAAGGTCCAGATGGGCCCGGAGAAGAAGAGCCGCAAGATGAGCGACCGGGCCCGCCGGCTGACCGCCTATCACGAGTCCGGCCACGCTGTGACGGCGCGTTTCTGCGAGCATGTGGATCCTGTCCACTATATTACGATCATCCCGCGCGGTGCGGCGGGCGGCTTCACGCTCTTCCGTCCGCAGGAGGATCTGGAGAATTTCACCTCGCGCAGCGAGATGTTCGAGAACATCGTGGTCGCGCTCGGCGGCCGCACGGCCGAAAAGCTCTTCCTGGAGGATATCTCCACCGGCGCCTCCGGCGATATCCACCAGGCGAGCAGCCTCGCGCGCGACATGGTCACCCGCTACGGCATGAGCGAGCGCCTTGGCCCCATCTCCTACGACAGCTCCGGCCACAGCATCTTCATCGGCCGCGACTTCGGCCAGACGAAGAGCTACTCGGAGGAGACCGCCGGCATGATCGACGAGGAGGTCAAAAAGATCTTTGACGAGGCCGCACAGCGCTGCGAGAAGATCCTGACCGAGCATGCCGATCAGCTGCGCGCCATCGCCGAGTATCTGCTTGTCCACGAGACGATGGAGAAGGAGGTCTTCGACCACTACTTCGAGACCGGTGAATTCCCCGCCGAGGACCCGAAGATGGCCCGCCAGGCGCGCAACGACGCCACCATCGAGCGCCCGGCCCGCCGGATCTCCATGACCGACGGCTATGCCGAGGAGCAGGCGGCCCCGCTGCCGCAGGCAGAGCCTGCGCAGCCGGAGGAGCCGCGCACGGAGCCTCCCGCGCCGGAGAGCCCGGAAGAGAAAAAAGACGAGTAAGAAAGAAAACCACGCGTTCAGCTTCAACGCGTGGTTTTCGCTTGAGAGGAGGAAGAGCATGGAGCGCGAAGGAAAGCGCGAACACCTGGTCGACGCCCTGCGCGGCACCGCGGTCCTGAGCATGGTGCTCTTCCATTTCTGTTATGACGTGTTCATGATCCTGGGGCGGGACCCCGGCTGGTACGAGCGGCGGCCGGTGTCCCTCTGGCAGCAGTCGATCTGCTGGAGCTTCATCCTGATCTCCGGCTATGTCTGGCGCTGGGGAAAGCGGCATGCGCTGCGCCGCGGCCTGCTGCTGAACGCCTGCGGAGCGCTCGTCTCGCTCGTGACATGGCTGGCCGTGCCCGAGGAGGCGGTGTGGTTCGGCGTGCTGACCTTCCTCGGCTGTGCGGTGCTGCTGCTTGCGGCGATGGACACGCTGCTCGACAGGCAGGCGCCCGCCGTGGGGCTTGCGGTCTCGGCGCTGCTCTTCCTGCTGCTGCGGCATGTGGCGGAGGGCTGGATTGGCCTCGGCGCGCTGCAGCTCCGGCTTCCGGAGGCGCTGTACACCTGCAAGGTGCTGACGCCGCTCGGCTTCCCCGGACCGGCGTTCCGCTCCGGGGACTACTTTCCGCTGCTGCCCTGGTTTTGCCTCTACCTCTGCGGCTATTTCCTGCAGCCGCTGCTGCTGCGCTCTGCCCGCTGGCGGAAACTCGCAACGCGGCGCTGTGCCCCGCTCGGCTGGATCGGGCGCAGGAGTCTCTGGATCTATATGCTCCACCAGCCGCTCTGCATGGGCCTGGCCTGGCTGCTGTTCCGATAAAAAACCGCGGATGCACTCATCCGCGGTTTTCATTGCCCTCCGTATCTGACTCGCCGGGCCGCCAGCGGCAGCGGGCCATGTCCACCCGCCCGTCGGGCCGGAAGGCGACGCCCTCGTCCTCGAGCAGGGCGCGGCGGATATCCGCCCAGCCACCTCCTGCGATGGAGCCGTCGTCCTTCACGACGCGCTGCCAGGGCAGCGCGTCCGGACAGTGCCGCATGGCCCAGCCGACCTGCCGCGCGCCGCGCGGATCGCCGAGCAGCCGCGCGATCTGGCTGTAGGAGACGACGCGGCCGTACGGGATCTGCGCCACCAGAGCGTATACCTGCTGAAAAAAGCTCTTCTCCATGTCTCCTCCTTTTGCTTTTTTCCAATTATACGGGCAGAGCGGCAGGACTGTCAAACAAAAGCGTCAGAGCTATTGAGAAAACGGGAGAGAACTGCTATAATACTTAGTTGAATTCGAAACCAAGGAGAGTTGCGATATATGAAATTAGGGATCGTGGGACTGCCCAATGTGGGCAAGACGACGCTGTTCAACGCGCTGACCGGCTCGAAGGCCGAGACCAGCAGCTATTCCAACGCCGGGGCCAAGCCCAACATCGGTACTGCCAAGGTGCCCGACGAGCGGCTCGACTGGCTCGCGGAGTACTGGCATCCGAAGAAATACAGCCCCGCCACCATCGACTTCGTGGACGTGGCCGGCGTCAGTGCCGGCGGCGGCAAGGGCAACGAGGTCTTTCAGGCGATCCGCCAGGTGGACGCGCTGGTGGAGGTCGTGCGCTGCTTCGACAACGACGATATCTTCCTTGAGAAGGCAGACGCCGTGCGCGACGCCGAATCTTTCGACCTCGAGCTGATCCTCGCGGACATCGAGATCGTGGAGCGCCGCCTCGAGCGCGCGAAGAAGAACGCCAAGAGCGGCGACAAGAAATACAAGCGCGAGGTCGAGATGTGCGAGGCGCTGATCGCCCACCTCGAGGAGGAGAAGCCTGCCCGCGACTTCGCGTTCACCGAGGATGACAAGGATATCCTGGTCGACGGCGGCCTGCTCTCCGTCAAGCCCGTCATCTACGCGGCGAACCTCGATGAGGACGGCATGAGCGATCTGGCGGACAACGCGAACTTCCAGGCGCTCTCCGCCTTTGCCTCCGCGCGCGGCGCGGCGGTGTTGCCGGTCGCGGCAAAGTTTGAGGAGGATATCGCGGAGATGGACGCCGAGGAGGCGGAACTCTTCATGCAGGACCTCGGCCTTACCGAGACCGGCCTCGACCGCCTGATCCGCACCTCCTACGACCTGCTGGGCTATATCTCCTTCCTCACCGCGGGCGAGGACGATGTGCATGCCTGGACGATCGTGAAGGGCACCAAAGCGCCGAAGGCCGCCGGCAAGATCCACACCGACATTGAGCGCGGCTTTATCCGGGCCGAGATCGTGGCCTTTGAGGACCTCAAGGCCTGCGGCTCCATGGCCGCGGCCAAGGAGAAGGGACACTTCCGTCTCGAGGGCAAGGACTACGTTATGCAGGACGGCGACGTGACCAACTTCCGCTTCAACATATGATCGAAAAACTCGGCTTTGTGCTGGAGCTGGTCGGGATCGCCTCGGCGGCGGTCTCCGGCACAATGGTGGCGATCGAAAAGAAGTGCGACGCCTTCGGCGTGGTCTTCCTCGCCTTCATCACCGCCCTGGGCGGCGGCGCGCTGCGGGATACGATGATCGGCTATCTCCCGCCCCGCCTGTTCACGAGCTACGCCTATATCCTCACCGCGACGATCTTCTCTCTGACCGTGTTCCTCATTGCCCTGCGGCACCATGAGAGCTACCACGCGAACAAGGAAAAGCTCGACCATATCAACAACTGGTTCGACGCGGTCGGCCTCGCCTCCTTCACGGTGGCGGGCGTCGACCTCACCATCGCGGCCGTCGGCATGGAGGCACCGCTCACGCCGATCCTGCTCGGCCTCGTGACCGGGGTGGGCGGCGGCGTGCTGCGCGACGTGCTCACCGGCACGATGCCGCGCCTGCTGTATAAGCGCATCTATGCCCTCGCCTCGCTCGCCGGCGCGGTCCTGTACTATATGCTGCTGCGCCTCGGCATGCCGGGCGTGCTCGGCGCGGTGCTCTGCATGGCGCTGATCGTGGCACTGCGTTTCTTCGCGACGAAGTACCACTGGAACATGCCGCACGCCGAACCGTGATACGAACAGAAAAAACCGGAAGGGAGATCCCTTCCGGTTTTACTCTTCCCGCTTATACTCGAGGATATCGCCGGGCTGACAGTCCAGCACCTCACAGATCGCTTCCAGCGTGGAGAAGCGGATCGCGCTGACCTTGCCGGTCTTGAGCTTGGAGAGGTTCACATTCGCGACGCCCACACGCTCGGAGAGCTCCTTGAGCGACATCTTGCGGTCCGCCATCACACGGTCCAGACGCAGTACGATCGGCATGGCGGCACCTCACAGCGTCTCGTCGTCGAGCTGCTGCAGACCGACGCCGTACTCGAAGACCAGCGAGATGCCGAGCACCGCGAGTCCCACCATCAGGATCATCCCGCCGTTGGAATAAAAGTAATAGCTTACCGTTTCTCCCTCCTGTACACGGCCGCTGGCGACTGCCCAGAAGAGGCGGGCAAGCAGCCGCTGCAGGATCTCGAAGGCGACCAGCAGCCAGCCGATCCACCGCAGGCGCAGGACATTGCTGCGCGTGAACGGGGTATCGCCGCGCCGGATGCTCCGCAAGAGCAGCATGACGAGCACCATGACGACCACAACGATGGCCGCGAAAAACAGACTGTACACGAGCGTGAGCCAGTCCTGCGTGCCGGCACCGGAGGAATATGAGGCGTCCGGCGGCGCGACCATGAAGTATATCGTGATGGCGGTCTGGATCACGGTGTAGAGAATCAGAAGCAGAAATACCAGTTCGGCCGCCGTGGAGAGACGCTGGAAACGCTGGTGAAATTCGTTTTTTGTCATCTTGTTCACCTCCTGTGCTTACAGCATAGCAGAGGAATATATGTTTGTCAATAAGAAATTAACGATAAACATTAAATAATTTACGAAAGGCGTCGCAGCGCTGCGAGCAGACGCGCGCCCTTGACAAGGCGCGTCGAACATGCTAAAATCCGCTTGTCAACAGGCTTTGACGGAGAACGCGCGTTATTTGGATCCGGGCAGAGAGGGCGGCCATGGGCTGGAAGCCGCCTGCGGAGAAAACGCTGCGACCGCTCCCGAGCCGGGGCGAGGCAATGCGCCCCCGTGCGGTTCGCGTTAGGAACTTCAATGAGTGAAACAGCAAGGTGGAACCGTGTATTTTATGCACCCTTGGCAGGCATGCTAAGGGTGCTTTTGTTTTGGGAGGAAAGACAATGAAGATCATCTACAAGGACGGCCACGTCGAGGAGTGTCCGCAGGAGGAGGAACTGCACGTTCTGCGCCATTCCGCGGCCCACATCATGGCCCAGGCCATCAAGCGCCTCTATCCGGAGGCGGATTTCGCGTTCGGCCCGGCCACCCAGAACGGCTTTTATTATGACGTCGATCTGGGCGAGCGCAAGCTCGGACCCGAGGATCTCGAGGCGATCGAGAAGGAAATGAAGAAGATCGTCAAGGAGAACCTGCCCTTCAAGGCCTATATGCTGTCCCGCGAGGACGCCAAGAAGCTGATGGAGGAGCGCGGCGAGAAGTATAAGCTCGAGCATATGGACGACCTGGCGGAGGAGACGGAGTTCAGCTTCTTCCAGCAGGGCGAGTATGTCGATATGTGCCTCGGGCCTCACCTGTGCTACACCAAGGCCCTCAAAGCCTTCAAGGTGACGCAGCAGTCCGGCGCCTACTGGAAGAACGACAGCGAGAACAAGATGCTCACCCGCATCAACGGCGTGGCCTTCCGCACGACGGAGGAGCTGGCCGAGTGGGAGAAGCAGCAGGCTGAGGCGCGCGAGCGCGACCACCGCAAGATCGGCCGCGAGATGCAGCTTTTCATGACCGACGATCTGGTGGGCCGCGGCCTGCCGATGTTTCTGCCCAACGGCTACACGGTCTGGCAGGAGCTGGAGAACTACATCAAGGAGAAGGAGCGCCGCCTCGGCTATCTGCACGTGCTGACCCCCTGCGTCGGCACCGTCGATCTCTACAAGACCTCCGGCCACTGGGATCACTATAAGGACAACATGTTCCCGCCCATGGAGATGGAGGGCGAGGCCTATGTCCTGCGTCCGATGAACTGCCCGCACCACATGCGCATCTTCGCCAACCGCCCGCGCTCCTACCGCGCGCTGCCCATCCGCATCGGCGAGATCGCGCACGACTTCCGTTATGAGTCCTCCGGCACCCTGAAGGGCATCGAGCGCGGCCGCCACTTCTGCCAGAACGACGCGCACCTGTTCGTGACGCCCGAGCAGATCAAGGACGAGGTCGCCTCGGTCTGCGATCTGATCTTTGATGTGTACAAGGACTTCGGCATCACCGATTACCGCTGCGTCCTGTCGCTGCGCGACCCGGCCGACAAGAAGAAATATCACGACGACGACGAGATGTGGAACACGGCCGAGACCGCGCTGCGCGAGGTGCTGACCGAGCTCGGCATCCACTTCACCGAGGAGATCGGCGAGGCCGCCTTCTACGGCCCGAAGCTGGACGTGAACGTCAAGCCCGCCGTCGGCGCGGAGTACACCCTCTCCACCTGCCAGCTGGACTTCTGCCTGCCCGCCCGCTTCGATCTGCGCTACATCGACCGCGACGGTACCGAGAAGTGCCCCGTTGTCATCCACCGCGCGATCCTCGGCTCGCTCGACCGCTTCATGGCCTACCTGATCGAGGAGACCAAGGGCCGCTTCCCGACCTGGCTCGCGCCCGTACAGGTCAAGGTCCTGCCCGTGAGCGAAAAGACGCTGGACTACGCGCGCGAGGTGTACGGCGCCCTGGAGGACGCCGGGCTGCGCGTCGTGCTCGACGAGTCGAACGAGAAGATCGGCTACAAGATCCGTCTGGCCCAGCAGGAGGACCGCGTCCCCTACATGCTCGTTATCGGCGCCCGTGAGGCCGAGGCCGGCACCGTCGCCGTCCGTACCCGCGCGGGCGAGGATCTCGGCGCCATGGCGCTGACCGATTTCACCGCGAAGATCAAGCAGGAGATCGCCGACAAGGCGTGATCGCATAAAAGCCCGATCCCCCTCACAAACTATCCAAAAGCGTTTGTGAGGGGGATCGTTTATGTCCGTAAAACAGAAGAAGCTGATCCTGGCTCTGGCCATTGTGTTCGCGGTCAACATTTTTATCATCGCCCTGGCGCAGAGCGCCGCAGCGGATCTCTACAAAAAGGGCTCCACCGGCGATGTCGTGGCCGAGGTACAGCGGAGACTCAAAAACTGGGGTTATTACTTCGGCGTCGTGGATGGGGTATACGGCAGCAAGACCGAGGAGGCGGTGCGCTATTTCCAGCGCCGCAACGGCCTCTCGGCCGACGGCCAGGTGGGGAACAAGACCCTTGCGGCCCTCGGCATCGATCCCGTCTCCGGCACGGCGGACCGGGGCCAGAGCGGAGACAAATATCTTCTCGCGCGGCTCATCTCCGCCGAGGCGCGCGGAGAGCCCTATATCGGGCAGGTCGCCGTCGGCGCCGTGGTGCTCAACCGCGTCGAGCACCCCTCCTTTCCCAACACGATCTCCGCCGTGATCTATCAGCCCGGCGCCTTTTCCTGCCTGGATGACGGCCAGTTCGACCAGCCCATCAGCGAGAGCGCTTACCGCGCCGCGCAGGAGGCGATCGACGGCAGCGATCCCAGCGCCGGCGCGATCTACTATTTCAATCCCGCCACCGCCACAAGCGCCTGGATCTGGTCACGGCCGCTGATCGTGCAGATCGGGAATCACCGCTTTTGCAGTTGAAAAAAGAAAAAGCCCACGCTATAATAAAGAAATAGATTGTGGAAGCGAGAATTTCGATGCTTCCCGGAAACCAGCGGGGGATGAAGCATGGCATACTGCAAGAAGTGCGGCGCCTATATTCCGGACGGCCTGAGCGCCTGCCTGGCCTGCGGCTACGATGAGGCAGCCGAGCAGAACGCGGGGAGCGCCGCGGCTGCGCGCGAGCAGGAAAATGAGGACTTCCGTCTGAAATATGAGGAGGAGCGCCGCCGGCGGCAGGAAGATAACCGCAAATGGGCCGAGCAGGAGCGCCAGCGCCGGCAGGAGGATGAGGAACGCCGCCGCCGTGAACAGGAAGAGCGGTTGAAACAGCAGGCCGAGGAGCGCGCACGTCAACAGGCCGAGCGCGAAGCCCGCGCCCGGACCTATGCGTACCGCGCGGCCGGCGCCGCGTCCAACAGCGCGGGCAAGAACCGCATCCTCGCCGCGCTGAGTTATCTGAGTATCCTCTGGATCCTTCCGCGCTTCCTCTGCGCGGACGATCCCTTTGCCCGCTACCACGCGCGGCAGGGCCTGACGCTGTTTGTGTTCAGCATCATCTGCGATGCGATCAGTGCGGTGGTCCCCTTCGGCGGTCTGCTGAACCTTTTCCGCATCTATTGTATCTATAAGGGCATGACCAATGCACTCAACGATCGGATGGAGCCGCTGCCCTATATCGGCCAGTTCGGCGAGAAGGAGAACTGAGCCTTCTATCCGAGCCAACATACAGGCGGAGGCGCGTTTTGCGCCTCCGCCTGTATGTTGTGGGAGGGAACAAAAAGGTTACACAATATTTAGAATTCACGAAAAACTTTTTAAAAACCGCAAAAAACTTGTTGACAAAGAGAGCAAAAGGGTGATATATTAACCAAGCACCGCAGGGTGGGGCTGAAACGCCGAGTCGAAAAAACTTTTGAGGAAACGAAAAAAGTTCTTGACAAGGACAACCTCTTGTGGTAACATAAATAAGCTGCCGCCGAGAGGCGGGGGGCTTGAGAATGTACCTTGAAAATTGAACAATGTAAGAAAAAGCTTATGCAAATAAGCACCAGAGAAGGGTTCTTTAAAGTCAGAAATGACTA
>JAUNNH010000042.1 GCA_030531505.1 Eubacteriales bacterium
CAGGCACACCTCCGTTTACTTGGCGCCGGTCTTGCCTTCTTTGCGGCGGATGGTCTCGTAGTCGTACTTGATGCCCTTGCCCTTGTAGGGTTCGGGAGGTCTCTTCCCACGGACTTCTGCGGCAAACTGGCCGACCTTCTGCTTGTCGATACCCTTGATGACGATGTGGTTGGCGTCGGGGACGTCGATCTGGATGTCCTCGGTCTCGGGGACGATGATCTGGTGCGAGTAGCCCAGGTTCATGACCAGATTCTTGCCTTCCTTCGCGGCGCGGTAACCGACACCGTTGATCTCCAGCTTCTTCTCAAAGCCCTTGGTCACGCCGACGACCATGTTGTCGACGAGCGTGCGGGTCAGGCCGTGGAGGGAGCGGTTCTCCTTGGTATCGTCGGGACGCTTGACGTGCAGGACGCCGTTGTCGAGCTCGATCTTCATCTGGGGGACGAGGGTCCTCTCGACGGTGCCCTTGGGGCCCTTGACGGTGATGTGGTTGTTCTCGTCGATCTTGACTTCAACGCCGGCGGGAACCGTGATGGGTGCTCTACCGATTCTAGACATTGTCGATCCTCCTTACCATACGAACGCAAGGACTTCGCCGCCGACATGCTCTTTGCGGGCCTGCTTGTCGGTCATGACGCCCTTGGAGGTGGAGATGATGGCGATGCCCAGTCCCTTGAGCACGCGGGGGAGCTCGTCAGCGCCGGCGTACACGCGAAGGCCGGGCTTGCTGACGCGGCGGAGGCCCTGGATGGCCTTCTCCTTGCCGGGGAGATACTTGAGGGTGATGCGGATGATGCCCTGCGTGCCATCGTCGATCACCTGGTAGTTCTTGATGTAGCCCTCGCTGAGAAGGATCTCGGCGATCGCCTTCTTCATCTTGGAGGCCGGGACATCAACGGACTCATGCTTCGCGCTTCCGGCGTTGCGGATGCGGGTCAGCATATCTGCAATGGGGTCTGTGATCTGCATGTGGTTTATCCTCCTAGTTTAGAGTTACCGGACTGTGCCGGTTTCGGCGCCGAGGTTCCATGCCAATACCTGATTGGCCACGGCCTTTCGGCGTCACGTCAGAAGAAGCTCGCTTTGTCCGTCCTCGTATTCCCGCAGGAGGGAAAGCACGACACCGTCTTGATGCAGGGCTGTAAACAGCGCTATGCTCCCTCCGGTTCCCACGCCAGAAAACTGCCCGGTTTTTCGGGCCTTTCCGACATGCGCGGAAACACGAGAAGGGAGTGTTTTTGCTTGCTTCTCTATCTGTCAGACGGGAGTGATCAATTCCCGCCGAACATTCAATATTCTACAGGATCGACATCGGATTGTCAATCCTTTTTTCGGCATTTGCGCCGATTTTTTCCGGGTATTTTTGTGAGTTTTTCACGAAAATGATCTCACGGAAAAAACCGGACGCATTTGCCGGCGCGAGCTTCGGGAAACCCCTCCGTCTCGCTTCGCTCGACAGCTCCCCTTTCGGGGGAGCCGGGGAGAACGGATTGCCGCGGCCCCTTGCGGGGCCTCGCAATGACGTGCGGAGACATCGCTCTCCCCGATCGGAAGCCCGGCAAAGCGGGTTCCAACCCGAGGAAAAGCTGATGAAAAGGCCGCGTGGGGAACGTTGCCCCAGCGCGCTGATTTTTTCTTAGACTAGGCGGCGAGGCGAAGCTGTACCAAGGTACTGCGAGCCGAAGCCAACGACGTATAAGGAAAAATCAGAAGGAAGCCTTTCTGACGCCGGGGATCTGGCCCTTGTACGCCAGCTCGCGGAAGCAGATACGGCAGATGCCGTAGTTGCG
>JAUNNH010000016.1 GCA_030531505.1 Eubacteriales bacterium
CGAAGATGTCGAGGATCAGGCCCGAGCGGTCGAGCACCTTGACGCCGAGCTCCTCACCCAGCACCCGCATCTGCGAGGGGCTCAGTTCGTTGTCAAAGACGGCGAGATCGCAGTCATTTGCCTCGATCAGTTCTTTTAATTCCCGCACCTTGCCGTCGCCGAGGAAGCTGCGCGGGTCCGGCGTCGGCCGGTTCTGCAGGAGCATCGCGACGGTCTCGCCCCCCGCGGTCTCCACCAGCGCGGCGAGCTCCTCCATGGATATTTCGGTGGAGCGCTCGTGCTCGTCCATGCTCTGGGCGGCGAGCCCCGCCAGAACGGCCCGCTCCTTTTTTTCCTGGGTATTCTGCATGCGGACTCCTTTGATCAGTCGGGATAGCGCCGCTCACGCTCGGGCGGCGTCGTGGGCCGGGAATAGACCGCCTTGACGATCTGCTTGACCAGCCAGATGAAAAAGATCACGACCGCGATAGGGATCACGCAGTCGGTGACCAGCATGATGACGATGGATTCGATGAGGTGGTTCACGGCGGCCTTGGCCTTTTCCACGGAGGCGCTCACCCCGCCGCTCACGCTCTGCGCGGCGTTCGAGATGGCGCCCCAGAGGCTCTGCTCCTCCTCGTGCTGCTCCCCGATCTCGTCCGAGCTCTCGAGCACCGCGTCGATGGAACCCTGGATGGAGTCGTGGAAGGTGCGGTCGATGGAGTTCGAGACCGCAACGCTCGCCGGTACGACCAGCACCCCGGCGATCCCCACGACCAGCAGCGTGATCGCAAGGCGCCGCTTCCAGCCGCTGCCGGGCCGGATCTCATGCGCCACCGACAGGAGGCTCGCTCCCGGCACCAGGATCACGGAGGAGACGAAGCCGAGGATGGTCAGCACATATTTCTCCAGGTACAGGGCGCCGAGCACCACGATGAAATATTCGCTGAGCTGTGCGACCTGCTGGGCGATCGGCGTGCCCACGTCCCCGGGGATGAGGGTGATCGCGGCGGAGACCGCGGTCGAGGCCGTGATGAGGCTGAAGACCGTCGCCCGCTTCGCGTCGAGGGAATCGATGATGCCCCGGTAGCTGTCCACCGAGACCAGCACCCGGCGCAGCAGCGTCAGGGACAGTGCGGCCAGGGCAATCCAGCCGATGATCTTCAGAATCCGCACGGTCAGGCTTTTCTTTTTAAGTGTCGTTTCCATGTTCTCTGCCGCCTTTCTCTCTGTCAATGAGGGCCAGCTTCTCCGCCCGCGTCAGGCGTTTGACGTGCCACTCGCGGCTCATCGCGGCCTCCCTGCTCTCAAAGCGCTCCGCGTAGACGAGCGCGACCGGCCGCCGTGCGCGCGTATACTTGCTTCCCGTCCCGGCGTTATGCGCCGCGAGGCGTTTTTCCAGGTCGTTGGTCCAGCCGGTATAGAGGCTCCCGTCCGCGCAGCGGAGGATATAACACCAGTTCATTCGGCGCGCTTCACCTGCCGCACGCTCTTCTCGAACTTCGCGCGCGGCCCCATGACCTCATGCCCGCAGCCGCAGCAGCGGAGCTTGAAGTCCGCGCCGATGCGCAGCACCTCCCAGTCGCGGCTGCCGCAGGGATGCGCCTTCTTGAGCGTGAGGATATCGCCGATCCGAACGTCCATTATTTCTTGATCTCCTCCCAATACCGCTTTGCGGCCTGTTCGGTCTTGTTGTCGCTGTACTCGTAATACCGGGCGTTTTTAAGCTCGTCGGGCAGATACTGCTGCCGCACCCAGTGGCCGGGGAAATCGTGCGGATAGAGATAGCCCTGCTCCCGCTCAAAGCCCGTTCCGTCTGCATGGACATTCTGCAGCTCCCGCGGGAAGCCGTGCCCCTTCCCCGCGCGCAGATCCGCCTGTGCCCGGTCGATGGCGACGCAGGCGCTGTTGGATTTCGGCGCGGTGGCAAGCAGGATGCAGGCCTCGGCCAGGGGCAAACGCGCCTCGGGCAGGCCGAGCTGCAGCGCGGAATCCACGCAGGCCTTTACGATCGGCACCGCCTGTGGGTAGGCGAGGCCGATGTCCTCGCTCGCAGAGCAGAGGATACGGCGGCACGCACCGATCAGATCTCCGGCCTCGAGCAGCCGGGCCAGGTAGTGCACCGCCGCGTCGGGATCCGATCCGCGCAGCGATTTCATCAATGCCGACACGCAGTCGAAATGCTCATCCCCGTCCCGGTCGTAGCGCATGGCACTGCGCTGGGAGACCGTAAGCGCGTCCGCGAGTGTGATCGTTCCGCCCTCGGCGGAGGAGAAGAGCAGCTCCACGGCATTGATGGCCTTGCGCACATCGCCGCCGCAGGCGGCGGCGATGCGCCGCACGACCCCGTCTTCCAGCGCGAGCGGCTCCTGCCGCCGCGCGTTCAGGATATCCACGGCGCGCTGCACCGCGCTTTCCACGTCCCGCGCGTCCACGGGCTTGAACTCGAAGACCGTCGAGCGGCTCAGGATCGCGTTGAAGACCGTGAAATAGGGGTTCTCCGTCGTCGAGGCGATCAGCGTGATGCGCCCGTCCTCGATGAACTCCAGCAGGCTCTGCTGCTGTTTTTTGTTGAAGTACTGGATCTCGTCGAGATAGAGCAGCACGCCGCCGGGCGTGAGGAAGGTATCCAGCTCGTCGATGATTTTTTTGATGTCCGCGATGCCCGCGGTGGTGGCGTTGAGCTTGCGCAGCGTGCGATTCGTGCGCTCGGCGATGATGCGGGCCACCGTGGTCTTCCCGGTGCCGGAGGGCCCATAGAAGATCATGTTGGGGATCTGCCCGCTCTCCACGATCCGCCGGAGCAGGCCGCCGGGCCCCAGGATATGCCGCTGCCCGACGACTTCGTCCAGGCTGTGGGGGCGGATCTCATCCGCAAGAGGTTTATACATAGTTGTTTCCTCTGATCTAAAACGGGACCCGCCACGGGACGTGGCGGGTCATTGCTCTTAAGAAGGGAGGCTTACTCGTTCTCGTCGCCGCCCAGATCGAACTCCAGGGTCTCGCCGCAGTTGGGGCACTGAATGCTGCCCTTGTCGAGGGTCTCCTCGTCAAAGGTGATGTTCTCCCCGCAGCCGGGGCAGGTCACATCGTAGAGCACGCCGTCGTAGGGGAGCTCCTCGTCGTCCTCGCCCTTCTCCTCGTCGTCATCCTCATAGAGGCGGAGGGAAGGGGTATAGGGCCCGTCGTCCTCTTCGTCCTCGTCGTCGACATCCTCATCGTCGTAGTCCGTGAGTTCTTCCGTCGGCAGAGTGATCTCCTGCAGATAGATCAGCTGCTCATACACGTCGTCCAGGGTCTCCTCGTGCGCATCCAGCGCATTTTCGTGCTCCTCCAGCTTGTGCGCGATATCGCCCATCAGCTCGGTCAGCACGCCCCAGAGCTTGCCCTCGCCCGCTTCGGGGTCGAGGCCCATGCCCTCGGTCAAGCCTTTCAGATACGCCGCTTTTTCCACGATCGTCATGCAGAAAACCTCCTTTACAAAAAAAGGGGAGATGTTCGATCTCCCCCTTGCTGACTTCCTCTGACGCCTCAGGCTCTGGACAGATACTCGCCCGTGCGGGTATCGACCTTGATGCGCTCGCCCCGATCGATGAACAGGGGAACTTTGATCTCCGCGCCGGTCTCCAGCGTGGCGGGCTTGGTGGCGTTGGTGGCAGTGTTGCCGGCAAAGCCGGGATCCGTCTCGGTGACCTCGAGCTCCACAAAGAAGGGGGGCTCCACATTGAAGACCTTGCCCTTGTAGGAGTAAATGGTGCACTCCATGTTCTCCTTGACGAACTTGAAGTTGTCGCCCAGAACGCTGCCGTCAACCGGCTCGAGCTCATAGGTCTCGGGGTTCATGAAATAATAGAGATTGCCGTCGTTGTAGCTGTATTCCATGGTCATGCGATCCACGGTGGCGTTCTCAAACTTTGCGGTGGGGTTGAAGGACGTCTCGGTCACAGCGCCGGTAATGACGTTCTTCATCTTGGTGCGGACAAAGGCCGCGCCCTTGCCGGGCTTGACGTGCTGAAATTCCACGACCTGCATGACCTGGCCGTCCATCTCAAAGGTAACGCCGTTTCTGAAATCGCCTGCAGTAATCATAATGGGACCTCCCGATAGCTTAGTATTGATCAATATGATACGTTTTAGCTATATCATTTTACAGTAAGCGCGCCTGTTTTGCAAGAGTTTTATGCAAAACCGCGCAAAAAAGGGCCACTTGCCGCTTCTCCTCTTTTTTGATATAATGATCATAGGACGGCGAAAGGCCAAAAAGCTTTTCGCCGCGCCACTTTGTGGCGCAGCAAAACAGCCGGGCTGTTTTGCCATATAATCCTTGCAAGGAACATCGGGCGAATGATTCCCTGAATCATTCGCCATCCGATGATCATTATACTCGATTCAACCGTGAAGGGAGGGATGAGGCTGTGAAAAGGACAATACTGGGTCTGCTTCTGATCCTGCTGGCGCTGCTGCTTTTCCTGCGTGCGGGCTACCTCATCCGTCCCGCGGCGAGCGTGCCCGCCGTTGCCACCGCCGTGCCGGAGCCCACAGCGGAACCGACCCCGGAACCCACGCCGGAACCGACCCCGGAGCCGACCCCAACGCCTGCGCCCACGCTGCGGCCGCTGCGCGACGCGGAGCTCAGCGATTACCGGATCGACGCGAGCTTTTTTGAACCTGCCACGGAGCGCGGCTCGCTGCTCACGGATGTCGCCTACACCACGCAGGACTACGTGTACGGTGCGGAGGGTCCCTTCCCCAAGCTCATGCAGGTCTATCTGCCCTATGGCTACGACCGGGACAGCCGGTACGATGTGCTCTTCCTCTTCCCGGTCATGCGCACCACCGAGCGTTTCTGGCTCGAGACCCCACACTGGTATTCCTTCCCCGAGGGCGACGCCCCGGTCGACGCCGTCTGTCTCCTCGACAATCTGATCGAGCGCGGGTTCTGCCGCCCGATGCTGGTCATCTCGCTCTGCGGCTACCTGGACGAGACCGCCCTGGACCGCCATCTCTCCGAGCAGACCTATCCCCAGATGACCCGTGAGTTTGCGGAGGTCATCCTCCCCTATGTTGCCGAACATTTCGCCACCTGGGCCGATGGCGGCAGCCGGGAGCAGCTCCGCGAGGCCCGCGAACACTTCGGTGTGCTGGGTGCGAGCTTCGGCGCCTATATGACGGAGCTGAGCGTGCTCGCGCCGAATCTCGACCTGGTCTCCTGGTACGCCATGACCGGCGGCGGCAGCGTCAGCCGGGAGTATCTGGAGCCGAACTGGGTCGGCGCCGGCACAGCCGGGCTTCCCGTCGACATGCTGTACCTCGCCGAGGGCTCTTCCGACGACATCGGGCCGGTGGTCAATTCCTACTGGGGGCTCGCGCGCTGGGAGGAGGTCTTCACGGCGGAGGAGAACCTGCGCTTCACGGAGATCCGCGGCACCGGGCACAGCGAGACCGAATGGGTGACCGCGCTCTACAACGCCGCCCAGCTTTTCTTCCGATAAAGCAACAGCGGCCGTTTCCTTTCGGAAACGGCCGCTGTTTTTCTTTTTTACAGCACGATGAGCTCCGTCTTCGGCGCCTTTGTGATGACCTCGGCGCCATCCGCGCGCAGGATCATCACGTCCTCAATGCGCACACCGAATTTGCCGGGCAGATAGATCCCGGGTTCGGCGGAGCAGAGGTCGTTCTCTGCCATCAGCGCCTCACCGGTCGGTCCGGCGAACGGCGGCTCGTGGATGTCCAGGCCCAGGGAATGGCCGAAGCCGTGGCCGAAATAGGGGCCGTAGCCGGCCTCGGTGATGACCCGGCGGGCAGCTGCGTCGATCTCTTTGCCGGGGATACCGGCGCGGGCCGCCGCAATGCCGGCGAGCTGCGCCTTGAGCACGATATCGTAGACGTTGCGCATCTCATCGGTCGCGTAGCCCACCGCCACAGTGCGCGTCATGTCGGAGCAGTAGCCGTCCTTCAGGGAGCCAAAGTCCATCGTGATGAAATCGCCCTCGCGGATCACCTCGTCGCCGGGGACGCCGTGCGGCATGCTGGTCTTCTTGCCGGTGACGACGATGGGATCGAAGGAATTGCCCTCGCTGCCGTTTTTCAGCATGTGATAAACCAGCTCCGCCATGACCTCGCGCTCGGTCATGCCCGGGCGGATGATCTGCAGCACCTCTTCGAGCGCCTTCTCGCTGATGCGCTGGGCGCAGATCATGCTGCGGATCTCCTCCTCTGTCTTTGAGGCGCGCAGGGTGCTCAGGATATTCTGGGCGGGCGACAGCTTCTTCCCCAGCTGTCTCTCGAGCTGGGACCAGCGAGCGTGACTCAGTGTCTCCTCCTCCGCGCCGAGCTTCTCGGCCTTCGCCTCGGCGAGCGCGGCCCGGATGAGGCCCATGAGCGGGTGCTGCCGGTCAAAAAGCTGCACCGAGGCACAGTCTCCGGCGGCCTTCTCGGCGGCCTCGATATAGCGTGAGTCGGTCAGCAGCCAGGCTTTCTCCCGCCCGACGACGACAGCGCCGTCCGTGAAAGGGAAGCCCGCGGCGAAGCGCTGGTTCTTCTCGTCGAAGATGAGCAGCGCGTCGAGATCGTGTTCGACCAGCTGAGCCTGGATCCGTGCAATGTTGTTCATATTCCTGTTTCCTCCGATGTCGGTCGCGGGAAGCGGACGGTAAAGACCGTCCCCCGCGGTTTATTTTGTCCGACGGTGATGCTGCCGCCGTAGGCAAGCACCGCGTCGTGTACAATACTGAGTCCGAGGCCGCTGCCGCCGGCCTCCCGGGACCGGGCCTTGTCCACCCGGTAAAAGCGCTCGAAAATGTGGACCCGGTCGGCCTCCGGGATGCCGATGCCCGTGTCCTCCACGCAGAGCACCACCTGCGTTTCCCCGGCGATGACGCGCACCATCACGTAGCCCTCGGGAAGATTGTACTTGATGGCGTTCTCGATGAGATTGTAGAGGATGTGGCCCATGTCGTCCCGGGAGCCCATGACCACGCAGCCCTCCGCCAGCGCGGAGCGCAGCCGGACATGCTTCTCCCGCGCGAGGGGCGCGAGCAGCGTCAGCGCGTCGAGCGCCGCCTGCTTCATATCCACCGGCTCCGGTTCGAAGCTCAGCTTGTCGTCGAGCCGAGAGAGCGTCAGGAGCTTTTCGGTCGTGCGCTGCAGGCGCTGGGCCTCACCGCCGATATCGGCCACAAACTCCCGCATCGTTGCGGCGTCCATATCGTCGCTCTGCACGATGCTGTCCGAGAGCAGGCGGATCGAGGCCAGGGGCGTTTTCAGCTCGTGCGAGGCGTCCGCCACAAAGCGGCGCTGCTCGGCCTCGTTGCTCTCGAGGCGCTCGGTGAGCTGGTTCAGCTCCCGCCCGACCTCGCTGAGCTCGTCCCGTCCGCGGATCGGGTGGCGGTAGCGGTAATCCCCGCCGGCCACCGCGCGCAGCGAACTTACCAGCGCGTCCATACGGCGGGTGATAAGCAGTGTAAAAAGAGTCGCGACAACCAACGCCGCCGCGCCGATCAGGAACGAGAGCGTGCGCAGATGCCTCTGCACGGTCCCGATCGCCTCGGCGCGCTCGGTATCCCGCTCGCGCAGGAACACAGCCCCCGTCAGCTCGTTCTTCTCGCCCAGAGGCATGGCAAGGCTGCTGAGGAACACGGCGTCGGAGAAGCGGGAGCGGAACACGATCTCCCCCTCCAGCGCCCGGTGGATGTCCCCCATGTCCAGCGGCGTATCGCCGCTGTCATAAAGGAGCTCTCCCTGTCTGTCCGCCACAGCCACCCGGTCATATCCGGACAGATCCAGAAAGGTCAGCACCTCGGCAATGGCATCACGGTTCAACTGTTCAAGGCTCGTCAGGGCCGCGGCCAGCAGCATGCCCTGGCTGCTCATGGCGCTGTGCTTTTCCTGGAACACCGCATCCCGGCTGAGGAGAACGGGATAGGTGTTCAGCAGCAGAAGGAGCACCGCAAGCAGGACCGCAAGGAAGCTCATGATACGAAAACGGATCGAATGCATAGCTCCGCCCTCAGTCCGCAACGTAATAGCCCACGCCCCACTTTGTCAGGATGCAGCGTGGCTTGGCGGGATCGCGCTCCAGCTTTTCGCGCAGACGGCGGACATGTACGTCCACCGTGCGCGTATCGCCCTGATAGTCATAGCCCCAGACCAGGTCCAGCAGCGCCTCCCGGCTGTAGACCTTCCCTGGGTTTTTCATCAGAAAGAGGATCAGGTCAAATTCCTTCATCGTGAGTTCCACCGGCACGCCATCGCGCCAGGCGGCGCGGCGCGCCTCGTCGAGGCGGATGGACCCGCGCTCGAGCCGGGGCTCCGCCGGCTCCTCAGCGCCCGCGCTCCGACCCGCGCGGCGCAGCAGCGCCCGCACCCGCGCCTTGAGCTCGAGGATATCGAAGGGCTTGGTCACATAGTCGTCCGCGCCCGACTCGAAGCCCAGCAGCAGGTCGGCGCGCTCGCCCCGCGCCGTCAGCATGATGACGGGTACGGTGGAAAAGCCGCGGATCTCCTGGCAGGCCTGCAGCCCGTCCTTCCGGGGCATCATCAGGTCAAGGATGATGAGATCGTAGTTCCCTGCGCGCGCAAGCTCGACCGCTTCTTCGCCGTCATAGGCGGCGTCCACGGTATAGCCCTCGTTCTCCAGATTGAATTTTATGCCCTTTACCAGCAGTTTCTCGTCGTCGACTACCAGAATCTTCATGGCCCTGCCCTCATCATTTTTAAGTTGCAAATACGCAGCGGACCCGATATAATATATTGACTAATTGTTATATTACCACATTCCGGAGAAAACGGGAGCACAAAATGAAAAAAAATAAGATTTTTCCCCTGCTCGTGGTCCTGGCCCTGCTGCTCACCGCAGCTGCCCCGGCGGCGCTGGCCGTTGAACCGGCCCCCGCGCTGGACGGGCAGGCCGCGCTGGTGGTGGACCTCGACTCGGGAAACATTCTCTTGGATCTCAACAAGGATCAGCAGCGCGCTCCGGCGAGCCTGACAAAGGTCATGACCACCCTGCTTGCGCTCGAAGCGCTCGAGGCGGGCCGCGCCAGCCTGGACGATCGGGTCACCGCGCAGGACGACTGCCGCCAGGGCATGGATGAGTCGAGCAGCACCGCGGGCATTGCGCCCGGCATCGTCGTCTCCTTCCGGGAGCTGCTGTATGTGACGATGGTGGGCTCGGCCAACGAGGCCTGCAACGTCATCGGTTCCTACCTCGCCGGTTCCGTGGATAAATTCGTGGAACAGATGAACGAACGCGCCGTGCAGCTCGGCTGTACGCAGACCCATTTCAAGAATACGAACGGCCTGCCGGCCGAGGGGCACGTCAGCACAGCCTGGGATCTTTATCTCATCACACGCGAAGCCATGAAGCACCCGCTTTTCATGGAGCTCGCCAACACCGCGAGCTATGAGCCCGAGTCCATCGATGTCAACGGCGGCGCCGTCATGTACAGTTCCAACGCCCTTCTCACGCCTTACGGCCACTACGGTGCCGGTTACGAGTATCCCTACGCCTCCGGCGTCAAGACCGGCTTCACCCAGGCCGCGGGCTACTGCCTCATCTCCACCGCCGAGAAGGAGGGCGTACGTGCGCTCGTCATCGTGATGGGCTGCCGCGGGCTTTTGAACGCGCAGATCAACGAATACCGCAACTTCTCCGACACGATCCACCTCTATGACTGGGTCTTCCAGAATTTCTCCTATCAGACCGTGCTGGCCGCCTCCGAGACGGTGCAGAAGGTCCCGGTGGAATTTGCGCAGGATGACGGGCAGGTCATCCTCCACGCGATTCAGGACGTGTCGATCCTCCTGCCGAACGACGTCGATCTGACCACCCGCCGCACGCAGGTAACGCTCTATGAGCAGAAGCTCCGCGCGCCCATCGAAAAGGGTACCGTGCTCGGCGAGGCGCGTATCTTCATCGGCGACACGCCTTATGGCACCGTGAAGCTCGTTAACGCCGTCCCGGTGGAGCTTGCCCGCGGGCAGTACATGCTGCAGCAGCTCCGCGCCGTGTTCTCCAAGGGCTGGGTTCTCGCGGTGATCGGCGTCCTGCTGGTCCTGTTCCTGGCCTATTTGATCCTGGTGACACGCTATCGCCGCCTGCGCCGCAAGCATCTCAAGGAGCGCCGGCTCGCCGAACAGCGCCGGCAGGCGCAGCGGGAAGCGATGCAGCGGGCAGCCGAAACCGCCGCCGAGCTGGACGGCCAGTGGAAGGATCTGTACTGAGCCATATCCCATGAATAAACGCATCCGCGGTCCGAGAGGACCGCGGATGCGTTTTTTGTTTCCGGATCAGTTGGCCGTCACGCTGACGGTCTTGATGCCGTTGGAGAGCTGACAGCTCTCGCCATGCTCAAGTGTCCCGCTGTAGAGGACCATTGAGAAGGCGCGCTCCGATTCGGGTACAAGCTCCTCACCGTTGAGCTGGAGCCGCTCGCCGGCCGCACCGGGGAAGGCCGCCAGGATGCTCGCCGCGCTTCCGCCGGGAGCCGTCTGCTTTTCGCTCCCGATGTAGGCGATGACCGTCCCGCCGTCGATCTGAAGTGTGCCGCGGGCGTTCAGGCCGCGCCGCATGGCGTTGATGCAGAGGCGGCCGCCGCTGACGGTGATATCGCCCGCGCCGCTGCCCTTCTCCCCGGCCTGTACCGCGTCGCCCCGGGTGCTGAGCGTCAGCATGCCGCCGCTGAGGAGCACGTTCCCGTCGCAGGAGATCGCATCTTCGATGGCATTGACGGTCAGCATCCCGTCGCTGATCTCAACGCCGGTTTTGGCCTTCAGCGCGTTGCTGCTCTGGCCCAGGCCATCGCCCTGCGCGTCGACCGTGACCGAGCCGCCCGTCATGGTCAGGACCGTCTCGGCCGAGATGCCGTCGCCCTTGGACTCCACCACGACCGTACCGCCGCTGATGGCGACATAGCCCTTGCCCTCTTTCTTCGCGGAACTCGCCTTCACGCCGTCGTTGCCGGCGACGACGCTGAGCTCGCCGCCCTGGATCTCCACCGACTCGGAGGCGCGGAAACCGTTGCCTGCCGCCAGGATCTGCACGCTGCCGCTCTTGAGCTTCAGGTCGTCCTTCCCGGCCACGCCGTTGTTGATATAGCCGCGGACCTCCAGCTCTCCCTCGCCCTCGATGATCAGGTCGTCCTCGGCGAGTACAGCGGCGCCGGTCTGAGTACCGTCAAAGGCGGCAAGATCCGCCTCCGTGCCGGAGACGAACAGGTTCTTTGTCCCCTCTGTGAGGATCAGATGGACGTTCTTGGCCTGCTTGACCCAGAGGGCCGGGCCGGTCCCGTTGCTGACCGAGACGCCGTCGAGCGTGAGATAGACGTTCATGGCCTCGTCACCGGTATCGATCACGATCTGCCCCTCATCCAGCGTTCCGCTGAGGGCATACTCGCCGCCGGAAGCAATGGTGACGGTATTCCCGTCAACGCGGGCTCCACCCCCGCTGGCCGTAGCGGTCCCGTCCACAAGCGCGATGCGGACGACCGGATCCGGCGTCGCCTCCGGCTCTGCCGAGGACGCCGCGGGCTCGACCGTCGTGGAGGAGCAGGCGCCGAGCAGGAACAGCGCACAGAGCACGGCGATCAGAAGAAGCTTTTTCATGGTCACATCACGTCCCTTTCCGCCTCGCGGCTGCAGACGATGTTCAGGTTCCCGTTGCGGCAGCGGATGGCGTCGATAAAATCCTTGGTTTTGGCCGGATCCTTCAGCTCGATGGCGTATACGAGCTCATAGAGCGTGCCCATATTGGTCGTGCGCACGCGGGTGAGCTCATGGCTGCGGGTATACTGTGCGAAGAGATCGTCGAACAGTTCCTCGTAGTTCAGGTTCTCCGGGATCGTGATCTTAAGCTGCCGATGCGTACCGGCGGGCTCCCCGAAGTGCAGCCGCTCCAGCCCGACCGTCGCAGCTGCCAGGATCACGAAAAACAGCACCGCGAAGCCGACAAAGCCCATGCCGCAGGCAAGGCCGAGAGCCACGGCGAAAAAGATGCCGGTGATCTCCTTGGCGCTGCCGGGCGCGCTGCGGAAGCGCACCAGCGCGAAGGTGCCGGCCACCGCGAGGCCCGCGCCGATGTTGCCGTTGACGAGCATGATGACCAGCGCCACAACGGGCGGCAGCAGCGCCAGCGTCTGGGCATAGGCCCCGGAATGATGCTCGCCCCGCGTAAAGACGACCGCCGCCAGGAAGCCGAGGAACAGCGCGCTCAGTTCGCAGATCAGGAAAGCCGTCAGGCTCATGGGGCTTGCGATCACAGAGTTAAACACAAATCATCTCTCCCTTGATGTACTCCTGCATATATTCCTGCAGAAGATGGTTTTTATAGCATACGCCATATTTGGAAAAGCTGGTCGGAAAGAGCGCCTGCTCGCTGAGCAGATGCGCCAGCCAGAGCGGCGCCGCGCCGGGGATCTTGAGCTCCATGAGCGCCTCCCCGTTCGGCAGCAGCAGCTCCCCGCCGCTGCCGGCGGCAAAGCTCAGCTCCTTCTCCCGCCAGCGGATACGCTCATCAAAGGTGATGCGCAGCTCCGGATCCTCCCGGGAACGCCAGGAGGTCCGTTCGCAGGCGATCAGCACCTTGGGGCTCGGTCGGTTTTCACGCAGGAACCATTGGATCTCCCGCGTCATCTGGCTGTCCTCGGGCGGCTCGGCCGCGCCGGAGAGCCAAGCCTCCGCCTGCCGGCCGGTCATGACCACCCGGCGCTTATAGACAATACCCTTGTATTTCTTCTTGAGCTCCACAAAGCTCTCGCAGTCGGCCCCGTCCGGGTTATAGCTGCGCACGCGCAGCTTCTCCTTATAGATCGGCGCGTCGATGGAGTGGCGGATCAGATGAAAATCATCGCCGTCGTAGTAGATGCTGCAAACCGTGCTGCGGTGGTACTCGTCCGGTTCTATGTAATCCGCCAGCTTCTCCATCAGCCGCACGTATCCCTCCGCGGTCAGGAGATATTTCTTCTCATAGCGTTTGAAGGTGAGCTTGGTCTCTCCCATATATTACTCTCCGAAATAGCGTGCGCGCTCCTCCGCCCCGACGTGCAGGAAGCTGCACAGCGCATCGATGCAGCCCTCATGCCAGCGGTTTTCCAGAAAGCCGCTGCGCAGATCGTCGACGCTGCGCATCCACCGGGATCCCTTCAGGCCGAGGAAGGCGTGGTTCCGGTCGATCTCCGGTGCGAGCTCGGCGCTGAGGCGATCGATCTCCGCGAGGGTCGCCTCGTCGCTGAGCGGACCGCTCAGCAGCGCCGCGGCACGGCGGAGCAGCTGGTCACGGAAGTTGGCGTTTTTCGAAAGCGACTGGATCATTTTGCCGATCTGCCGCCCCTCCAGGGAATACTGCTTCAGAAGATCAAAGCAGGCGGCTCTGTCCATAAAGACGGCGTCCAGATCATAGAGCATGAGCCGCCAGCGCCCGTCGTTCTCCGAGGAGCGGCCGTAGCGCAGATTGCCGGACTGCAGATCCTTGTTGCCGGACCAGCCCTCGACGATGATCCAGTCGATCAGGCTGTCGATATCCAGATGCGAACAGACGGCGCGATAGTTTTCCTCATCGCTCATGTCCAGCCGGAGGATCGGATCGACAACGTCCCGATAGAGCGAGGTGTCCTCGTGTGCCGAGGCTTCCACCACGGTGACGCTGTCGCGGCTGACGCCGAGGTGGTCGGCCAGCATCTGCTCGTTGGCTTTCTCCTCCAGGGCGTAAATGCCGCTGTATGTCCCGTTTATGTACAGCACCCCGTAGCGGAAGCGCTGCACCAGCACATTGTCCGTGGCCTCCGCGGCCAGGCTGCAGACGAGCTCATTGCGGATGAGGCTGCGGGCGTAGTCCTGCCCGCTGCGCAGCAGCAGATTCCGAAAGCTGCTCACGCCCCCGCCGAAGCAGTCATACTCGAGGGTCCCGGCGCCGTAGGCGTCACGGAAGCGCAGGCTCAGGTTCTTCTTTTTCAGGATCAGGCTCGTCTCCCCGTTGAGCTTGACTTCACAGGGGATGCGAAAGCCGCCGTCCTCCTCGAAAAACAGGAGCGCGCCCCGTGCCCTGGAGTTCTTCATGGCATTTTCGTACAAAACGCGGAAATCGTGTGGATCGTCTGTCAGCAGGCTGAAGATCGGCAGACTATGGCCCTCGTTGATAAAAAAGCTCAGGTTCAGCGCCGGGCTGCGCAGCGCGCCATCCTCCACGGCGACAGCCCGCAGCACGGTGGTCTCGAGGATGACGAGCGGCTCCTCATAGCGCAGGCTCTTCTCGGTCGGAAGCGAGCCGTCCGTCGTATAGTAGATCTCACCCGGGCTATCCAACTCGACCGTCACGCTTTCCACGCCCTCGAATACGCCGTCGGCTCCAAGGCTCACCGGAGTGGCAGAGATGCGGCGGCAGCCCTCGTCGTTTTCGTCGCCGGGCGTCCGTTTGTCGAAATAGAACCAGCCGGACTGGCCTTCGAGACGGCCGATACTCCGGTCATAGGGGACGCCGCGCAGTGCCATATAGTCGACGAGCGTGCCGTCCGGCGCGCTCAAATAGAGCTGCTCGGCCTGGGAGTCAAGCGCGAAGCCGGTGCAGATATCGCTCCTGTCGCCGGCGTACGACGCCGTCTCGCTGCAGCGCAGCAGCAGGCGCTTTCCCGCCTTGAGTGTCCGCGCGGGGAAAGCCCAGCGTTCCCGCTCACCCTCGCGGTCGGAAAGATGCCAGCCGCTCAGGTCCACATCCTCGTCGGAGATGTTCTGGATCTCCACCCAGTCGCAGCTGCCATAGCGCCAGTCAAAGCGCGGCGTATCCTCATAGCTCGCGGCCTCGGCGATCACAAGCGGCCCGGCGGGCAGCTCCAGGCTCTCCTGCCAGGCGTCGTAGTCCGCCGCGGTGTTCCCCCGTCCGGGGGTCGGGTAGAGACTCTCCTCAAAGCTTCCGTCCGCTCCGCGGACGAGTGAGCGATCCGCCGCGCCCGTGCACAGGACGCGCTCGACGATCTCCCCGTCGGGTCCGCGCAGGAAGAGGGTTTCCCCCTCGGAGAGGGAAAAACTGCTGTGATATTCGCCCTCGGCGCGGTCCTTCCCATCGGCAAAGATGAGCAGATACCCGCCGCTCTCAAGCGTTTGGGCCGGCAGGGCCCAGCCCTCTTTTCCGCCCCGGTCGCTCAGATGCCAGCCCGTCAGATCCAGCGCCGCATCGGAGGCGTTCTCCAGTTCGATCCAGTCGGAGAAATCCCCGTCCTCATCCCGGAGGCTTGCTTTATTCTTGACCATCAGCTCGGAGATGCGCAGTCCCTCCGCCGCTTCTGCGGCGGCGAGCTCCGGCCGAAGCTGCAGCGCAGATACGCCCAGCAGCAGCGCCAGTGCCAGGGACAGGCTCCGCAGGCATCGTTTCTTCATGTCGCGCCTCGCGTTTATCGCAAAGAAAATCAGGTTATTATACCGCAAAAAGGCCCTTCGTGTCAATGTGAAAGCGGCAAGGGAGCGAGGCGGAAACGAAGCGACCAAGAGGACCGCCGGGAGGCATCTGCCTCCCGGCGGTCGAATTCAGGCTGCCCGCTCCTGCAGCTGCGCATCGTCCAGCATGTCCTGGATGCTGATGGCATAGCCGCGCGTCGGATCATTCACGAACACATGCGTCACCGCATGATGGCTACACCTTGGGGAGCCTGGGATACAGGTCAATGGACACAATTCCGTCCTCTCCCCGGTAGTATTCGATCTTGTAAAGGATGGTCTTCAAGAGCTCGTTGCGCTCCTGTACGGTCAAATCGTCGTAGCTGGCCAATAGCGTCTCCGTCTGCGGAATGATCTCCTGCTGGCTGCTCTCGTCGGCCTCATACTGCGCCAGGCTCTGCTCGGCGGCGTCCTGCTGCTCCTGCAATTCATTGAGCTCGCGGGTCAGCTTGTCGCGGCGCTCCCCGAAGACCTCCAGGCTGTAGACGCCCTGTTCAACCAGCGTGTAGGCCCGGTCAAGCTGGGCTTTCAGCTTCTCCCGCTCCGCCTCGATCCGTTCCAGCTGCCGCCGACAGTCCGCAATGTCCTCCGCAAAGCCCACGGTGTCCAGCTTGATCCTGTAGCCGTCCAGCCAGCTCCGCAGCGCGTTCAGGATCTCCGTTTCCACCAGCGCAAAGCTGGCAGAGCGGTTGGAACAGTGGTGCGGATTGGTACAGGCCACGCGGGGCGGGTTGGGGTGGTTCTTGGAGGACACCTTGCGGCCGATGGGCTTTCCGCACTCGGCGCAGACCATCACGCCGGCAAAGGGGTTGACAAGCTCGTACTGCTTTTTCACCTTCGGCCCCACGTAGTTCTCCTTGCGGATCTTCTGCGCCTTCTCAAAGAGCGCGTCGTCGATCAGCGCGGGGTGGCGGCCCTCGTACAGATCGTAGTCCTCCACGTCCTTGCAGTGCCGGTAGCTGGACACCACATTGCCCCGCTCGTCCAGGCGCTTGGTCTCCTTCACGTAGCCGCGCTTGATTTTGCCGAGATAGACGGGGTTTATGAGAATTGCGCCCACCGTTGAGGCGTCCCATTTCCCGCCATGGCGCGTGGGGATCTTGCGGTCGTTCAGCTCATTGGCGATCATCTTCGTGCCCTGCCGCCGGACGTACAGCTCAAACATCCGTCGCACAGTCTCCGCCTCCGCCGGGTTGGGCTCGAGCGTATAGCCTTTCTCGCCCTGCAGCTTCACCCGGTCATAGCCGTAGGGCGCGATGCTGCCGACGTATTTCCCTTCGCTGGCGGAGCTCTGACGGCCTCTGACGAGGCGTCGGTTGATGGTCTTGTACTCCCTCCGGCTCATGAACAGGCCGAACTCGAAATACTCCTGGTCAAATTCGTCCGTTGGGTCGTAGGTCTTGGCGGGTGTGATGATCTTGGTGTCGGAGAACTGAAAGATCTGACTGATGTATGCCTGATCCGCGCTGTTGCCGCGGGCCAGACGCTCCACATCGACAACGAGCACCCCGGTATAGATCCCGGAAGAGACCTCTTCCAGCATCTTCTGTACCTCGGGCCGGGCGGCAATAGACTCGCCGGACACGACCTCCCGATACACCTTCGCAATATAGAATCCTCTGTCTCTCGCCAGTCTGTCCAGAATCTCCTGGTGCCGTTTCAGCGTTTCCTCCACACTCAAGTCCAGATAGTCACGGTCAAAGCGAGATTTACGGAGATATTCGATATATTGCTCCATGGGGGCCTCCTTTCTGTCGATATTATCTCAAATCGGCCACAGCCTGTCAAATTTTCGGGCGTGGCAATTTATAGAAAAAGGCCGCAGATCATAGCTGCGGCGCGTAAGGCTTTCGTTGTGCGGCCGCGGGCTTCGCGGCCGCCTTGCGGCGCTTGCGGGCTTTGGTCAGGATCTCCTTGATCCGCGCCGCGTTCTCGTCGATATCCTCAATATAGTCGTCATGGATCTGGACCACGGCGTTTTCGTTTTTGATCGTGGAAACGATAATAGGCTCCCGCTCCTTTCGTATGTTGTTTCGTTTAGTATTCTCGTTTCGCGCATGAAAAATGTGTCTCAGCGTGAGACACAATAAACGACAAAATCCGCACTCTTTTGTAGTGCGGATCGATAGGTTCACGTTTTTTTCAAAGGCGAGGGCCAGACGGCGGCGGGGCGGGCCGCTCCGTAGGATCGTTTTGTGCCTCCCTCCATGCTCATGGCGGGACGTTTGACTCTGTGACGTGCCATCAACGTAGGTATCATTATCTCTGCTTGCGGATCGTGGCCAGCAGCCGTGCCATCGGCTGCACACAGCGTAGTGTTGTTCGCTCAGCCAGATCTCTTCACCTCCCGGTTGATCGGCATCCTGGCGCACCCGCTGTCCGGCTCCCCGCAAGCAGAACGTATCTGCCTGCCCTATTAAGTTTTCGAGGAAGGTGTCCTTTGGGACTGCCCTCTATACTACTAAAACAAAAAAGCGGTCCAAAAAAACGAAAATTCGCAAAAGAAGTCAAGCCGCGACAAAAAGAAATCGTTTGCGGCAGATTTCTTTTCGCGCTTATAGCCGGACATTGGATTCCGTTCGGCGCCACTGTATCTGCCAGCTCTATTTGGTTTAACACCATTTTACCGCAAGCATCGGGAAAAGTGCCTTCTTTTCGTTCGAGAAAGTACGGAACGCATACTATCTTGTCTGATTCTTTTATCCGTTTCTCGACGAAAGCTGTTTGCTATAAGCAAGTATGGCATTTGAGAGTACAAATGCCGCTTTTAGGGGCGCACCCTAACACCCGATACTAAAATCCGTTTCACGGTGAAACGGATTAATCCACGCCGTAGCGGAGATAGGCGACCAGTATATCAATAAACTCGCTGTTGGTGGGCGGCTTTTCCAGCTCGATCCCGGCCACGCGGGTGAGGTTGGAATGATTGCGGCGATTCCATACCGAGGCGATCAGCGTGCGGATCGCGTGCTCCACGGAGGACGGGCTGACCTTGAAATACCGGGCCGTTTCCGGATAAGCGCATTTGGTGATCCAGTAATGCTCGTCCGGCTTCTGCAGGATGTTGTACACGATGTAAACGACATAATTAAACCCGACCAGCCTCCCGGAGGCGCCGATGCTGCGAAGCAGACGCACGATCTCCTCCGGCGTCGCCCCAGTCATTTTGTTTTCAGAATGAAAGCTGTACATATCTGTCCTCCGCTTTCCGAATGTGTAAATCAAATGAGCAATACTATCTTTTCGCTTTTGAACACAGACTGCGGTCACTCCCAACATAAAACCGAAACTATAGCAATGGTGCTGAATCTCACTGATCAGGCCAAATCAGCAGGTTTTCAGCCTCTTTCCTTCAACAGCCCGTGTGGGGGAAGGGAAAACACCTGCGTCAAACTGACCATAACGATAGAAAGAGCCTGCTTCTCCACTCACGGAGTAGCAGGCTCTGCGCATTAAGCGTCTGGCTCGTCGCTAACTACGATCTTAAATTTTATCACGCCGAGTTTGGTTTCTTCCTTGCATTTGGTACAGTATAGGGGGAAATTCAGAAGTACAGTGTCCTCATAGATTTTGATCTTCGTCCTGGCCCCACACTTGGGGCATGGAAGCCAGATCGACTCTTTTTCTTGTATTTCTTTCATATCTCTTTACCCTTGCTCGGCCACATACAATCTTGCGCTGCTCTGGATGCGGTCGGCAGCCTCATCGAGACTGATTTGCCCGCCGAAATACGCCCGCGCGTTGTTTTTGATCATGTCGAGCAGCGTTTTGTCGCAGCGCACCATCTTGTCCGTCGCGTACACAAGCTCCCAGAGCCTTTGCGCGTCATCCGCGTTGAACTGATCAAAACCCTGGACATCTTGATCTGAAATACTCGCCTGCAAGGCAGTCTCAAAGCTGCTTTGCAGAACCGGGATTCCGTACATCAGATCCATTTCCGCTGCGTTTGTCAGCAGCAGACGAATTAGCTGCCATGCGCCGTCCGGGTGTTGAGAGGATGCCATGATACCGAGCCTTGTGGACGCGCCAAGCGTCGTGCGGAACTCGTCCGGGCCGGTTCCAAGTTGTATGAAATAACAGCCGCTGCCGCTTGTGCCGGGGAAGCCGCAGTAAATGTAATCATCCTGCAGTGCCATGCGGATCGCTGGTCCGGCATTCCCAGCGAGATCCCAGCTCATATAGAGTAGCTGTGGATCTTCGGTATATTCCGCGCTGTAGGGCGCATTCTTCACGAGCTGCAACCACGCCTTGAACTCCGGGCTGTCGAAAGAACAGATGCCGTTTTCCCAATCCACAAACTCCGCCGTGGCCATCTTGGACAGCATATCCAGAAAGACTTCCCGATCCTGCTGTGAGGGGAAAAGCTGCCAATTATCCGGCATTTCACGCATCTGTTGCGCCGCTCCTTCCACCGTCCAGGCATCGCGCCCCGGGAAGCGATCCGGGTGTGCGGCAAAGCCGATGAGGGTGACCCGCGCCGTCAACTCATAGAGCGCGCCATTTTGCAGCATGGCGTTCAGCAGGGGCTGAATGAAATCTTCCCGGCTCAAGTCGGGGTCTGCGTCAAGATACGGAAGCATATCCAACAGCAGGCCGCTGTCCAAGCTACGCTCCGGCAGGCCGGAGGTCTCCAGAATGTCGATGCCGTTGCCGGTGGCAAGCTCAATAAGGCGCTTGTCCTGTTGTCTGTCAGCATCGAAATCAAGCTTCTGAATCTCCACCTTGTAGTCAGGATTCGTATTGTTGAAACGGATCACAGCGTCCAGCAGATCCCGGGAAAGGCCGGTCTCCCGATCTGTCAAAAAGCCTCCCCGAGTCCCGCCGAAACTGCCCAGAACGAGCGTTTGCCGTTCCTTGATCATTCCGGGTACGATCTTGATCACGGATTTGCCATCTATTACAGGATAGAAAAAGTCTCCGGCGCTGTTTTCAAAAAGGGCGTAGCCACCCTTGCTGGCATAGCTCAGCGCCACATCGTACCAGCGGAAAAGCTGTCCCTTCACCGCACCGCTCACCGGGTCAATCTCGCAGACCGTTCCATCCACGCTGTTCAGCCAGCGGTCATTCTCGCTGAAGAAGCTGCCTGCGAACTCCAGTTCCCGCACGGGGCTAAAGCTCAGGGTTTCGGGGGCAAAGCTGCAGGAGCCGGAAACATAGTTTTGCCCTTCCATGTGCCCCGTATGATACAGGCGCTCCGTTCCGGAGCGTAAGCTGCTTTGAAAGTTGGTGCCCAGCAGATCTATCTTTTGCATCAGATTCATGTCTCGGTCCACAATGTAGCCCTGCTCACCGGCGCAGAGGATCGCGCGGTTTTCGTCCAAAGCAAGGATTCCTGAAAAATGCAGGCCGGATGCCTCTGATGATTCGCCGCCCGAAAACGGGATCTCCTGCACGCTGCCGATGCTGCTCTGTGTCCTGTCGCAGAAGTACATCCAGTAATGGAATTCCATCGTCTGCTCGTTTATGCTCCGAAGGAGCGCCCAGACCGTATTACCAAAGACGGACAGGTCGCTCGTTGATACGGAACTTGGGATCGCGTTGTTGTCATAGCTCAGCAGCGTCCAGGTGTCGTTTACGGTGTCATAGCAGCCGATCAAGGCTTCTCCAGTGCAGCCGGAGAGGAACAGCGTGTCGCCCTGGGCGTCCCATTCGCTCCAAACCATGCCGAGCTTTTTGGGGATGGGGATTTCGGACGGAATGTAGCCGGGAACGGGGTTTCCCTCATCAATAATCTCAGCGGGTTCCTCCGTTTTCTTGCCGCAGGCAGCAAGAGAGAGTATCATAGAAATAGCAAGGAAAGCACATAGAAACTTTTTTGTCATATGCTGACCTCCTTTCACAGATATAGAAACTTGTCTCACCCTGAGACAAGTTTTATGCTTTATTGTTTGGCCTTTCCGTTGCTTTTTCCTCCTCTCTGATCTTCTTAAACGTCATCTCTTTGATTCGCTCTATGCTTGCTTCGTCTGCAAAAGGGGCAGGTTCCTCCATCATGGGTGCTATTCTATCCCATATTGCCTCTTTGCGTTCGTCGCTGATCTTGATTAAATCAAACGCTTCAGCAGCCTCGGCAATGAATCTATCATCGATGTCATTCATGGCTAACATCAGATCCATTACACGATCTCTTCTCATTCCGTGTTCTTTTATCTCACCTACTTTAGACACCTTAAATGCAATCTTCTGGAATAACCTTCTGAAAAAACTTCTCATTGCTATCTCCTCCTAAATAACAAGGTATTCTTGCACTGTGATATGCAGAGTTGCAAATAGTCTTTGTTTCATGTATGCTTCCTCACAGTATCAGTTTTGAGATCTCATATATAAGAACACAGAAAGCGAAAAAAAGTCCCATGGGTGCAACATTTTTCTTTCTCGCCGTGTTTTTGTATATGGTGGGTTATCAAAACATACAGAAAAAGAGGAAGTAACCATGAGAGAAGCGGTTTTACTATCGCGTTTGCAAAAGGGCGATAGCCGTGCATTGAACACGATCATGGCACAATATGGGCCTTATGTGCAGACCATTGCGACGAATATCACGATTCCGCCGCTCCAGCCGGAGGATGTGGAAGAAGTTGCCTCCGATGTATTCCTTGCATTATGGAACAATGCAGGCACGGTGGAAGAGGGCAAGCTGAAGGCTTGGCTTGCCGCTGTTACACGCAACACAGCTAAGAACAAGCTCCGTTCCCATCATTTGGCGCTCCCGCTGGAGGATGACTATTTCATTCTCGATGTTCCCGATGTGGAGGATGAACTGTTGGCGCAGGAGCTGAAAAAGCTCACCCGCGAGGCAGTATCTTCCCTACCCGAGCCGGAGCACAGCATTTTTGTGCGCTACTATTTCCTGTATCAAAAAATCTCCGAAATTGCAGAGGCTATGGACATAAACGCATCGACTGTGCGGACAAAGCTTCTGCGCGGGCGGGAGAAACTGAAAGCGTATTTGTTGGAAAGGGGGTACGGCTGTGAAGATAGTTCTTGCTGATTTGGCGAGTGAATGCTTTGACGAAAGCATTGAGTTTGGCGAGTACAATGAAATGACGGCAAAAATCCAGCGACGGGTGTTGGCACAGATCAAGGACGATCAGCGAAGGAAACACTTTGCCATGAGACAAGCGCTGAGTATTGCGATCATCGCCGCGGTACTGGTGTCGCTTCTGACCGTAACTGCCTACGCGTTGGGGCTGTTTAAGCTTAACAAGAACCTCATTACGGATGATTACATTCCGCGCGGCCGCTGGATAGAACGGGACAGCGCGGGGCAGATCATCAACATACAGGATATGGACTATCCCGATGCAAACCTCTTCTTTACTTTCGACGGTGATGTCAAGCCCCACCACATTGAGTTCAAGCCTGGATGGCTGCCAATGGAAGGCTTCGGTTGGGGAGAAGGCGGTTGGTACTCCTATTACGGTAACGAGGGCGATTCTGTGATAGTGGCGATTCCCTATCAGATCGAAGTTTTCTACGCGCTTCCCGGTTATCAGCTCGTGATGATGTACAAAAGTGAGATCGTGGAAGAGACAATCTGGGGCGAGCTTGAAGTCACGAAACTCATCAATCACGACCCTTACTGGGGCGATGTGAACTATGTGCTGTTATTCAGCCCTGAGCACGGCTACATGATCAGTGTAGCCGGCTGTCTCGACATGGAGACATTGGAAAAGATCGCACAGGATTTGGAAATCCGCATTTTAGACGAAGAAGTGGACTATAATTCTGACTACAACATCGGTATCCTCAATCTTGGCCGAGGATAGAACACAAGCGGGAGCGACGAATCGCTCCCGCTTGCACTTTTCGCAACAAACTTGTCTCGCGGTGAGACGCATTTACAGCGTCTCTTTCACCAGGTTCCATGCCTTATTTGCCAGCAAAACCGCCTGCCGGATTTCTGTCTCCTGGATGCTCTTTTTGGCGTTAGCCCAATGGGCGATCTGATTGACGTTGTTGCCGATGGACGACAGCACCCGCAGCAGGCCCGCGTATTCGCCGGGCGGCCTTTGCCTAAGCTGCACACCGGCGAGGGCGTGACGGATCAGTACGCTGGCAGGCAAGCCCGTGATCTTGCATTGCTCCCGCAGATGGGCGTATTCCTCATCGTTCAGCCATAGGCCGACAAAGTGATTGCGTTCTCTCATAACACCTCCATGAAAAAAGGAAACTTGTCTCACGGTGAGACAAGTTTCCGGTTGATCGTTATTCGGTTGTAAATTCGTTTCACGGTGAAACGGAAAAGCTTTGATATCCTTTTTACTCCGTTGGGCTGATGCTTGATTCGATAAGCGCCAATTCTTCAGATGTAAGCTGATCCCGGCGCTTCAGGCCTTTCTCTAAAAGGATATGAATTCCCTTTGCCCAAAGAAAAACTTCTGCATTTATGTACGACTCTTGTTGAGTGATGGGCTTGATTGGATGGATCGCGTTCCATGTAATGGTTTCGGCGAGATACTTAAGCATCAGCTTGTTTATATGCTCTTGCATCTTGTCATACTGCTGGGTGTAATAGTATTCACGCAGCTTTTTGACCTCGTCAATCAAATCCGAGATCTCCTTGTTATCTTTGTATGGCTCAAGGGAATTCAAATAATCGTTCACGCCTGTTCTCCTTCGACTTTTCTTGATAACCGCCAGTTAGCCTCAGCGGCCGACGGGAAGTTTCATCTTCGGTGCTGTTCTATTCTTCATCGATTCTGCTTCTGTCTCTCTTGCCGTAGAGAAAGCGGCGAATCTCCACACGGTCTTGAAAGACGGCGTAATAGAGCACATAGTTCTTGACCGGCACCTTGCGGATCTCATCTTTCATCGGGCGGTCTGTCCGGTAGAGCTCGTGGGCGTAGGGGAACTCCGCGATGCGCTGTACCGTCTCGTCAAACTCGGCCAGCAGGTCGCGGGCGGCTTTGGGCGCGTCCAGTGTGTAGGCAATATAGCCCAGTGCGTCCATCAAGTCGCTCTCCGCCAGCGGCAAATAAACGATCTTATGCACGCTTTTGCTCCTCCGCACCGCTCAGAAACGCACGCGCTTTTGCCATAACCTCCGCATGGCTCAAACGCTCCGTCGTGCTGGCGGCCTGCAGCTCTGCCTCGCGCAGCTTGTCATAGACCATGCTGTCATAGCGATTCTGCTCATAGCTCTCCATGCTCATGACAACGATGGAACCGACGCCGTTCTTGGTCAGGAAGATCGGCTCACCGCTGAGCTGGGCGTCTTTCGTGATCTCAGCGAAATGATTTCTCAGATCGGAAACAGGGCGAATATTCGGCATCTCGCCACCTCCTTGCTTAGCATTATTATATGCATAATTGTGCTAATTGTCAACCGGCTTAACTCATAATAAAGGCGATCGTCGTACAGGCAATGTAACGAAACAATGTAGAATTATGTTGATAATTGAAGATACGTTATTTATAATAGCAACATATTAAAACAACACAGGAGATAAGATATGGCAGAGAATGTTTTATCCTTGATTCAACGTGCACGTAATTCCATTGCCCTTGGTGAGTCTCATTTCAGAGAATTCAAAACCGCATTAGAAGGAAGACCTGGGAACAAGAGACCTCGGCGCGCAGCTTCAATCTGTAATGAAATTGCCGAAGCTATTGTCTCTTTCACCAACGCTGATGGTGGAGAACTGTTTATTGGCGTTGAGGATGACGGTACAATCACGGGATTAATGCACAAGCAAGAAGACATAGATTTGATGCTTAATTCTGTAAAAACGCATATTCTCGATTCAAGCGCCCTTCCTCTACAGTTTAGTCAAGTTATTACTATTGATGGCAAACAGATTCTTTTTTTCTGCGTTACAAAAAGCACAGAAAAAATATATCAACTTTCTGACGGGCGTTGTATGAGGCGGCAAGATAAAAGTTCCATGCCTGCCAATATTGAGAAACTTCAGTTTGACAGGCGGGAAGCTATGTCTCGAGAATTTGATAGAGTTTTTGTTGACGGAGCAACCGTAAACGATCTGGATTTGGTAGTTATTCAGCAAATTGCAGATAGTTTTTTGAGGGGCATGTCTCCAGAACAATATCTCCAGCAGGTCAGTTTGGCAGAGTACGGAATTGGGGGGTTGCGCTTAAAAAGAGCTGCTCTCTTGTTGTTTGCAAAAGACATAACGAAGTGGTTCCCACGTTGTCAAGTCCGCATCTTGAAAGTCAGCGGAGATAGTATCTTACCAGGTGAAAAATACAATGTGATATCAGATGATTATATTACAGGGAACATCTTTACTCTTTTGTCAACAGGGTGGGAAAGACTTCGCCCATTTCTTTCACAAAGAACGGTTTTTAGCGGAGAGGCACGATTCGAACAAACATTTGTATATCCAGAAAACGCATGCCGAGAGGCTTTGGTGAACGCCATTGCTCACAGAGATTATTCGGTTAACAATCCAGTGACAATATATGTTTATGACCATAAATTGGTTTTTGAAAGTCCTGGTGAGCTATTATCAACCATTTCAATAGATGAATTGCGCAAGGGTGTCGGAGTTCATGAATCAAGAAATAGTAATATCGCCCGCGTTTTGAGAGAAAACAAGTATATGCGGGAGTTAGGTGAGGGAATTCGAAGAATATTTGATTTGATGAAAGCCGATGAACTCGCTCCCCCAATAATTGAGTCTGACCAAGGTTCGTTCCGCATCTCGCTTAATCATTCTTCTATCTACACAGAAAGAGAACTGTTGTGGCTTTCATTCTTTGACATATTAGATTTAGACCAATACCAAAAAAGAATTGTGATTGCAGGAATGGACGGAAGAAAGCTTTCTCCGGCTATGATATATGCAGCAATTGGAAGTAACGATCGAAATCTATACGATCAGAGCGTCACTACGCTAAGAATTCGAGGCGTCTTAAAAGAGATAAAAACAAGTGACTACGCATCTAAGATTGCTCGAGAAACAGGAAAGAGAAAACAGGAAATATCACGCTTTGAGGTTGTTACTCCAGATAAGATCAACAACAATGAGGCTATTACAAACAAAGTTTACTTATATAATCTTCCGGTAGATATTGACGAAGAGACAATAAAAAAGGAATTGTCGATATTTGGTGCTGTCAAGAGTGTTAAGCTTCCGCGAGATGATCAGACTGGCTTGGTTAGAAGATTTGCATTCGTGGAGTATACAGAGAGCACAAGCGCATTAAAAGCAGTTGCGATTAAAAACATAAAGATTAAAGATGATATTGTGGGAATCCTAACATACAAACCATACAGTACGCGACACAAGAAAGTTAAAGGTACAAAAAGTGTAGCAAAATAGCGTCAACGAAGAGAGCTATATTTTCCTATCTCAACGCGCTAATCGAACCGCGGGTCTTAGGGGCTTCCCCCTAACAAGGGCGTTTGTGTTTAACAAATGCCATACTTGCTTAACACGGTGCGCATTTCGTTTTTCAGCCGTATTGAAGCAAAAACTCGTCTCACGGTGAGACACATTTTTGATTCTCTGACTTCGGGTTTTGGCGCGTAGATTAGTACGATGGATAGATGGATGGATAGTTTACTCAGTATAATTCTATCAGTTTCTTTCTATCAGTCTTATTAGGGTATATGATTTTGGCTTCTTGATGTAAAAGTTTTTAACCTCCAGACTTCTGAAAAGCGGAAGTATAGAAGTTTCCTTTTGGGAAGTCTAGAAGTCCGGTTTAGGCGCAAAATTGCAGGACATAAATCCGATCCGGCTTGCCCTGGCCCTGCTTTTTTCGCTCGATCAGACCGATCCGCTCCAGCTCCGAAAGCAGCTTTCCGGCGGTGACGCGGCTGCAGCCGAAGTCCTCACAGATCTCCGCAACGGCGTAATACACATACGTCCGGCCTTCCCCGTCCCGCCAGCCGTTCCTGACGGACAGGCTCACGCGGTCGAGCAGCAGGGCAAACAGCAGCTTCCCAGCGGGCGACAGCGGGCGGTACTCCGTTCCTTTGACAAGCTGCCGGGGAACCCGGTAAAAACAAAAGCCCTCGCTCTGAAGGCGCAAATCCGTCATTAAAACCTCCTTATACTAAACGCTAATAGAAATCAGACAATCTTTGCGGTCAGATTTGCGCCGTGCTTCGTTGGCGGCCTTGCAAATATATCTCCATTATTCGCTGCGGCCGCCGCCTCGCCTAGCACAAATATGCCTCGCAAATCTTTGCCTTCATCTTATTAGTGTTTAGTATTTGACGCAGCAAGAGCGCAGCCGTGACGCCGCGCTCTTGTTGCTTTTTCCGTATTCTCGCTATTTTGATCGTAACTATGTATTTCGTGTGAGGAAACGCTTGGTTTGACCGTGGGTATCATGTTGATACTGACACATGCGTCACCGCGCCGACGAGCTTGCCGTTTTGCAGGATGGGGCTCCCGCTCATGCCCTGCACGATGCCGCCCGTGCGGGCGCAGAGCTCCGCGTCCGTGACGGTGATCACCGCGTGGCGGCCCTCCCCGTCGCGATACAGGCGGCTCACAACGGCCTGATACTCCCGCGCCTCACGGCCGCTGACCGTAGAGAGGATCGTGGCCGGGCCGGGAGCGAGCTCCCCCGTCTGGACGAGCCGCCCACCGAGCGGCGCGGTCAGATGACCATAGATGCCGTGGTCCGTGTTTTTCTCCACGCGGCCGAGAACGCGGCCCACATCGGTGCAGCCGCTCAGCTCGCCGGGCGCGCCTGCCGCGCCCGGCACCACGTTCACGATCTCCGCCTCCGTGATCTGGCCGCCGCGCATCGGCAGCGTCCGCCCGTTCTCCTCATCGCTCACGCTGTGGCCCAGCGCGCCAAAGGCGCCCGTGGCCGGGTCACAGAAGGTGACGGTCCCGATGCCGGTGACGCCGTCGCGCAGCCACATCCCCAGCATCCACTGCTGTTCGGCGGAGAGCACCGGCCGCACGCGGACCGTGAGCTCCTTTTCCTTCCGCAGCAGCGAGAGCTGCGCCTCTTCACCGCCGAGCGCGCCGAGCGCGCCGATCAGGTCGGCGGCGCTCCCGACGGGCGTCCCGTTTATCGCCGTAACGAAATCGCCCTCCCGGATCCCGGCCTCCGCCGCCGGCGACCGGCTGCCCTCCGCTGTCTCCACCGGACCGACTCCGGCCACCAGCACGCCCTCCGTGCGCAGCTGTATCCCCACGATCTGTCCGCCCACCGCGAGCTCCTGCGCCCAGGCGGCCGCGGGCAGCGCGCCGAGCAGCGTCAGGCAGAGCAGCGCGGAAATGGCTGATTTTTTCATGCTTTTTCTCCCTCCCGCATGCTTTTTGCACACAGATCCAGTATGTGCGGAAGCGGAAAAAATAACGACGGCACATTTTGCAAACCAGATTTTGACGCGCGGCTGTTTTCATTTTTTATTGTGTCATCGTTTGCGTCCTCCGAGGAGCAGGGCGTTGATGAACAGCGTTGCAAAACTCAGCGCCGCACACAGCGCGAAGGAGACGCCGATCGTATCCGCGAGGCCCGCCCAGTCCTGTGTGAGCACGCGGCCGCGGATCTGCATGAGTTCGCCCAGTACGAGTGTAAAGCAACAGATAAAGCTCGCGGTCACGATGCTGCCGAGCGGGACTTTCGCACACAGGGCAAACAACAGCGGCATACCCACGGCACCCAGACCGAGCAGCAGATCCGCCGCCAGCCGGATCCCGCCTTCGCAGCCGAAATGCAGTGCGGTGAGCACACTCACAGTCAGCACAAGCCAGAGCGAGTTCTTCCGCTGTCTCTGTTGTTCGGTCTTTGTCAGATAGAGCCAGGCGTCCAGCGCATCGTCGTTTTCCCGCCCCGCCTCGCCCAACAGCAGCTCGCTGACCGTCACACCCAGCACTCCGGCGAGCGGCTGCAGCAGGGAGACCTCCGGGAAGCCGCGGCCGTTCTCCCACTTGGAGACCGCCTCGCGCGTCACGTGCAGCTCGCGTGCCAGCTCCTGCTGGCTGAGATCGCGTTTCATCCGGCAGCTGCGGATGAACGCGCCGCACTTTTCCATATCCATCGGACCACCTCCGCTTTCCAGTATAACATATCTGCCGCCCGTCCGGGGAGGAACGCTCCGTTCCTCCCCTGGAGAAAGCACCGCGCCCCTTGCATAGACCGCCGGAATCTGATAAGATTCAAATTGAAATAACTCGTTTGAAAAGAGGCGGACGCCATGGAAGATACAAGCATGCGGGAGCTGCTGCAGACCGATGAGGACGCGCTGCGCAAAACGCTGCGCGCCAACCGCAGCGTCGACAAGAGCCGGGAGGCTGTCGCCGAGACGCTTCGCGAGGAGCTCGGCACGATGCTCCTGCGCTATAACGCCGCCTGCGCGGATGACCGCCGCCGGCAGGCCGTCGCCGACGGGCTGACCGCCACGGCACGCGACGCGCTGGACCTGCTGCTGGCCGGGGAAGTCGAGCGGGAGACCCCGCGCCGCCGCGTGAACGCCTGGGCTCTCGTGCTGCTGCTCGGTGCGCTGCTCTGCGGCGTCGGCGCGGCGCTGCTGCTCAGTTCGCTCCCGGCCGCGGGCTATGCCTGCCTCGGCGGGCTGCTGGTCTGCGCCTTCCTCTCCGGGCGCTTCCTGTTCCCGGCGCAGACGGACACCGTGCGCGCCGTGGTCGATCCCGACGCGGCCTGGTTCGCCCTGAAGAAGACCGCCGACACCATGGACCGGAAGCTGGAGGAATACGCCGCGGCGGAAAAGGAGCTCGACGGGCAGCGCGCGGCAAACGCCTCGACCGGTCCGATGAGCCGGGAGGAGCTCGCGCTTTTCAGCGATCTGCTGGAGGCGCTCTACGCCGCGAACGGGCCCTTCGCCCTGCGCCAGCTCGGCAAGATCCCCGCCTTCCTCGAGAAGCAGGGCGTGGAGATTGCCGACTACGGTGACGACACGGCGGAGCTCTTCGAGCTGCTGCCGAGCCGGAACCCGGCCATGACGCAGCGTCCAGCGCTGCTCGCGGGAGACAAGCTGCTGGTAAGCGGAAAAGCCACCGAGCAGGTCAACTGACCGGCGGCGGAAAGGCAGAGATATGCTGTATTGGGGATTTGACCTGGGCGACGGGGAGAGCGCCGTCGCCCGCGTAAACGGTGAGGGCCTCGCCGCGCCCGAGATCGTGGAGATCGACGGGCGCCGCGTTGTGATCACAGCCTGGGCCGTGATGAAAAACGGCGAGGTCCGCATCGGGGAGAGCGCGGCCCGCTCCGCTGCGGCCGCCATCCGCAGCGCGGCGCGCTTCAAGAGCCGCTATCTGGACCCGAAGACCGACAGCGGCGGCCTGATCCGGGATTTCTCCGCAAAGCTCCTGGAGACGCTGCGGCGTGAGGGCTCGCTCTCCGGCGGCGACAAGAGCAACTCCTTCTATATCGGCTGTCCCGCGGGCTGGAACAAAGAGGTCCGCGCTCAGTATCAGACCTTATTTGAGAATCTCGGCGTGCCCTCGCCGCGGGTGATCTCGGAATCGCGGGCGGTCATGGTGGGCGCGATCCAGTCCAATTCGCTCCGCGACTATGTCGATCTGCGAACCAAGTCGGTGCTGGTCATCGACATCGGCTCCTCCACCACCGATTTTGCCTATGTCACCGGCGGCCGGGAGGCGGAGATCCGCACAGGCGGCGAAGTCCGTCTCGGCGGCGGCGTGATGGACGAGGTGCTGCTGGAAGCCTGTGTGGACGCCTCACCGGACGCCAAAGCGATCCGGGCCGTCTTCGCCGAGAGCGAGAGCTGGCGCGTAGACTGCGAACTGCACGCCCGCGCGCTCAAAGAGCGCTATTTCAGCGAGCCGGAGGAAACCTGGCAGCGCCACCGCTGCGCCGATTCCCTGCTCATCACCTACGACAAGCCCCTGGTGCTGGACCTCTTCGTAGACGAAAAAATGGCCCGGCGGCTCACCGACCAGCCCTGCACACAGCTCGGCGGGCGCTCCTTCCGCGAAGTCTTCTGCGAAGGGCTGCGCGAGGTGCGCGACAGTATCGCCGAGAACCCGCCTGAGCTGCTGTTCCTGACGGGCGGCGTGTCCCGCATGGCGCAGGTGAGCACCTGGTGCCGGGAGGTCTTTCCCGAGGCCGTGATCTATTCCGACCGGGAGCCCGAGTTCAGCGTGGCGCGCGGTCTCGCCTGGTGCGGCCGTATTGACGACGAGCTGGGCCGCTTCCGCGAGGAGGTGGACCGCCTTATCCACTCCTCCGCCGTGGAACTCATTGTGGCCGAGCATCTGCCCGCCCTCTACCAGGACGTACTGGACAAGCTCCTTGATCCGATCCTGGAGCATGCCGTGGAGCCCGCGCTGCTCGACTGGCGCGAGGGGAAGCTCGGCACGCTGGCCGAGACCGAGGCCGCGCTCAAAGAAAAGATCAAGCTCTATCTCTACTCCAAGGACGCCAAGGAGCAGCTCTTCGGCCCGGTCGACGCTTTTCTGCGCCGAGTGTCCGAGGACCTGCAGAAGCACACCTCCCCGATCTGCCGGAAATACCGCGTGCCCGATCACTCGCTGGAGATCCGCTCGCGCCTCACCGCGAGCGACCTGAGCGTGCTCGAGCAGCTCGACACCCGGGACGTCATGTCCGGCTCGACACTCACGGGGGCGGCCGTGTTCGCCGAATCCATCATCTCGGTGCTGGTCGGGCTGATGTGCGGCGGCAGCGGCGTCGTGCTCATCACGGAGGGCCCTGTCGGTATCGCGATCGGGATCATCTCCTCACTGCTGCTCTTCGCCGTGGCGCATGTGCTGGGGAAGGACGCCGTCGACCAGAAGATCCGGGAGGCCGATCTCCCGCTCTTCGTACGGCGCCTCGCGCTCTCCAAGCCGCTGCCGAAACTGGAGATGCCGGGCCTCTCCCTCCCGAATCCGCTCAAGCGCAGGGAGGACGGCGAGAAGCCGGAGGGGGCAAAGCTGCGCCTCCTGCCCAAGTTCAAGCGTACGGAAGACAGCGCCATCCCCGCGCGGCGCCTGCGCGCGATCCGCAGCCGCGTGCGCTCAGGCTATGAGCGCGCCCTCAGCGAAAGCGACGGACAGGCGCTTTCCGAACTCAATGACCGGCTCTGCCGTGAGGTCACCGAACAGATCGAGCAGCGTCTGCGCGAACTCTCCGAGCAGGTGGAGATCCCACTGTAAGCCTTGTATACAAACAGGAAACGGGGCAGCCCCATGGGCTGCCCCGTTTCCTATTTGTATCAGTCGATATGGATGATCGGTTCGGTGAGATCTGTCGCCTTGACATTCGGGTTGGGGAAGCGCTCGCGCTTCTCGGTGATCTTGCCGATGTTGATGGCCGCTTTGGGACAGAACTGCACACAGCTCAGGCAGCCGATACAGTCGGTACCGAAAATGGGCCGGCCGCCGCGCATCTCGATGTTGCCGCGCGGACACAGCTTTGCACAGGTACCGCAGCCGATGCAGTCATTATTGACCGCAAAGGTCTTGACGCGCTTCACATGCGTCTTGCCGAGGCCCTTGCTCATGAGCGCGAAGGCCGCCTGCTTCGGGGGCTTCTTTTCGCTCTTCTTCATGGCGCGCACCGCGCCGCCGATCTCCATCGCCTTGCGCTCGATCCGCTTCGCGCTTTTGTCCGGGGACTGCGGAGCCAGGGTCAGATTGTGCGGCATGAGCCAGATGGCGGTGCTGTGGTTGGAGACGCCGTCCCAGTAGTCCAGGTCCACGATCTTATCGATCTTGTGGAGCCCGCAGCCGAGGTAGCCGGCATACTGTTCCACGGCAAACTTGTACGCGCCCGGTGCGATGCGGATCGCCTTGACGAACTCCTCCACGTCGCCCGGCAGACCGCCCGCCATGCAGGAGAAGATGAAGCCGACGCGCTTGGCCTCGGTGGCGTCGGTCTTCGCGGGGAAGCGGCGCATCATGACGATGTCGGTGTCGCCCAGCACCTTGGCGATCTTCTTGGCCATATCCAGACAGTGCCCGGCGCCGGAATAGCAGTAGATGATGTTTTCGCTCACGGTATAGTCCTCCTTGTGTTTTGCTTTTCGGCTTTATTGTAATCCTTTTCCCCGAAAAGGTAAAGCGGGAATATCCTTTTTCCGCATGCAGCATGCGGCGCCGCTTTTTGATCCCCGTCTTTCCGCTTTTCTTTTAGATGCCGATTGCTTTTTTCATCCAATCCCCCTATAATGACTATATGATAGCGAAAAGCCATAAAGCTTTTCGCCGCGCGGCTTTGCCGCGCAGCCAAACAGGATTGCTGTTTGGCCATATATTCATTTCAATGAGCATCGGGCGAATGACCCTTTGGGTCATTCGCTGCCAAACTTGTCGTTTGGCAGCGAGAACGACCGAATTTGCGATCGTTCTCGCCATCCAATGATCATTATAATGAAAAAAAGGGGCTCCGACGGGCACCCCTGAACCAAGTATACGGAATGAGGAGACCTTACGATGGAACAAGTGAAGATCATCGCGCTGAAGGAATCGGTCCTGGAGGATAACGAGCAGGACGCGCAGGCGCTCCGGGAGGAGCTGAAGAGCAGAGGGACTTGTCTGCTGAACCTGATGTCCTCCCCGGGCAGCGGCAAAACCACGACCCTGCTCGCGCTCAACCGGGCCTTTAACGGGCGGCTTCGCTGGGGCGTGATGGAAGCGGATATCGACAGCGCCGTGGACGCCCAGACCATGCAGGAGGCCGGTGTTCCGTCGGTTCAGCTGCATACGGGCGGCATGTGTCACCTGGATGCGGATATGACCCGCCAGGGGGTCCGAGCGCTCGGCATGGAAGATGCGGAGCTGATCGTGCTGGAGAACATCGGGAACCTGGTCTGCCCGGCGGAATTTGACACCGGCGCCGCCATCAACATGACGATCCTCTCCGTGCCGGAGGGGGATGACAAGCCAGCCAAGTATCCGCTGATGTACGAAACCTGCGACATGCTCGTGGTGAACAAAATCGACACGCTGCCGATCTTCGACTTCGACAAGGCGCGTATGGAGCGCTGTGCCCGCGAGCGGAACCCGGCAATCGAGATCTTCTATATCTCCGCGAAGACCGGCGAGGGCGTGCAGGCGCTGGCCGACGCACTGGTACGGAAAGTAAAGGAGTGGAACGCGACATGAGCGAGGTCAGAGTTATTCAGATCAATGAGTCCATTTTCGCCGAGAACGATCGCGCAGCGGAGTTGATCCGCAAAAAACTCACAAAGCAGGGAACGCTGTTCCTGAATGTCATGTCCTCCCCGGGAAGCGGCAAAACCACCACACTGGTCGCGCTCATCAACCGCCTGAAGGACCGTCTGACTATCGGCGAGATGGATGTGGACATCGAGAGCAGTCTGGACGCACAGCGCGTCGCGGACCGGACCGGCATCCGGTCCCTCCAGATCCACAACGGAGGCCTCTGCCATATCGACGCGGACATGACCGCGCGGGCGCTGCTGGAATACGACACGGAGGGTCTCGACCTGCTGATCCTGGAGAACATCGGCAATCTGGTGTGCCCGGCGGAATTTGACACCGGCGCGCACAGAAACGTCACGATCCTCTCCGTCCCGGAGGGGGATGACAAGCCGCTCAAATACCCGCTGATGTATACCGTGAGCGATGTGGTGCTCATCAACAAGATGGACGCGCTGGACTATTTCGACTTCGATCTGGACAAGGCAAAGGAGCGGATCCTTAAGCTGAACCCGAACGCAGTCTTCTTCCCGATCAGCGCGAAAACAGGGGAAGGCCTCGACGCCGTGTGCGGCTGGATCCTGCGAGAGCTGGACACGCTCCGCGCCGGGAATGGCTGAGAGCGCACCTGTTTCTTATCTAACCAATGAAACCCGCAGTCTTGCGACTGCGGGTTTCATTTTTAGTCGATCAGAAGCAGTGCTCTACCGCGTGCTTGACGGAGTAGCGGCCGCTCTCGATGTTAACGGCCATGTGACCGCCGGAGGTGTTGAGGTTATAGAAGCCGAGATACACCATCTGGCCGTCAGCGCCGATCGCGTAGAGGTTGGGGATGGGGTTCTTGACCTCGTCCACGACCTGCCAGTAGCGGTTGGTGTTGATGCCGCCGAGGGACAGGCAGACTTGCTGGTAGGTGGGCAGGGCATAGTAGGGGCCCTCGCCCAGGCTCATCAGATACTGCGGGTCCTTGCCGAAGTCGGCGTCGCTGCCGTTGGCCACATGCTCCTCATAGCGGGCAAAGGTCTTCTTCAGGTTCTTCACGGGAACGCCCATGGCCTCGGCAAGTTCTTCCACCGTGTCGCCTTTGAAGGTGGGGCGCTTCTCGTCGCCGATGGCCTTTTCGATGCTCTCGCGCAGGTTCGAGATCGTCGTGACCGCCTCTTCCGCGCGATCCACCATTTCACTGCCGAGAATGATGTAAGTGCGCTTCTGGCCGCGGTTGACGTTGGTCTGGTAGTCGTGGCAGAGCTCCATCACGTCCTCATTGGTATAGCGGTCGCCGTCCTCGTTGACCCAGAGAGTATAGTACTGGTTGAAGAGGGAGAAGGTGCCGCCCACACCGTTGACCGCGCCGACGATCATATAGCCGCGGCTGATGGCGTCCTGGCGAGCGCCGATGGCGGCGGCCATCTTCAGCGTGTCGCCCTGGCTGCCCTTGGCCCAGGTCAGCGCCACGTCGTAATCCATATCGAAACCGCCGTACTGCGCGTCCATCTCCGCATTGGCAGCCCAGCCGCCGCCCGCGAGGATCGTCGCCTTCGCCGCGACCCGGGAGAAAGCCGCCGAATACGGCTTTACACCACAGATCGTTTTTGAATCCTCCGACGTAAACCAGCTGTGCAACCTGGTCAACAGCAACAAGGGAATCGTGGTGGGGACCAGCTCCCCGTCCTTCGGCGTTTTGTACCCCAACATCCGGACTGTCCCCTTTGATGAGCCGGATATGCAGGTCTGCATCGCGTTTATCTTTCAGAGCTACAGCAAGCTCGACGCCGATGCCAAGGCCTTCATCGATTTCATCGTGGCCTCCGCCGCGGCCCCAGGCCCGGCTGACTGAGCCGGTCGCCGGGTGTATTCCTGATTTTGCTGACTGCGCTGCCGAACGCGCAGGAAAACCCCGATTCCAAAAGGAATCGGGGTTTTTTGAAAATAACTTGTTTTTCGCGCCGAATTTCAGTAGAATAAAGAATTAAGAAAAGACGGGATCCTGTATTTCATCATGGGGAGACGGCTATGGAAAAACGGAGAGGAATCTTTACCGGCGGTATCCGCGCAAAGATATTCAGTATGTTGCTGATCACGATCGTTTTAACGATCGCTACCTATACGGCGGTGTTTTTTTATCAGTCGAGCCGCGTGGAGCAGCTTGTGAGCAGCACCTATGAAGCCCAGAAGCAGGTCTATGTCGAAAACGGTCTGGAGGATCAGTACGAAAGCTTCCGGAACGACGCGGCCGCCTCGTTCCACAGGGAGATGTTCCACGCCCGGAACATTCTGATCCTGCTGGTGGTCCTGATCGTGACCGCCGGGCTTGCCTCCGCCTTCTCCATCGCGGGCCGGATCATCGACCCCCTGAACGCCATTACCCGGAAGGTAGCGTCCCTGGGCGTTCGAAGCAGACAGTTCGAGATGGAAAACGCGTACCGGACCGGCGATGAGATCGAGGTCCTGGCGGAATCCTTTGCCAAGCAGTCGGCCCGAACGAATCTGTACATCTCGCAGATTAAGCGGGTCACCGCCGAGAAAGAACGGATCGGCGCGGAGCTCGACATGGCCGCCCGCATCCAGGCGGGTGTGCTTCCGCGCGTGTTCCCGCCCTTCCCGGAACGGACCGAATTCGATCTGTTTGCCAGCATGACGCCGGCCAGGGAAGTGGGCGGCGACTTCTACGATTTCTTTATGATCGACGACGACCACATAGGCTTTGTCATCGCCGATGTATCCGGAAAGGGCGTGCCCGCGGCGCTGCTGATGATGGTCTCCCGCGTGCTGATCAAATCCGGTCTGCAGAACGGGAAGGGGCCCGCCGAGACGCTCGAGAGCGTGAACAACCAGCTCTGCGAGAACAACGACGCGAACTACTTTGTGACCGTGTGGTGCGCTGTGTTTGAGATCTCCACCGGGAAGGGGATCGCGGCAAACGCCGGGCACGAGCACCCGGTGCTGCGCAGAGCCGACGGCCGCTATGAGCTGCAGGTTTACCGGCATGCCATGCCGGTGGGCACCATAAGGGACATCCCCTTCCGGCAGCATGCGTTTCAACTGGCTCCGGGGGACAGCTTTTTTGTGTACACGGACGGCGTCCCGGAGGCGACAAATGAGCAGAAAGAGCTGTTCGGCACCGAGCGCATGCTGGAGGCCCTGAACCGCGACCCGGATGCGCCGCCGGAGCAGGTCCTTGAACAGGTGACGCAGGATATCAATCGCTTTGTGGATGGGGCGGAGCAGTTCGACGACATCACGATGCTGAGCTTCCGCTATCACGGGCCGGCCGGCCGCCCGTCCTGAGCGGAGCGCCGTAGGAGAGAAAGCCATGGAAAAGCACAGAATCCGAAACGTGCTGAGAGTGATCGGCGACATTTTCATCCCGCTGCTCCCCGGCATCATCTGCGCCGGGCTTTGCGGCGGGGTTGCGTCGCTCATCTCGCAGGCGATGCCGCGCTATGCGGATAACAACATCTGGGCGTTCATCTGCCAGATCCTGACCCTGATCAACACCGCCATGATGAGCTTCCTGACCGCCTGGGCAGGCTATCGCGCGGCGGAGCGCTTCGGCGGGACGCCCATTCTGGGCGGCATGCTGGGCATGATCACGTCCCTGGACGGTATCAACCAGATCGCCTCCATCATGGGACTTTACAACAGCGCGGTCCCGCTGGATTCGATCCTCTGCAGCGGGAAGGGCGGCGTACTGGCCGTCATCGCGGGCGCGCTGCTGATCGCCATTGTGGAGAAGTCGATCCGCTCTGTCATGCCCGCTTCCATTGATGTGGTTTTCACCCCGCTGCTTACCATGCTCTTCTGCGTGGTCCCCTATATCGTTTTCATCATGCCGCTGTTCGGCTATGCCTCCGGCGGCATCGTATGGCTCTTCAGCCGGGCGTGCCTCTCCGAAAACCTCTTCGTTCGGGCGGTCTCGGGCTATTTCGCGGCGGCGGCTTTCCTCCCGCTGGTAGCCGCGGGCATGCACCACGGGCTTGTCGCGCTCTATAGCGTTCAGCTGCAGGAGCTCGGCTATGTCACGCTCTATCCCGCTCTCGCCATGGCGGGCGCCGGCCAGGTCGGCGCGGCCTTCGCGCTCTGGAAGAAGGCAAAGAAGGTTGGAAACGACAATCTCTGCGCGGTGATCTCCGGCGCGCTGCCGGCGGGTCTTCTCGGCGTGGGAGAGCCGCTGATCTACGGGGTCACGCTGCCGCTCGGCAAGCCCTTCCTCACGGCGGGGCTTGGCGCAGGCTTCGGCGGCGCCTTCATCATGGCCACCCAGGTGGCCTCCACCACCTGGGGTCCCTCCGGTCTGCTCGGGGCTTTCGTGATGACCGCCGGGCCGGGCGGCTCGGCGCGGAGCGTTCTCCTGTATCTGACCGCCCTGGTCATCAGCTACATCGGGGGCTACCTGATCACCAAGATCTTCTACCGCGAAGAGGAGCTCTGCTTTGAGACGGCCCTTTCAGAGAAGCAGGCCGCGGCCATGCGCTCCGCTTCCTTTAAGCGCCTGAGCAAAAAGAAAGCCCGGCGGATCAAGGCGGGAGACCCGCTTCAGGCAGGCCGCTGGAGCACTCGGGCCGCGCTCCCGCTCACAGCCCCCGTGGGAGGGGAGACCGTTCCGATGAAGCAGATCCCCGACGTGATATTCTCCTCGGGTGTCATCGGCAGCTGTATCGGCATCATGCCGGAGACCGGCCATATCCTTGCCCCCTGCGACGGCGTGGTCACGGAGGTCGCCGACACCAACCACGCGCTGACCTTCCGGACTGCGGACGGCATGGATATCCTGCTGCTGGTGGGTCTGGATACCTTCAAGCTCAACAGCGACGGCCTCTGCCCCCTGGTCGCGGAGGGAGAAACCGTCACCCGCGGGCAGGCCGTGATAGACGCCGACCTTGATCGCATCCGGGACGCCGGGCTGTCCCCGATCATCATCATCACAGTTCTGTCCGACTGAACGACAGGGCTGTTACGGAAGAAACCATCACATGAAGAAAACACCCGTCCGACGGACGGGTGTTTTCTTCATGTGGTCAAGCGGTGAATAACGCACTTGAGCAAGCACCTTTCAGAAACGTTGCAAATACACAGTTTTCAGGCAGATAGCGCATGGGTTTCTCCCAAAAATGTGAAGGAGAACACGTTGTGTCTCAAACGGTTTTTCCCATCTGATATGCCTGCTCCAGGGCGGGATGCTCCGGGTTTTCCCCGGCGGCCGTGACGCCGCCCATGAAGACCGTCCCCGCGAGACGGGCACGCTCAAAGCACTCGATCCAGCCCTCCAGACCGCTGACTGCACGCTGCGGCACGGTTTCTTCGTCCTCGGCGGCAGAGGTCAGCATATATACGTCGCGGAAAGCATAGCCGCTGGGGAAAAGCGGATTCAACCGATCCAGAAGCGTTTTGAGCTGGCCGGACATTTCGTAATAGTAGATGGGCGTGGCAAACACCAGTACGTCAGCGTTCAGCGCTTTCTGGCAGATCACATCTGCGTCGTCACGGATCACGCAGCGCTGCTTCTCCTGGCAGACAAAGCAGCCCCGGCAGAAGCTGACAGTCTTATCCCGCAGGGAGATCAGTTCCGTTTCGTGTCCTGCATCCTGCGCGCCTTTGGCAAAGGCCTTCGCCAGCGCTTCAGAGTTGCTGTTCATGCGGGGACTTGTGGATACGATCAGTACTTTTTTCATGTTTTCCTCCTGTTATTTCCAAGACAGCGTGACGGTCACGTCACCGCCGCCCAGCAGATCCTTCATCTCTGCGGCTGATTGGTCCGTGACCCTCCCGAGCCTCGTATAGGCCCAGGAATTGGCGCCGTAGAAGATGACGATCTGATTGCCGGAATACAGCATGATATCCCCGGCCCGCGTGGTGGTCTGGCTGTCGTTCCGGGGCAGATCCGTCCCGAGAGAGCCTACCTGCTCAAAGCCGCCGTATAGGGACATCTGCACGGTCAGCGGCTCGGACGAGACGAGCTCTATCAGTGCAGAGACCGACTCATTATCCTCCCAGTCGACGGCAAGTTCCCTGTCGTTGACAGAAAGATGCAAGGCTTTAGTCATGTTTGTTCCCTCCATTTCATCGATCCGTGCCTGCAGATCATTCTCCGTCAATGGCGTTTCCGCCTCTGTTGCCGTATTCGGGGTAGGGGTGGATTGCGCCGGTGCGCCGCCGCATCCGGCACAGAGCAGGGCTAGCGCAAGGAAAAGGATCAGAGATAAAAGTCTCTTCATGAGCCATTCCTCCTGTCAGGTTTTCTGCTTACAGTGCCGCCATCTGACGGATCCTGTCAGCCGCGTTTTCGTCGTGATTGGTGAAGATACCCACATCCTCCAGTCCCAGGTAACCAAGAAAATCTCCCTCGTAGCTGAACCTGGCGCCGACATACATATCCGGGTCGCCGGAGCTGAGAAACAAGCTTCATCATACGTCATATCCTCCCTGTTGATTCGCAACGCGATTCTCAGAGCACTTCATGATCAATTCCCGGTTTGTTTTCGCCGACAATTTCAAAACATACAGTATACGAACTTCGGCGCGTCCTACTTGGCGGAGGGACAGCCAGGACGCAAGCCATCCTCCCCCCAATCTGTATTCGACTGCGCCGGCGGTCAGTCCGCCCCGCCTGTCACGGAGTACCCGCGCGGGTACAGGATCCGGGAGCCGTATGCCCATACGCCGTCCGGGCCCTGCTCCAGCCCGGGGATGTCGATGGGCAGCCTGCCGGGCATGTCCCCGTCTCCGAAGATCGCGCACAGCGCGGCGGGGACGTTGGCGTTGAACGCGCCCACGTTCTCGGAGCCGCTGGTGCGGGCGGTGGGATCGACGCCGAAGCCCGCCGACAAGTAGGCGCACACGATGGCGTCCGCCTCCGTAAAGCGCGCCGCGTCCACGGGCAGGTTGTCGCTCAGCAGCACGAACTTCGCGCCGCCCGCACGGGCGTCCTCCAGCGCCTGCTGAACGCCTTGGACCTGGGGGTTGTCGTCCTGCAGTCGGTCCAGGCCCGCGCCCACCATGTCCAGGCAGATCACGGCGTCGGCGGCCCGGATGGCCTCGGACAGCGCGTCGGAATAGACCAGCTCCCCGCTGTCATAATAGCGGTCGATCACCAGACTCGCAGCGGCGCCTGCTTCGCCCGTGATCTCCCCGGAGATGCGGTTGTCGATCCGAACGTCCGGGCCGAGGATACCGTCCCGCGCAAGCTGCTCCAGCGCGTAGCCGATGGGCGTGTTGTCCGCGCGCGTGCGGCCGAGGATGACGATGCTGCCGCCCCTGACCGGCAGCGCGCCGTCGTCCTTCAGCAGCGTGACGGCCTGCCGGGCGGTGTCCATCTCCACCGCGTGGTGAGCCGGGGAGCCGACGATCCGCTCTGCGGCCTCCACGCGCTCGTCCACCGGGGTCGCGTCCGGGTCCAGCAGGCCGTGCTTCTCCTTCAGGGTCAGTATGCGCCGCACGGAGGCGTCGATGCGGGCCTCGTCGATGGCGCCCTCCCCGACCAGGGCGGCGATGCCGTCGATATAGTCGTCGTAGTACCGGGCAGCGGCTTCGCCGTTCAGGTCCGTGGGCAGCAGCAGGATGTCGCAGCCCGCGTTGCTTAATTGTTCAAGAAGCAATTGCATCTGATAAACGTCGTTCGGCGGGACAATAATGGCGTTTCTATTTTTATTCAGCTGAACTCGGTAATAATCATAAAATCTGTTAAGATCCTGGACGTTTTTTATGATGCCTTTCATGCCGGAACCTTCTCTTAGATCATCCAGATCGGAACGATCAGATTATCCCTGTCGAAGGCGCTGAATTTTTCCGCCATGCATAGGACGGCACCGGTGCCGAGTTGGAGCGGGGATCTGTCGATCACATTGAACACGCGGGTCAGGCGCCTGTCCGGCGTGGCGGTCTTTTTGATCTCCAGCGGGCAAAGCTTGCCGTCGCCCTCGAGGATGACGTCGATTTCCTTGGCGTCACGGTCACGGTAAAAATATAGGTATGGCTCGAGACCAGCGTTCTGATAGCTCTTCATAATCTCCGACACTGTGAAGTTTTCCAGCAGAGCGCCGCTCATGGCACCGCTTTCGGCTACCTCTGGGGAAGACCAGCGTGTCAGATAGCAAACCAGTCCGGTATCATAGAAATACACTTTCGGCGTCTTGATTGTACGCTTAAGGACATTATTGGAATAGGGGTGCAGCAGGAAGATAATCCCCAGCGTTTCCAGAATATTGATCCATGCTTTTGAGGTCTGTATATCGATGTCAGCATCTTCAGCGAGCGCGTTGTAGTTCAGCAGCTGAGAGCAGCGGGCGGCAACCGCGGTAACGAAGCGGTTGAACTTCAGCGCGTCCACGCTGCCGGAGAGCTCCCGCACGTCGCGCTCCACATAGGTGGATAGATAGGACGAATAGAAGACATTCCGATCCAGCACAGGGCCGCTGATGAGTCCCGGCATGGAACCTCGCCACAGACGCGCGAAAAGCTCCGGTGTGGTAACCGGATTGATCTGATCTCGCTCGGCGAGAAGCCGCTCCAAATCCGGGGTAAAGGGAGCGCAAGGTGCACCGATAATCTCCCGCTGGGACAGAGGCGACATGTGCAGCAGTGCCACGCGTCCGGCCAGAGACTCCTGCACGCCACGCATCAGGCGGAATATCTGTGAACCGGTCATCCAGAAGGCGCCAGGGCTGTGATGCTCGTCGACATGAATTTTGATATAGGTGAACAGCTCCGGTGCATACTGCACCTCATCGATCAGTACCGGGGGGCGGTGAAGCTGCAGAAACAGTGCGGGATCATTTTTTGCCATGTCGCGCTCGGTCAAATCGTCTAATGTTACGTATTTACGGCCGATGTTCTCTTTCTCTGCCAACGCCCGGAGCATAGTCGTTTTGCCTGCCTGGCGGGGGCCGGTCAGCAGGATTGCAGAATATGACTTGCTCAGCTCCAAAACACGGTTTTCCATATGTCGGCTGATGTATTCCATAAAGGCACCACCTTAAATGCGTAGGTTACGGCTAATTTTAATTCTGAACTTATTATAGCCGAATAGTATCTGGAAGTCAACAGAAATTGCGGCTAATTTTGTTAAAAATAAAAAATTAGCCGAGAGAGCGGTAAAGGAGAGGGCGTTAGTACCATCTATCAAACTGAAAGATATAAAAACGCCCGAATCATTACTCTTGCGCAAGGCAGATAATGATTCGAGCGATGGCATTTACAATTATGGCTCAAGATTGGTTTCATCAAAGTAGGGCGAATCAAAGAAATCAGAAATGTTGATCCCCAGCCCCTGGCAGATCTCATGAATCACGCGCAGCTTCACAGAATCGTATGCGCAGTTGATGATATTGCCGATAGAGGACTTGGGCACGCCGCTTTTAATATAAAGCTGATACTGTGTCATGTTCCGTTCGCGTAGGAGCTCCTTCAAGCGGGCACTGATCGCCTCATTTAACTGCATACCATCACCACACCGTTCCTGTAACTGTACTATTCATTATAGGAAGCGGCCTTGCGAAATTAGTCCTTGTAGCTGTACTAATGTTCGATTTTGTGGTATGGTCATGCCGAGGTGATTTTATGAAGAAAACCAGCTATGCCTACTTCGTAGAAGGTCTGCGGACGACAGAAGACCTTATGGCGCTGCACCCATATGAACAGGAGCGCGCCTATGAGATCGTAAAAAAGATAACGCTTGCGGGAATCGACTACGAAAACTTTATCACAGGCATGATCGCAGATCGGCAGTTTATCGAGGATAATGCAGGCTTATGCTCGCAGGGTGAAGTATGGCGCTGTCTCCTGGTGAAGCAGCGCGGCCGCTCAGACGGCGTGCTCGTGATACCGATTGATGGCTGCTATGTCGGTTGGGCAGCATTCTACTGTGGGGGATAAGTATTATGCAGAAAAAGACTTGTCCCAAGGCCTTCAAGAAAGAGGTCGTCCAATTCTACGAGCAAAACCACACCATCTCTGAAACCTTGTCTAGATACGGCATTTCAGAATCCACCCTATTCGATTGGAAACGCAAATACGATGAAGAGCACTTTCTCTATGTGCCGGGTCCCGGCCAAAGGAAGAGATTCCGAGACGCACAAGCGCATCTCCAGAAAACAGAGCAGGAGTTGGAGGTGCTTGCCCGTTGCTCCTACGGAATCTATGCGTCCATAGATGACAAGATCGCCGCCATCGAAGCGTTGGAAGGCGAATATTCCGTCCACGTTTTATGCGAAGCGCTTCACCTTTCCCGCGGAACGTATTACAATCGCAAGCGGCGAAAGGGACAGCTGAACACCTATGAAGCCAGCGATGAGGAAATAAAGCCGATTCTTGAAAAACTCTTTCATGAAAACATGGATCTATTAGGCCGAAAGCCCATGCAGAAGAAGCTGCGCGATCAGGGCATCTTCGCCAGCGAGAAACGCATTGCCCGTCTCATGAAGGAACTTGGCTTGTTTGTATCAAAGCCGAAGTATCAAGCAGAACACAAAAAACCTATTCACAATCCGTATTTTCGCAACCGCTTGAATCAGCAGTACGACCAGACTGCTCCGAACTTGGTTTGGGTCAGTAATATCACATATGTAAAAGTCGGGGAGAGGTATTACTACGTTTGTGTTATTCTCGACCTGTTTTCTCGTATGGTGCTTTCTTACGGGATTTCAGATACGATCGACACGACCATGGTGGTGCAGACATTTTTATCTGCTTTTTCCAAACGAAACCGGCCGGCCGACCTTCTTTTTCACAGCGACCAAGGGACACAGTACACTTCTTTTGTTTTTCGAGAGATCCTTCGAGACCTACACGTGAAGCAGTCTTTCTCGAGGCCCGGTGTGCCCTACGATAACGCGGTCTGCGAATCGTTCTTCCATACGCTGAAGAAAGAGGCAATCTATCACCATCTGTATGAAACGCCCGAGGATTTAAGTGCCACGATAGACGCTTACATTGCGTTCTATAATGAAAAAGGCCGCACCGTGCATTGAACATGCTGACTCCGGCAGAAAAAGAGCAGGAGTTTGCCAATCAGCCGCAATAAAAAAGATCCCCCACTTTTAGACTTCCGGAGTACGGGAGTCCAAAAGTGGGGACCTATTCAATAACGCACTTGAGCAAGCACATTTGAAAAACGTTGCAAAATCTATGTATTCAGGCAGAAAGCGCACGGGTTTCTCCTAAAAAAGTGAAGGAG
>JAUNNH010000004.1 GCA_030531505.1 Eubacteriales bacterium
TAGTCATTTCTGACTTTAAAGAACCCTTCTCTGGTGCTTATTTGCATAAGCTTTTCTTACATTGTTCAATTTTCAAGGTACATTCTCAAGCTCCCCGCCTCTCGGCGGCAGCTTATTTATGCTACCACAGAGGATTCCGATTGTCAAGAGAAATTTTTCATTTTTCAAAAATTTCTTTTTCGCTTTCGGATTCGTGTGTGGCGCTCTCTCAGGCGCTCGGCTAATATACCACCCTTTCCTGCGAATGTCAACACCTTTTTTCTCTTTTTTCAAAAAGATTTTTCAGCCCCTACATATTGCGGTTAAAGCGTGGAATACTCTACCACATGGATAAAACAATACCATTTGATGCAAAGTCTTCTGCCAAATATCAGGGCATTGTCCCGCTCTCGGCGCTTTTGGCCGGTTTTGCCGACTGTGACGATTTTCAGACCCGCCGCGTTTCCTTCGGCCTCGAGCGCACAGAGGGTGTCACGGTCTGCTGGATCGACGGCCTGGTCTCCGGCGAGCGCGTCTCCCAGGACATCCTGCGGCCGCTGACAGAGGCCTCGCGCAGCGGGGACGCCGCGGGCGACGCTGCTGTGATCGCGCAGATCCTTCGCGGCGCGGTCTACCGTTATACGGTCAAGGTCCGGACCGCGCTCAATGACGCCGCCGACGATCTGACGCACGGCTGCTGCCTGCTGCTCTTTGAGGAGGCCGGAGCCGCGCTGAGCTTTGAGGTGCGCGGCGAGGCGGTCCGTGCAATCGCGCAGCCGACGCTGGAGAAGTCGCTCAAGGGCGCCAAGGATTCCTTTGTGGAGTCGCTGCGCATCAATACCGCGCTCGTGCGCCAGCGCGTCTGCACCCCCCAGCTCAAGCTGCACGAACGCAGCCTCGGCCGTCGCTCGCACACCCGCGTCGCGTTATTATATATGGAAGGGATCGTCCAGCCCGCCTTCCTCTCCACGCTGGAGCAGCGCCTGGACCGGCTCGACGTGGACGCTGTGCTCGCCACCGGTACACTGGAGGAGAGCATCGTCGACGCGCCGCTCTCCCCCTTCCCGCAGCTCCTGCACACGGAGCGGCCGGACCGCTTCGCCATGTACCTGCTCGACGGGCGCATCGGTATGCTGATCGACGGGCTGCCAGTCGCCCTCGTGCTCCCGGTGACCTTTGCCGAGTTCATGAAGGTCACCGGCGACGCGAGCATCCACTACACCGCGGCCACTGCCCTGTCGCTGCTGCGCTGGGCAGCGCTTCTCCTGAGCCTGCTGACCCCGGCGCTCTATGTCGCCGTGGCCTCTTTCCACCCGGAGATGATCCCGACGCGGCTGCTGCTGTCCATCATCGAGGCCGAACAGCAGGTTCCCTTCTCCGCGACGCACGAGGTGTTGGGCATGCTCTTCGCCTTCGGTCTGCTGCAGGAGGCGGGGCTGCGTCTGCCGAACCCGGTGGGCGACACCGTCTCCATCATCGGCGCGCTGATCGTCGGCCAGGCCGCGGTGGAGGCGCGGCTGGTCTCCCCGATCTCGATCATTGTGGTCGCAGTCTCCTCTATCAGCTGCTACGCGCTCCCGAGCCAGGACCTGGCCTCGGCCATCCGCCTCTGTCGGCTGGCGCTCCTGCTGGGGGCCATCGCCGCCGGGCTCTACGGCGTGGGACTCGGCTGCTGCCTTCTGCTGCTGCACCTGAGCAATCTGGAGAGCTTCGGCCTCAATTACACCGCCCCGCTCAGCCAGGGCAGCCGCGGGCTTTTCCGTCTGCTGCTGCGCATCCCGAAGGCCTGGGACAAATACCGCGATCCGCTGCTGCAGACACCGGACAGGAGGCGACAGGGATGAAGCGTCTCACACTCTGTATCCTGGCCGCCTGTCTCCCGCTGCTCGGCGGCTGCGGGATGCTGCGCGGCAGCTACCCGCGGCTCGAAGAGCTGCGCGTTGTGCAGACGATGGGAGTGGACAAGGCCGGGTCGGGCCTGCGCCTTACGCTCGCGGCCGCCGCCGCGGACCGCAGCGAGGGCGACGCGGTCTGCCTCAGCGCGGACGGCCCAAGCCTCCCCGCGGCGCTCAGCCGCGTGCGGAACCGCTCCACAGAGGAAACGCTCTTCTGCGGGCATGTCCAGCAGCTCGTCGCGGGGGAGGACGTTCCGCTGGAAGCGCTGCTCGACACGGTCTGCCGCTCCGCCGATCTGCGGCTGGACATGCCGCTCTATCTGCTGCGCGGCTCTTCCGTCGAAGAGCTGATGACCGGCGCAGGCAGCGGCAGCCGGACCATCACCGACGTGCTGGACGCCGTGCGCTGCGAGCTCGACTACCGCAGCGACAGCCGGGCCTATACAGCCGGGCAGATCCTGCAGGATCTGCAGCGGCAGGGGAGCGCCCTGCTCTATGTGCTGCGCCGCGGCGAGGCGGCCGAGAACACCGCCGGAGCGTCCAGCGCGCAGACCGCGCTGCCGGCCGGGCTGGCTGTCCTGAAAGGCGGCGAGATCTGCTCCTGGCTGGGGACAGAAGCGCTGCTCGGCGTAAGCCTGCTGCGCAACTGTTTCGGCGTGCAGGAACTGACGCTTGCCGACCGCAGCGGCCTCCCCGCGACGCTGGAGCTGCGGCAGGGGAGCAGCCGGGTGCGGCCCGTCTGGGGCGAAGGGGGCGAGCTCCGCGGGCTCGACATCACCGCGCGTTTCAGCGCCTCGCTGCTCGAGACGGCGGAGAGCCCGCTCAGCGAGCCCTATTTCGACGATCTCACCGCACGGCTGGAGGGCGCGGTTTCCGAGCGGCTGCGGATCCTCCTGACCCGCTCCAAAAGCCTTCAGGCGGATTTCCTGGGGCTGGGGCCGCGGGTCGAAGCCGCTTCGCCTCTGGCCTTCCGACGCCTGGAGGAGCCTTTCCCGGCGCTCCTGCCGCGTCTGGAGATCAGCCTCACGGTGCAGGGGCGCATCCTGCACGAATCCGATCTGCAATGAGGAGGGCGGCATGAAACGCATCACCGCACATCAATGGACGCTCATGAGCAGCCTGCTGCTTCTCGGACCGGCGCTGCGCCTGCTGCCTCACGCCGCCGCGCAGCAGGCAGGGCGCGCGGCCTGGCTCGGAGCGCTGACGGCCCTGCCGCTCCTGCTGCTGTACGCGCGCTTCCTCTCACGCTTCTGGGCGACGCGCCCCGCCGGGACCGGTCTCGGCGAGGCCGCGCTGCAGCTGCTCGGCGCGCGCTGGGGGCGGGCCGCTCTGTACGTCCTGGCCGGCTGGCTGCTGTTTTATGGCGGTTTTGTGCTGCGCAGCGGCGCCGACCGGCTCGTGGTCACCGTATATCCGCAGAGCGCCCCGGCCGTTTTCACACTGAGCATGGGACTCTGCTGTCTGCTCGCCGCTCTGGGAAGCGCACGCAGTCTCGCCCGCACGGCCGCGCTCCTCTGGCCGATCGTGACGGGGATCCTGCTCCTGCTGCTGCTCGTCTCCCTCAAAGGGATGGACCGCAGCAATCTCTTCCCTGTCACGCTTCTCGATCTGCCCGCGCTTCTGCGGGCCTCGCTCCCGGTGATGGACGTGCTCGGGCTCGGGCTTTTTCTGCCCTTATTCTTCCTCGGCTTCGTCGAGCCGGGTACCGGGCCAGCCGCGCAGCGCACCCGCTGGCTGCTGGCCGAGAGCCTGCTGCTGACGCTGCTGATGCTCACGGTCGTGGGAAACTTCGGCGCCGAGCTCGTTGGCCGTCTGTCCCAACCCTTTTTCACGCTGGTGCGTAATCTCGTCTTTTTCCGCAGTCTGGAACGGATCGAGGCTCTGGTCGTGAGCTGCTGGGTCTTTCCGGATTTTCTGTTGGCCTCGCTCTGCATCTTTGCGGCGCAGTACTGCCTCCGTCTTGCCCTGGGGGCGAACCCGCTGCAGGACCGCGGCAACCGTCTCGAACGGGGACGGCTCCGTTGGCTGATCCCCCTCTGCGCTTTTGCGGCCATTCTCGTCGGGCTGCTGCTCGCGCCGGGCCTCTTCTCGCTGCGCCTGCTCTCGGAGCGCACGATCCCCTTCCTGAATCTGGCCCTGAGCTTTCTGACCGTGCCGGTCTTCTACCTGGTCGGAAAGCACAGAAAAGCGCTGTGACTTTACGAAGCCGACATATTGTCAGCTTCGTAAAGCGCAAGAACAGAAACGTCCGAAACGTTTCTGTTCTTGCAGAATAAAAACGCGAGAGGGAATACTCAATCCCCTCTCGCGCTCTCCCCATGCCCGCTCTGGCCGGTCGTGCGAGCTTTCCCCTGGTCAGAAAAGCGCTGTGACTTTCGTCACAGCGCTTTTTTCCCTTTACACAATCTTCACTTGACGAAGCTCAGCAGGTCGGGCTTCTCAAAGCCCTCGGCATAGACGAGCTCCTGCTCCTCGACATAGCTGTCCACCATCTCGGAATAGGCCGCGTTCGCCGCCGTGCTGCGGGCGGTCATCGCCGCGCCGCCGCTGCTGTACTCAAGCACCGCGTCGGGATCCAGCGGGAGCGTCATGATGACATGATAGCCGTAGGCGGATTCCACCGGATCGGAGACCTGGAAGGCCTCCTGCGCCTTGACGGTGTTCTCAAACTCTTCCACCATATCGCCGGGCTGGAACACATAGCCGTCGGGGTAAGCGGCCTTGCCGCTGTCTTCGTCGAACTGCTCCTTGAGCTCGGCAAAGCGGGCCAGCCGCGCCTCGGTATCCTCGATGCCCTGCAGCTCAGCCGCGAGCTCGGCCGCCTGGGCCTGCTTGGCCGCCTTGGTCTCGTCGTCAAGCGCCTCATACGAGCTCGGATCGATGGTCATAAGCAGGATGTGATTGGCGGAGAGATAGCCGTTCTTTTCGAGATAGGCGAGCGCCTCCTCATCCGACATTTTTTCGCCGTTTTCTCCGTACAGCTTGGTAAAACCGTTCTGATAGAGCACGCTCACCTCGTTCATGCGGTCATAGAGCGCAGGGGAGAGATAGATGCCCTCCAGATACTTGTCCAGATCCGCGCGGGTCGCGTCCTCCCCGCAGAGGGCAAGGGTGTCCTCCTTGACCTTGTTCTCGATCGTCTCCAGGTCCTCGACCGAGAGCGCAACGTCATTGGCTGCGGCAAAGCCGAAGGTCCCTTCCAGGCTGCGCGCGACACTCTCGGCGCTCTCCAGCGTGAGATCAACAAAGTTGTGCCCTTCATCATCGGCCGCGTCCGTCCAGGTCGTGTTCATGCCGTACATGGCCATACTGGCAAAGTAGTTCTCCACCGACTGGCCCTGGCGGGAGAGATAATAGAAATACTCGCTCCAGGTCACCGGCTGATCGCCCACATACAGCACAACCTCATCCGGCTCGTGCAGCGCGTAGATCGCATCGTAATTCAGGCCGCCAGTCTCTGTCGTCTCCTCCACCGGTGCGGGGGTCACGAGCGGCTTCACCTGACGGATGGTGCCGTCCTTGCCCAGAAGAAAGCCAAAGACGCCTCCCGCGATCAGGCAGACGACCAGCAGCAGAACAAGCAGTTTTTTCATGGTATCCGTTCCTTTCTATATAAAGCTCCTGTGTGCCGTGTATGACTATAGCACCGTTTTGTGCCCGCGGCAAGCGGGCGCGGTGAAAATTCACGAAACGTTCGTTCTTTCCGCCCAGTCCGCGACAAAACGGCGCGCTTCGTCGATCACGCGGCCCTTGGCCTTGATACGCAGGCTGAGGCATGGCTTCGAGCCGGCCTCGACCCGCAGACGGCCTTTGTAGGCGGGCTGCGCGTAGAGCGCAGAGACCTTTTCCATGTCGAAGTTTTCCACCGTGAAACGGAGATAGCCCTGCTTCTGCGCAATGTCCGTGATTCCGGCCCGACCGGCCTCGCCGCGCAGCAGCGCGACGTGGATCAGCGCGTTCACGCCCGGCGGCGGATCGCCGAAGCGGTCGATCAGCTCATCGGTCAGATCGTCCGCCTCCTCCTCGGTCCGGATCAGCGCGATCCGGCGATAGACGTCCATGCGCTGTTCGGAGGAGGGGATATAGCGCTCGGGGATATTGGCCGCGACGGCGAGGTCCGCCGAGCAGTCGGCGCGCTGCTGCACCGGGACGCCGCGCGCCTCGAGCACCGCCTCCGAGAGGAGCTTCATGTACATATCGTAGCCCACGTCGATCATATGACCGGACTGCTCCGCGCCGAGCAGATTACCGGCGCCGCGGATCTCCAGATCGCGCATGGCGATCTTGAAGCCGGAGCCGAAAGCCGCGAAATCCCGGATCGCGCTCAGGCGTTTTTCGGCGATCTCCGTGAGGACCTTGTCGCGCCGGAAAGTCAGATAGGCCGAGGCGCGGCGGGTCGAACGTCCCACACGCCCGCGGATCTGATGGAGCTGGGCGAGGCCGAGCTTATCCGCGTCCTCGATGATCAGGGTATTGACGTTCGGAATATCGATGCCGGTCTCGATGATCGTGGTACATACCAGTACCTGCACCTGCCCGCTTGCCACCTCATCCATCACCGAGGCGAGCATGTTCTTATCCATCTTGCCGTGTGCGACGGCCACGGTCACGTCCTTCAGCATGTCCTGAAGCCGCATGGCCGTACGGTCGATGTCGTCGATGCGGTTGTGCAGGTAATAGACCTGGCCGCCGCGCTGGATCTCCCGGCGGATCGCGTCGGTGATCACGCCCCAGTCGTGCTCCATGACGAAGGTCTGCACCGGCAGACGGTCTTCCGGCGGTTCCTCGATGCTGGACATGTCGCGGATGCCGGACATCGCCATGTTCAGCGTGCGCGGGATGGGCGTGGCCGAGAGGGTCAGCACATCCACGCCGCGGCTGAGCTCCTTGATATGTTCCTTGTGGGTGACGCCGAAGCGCTGCTCCTCATCCACCACCAACAGGCCGAGATCCTTGAATTTCACGTCCTTGCTCAAAAGCCGGTGCGTCCCGATGATGAGATCGATCTTGCCCTGCTGGAGTTCTGCGAGCGTCTTGCTGCTCTGCCCGCCGGTCTTGAAGCGGCTGAGCACCGCGATATTCACCGGAAAGCCGAAGAAGCGCTGCAGGGCGGTCTGATAGTGCTGCTGGGCAAGGACCGTTGTCGGGACGAGGATAGCGGCCTGTTTGCCGTCGAGCACGCACTTCATCACCGCGCGCAGCGCGACCTCGGTCTTGCCGAAGCCCACGTCGCCGCAGAGCAGGCGGTCCATCGGCACGGAGGATTCCATGTCCTGCTTGATCTCTGCCGTGCAGCGGAGCTGATCGTCTGTCTCGGTGTAGCCGAAGTTCTCCTCGAATTCACGCTGCCACTCGCTGTCGGGCGCGAAGGCGTAGCCGGGCAGGCGCTGCCGCTCGGCGTAGAGGGCGATGAGCTTTTTGGCCATGTCCTTCGCCGCGCTCTTGGCGCGCGAGCGCGTCTTGGCCCAGTCCGCGCCGCCCATTTTGCTGAGCTTGACGGGGCGCTCCTCCCCGCCGCCTGTATACTTGGATACCAGGTCGAGCTGGGTGGCCGGGACATACAGACTGTCGGTCCCGGCGTAGCTGATCTTGATATAGTCTTTCTCAAAGCCGTCCACCGTCATCTTCACGATGCCGGCGAAGCGGCCGATGCCGTGGTTTTCGTGCACGACGTAGTCGCCCACGGAGAGGTCGGCGTAGCTCTCGATGCGCTGGCGGTTGGCGGGGAGCTTTTTCCGCGTCCCCTGTTTTTTGTTCCGCCGGCGTATCAGCTGCGCGTCCGTCAGGATGGCGAGCTTGAGCCCGGGGTATTCGATGCCCGCGGAGAGAGCGCCGATCGTGATGCTGACACCGCCGTACGCGGGGAGCTTCGTGAGCTCCGGGTACAGCATGGCGCGGATCTCATGCTCGCGGAGGAAGTCCTGCAGCACCTTGGCACGGCGCTCATCCCCGGCGAGGACCACGATGCGGAAATCCTGTTTGAGATAGAGCTTCACGTCCTCGGCAGCGGCCTGTGCGCTGCCCGCGTAAGAGGGGAGCTGCTTGGCCGGGATGCTGACGAGCGTCCGGGGCGCGAGCGGCGGGCGCCCAACCGTAAAGGCGTCGGCCATATAGACCGGGAAATCGGCGAAGCCGTGCAGGAGCGTGTCCCAGCCCGTACAGAAGCTGTCGGCGGCAGAGGCGACCTGGCCCTTCTTCTGCAGCTCGCGCAGATCCTCCCCGAGCTGCTTCAGGAAATCCCGCGCCCGCTCCGCGCAGCGCGCAGGCTGGTCAAGCATGAGCAGCGCGTCCGCCGGGATATAGTCGAAGCCGCAGGCGGGCGCATAGATCATGGGGAGATAGCGGTCGGCGTCCGAGAGCACCACGCCGGCGCGCAGGCGCTCCGCGTCGCCCCGCAGCGTCGCGGCGAGGGTCGCCGCGTTCTCGCTTGTGCGTTTCCGGGCAAAGCGCGCCGCTGTTTCCTCGATCTCGCGGCACAGGGTTTCGATCCCGCCCGTGCTGAGCGAGGGCAGGGTCTCCGCCGCTGGGAGGATCGTGCAGCGCCGGACCGTCTCCGTCCGCCGCTGATCTCCGACGTCGAAGAAGCTCATGGAGTCTATCTCGTCGCCCCAGAACTCGACACGCACCGGCTCATGGTCGGCAGGGGAGAAGAAGTCCAGGATCCCGCCGCGGCGGGCGAACTGGCCCGGACCTTCCACCTGGACCGTGCGGACATAGCCGCAGCGCAGCAGCGCGTCTTCGATATCCTCAACGGCATAGCTGCCCGTATCCTCGATGGTAAAGGCCGCGCGGCGGAGGGTCTCGGGCGGCATCGTGCGCTGCATGAGGCCGGAGACAGAGGCCACAGCGATCGGCGTCGTCCCCTCCGCGAGGGCGTAGAGCGCGGCGAGGCGTTTCTGCTCCGCCTGACGCGAGGCGGCCTCGGCGGGGTAGAAGGTGAAGTCGCGCATGCCGATCGTGACCACCGGCTCGCGCAGCATGGCGCTGAGGTCTCCCGCCATGTTCTCGGCGGCGGTGTCATCCGGGCAGAGCACGAAGAGCGGCCGGCCGCTCCGATCCCGCAGCGCCGCCGCAAGATTGGCCCGGTGGACCGCCGAAAGCCCGGAAACGAGCGCAGGAAGCCCTCCGCTCTCCAGCAGACCGGGGAGGGCGGCAGCTTCCTTATTTTCCAGTATTTGATTGACGAGGATGTTCATAACGCGGGTATTGTACCATGTTTTGTCTGCCAAAGCAAGGCGAAGATCGCCGCGCGGCTCACTTGGAAACAGGGCGCGGATGTGCTATACTCAATAGTTGGAAATCGCGTTTACGGAAGGGAGGCGGAATCCCTGCACGACATCTGGAACCCCTGGCACGGCTGCAAAAAATGCAGCGAGGGCTGCCAGCACTGCTACATGTATTACCTCGACTCCCTGCGTGGGAAGGACGGCGGGGAGATCTACCGCACGAAGGCGGGCTTCCGCTATCCGCTCGCGAAGGACCGGGACGGCCGCTACAAGGTCCAAAGCGGGGAGATGCTCCGCGTGTGCATGACCTCGGACTTCTTTCTGGAGGAGGCGGATCCATGGCGTGGCGAGGCCTGGGAGATCATGCGGCAGCGCCCGGACGTGAAATTCTTTCTGCTGACCAAGCGCCCGCAGCGTGTTGCACAGCAGCTCCCGCCCGGCTGGGGCGAGGGCTGGGAAAACGTGATGCTCAACGTCACCTGTGAAAACCAGCGCCGCGCTGACGAGCGCATCCCGCTTCTGCTCTCCCTCCCCTTCAAGCACAAGGGCATCATGTGCGCGCCCTATATCGGGCCTGTCAGCATCCGCGCTTATCTGCCCTCCGGGCAGATCGAACAAGTGCTCTGCGACGGCGAAAACTACGACGGGGCGCGGCCCTGCCATTATGAGTGGGTCAAGGCCCTGCGGGACGAGTGCGCAGCGTATAACGTGACCTTCGTTTTCTGCGGTACGGGCCGCCGCTTTGTAAAGGACGGGAAGCTCTACCGGATCGAGAGCCAGCACCTCCAGAGCGAGCAGGCCTTCAAATCCGGTCTGAGCTCTGCGGGGAAGCCGATGCGCTTCGATCTGCGCGACCCATGGGGCGATCCGATCCCGGAGGAGAGGCTGTACCGGCCGTATTTCGGGGAGCGCTGCCAAAGCTGCGGCATGCGCATCAGCTGCAACGGCTGCAGCCGATGCGGAAAATGTGAAAACACGGATAAAGGATGAGGCTGTGTCTCCGACACAGCCTCATCCTTTATGTATGATCCAGAATATAACGTCCGGCTTCAAAGAGGTCTTTCAGGATTCTCTCCGTCTTCTCCTCCATTTCCCGGTCGGGCGGGAGCATATCCGGCACCATGAGGGTGCGGAAGCCGCCTGCATGGCCCGCACACACGCCGTTGAAGGAGTCCTCCACCACGAAGCAGTCCGCCGGCTCCGCGCCGAGTTTCGCTGCCGCCGTGAGAAAGATCTCCGGGTCGGGCTTGGAATGCGTGACCATGTCCCCGCCGACGACCGTGTCGAAGCAGCCGAGCAGCCCCGCCTCCTCGAGCTCACGCCGGACCGCTTCGGTCCGGGTGGAGGATGCCAGAGCGAGGGGGATGCCCCGCCCGCGCAGCTGCGCCAGGGTCTCTCGCGCGCCGGGCTTGACCGGCAGGCGCCCCTTGTCGTACAGAGAGAGGAAACGCGCGCGCACGCGCCGATCGAAGTCCTCGAAATCCAGACCCGGATAGGCCTCAAGAAAGATTTCCCGCGTACGCCGGATGGTCACACCGACACAGCGAATAAAGACATCGTCGATCCCGGCGAGGCCCAGCTGCGCACCGATCTCCCGCCAGACGGCGAGGACCGCGCGCTCCGAGTCGAAGATCACGCCGTCCATGTCGAAGAGGACGGCCTTCATTCGCTTTTCTCCCCGGCCGGAGCGGGTTTGATGTCGATCATGCGGTCATAGCTGCCAAAGAACAGACAGCGGGAATAGAAGTCGCGGATCATGCGGTGCGCGATGGGTGCAATATCCCAGGGCCCCCGCAGGGGCTTGACCATCAGCGTGACCGGCGCGCCGCCGAGGCGGTAATCGCTCTCGACCTGTACATAGCCGAAGCGGGAGAAGAATTTCCGCAGCTTGCGCAGATAGCTCCCGTCGGGATCGTCAAAGGCCGTGAGCTCCGCGAGCAGCCCCTGCCGGTCGGCGAAGCGCTTGTTCAGCAGGCGCATCGCCTCGATCCCGAGGCCCTTGCCGCGGTACCAGGGCAGAATGGCGAAGTACTTGAGCAGCGCGTAGCCGTAGAGACCGCGGCTCACGACGAGAGCATAGCCCACGTCGATGCGGCTCTCCTCGTCGGTAAAGAGCAGCAGCTCCACATCCCCGGCGCTCATGGCCCGGTGGATGCTCCACTTGCCGATAAGCTCCTTGGCGTCAAAATCGATCTCCATGGCGCTGTAGAAGCGTTCCAGCTCCACATGGCCGCCTTTTCGTATGGTCAGCATATCAGTCCCTCTCGATCTCCTGGGCCCGCACCAGCGCGGCGTAGAGCCCGTTTTTTTCCATCAGTTCGCGGTGGCTGCCGAGCTCCGCGATCCGCTCCCCCTCCACCACCGCGATGCGGTCGGCGCTGCGGACGGTGGAGAGGCGATGGGCAATGATGATAGTGGTGCGGCCTTGGCTCAGCTCGTCCAGCGAATGCTGGATGCTCTGCTCGGTTACGGTGTCGAGCGCTGAGGTGGCCTCGTCCAGGATCAGCACCTTGGGATTCTTCAGGAAGACGCGCGCGATGGCGAGGCGCTGCTTCTGCCCGCCGGAGAGCATCACGCCGCGCTCGCCGATATAGCTGTCGTAGCCCTCTGGCATGGTAAGGATCTCCGTGTGGATCTCGGCGCGGCGCGCCGCCTCCTCGATCTCCGCGTCGGTGGCGTCGGGCCGCCCATAGCGGATATTGTCGCGCACGGTCCCTGCGAACATGAACACGTCCTGCTGCAGGATGCCGATGTTGCGGCGCAGGCTCGCCTGCGTCACCGCCCGCACGTCCGTGCCGTCGACCGTAACGCTGCCCTCGCTGACCTCATAAAAACGCGGGATGAGCTGGCAGAGCGTGGTCTTGCCGCCGCCCGAAGCACCGACTACGGCCAGACACTCGCCCGCCTTCACATGCAGGTCGATATGGCTGAGGACGGGGATGCCGTTGTCGTAGTGGAAGCTCACATCGTTGAAGTCGATGCGGCCCTCGATGGGGCCGAGCTCCCGCGCGTCCGGCGCGTCCTGGATCTCCGGCTCCGTGCGCATGATCTCCAGGAAGCGGCCGAAGCCTGCCGTCCCCTGCATATACTGCTCGGCGAACTGGATCAGCCGCCGCAGCGGGGAGAGAAAGGCGGAGACATAGAGCGTGAAGGTGATAAGGTCGACGTAGTCCATCCTCCCGCGCATGATGAGCAGGCCGCCCGCCGCAATGACAAGCACCTGCATGACCCCGGTGGTGAACTCCATCCCGCTCATATACAGGCCCATGCTGCGGTAGTATTCGACCTTCGCACCCTTGAACACTTCGTTCGCCTCGTCGAATTTCCGCGTCTCCTGCTCCTCGTTGGCGAAAGCCTTAGCCGTGCGCACACCGGAGATGCTCGACTCGATGGCGGCGGTGATGGTGGCGGTCTTGCGCTTGACCTCGACGTTGGCGTCCCGCATCCGGGCGCGCTGGCTGAGTGTGAACCAGACGCCGAGCGGCAGCGTGACCGCGAGCACCAGCGCGAGCTGCCAGCGGATGCAGAACATCAGCACCAGCGAGCCCACGATGCTGAGCGAGCAGATGAGGACATTTTCCGGCCCATGGTGCGCGAGTTCCGTCACCTCGAAGAGATCGCTCACGACGCGGCTCAACAGCGCACCGGTCCGGTTCTTGTCGTAAAAGCTGAAGGAGAGCTCCTCCATATGCGTGAAGAGATCCCGGCGCATATCCGCCTCGGTCAGCACGCCCATCTTGTGGCCGAGCACGGTGATGAGATAATAAAGGAAGCCCTTGCCCACATAGGCCAGGATCAGGAGCGCCATCACGATGAAGAAGGTGGTATAGAGCTTCTCCGGCAGATAGCGGTTCATGGCGCTGCGGGACACGAAGGGGAAGACCAGGTCGATCACCGCGACGCCGACGGCGCAGGCGGTGTCAATGAAAAAAAGCCTCTTGTGGCGGGCGATATACGCCAGAAAGATCCGCAGAGGCTTTTGGCTGAAGTCAATGGTTTTGCGCGGCATAGTTCTCTCTCTCCCGAACGGCGAGCTGGTCGCAGCGATTGTTGTATACGTTGTCGGCGTGGCCCTTGACCCAGTGATAGTGCATCTCGTGCTGCCCCGTCAGATCGAGCAGCGTCTCCCAGAGGTCGGGGTTCAGGGCCGGCTTTTTGTCCGACTTGACCCAGCCCTTCTTCCGCCAGCCCCAGGCCCAGCCCTTGTCCAGCGCGTCGATGACATACTTGGAGTCGGAATAGAGCTCGACCCGGCAGCTCTCGCGCAGAGCGAGCAGTGCCATGATGACAGCGGTCATCTCCATGCGGTTGTTGGTGGTCTGCGCCTCGCCGCCGGAGAGCTCCTTTTCCCGGCCGTTGTAGACGAGGATCGCTCCCCAGCCCCCCGGGCCGGGGTTCCCGCTGCAGGCGCCGTCGGTATAGATTTCAACTGTTTTCATATGGGTTTGGTTCCTTGTTGTGAAAACGCTGACGGCGCCTGCTTTCCATGTCCGGCGGTTGCCGCAATCGCGGCGAGCCGGACGGAATCAAATCATCGAGATCGCGCAGCGATTCTCGCCGTCGGTATAGATTTCAACTGTTTTCATTCCTTACAGGTCCCGCTCGTAGCGCGCCAGGAGGACCTTGTATTCCTGGCGGTCGATCAGGCCGTTCTTGAGCCACTCGTCGAGCTGCTTGATGCGCTGGGCCTTGTCGTGCTGGAAGTGGTCCTCGCCCGTGTGGTCGCAGACAATACAGGCGGGCTCGGGCCTGGTAAAGCTCTTCGTGCGCGGGTCCGGCCGCTGCACGGCGGCACTGGTCCGGGCCGACGCGGGGCGCCGGTCGGTGACCGCGGCCTGCCGCTTTACCGCCGCCCGGATGAGCGCGACGACGACCACAACCACCGCGATCGTCACGAGCAGCGGCAGGATCCCTTCGAGGGAGATGTTGTTCCGGTGCAGCATGACGCGGAAACGCAGCCATAGCCGGTTAAAATCGACGCCGTCGACCTCATTCGCCAGATTTCCCAGCGCGATGATGAATAGCACAAACAACCAGGTCCAGCCGCTTTTCTTTTTATTTCCCTTCTTATTTGCCATGTCCGTTTCCTCCCTGCGGTCTTTCGTCCGCGGTCACACGCTCAGGCTTATTCCTCCGGGTTTTCAACCGGCTCCTCTTCGACCTCGCGCTCCGTCTTCTCCATGGAGATCACGCGGCTGCCCGCGGCGAGACGCATGACGCGCACGCCCTGGGTAGCGCGGCTGAGCAGAGAGATGCTGTCCGCCGCGATGCGGATGATGGTCGCGTCGTCGGTGATGAGCAGGATATCGTCCTCGGACCGGACCATGCGCACCGCCGCGATGGGACCGGTTTTTTCGGTGATGTTGTAGTTGCGGATGCCCTTGCCGCCGCGGCCGTGCACACTGTATTCCTCCACGCGCGTGCGCTTGCCGTAGCCTCGCTCGGTGATGGTGAGCAGGGTGTCGCCCGCGCTGGTGCTGTCCGCGCCGATGACATAGTCGCCCTCGCGCAGACGGATGCCGCGCACGCCGACAGCCTCGCGGCCCATCGGCCGCACATCGGTCTCCTCAAAGCAGACGGCGGCGCCCTCATGGCTCGCAATCAGGATCTGTTCGCCGCCGTCAGTCGGGAGGACGGTGATGAGCTCGTCTCCCTCATCGAGCTTCAGCGCGCGGATGCCGTTGGAGCGGATGTTGCGGAGCGCGGACTGCGCCATGCGCTTGACCGTGCCGCCGCGCGTGACGAAGAAGAGATACTTGTCCTCCTCGAAGCCGCGGCCGCGGATCATCGCGCTGACCTTCTCCGGGGTCTCGCCGTTCTCGATGGGCAGGATGTTGACGATATTGGTGCCGCGGGCGTTGCGTCCCGCCTCGGGGATCGTGTAGCCCTTCTTGACGAAGACGCGGCCCTTGGAGGTGAAGAAGAGGATGTTGTCGTGCGTGGACGCGGTGAACACCGTCTCCACATAGTCCTCCTCCTTGGTGGCCATGGCGCGGATGCCCTTGCCGCCGCGGCCCTGCGCGCGGTACTCGCTGACCGGCAGACGCTTGATATAGCCGCCGTGGGTCAGGGTGAAGACGCAGTTCTCCTCCTCGATCAGATCCTCGACGTCGATCTCATCGGCGATATCCTGGATCTCGGTCTTGCGCTTGTCACCGTATTTGTCGCGCAGCTGGATCAGCTCGTCCTTCAGCACGGCCTTGATCTTCTCGGGGTCTCCCAGCAGTTCCTGGAAGTAGCGGATCTTCTCCTCGAGTTCCTTGTATTCGTTTTCCAGCTTCTCGCGGTTGAGACCCTGCAGCGCGATCAGACGCATATCGCAGATGGCCTGGGCCTGTACGTCGTCGAGGCCGAAGCGCTCCATCAGGTTCTGCTTGGCGTTGTCGTAGCTGGAACGGATGATGCGGATGACCTCGTCGATATTGTCCTGGGCGATCAGCAGGCCCTCCAGCAGATGGGCGCGCTCCTCGGCCTTGCGCAGGTCGTAGCGCGTCCGGCGGACGATCACGTCCTCCTGGAATGTCAGATACTCGTCGAGAATATGGCGCAGAGAAAGGATCTTCGGCTGGGTCTGGTTGTTGACCAGGGCCAGCATGTTGATCGAAAAGCTCGACTGCAGCGCGGTCTGGGCGAAGAGGCGGTTGAGCACGACCTGGGGATTGGCGTCGCGCTTGAGCTCGATGACGATACGCATGCCGTTGCGGTCGGTCTCATCACGCAGATCGGAGATGCCCTCCAGGCGCTTGTCGTGCACCTGGTCGGCGATGGTCTTGATAAGCTGGCGCTTGTTGACCTGGTAAGGAAGCTCCGTCACGATGATGCGGATGCGGTTCTGCCCGTGCTCCTCAAACTCGGTCCGCGCACGCACGATCACCTTGCCGCGGCCGGTGGCATAGGCCTGGCGGATGCCGCTGCGGCCCATAATGATGCCCTTGGTCGGGAAGTCCGGGCCCGAGATATGCTGCATGAGATCGGCAAGCGTGGCCTCGGGATTCTCCAGCACGCAGACACAGGCGTTGATGACCTCGGTCAGGTTATGGGGCGGGATGTTCGTCGCCATGCCGACGGCGATGCCACTCGAGCCGTTGACAAGGAGGTTCGGGAAGCGGGAGGGGAGCACGCGCGGCTCCTTGCGCGTCTCGTCGAAGTTGGGATCCCAGTCGACGGTATCCTTATCGATATCGCGCAGCATCTCGTTGGAGATCTTCGAGAGCCGGGCCTCGGTATAACGATAGGCCGCGGGGGGATCGCCGTCCACGGAGCCGAAGTTGCCATGGCCGTCGACCAGCATGTAGCGCATCGAGAAATCCTGGGCCAGACGCACCATGGCGTCGTAGACCGAGGCGTCTCCGTGGGGATGATAGTGACCCAGCACATCGCCGACGCAGGTGGCGGATTTCTTGAAGGGTTTGTCGCTGGTGAGGCCGCCCTCGTACATCGTATAGAGGATACGCCGGTGCACGGGCTTGAGACCGTCGCGCACATCGGGCAGGGCACGCCCCACGATGACCGACATGGCGTAGTCGATATAGCTCGTCTGCATCTCCCCGACCAGCTCAGACTCGGTGATAGTCTGATTCGGGAAGAGGATATCCTCGGGTTTGTAATCTCTCTTATGTGCCATTTATAACGATTCCTCGCTTCTTAAATGTCCAGGTTGACAACGTATTTGGCGTTCTGCTCGATCCACTCGCGGCGCGGCTCGACGTCCTCGCCCATAAGGACCGTGAAAATCTGGTCGGCCATGATCGCATCGCCCAGGGTGATGCGGCGCAGGGAGCGCTTCTCCGGGTCCATGGTCGTCTCCCAGAGCTCGTGCGGGTCCATCTCGCCCAGGCCCTTGAAGCGGTTGATGTCCACCTTGACGTTCGGATTGTCGCCGCGCAGCTCCGCGCTGATCTTGTCGCGCTCCTCGTCGGAATAGGCCACGCGCTGCGTCTTGCCGCGGGTGAGTTTATAGAGCGGCGGCACCGCGGAGTAGACATAGCCGCGCTCGATGAGCGGGCGCATGTAGCGGAAGAAGAAGGTCAGCAGGAGTGTCCGGATGTGCGAGCCGTCGACATCCGCATCGGCCATGATGATAATCTTATGATAGCGCAGCTTCTCGATATTGAACTCGTCCCCGATACCGGCGCCCATGGCGACGATCAGGGGATAGAGCTTGTCGTTGCCGTAGATCTTGTCGGCGCGGGCTTTCTCGACGTTCAGCATCTTGCCCCACATGGCGAGGATCGCCTGGAAACGGCTGTCGCGGCCCTGGATGGCCGAGCCTGCGGCGGAATCGCCCTCGACGATGTAGAGCTCGCAGAGGGAGGGATCGCGCTCGTTGCAATCCTGCAGCTTATCGGGCATCTGTCCGCTCTCGAGACCGGTCTTGCGCCGGACGGATTCTTTGGCCTTTCGTGCCGCTTCGCGGGCGCGGTTGGCCATCATGGCCTTCTCGAGGATGGCTTTGGCCGCGGCGGGATGTTCCTCGAAATACTCGGTGAGCTGGTCGTTCACGATCCCGTCCACCAGGGTGCGGATATAGGCATTGCCGAGCTTCTGCTTGGTCTGTCCCTCGAACTGGGCCTCAGGGAGCTTCACGGAGATAACCGCGGAGATGCCCTCGCGCACGTCCTCGCCGGAGACCTTGTCATCCCCCTTGATGATGTTGTTTTTCTGTCCGTAGGCGTTGATCACACGCGTCAGCGCCGTCTTGAAGCCGGTCTCGTGCATGCCGCCCTCTGGCGTGTGGATATCGTTGGCGAAGGAGATGAGGTTTTCATTGTACCCGTCGTTGTACTGCAGCGCGATCTCGGCCATGGCGTCGCCCTTGCTGCCGGCGAGATAGATAACATCCTCATGGATAGGGGCCTTGTGCTTGTTGAGGTAGCGCACGAACTCACGGATGCCGCCCTCGTAGCACATCGTCTCGCGTACTTCCTCCTCGCCGCGCTGGTCGGCGAGCGAGATGGTCAGGCCGCCGTTGAGGAAGGCCTGCTCACGCATGCGGGTGTGCAGGATCTCGTAGTCGAATACGGTGTCGTCAAACATCTCGGGGTCGGGCTTGAAGCGCACGGTCGTCCCGGTGCGGTAGGCCTCACCCACCACGGAGATGGGCTCGGTGATCTCGCCGCGGGAGAAGCGCATCTGGTAGATCTTTCCATCTTTCTGGACCTGGACCTCCAGCCACTCGGAGAGCGCGTTCACCACCGAGGCGCCCACGCCGTGCAGGCCGCCGGAGACCTTATAGCCTCCGCCGCCGAATTTGCCGCCCGCGTGCAGCACCGTAAAGACGACCTCAAGCGCGGATTTGCCTGTCTGCTCCTGAATGTCCACGGGGATGCCGCGTCCGTTGTCGGAGACGCGAATGATATCGCCCGGCTCGATGCAGACCTCGATCCCTGTGCAGTAGCCGGCCAGCGCCTCGTCGATGGAGTTGTCCACGATCTCATACACCAGATGGTGGAGACCGGAGGACGAGGTTGAACCGATGTACATGCCGGGGCGCTTGCGCACCGCCTCCAGACCCTCAAGGACCTGGATCTGACTCGCATCATATTCCTGGGTTACTTTTTCCGTGATATCTGCCATAGTTTCCTCCAAAACGGACCGGTGGAGCGGCTTTTTCTCCACAGGTCCCGCATAATGAATACACTCTTATAACTGGCCGCTCTCGGCACGCCTGAGCAGTGTTGCCGCAGCCATCTGACTCAGGTATACCCGGGTCATGTCCCCCTCCCGGACAAGGACGAAAGTCTTGGGAATATCCTCCGCCGCGTTCACGATCTGGCCCTTCTGTTCCGCCTCGCGCAGGAAACGCCGGGTCAGATGGGACTGGGATGTGATATCCAGATCGAAGATGCCGACGATACCCGCCGTGTTCACGACGGTACCTTTTCCGAGATGCAGGTAGTTCACCGGATCCTCCCTTTGTCGATAAAAAGCACTTTCCCGCCGGTACGGGCCGATATATCGTCATCCTCACAGCAGGTGATGAGCGTCTGGCCGCCGCCGATGCGATTGAGAACGAACTCCTGACGCCGACTGTCGAGCTCGGAGAGCACGTCGTCGAGCAGCAGGATGGGGTATTCCCCGGTCTCGGCGAGGAAAATCTCTCGCTCCGCGAGCTTGAGAGATAACGCCGCCGTGCGCGTCTGGCCCTGAGAGGCAAAGCTCCTGGCCGCGCGGCCGTTGATATAGATTTCCAGATCGTCCTTATGCGCGCCGGAGAGACATTGGGAACTGTCCAGCTCTGCCTGACGGTGCTTCTCCTGGTGGTCGCACAGATCGTAGTAAATCTCCTTGGCGGAGGCAAAAGGATCCCGCACCGTGCTCACGGTCTTATAGCGGATGTCGAGCTGTTCCCCTTCACCGGAGAAGTCCCGGTGGATCGGAGGCGCCGCCTCGTTGAGACGTGCGGTGAAAGCTGCGCGATAGCGGATAAGCTGGGCCGAGGCCCGGCACATCCCGTCTGAGAATTCGTCGAGTGTGTCGAGCAGCGAGGGCTTTTCCCGCCAGTCCCGCAGGATGCGGGTCTTATGTTCGTAGAGGCGGTTGAAGTCCGAAAGGATCTCGGCGTAGCGGGGACGGATCTGGCTGATGGCGTTATCCAGCAGGCGGCGGCGCACCGCGGCCCCCTCCTTGATGAGGTTCAGATCGTCCGGGCAAAAGAGCACGACGTTTATGAGCTCAGAGAGCTCAGTCGCCGTCTTTTTAACGGAATTGACCGTGATACGCTTGGTCTGTCCGGGGCGCAGCCGGATATTGATCGTCTGCTGCCGCTCGTGGCTGTATATCTCTGCCAGCAGATCCGCCTCGGAAAAATCAAAGCCGACCAGCTCCCGGTCAAAGCGGGTGCGAAAGCTCCGTCCGCAGGAGAGCATATACACGGCTTCGAGCAGATTTGTCTTTCCCTGCGCGTTCGGTCCCGAGATAACATTCGTTCCCGGACCGAAGCTCACGGTCTCCCACTCGTAGTTGCGAAAACCGTTCAGCGCGATTTTATCGACTCTCATCGGCTCAGGCCTGCACGACTTCCAGCTCGAAGCGGTCAAAGGTCACCGTGTCGCCAGGGCGGATCTTCTTTCCGCGCATGGTGCACACCTCGCCGTTGACGCGGACAAGGCCTTCTCCTATGACGTATTTAGCCTCACCGCCGGTCCCGACCAGCGAAGCATATTTCAGCAGGGCGTCGAGCTTGATGAATTCCGTCTCAATGGCTATTTTTTCCATGTTTATCCTCTGTTAAAAGGGTCAGTCGTTCGAGCGCAGGCGCACCGGCAGAATCATATAGGTGAAGGCGTCGCTGCCGTCGGAGGCCTTGAGGATGCAGGGAGAAGAAGCTGTGTTGAGGCAGAGCAGCAGCTCGTCCTTGCCAGCCGCCTTCAGCGCGTCCATCAGATAGCGGTCGTTGAAGCCGATCTCCAGCCCTTCGCCGCTTCCCTCGCAAAGGCAAACATCCTCCGCCTTGCCGATGGGTGTGACGCAGCTGCACTCGATACTGCCGTCGTTGAGTAAGAGATGAACGGGGCTGCTGTTCTTCTCGCTGATGATAAGAGAGACGCGGTCGATGACCGTCATCAGCTCCCCGCGCTCTACCTTCAGCACATGGCGGAAGTTCTCGGGAATGGATTTTTTATAGTTGAGAAACTCGCCTTCCAGCCGACGGGAGACAACCACGGTCTCTCCGATGGAGAAGGAGATGTGCTTCTGGCCTACCGATACACTCACCGGATCGTCTTTATCTTCGCAGATGCGCTCGATATCACTCAGAGCTGTCCCGGGCACGACGAAGCGGCACTCCTCCATCTGCTCCCCTTCCAGCTTTTCGCTGCGCTTGGCGAGGCGGTAGCCGTCCACCGAAACCAAGGTAAGCTCACCGCCGCTGACTTCAAAGAGCGTCCCGGTGTAGATGGGGCGCACATCGTTGTCCGCAACGGCAAAGATGGTCTGGTTGATCATACTGCGCAGGATATTCTCCGGCAGCGTGATCTGGTTCTGGCCGTCCACGGCCGGCATTTCCGGGTAATCCTCCGGGCTCAGGCCGAGGATATTGAAGTCGCTTTTTCCGCATTTGACATTGATGTTGAGATTGTCTGTCGTCACAGTGACGATCCCGTCCGGGAGTTTGCGGATGATCTCACCGAAGAGACGGGAGTTGACGACGATGGAACCGGCCTGGCTTACATCGGCGGAAAAGCTGGTATAGATCCCCTCCTTGAGATCGTAGCCGGTGACCTTTACATCGGCCGCCGCTTCCAGGAGCAGGCCCTCCAGCGCCTGGATCGGGCTTTTGGAGGCAACAGCGCGGGCCGCGGTGGAGCAGGCGTTCTGGAGCAGGTATTTTTCGCAAGAGAATTTCATTCTTTTTCCTCCCTGTTCGATACGTTCAAGAAAAAATGGTGTCTTATATATCTTATATTCTAAAAATCTTTGTTGTATTTGTTGTAGAGAAAAATAATGTGGAAAAACCGCTCAAAGCCATGGGGCGCAAGAGAGTGGCACGTGGAGAAAAATGTGGAAAAAGGGGAGTGCGTCCACAGGGCCTGGGAGCTTCTTTTCTCTCCACAGCCGGTTTTTAACTTCTCCACAAAAAATGTGGGAGTTTAAAGGCTGCTGGTAATGTTGGAGGTGATGTCCCGCACGATGCCGGCCATGTTGGAATCCTTCTTTACCAGATCTTCCACCTTGCGGATCGAGGAGAGAACAGTTGCGTGGTTGCGGCTTTCGTACTGCTCACCAATGTCCTTGAGCGAGAGATTCGTCAGCTGACGCATCAGGAACATGGAGATCTGCCGCGCCATGACGGTATTCTTTGAGCGGCTCTGACCGCGCAGATCCTCCTCCTGCAGCGAGAAGTATTTGGCAGTTTCGCGGATAATGTTGGTCGGCTTCGGGATATCCTCGCCCTTTTTCATGACGTCCGCGATCGCACGCTCCACCGAGGAAATCGTGATGACCTCATTGAGGATCTCCTTGTAGGCGGTGAGACGCTTGATGACACCTTCGATCTGCCGGATATTCGCGGTGACGTTCTTGGCGATGTACTCGACAGCTTCGTCCGAGAGAATCAGGCCGAGCAGCGAGGCCTTGTTGCGGGTGATGGCCATGCGCGTCTCAAGATCGGGGGGCTGGATGTCGGCCATCAGACCGCCTTCAAAGCGGGTCCGAAGACGGTCGTCCAGCAAGCTCATCTCCAGCGGAGGCCGGTCGGAGGTGATGACGATCTGGTGTCCGGCTTCATAGATGCTGTTGAAGGTGTGGAAGAACTCCTCCTGCGTGCTCTGCTTGCCCGCAATGAACTGAATATCGTCCACAAGGAAGAGATCCACGTTGCGATAGCGGGTACGAAAATCCTCCGTTGTGCCCTCCTTGATCGCCTTGACCATCTGGATCGTGAACTCGTCGCCTTTGATGTAAGCAATCTTCGCGGCGGGGTCGCGGTCCTGGATCGTGTGGCCGATCGCCATGAGAAGGTGCGTCTTGCCGAGGCCGGAGTTGCCGTAGATGAAAAGGGGATTATAGGTTTTGCCGGGCTTGTCCGCGACGGCAACAGCGGCGGCATGGGCAAATTTATTGGAATTGCCGACGATGAAGCGGTCAAAGGTGTAGCCGGCCATCTCAGGGAGAGGGTTCTCCGCCTTGGCTTTGTCCATATAATCATTCAGCTCATCCCCGGCAAGCACGAGCAGATCAAAGTCACAGGAAAAGATATCGGACAGGGCGGCCTTGATCGTATTGCCGAAGCGCGAGGAGATCATGTCGCGCTTGAAGTCGGAGCCCGTGTGCAGAATGAGACGGTTTTCCTCCAGTGCGACCGGCTTGCAGTCGGAAAACCAGGTATTGATCGCCGTGGGCGTCAGCTCCCGGGATAGGATCTGGATGATGGCATCCCATATTTCCTGTAGAGAGTTCATAGCGTACACCTCACGCAGAAATTCAGAGTATTCCTAACTTAATAAGTATATCAAATTTTCCACCGTTTTTCAAGATATAAATATAATATAGTAGGGAAAAGAGAAAAAGAAAAAGCCCGGAAGAATCCGGGCTTTTTTGATTGATATGTAGAATCAGTCTTTTTTCTTGAGCTCGTCGAGGATCGCGCCGAGCAGCTCCTCGGTAGTGGGCTTGGGCTCCTCTTCCGCAGCGGCTTCTTCCTCTTCCTTTTTCTTGGCCTTTTCGGCAAGCTCGCGGGCCTTGTTGATGGCCTTGATGACGGAGAACAGGACCAGGGCAATCACCAGGAAGTTGATGATCGTTCCGATAAAGGTGCCGAGACCCAGGACGATGGGATCCACGCCCTCAGAGCCGGCGCGCAGGGTGATGTTCAGCGCATCGGTGTTGGGGCTGTTGAACAGGACCGCCAGCAGCGGGGTGATGACGTCACTGACCAGGGAACCGGTGATCGCACCGAAGGCGCCGCCGACGATAACGCCGATCGCCATGTCCAGGACGCTTCCGCGGGAAATGAAGGCCTTGAATTCTTCGACAAATTTTTTCATGCTTTTCTTCTCCTTATATCGTTATTTTTTGGGGACAAGTATTGCCGTGCCTCCCATGTAGGGACGCAGGACTTCGGGGATCGTGACGCTGCCGTCTGCCTGAAGATGATTCTCCAGGAACGCGATCAGCATGCGCGGGGGAGCGACTACGGTGTTGTTGAGCGTGTGAGGCAGATACATCTTGCCGTCGGCACCGCGGACGCGCATCTTCAGGCGGCGCGCCTGGGCGTCGCCGAGGTTGGAGCAGGAGCAGACTTCAAAGTACTTCTGCTGACGCGGAGACCAGGCCTCGATATCGCAGGACTTGACCTTCAGATCCGCCAGATCGCCGGAGCAGCACTCGAGCTGGCGCACGGGGATCTCCATGCTGCGGAAGAGCTCAACGGAGAAACGCCACATCTTTTCGTACCAGTCCATGGAATCCTCCGGCCGGCAGACAACGATCATCTCCTGCTTTTCGAACTGATGGATGCGATAGACACCGCGCTCCTCAATGCCGTGGGCGCCCTTCTCCTTGCGGAAGCAGGGGGAGTAACTGGTCAGGGTCTGGGGCAGACTCTCCTCGGGGATGATCTGGTCGATGAATTTACCGATCATCGAGTGCTCGGAGGTACCGATCAGGTAGAGGTCCTCCCCTTCGATCTTGTACATCATGGCATCCATATCGGTCTGGCTCATGACGCCTTCGACCACGTTGCCATGAATCATAAAGGGCGGGATGCAATAGATGAAGCCTTTATTGATCATGAAGTCCCGGGCATAGGCCAGCACCGCGGAATGCAGCCGCGCGATATCTCCCATGAGATAATAGAAGCCGTTGCCGGAGACCCGGCCGGCTGCGTCCATATCGACGCCGTTGAAGCGCTCCATGATCTCGGTGTGGTAAGGGATGGGAAAGTCGGGAACGACCGGCTCGCCGAAGCGCTCGACTTCGACGTTGAAGCTGTCATCCGGACCGAGCGGCACGGAGGGATCGATGATATTGGGGATATTCAGCATGATGTGGTGGATACGGCGGGCGTAGTCCTCCTCAAGCTTTTCCAGCTCGGCGAGGCGCTCGTCGTCCGCCTTGACGGCGGCCATGTTCGCGTCGATCTGCGCCTGGATGGCCTCTTTTTCCTCATCCGCTGCCTTTTTCAGTTTGCCGAAGAGGGGGCCGTTGGCCTTGCTGAGCGCATTTTTGCGAGCGCGCAGATCACTCGCCTCGGTGATTGCGGCGCGGTTTTCCGCGTCGAGCTTCAACACTTCGTCGACCAGCGGCAGGCGCGCATCCTGAAACTTTTTGCGGATGTTCTCCCGAACGAGCTCCGGGTTGTCGCGTACAAATTTGATGTCCAGCATATGTGTTTCTCCTGTTTACAGATTTCTCAGTTGTTCGATCAGCCGTTCACGGTCTTCGGCTCCGTAGAAGGCGAGCTCAATGCGGCCGCTGCCGTTTTTCTCAACAAGGCGGACCTTGCGCCCGAGTTTCTTCCCCAGCTCTTCCGCGAGCTCGGCTTCGTAATCCACACGGATGTCGTTCTCGACGGGGGGTTCCGGTTCCTCGGGAACAGGCCGGCAGAGACGAGCCGCCATGCGCTCCGTTTTGCGCACGGAGAGGGATTTTCGTATGACCTCCTGTGCGGCCTCGAACTGCGCCGTTTCGCTCTCGATGGGGATCAGCGCCCTTGCGTGACCGGCGGAGAGCTCTCCCTTTTCCACCAGCGACAGGACCGGATCGCTCAAGCTCAGCAGACGCAGGGAGTTTGCCACAGCCGGACGGGAGCGCCCCACGCTGCGCGCGGTCTCCTCCTGGGTCAGGCCATAATCGTGCATCAGGCTGCGGTAACCCCGCGCTTCTTCGATGGGGTTGAGATCTTCACGCTGCAGGTTTTCCACCAGCGCCAGCTCGGCTGTGCGTCGGTCGTCCGCCTCGAGGACCCGGACCGGGACTTCGCTGAGACCGGCCATACGGGAGGCACGCCAGCGCCGCTCGCCCGCGATGATCTGGTAATAGCCGCTCGGGAGCTTGCGCACCGTGATAGGCTGGATAAGGCCGTATTGCGTAATGGATCCGGCGAGCTCCTGCAGCGCTTCGGGATCGAAGCTTTGACGGGGCTGATCCTCACGCGGCTCGACTTTTTCGATCGGGACGATCAGAAGCTCTGCCTCTGCCTCGTCGTCGTAATGGTTTGCGGCAAACAGGGCGTCCAGGCCCATGCCGAGCCCCTTTTTTTCTTTTGCTGCCATGGCGTCTCCTTATCCGTTGTTACGCCGGAGAAATTCCTCCGCCAGCGCCATATAGGCCTTGCTTCCCTTGTTGCTCCGGTCGTACAGTACGCCGGGGATCCCGTGGCTTGGCGCCTCGGAAAGGCGGATACTGCGTGGGATCACGGTGTCATATACTTTGTCGCCCAGATGGCGGCGCAGCTCGTTGGCTACCTGCAGGGTGAGATTGGCACGGGCGTCGTACATCGTGAGCACGATGCCCTCCACCTCCAGGTGGCGGTTGAGATGGCGGGAGCAAAGCTTGATGCTGGTCATGAGGTCCGCGATCCCCTCCAGTGCATAATACTCGCACTGCATGGGGACCAGCACGCTGTCGGCTGCCACGAGAGCATTCACCGTCAACAGCTCCAGAGAAGGGGGACAGTCGATACAGATATAATCGTACTCACTGTAGAGCTGGTTCAGTGCTTTTTTGAGGACATACTCGCGCTTATCCGTGTCGATCAGTTCGACCGAGGCCGCGGCGAGTTCCTTGCCTGTCGGGATCACATCTCCGTAGGACGTATGTACCAGACAGGCCTCCGGCGGGATGGCGCGGATCAGCATGTCATAGGTGTTGGGACGGCTGGTCTTGGCCACGCCCATGCCGGAGCTTGCGTTGCCCTGTGGATCACAGTCCACCAGCAGCACACGTTTTCCCAGCGTGTGGAGCGCAGCACAGAGATTGACGCAGGTGGTTGTTTTCCCGACGCCGCCTTTTTGGTTTGCCAATGCCAGAATCTTTGCCATAGTTTTCTCCTGTCGTATTGTGCTGCCTATTATAGCAGTTCACGCAGTCGATTTCAATGTTTCACGTGAAACTTTTTGCGGAAGGCGGATCCTGTTTCACGTGAAACACTCAATCCAGGAGCATCTCCATATCGGAGACGCTCATATGCTCCTGCAGCGCCGCGTTGATCGCGTAGCCGAGGAGACGGGCATACTGCCGTACGGCGCTGTCGATATAGCGCGGCGTGACAAAGAGAGCGCCGAGCCCGTTTCCCTGCGAGAGAGAGGCGGCGTCGATCACAGTCGGGACGCCGAGGGCGACGACCGGGATCCCCAGCGACCGGGAACTGAGGGCTTCCCGGTCGTTGCCGACGCCGGAGCCCGGTGCGATCCCGGCGTCGCTTACCTGGACGCAGCGACAGAGGGAAGCGGGTTCGGCCCCGGCGAGCGCATCGATCGCGAGCACGCAGTCCGGTCGAAGGGCCTGACAGAGCGTTCGGACCTGAAGGGCGCTCTCAACCCCGGATGTCCCAAGCACCCCGGTCCGACAGAGCGCGACGGAGCGCAGCTCCCGAAAAGCGGCGTCCCCTATCAGATGCCGGGTCACGAGGATATGTCCGGCACAGAGGGGACCCAGCGCGTCCGGCGTCACGTCCGGGTTCCCGAGCGCTGCAATGAGCACAGAAGAGGGGAGCATCTCCGGCAGGCAGCGGCGTACCAGCGCGGCGAGCGCTGATACCGCCTGTTCAAACGCTGCGCCGCGCTGCGGAAAGAGCGCCGGGAGACGGAGCTCGAAGTAACGGCCGCAGGGCTTGCCGAGCGCGTGCTCCCCCTCGGTATTGAGAATCTCGACCGCCGTCACCGGCAGGCCCTCCAGGATCTCCTCTTCTGCCCGGACGCCGGAAAGTCGGGTCGTTTCCGCAGCGCCTTTCCGCCAGAGCCGATGGGCCTCCGCGGCGAGGTCGGTTCTTCCATAATTTACCATATTGATCCCTCCTTTCTCTATATCTTGTGCTGTTTATAATAAGAAGATACATTTCCTGCGGCAGATCTCCCATCTGAGAAAAAACTTACTTTTTTCCGAAAAAAAAGCTTGCTTTTGTGCCGCTCCTTTGCTATAATCTCTAAACGCGAGTGAATCTTTATAGGAGGAGGTGGCAAATAACGCATGGCCAACATTAAATCTTCTGCCAAGAGAGACGTTAAGTCCAAGGAGCTTCGGGCCAAGAATCGTGCTGACAAGACCGAGCTTAAGACCATGATGAAAAAGTTTGACGCAGCTGTTGCCGATGGCAACCGCGAGACAGCCGTCAGTGCCTATAAAGTTGCTGTTAAGACTGTTGACCGCGCAGCCGGCAAGGGCCTGCTGCACAAGAACAACGCAGCTCACAAGAAGTCTGCGATGGCGAACAAGCTCAACGAGATGGCGTAAAATCCGTCGGCAACATACAAGGGACGCAGGAAACTGCGTCCCTTTGCCGTTTCCGGGTATCCTTAACACTTTGTTTGCTTGAATTCGGCGCCCGTCTGTTGTAAGATGAACGCGATATCTCTAGTGAGGAGAGGACACATGAAAAAGCTGATGCTCGTCATCAACCCCGCCGCCGGGCGCGGCGGCTATAAATACAACCTGCCTGACGCGCTGCACACGCTCGACAGGGGCGGCTACCGCACGACGCTCTTCTTTACCGGCGCCCGCGGCGAGGCCACGGATTTCGTCCGGGAACACGGAAAGGACTACGACGTCGTTACCTGCATCGGCGGCGACGGGACGCTGAGCGAGGTGATCGGCGGCCTGATGGCACTGGAGAATCCGCCGAAGCTCGGCTACTTCCCCATGGGCACGGCCAACGATGTCGCTACGACCCTGAACCTTCCGAAGAACGACAGCCTCGCCGCGGCGCAGCGGCTGGTGAACGGCGCGCCGCACCCCTTTGACGTCGGCGGTTTCGGGAAGGAGTACTTCGCGTATATCGCCGCCTTCGGCGCCTTCACCGAGGTGAGCTATTCGACCCCGCAGGACCAGAAGCGGGCGCTGGGTCATCTGGCCTATGTGCTCCAGGGCGCGGCGGCGCTCGGGAAGATCGAGACCTATCACACCGTCGTGGAATACGACGGCGGCGTGATCGAGGACGATCTGCTCTACGGCAGCCTCTCGAACTCCACCTCGGTGGCGGGCATCGTCCGGCTGAACGAGAAGCTGGTCGGCCTCGGCGACGGCATGAGCGAGCTCGTGCTGGTGAAGGACCCCAAGACCGTGGCGGCCTTCGGGGAGATCGTGGAGAGTGTGCTTTCCCAGCGCTACGACAGCGACAAGTTGCTGATCCTTCACACGAAGAAGGCGACATTCCACTTTGAAAAGCCGGTGCCCTGGACGCGCGACGGCGAGGACGGCGGTGCCCACCAGGACGTGGAGCTCTGCAACTATGCGGCCCCGATCGAGTTTATTTTCTGATCGGCTCCGCCGGAAAAGGAAGGCGTCGGCCTTCCTTTTTGCTTGCAAAAACAGGCTGTCCTGTATATAATAGAAAAATCCGGGCGCACCGGGGAATATGCGCGCCGGGAATGACGGCGCAAAGAAAGGACGAGTGCCAATGAAACGACAGAAAATCGCCGGGATCTACGCGGATGCCAACGCCTTCGGCGGGCAGGAGCTCACCGTTTGCGGCTGGGTGCGGACCGTGCGCGACATGAAAAACTTCGGGTTTATCGAGCTCAACGACGGCAGTTGCTTCAAATCGCTGCAGGTCGTGTTTGAGAGAGGCGGGCTGCAGAATTACGACGAGATCGCGCACCAGAACGTCGGCGCGGCGCTCATTGTCCGCGGTACGCTGGTGTTGACCCCGGAGGCCAAGCAGCCCTTTGAGCTCAAGGCGTCCGAGATCACGGTGGAGGGCGTCTCCACGCCGGATTACCCGCTGCAGAAGAAACGCCACAGCGTGGAGTTTTTGCGCACGATCCAGCATCTGCGTCCCCGCACGAACCTCTTCTCCGCCACCTTCCGCGTGCGCAGCGTCGCGGCCGCGGCGGTGCATGAGTTCTTCCAGGACCGCGGCTTCGTCTATGTCCACACGCCCATCATCACCGGCTCCGACGCCGAGGGCGCGGGCCAGATGTTCCGCGTGACGACCCTTGATCTGAATAATCCTCCCCGCAAAGAGGACGGCAGCGTCGACTTCAGCCAGGACTTCTTCGGCAAGAGCACGAACCTGACCGTGTCCGGTCAGCTCAACGCCGAGAACTTCGCCATGGCCTTCGGCGACGTATATACCTTCGGGCCCACCTTCCGCGCCGAGGTCTCCTATACCCAGCGCCACGCGGCGGAGTTCTGGATGATCGAGCCGGAGATGGCCTTCGCAGACCTGAACGATTATATGGACACCGCCGAGGCGATGGTGAAATACATCATCAACCGCGTGCTCGAGCGCTGCCCGCAGGAGATGCAGTTCTTCAATTCCTTCGTCGACAAGGGCCTGCTGGAGAGGCTGCACAACGTGGTCTCCAACGAGTTCGGACGCGTGAGCTATACCGAGGCCGTTGAGATCCTGCAGAAGAGCGGGAAAAAGTTCGACTATCCCGTCGAGTGGGGCATAGACCTGCAGACCGAGCACGAGCGCTATCTGACCGAGGAAGTTTTCAAGAAGCCCATCTTCGTCACGGACTATCCGAAGGAGATCAAGGCCTTCTATATGCGCCTCAATGACGACGGAAAGACTGTCGCGGCGGCGGACTGCCTGGTCCCCGGCATCGGTGAGATCATCGGCGGCAGCCAGCGCGAGGAGCGCCTGGACGTGCTCGAGGCGCGCATGGACGAGCTGGGTCTCAAGAAAGAGGACTACTGGTGGTATCTGGACCTGCGCCGCTACGGCAGCTGCCGCCACGCAGGCTACGGCCTCGGTTTCGAGCGCATGGTCATGTACCTCACCGGCGTGAGCAATATCCGTGATGTGGAGCTGCATCCCCGCACCACCGGCAACGCGGACTTCTGATTGAGAAAACGGGGCGGTCACTCGACCGCCCCTTGTTTTTCCGGAGAATTCTATGAAACGAAAGACTTTTTTATGGCTCGCGATCCTGCTGCTCCTGCTGGCTGTCGCCTGCGCCCTTGTTGCCCTGCGCATGGGGCCGGGAAGCGAAGACGCCGTCCCCATCATGGTGAAGCTGGGGCTGCAGCGGCCCGACCCGAGCGAGGCCATCGCCGCTCTTACCGTGCCCGAGCCTCTTACACAGCCCGAGACCGAGGGCGGCAAGCGTATCCTTTCGGCTCTGCAGGCGGTGTGCGCCCTTACCCCGGAAGGGGAATGCCGGGTCGAAGGGGACGAGGCTGTACAGATGTTCCGCCTGACACGGCTGGACACGGCCGCGCTGCGGGCCGACCTGATCGCGGCGCTGACCGCGCGGCTGCAGAACTGGGTGGACGCCGCCGCCCGCGGCAGCGAGGTCTATACCGACGAACAGGCCATCCGCCCCGAACTACTGGAGCCGGCTTTCCTTGAGGAGCTGGACGCGGCGCTGAACGCCTCCCGCTATCCAGAGGAGCTTAACTTGGAACTCGCGCTCCATTATGAGGACGGTGTCTGGGTCCCGAATGAGATGAATCTTACACAGATGCTCTACCTTCTGCAGATGGGAAACCCGGACGCGATGGCGGGATCCCTTTTCGCCCTGACGAGCGAGGCCCTGCCCTATCTGCCGGTGCGCTATCGGATCGCCGAGGACGCGCTGGCCGGTCCGGTGCCGAATCCCGATTGCTTTGGCGAGACCGACGACCCCGCGGTGATCGAGGCGCTGCTGCAGCGCCCCGAGGCACAGACCCTGATCGGCGGGCAGACGCTCTGCTGGAACGCTGGGCTTGAGCGCTTCCCGGGCTCCTCGATCCAGTACTATCTGGACGAGACGATCCTGGCCCTCTGCTGGCAGGAGGTCGAGGCCCGCGGCGTCGGGACCTTCTCGGAGGTCTTCGTGGCGGACGGCTCGCAGCTTCGCCGCAAGATCGCCGGGGACGCGCCCTTCGATCTGCACTTTGAGACCTGCAGCCAGTTTGCGCTGGACACCCACGCCGTGCTCGCCGTGGGCGGTGATTTCTACCACCACGGGCGCGCCTGCGGCATCTCCGTCTACCAGCGGGAGATCTGCCGCTTCGAGCCGGAGACCTGCGACGTCTGCTATATTACGGCGGACGGGGACATGCTCTTCAGCTACCGCGGGCAGTTCACGAGCGAGGACGAGGCGCGGCAGTTCATCGCGGACAACGACGTGCTTTTCTCGCTGGTTTTCGGTCCGGTCCTGATCGACGACGGCGTGGACGTGACCCCGGCGAGCTATGCCTGGGGCGAGATCGACGACGACTACGCCCGCAGCGCCATCGGCCTGCTCGGACGGCACCACTACCTGACCATGAACATCAATTGCGGCCAGGGGCAGTACTATTACCTCGCCACGCTTCGCCAGGCGGCGGACGCGATGATCCGGCGCGGCTGCGTCAAGGCCTATACGCTCGACGGCGGCCAGACCGCCACGACGGTCTTCAACGGCCGGCTCATCAACCCCGTGCAGTTCGGCTGGGAAAAAGACATCAGCGATATCATCTATTTCGCTACCGCGATGCCGAACGAGTAAAAAAGATTCCGCTTTCCGATGGAAAGCGGAATCTTTTTTTCTTACGCCAGGTTCAGGCCCCGGCGCAGACTCAGAGTCGTAGCGAAATAGAGCAGTGCGCCCTGCAGCAGCTCGACACCGAGGGAGAAGAGAAGCAGCCGCCGCATATAGAACAGCAGCATCGCAACGTCTCCATTTTCGACGGTGAGTGTGGCCAGATCGTGCAGCCGGAAGCCCAGGAGATTGGTCAGCAGGCTCATCACAAAGCTGAGCGCCACGAAGAAGACGATGCTGAGCAGGATCTTGTCCTTGCTGAACATGTGGCCCATGGACATGGCCGCGTAGAAGTGCAGGGAGCTCGCGATCGAACCGACCAGGACCAGCGCGATGAACTCGGCGCAGAAGAGGGTGATGTCTCCGGAGCGGATGCCCTGCGAGGCGAGCATCTCTCTGACCTCGGCCCAGCTTGGCAGCTGCGCGAGAATCTCGCTGATGTTTGTGCCGGACTGGATCAACGCCGTCAGGAAGACGATCAGCATGATGAGCAGGCCGGTCGCGAGGAACCAGACCAGGGAGACGATCAGCTTGGACCAGACCAGGCCGTGGACGCTCACCGGCAGGGTGTGCATCAAATAGCCCTCGTCCTTGAGAAGGTTGCGGTAGAAGCGGGTGACCATCAGCCAGAGCGTCACGATCAGCGCGCCGAAGATGGCGGCTCCGAAGAAGACGAGCACCAGGACAGCGAGGATGCGCAGCACGGTATTATTGCCGGCGCTCGAGTCGAGCAGGCGGATGGAGAAATTGGCGAGCACGCTGAGGATCAGCAGCGCCCCGAAGACCGGCAGCATGATCCGTCCGGTGGCGCGGAATTCCTGTTTCAAAAGTTTGCTTAGCATTTGAACACCTCCCGGAAATACTGGTCCACGCTCTTGCCCTTCTCCTCGCGGATGCTGTCCACGTCGGACTGGAGCAGGATCTGACCGTTCTGAATGAAGATCACCTCGTCCAGCACCTGCTCCACATCGGCGATCAGATGCGTGGAGATCACGACGGCGGCCTCGGGGTTATAGTTGCGGATGATGGTGTCGAGGATGTAATCCCGGGTGGCCGGGTCCACGCCGCCGATGGGCTCGTCGAGCAGGTAGAGCTTGGCCCGGCGGCTCATGACCAGGATGAGCTGTACCTTTTCGCGCGTGCCCTTGGACATCTGCTTGACCTTCTGCGCGGGGTCGAGACCGAGCCGCGCGAGCATCTCCTCGGCGCGGGCGCGGTCAAAGTCCGCGTAAAAGTCTTCAAAGAAGTCCATCAGCTGCTTCGGGCACATCCAGTCCGGCAGATACTCCTTGTCGGGGAGATAGCTCACGATGGCCTTGCTCTTCGGACCGGGGGCTTCCCCGTCGATGAGGATCTCCCCATCGGACGGTGTCAGCAGGCCGTTGGCCAGCTTGATCAGGGTGGTCTTGCCGCTGCCGTTCGGCCCAAGCAGGCCGATCACCCGGCCCGGCTCGATGCTCAGGTTCACGTTGTCCAGCGCCGCGGTCTTCCCGAAGCGCTTGCTCAGGTCTATGCATTCCAAAATCGGCATATCTACGCCTCCTCCTTTAACAGGGCGATGATCTCCGCCCGTTCATAGCCCAGCTTTTTCATGGCGTCCAGAAAAGCCGCCAGCTGCCCCTGGGCAAGGGCCCGCTTGGTCTCGTCGATCACGTTCGTATCCTCCGTTACATAGCGTCCGCTCGTACGCTGGGAAAAGACCAGCCCCTGGCGCTCGAGCTCCTGCAGCGCCCGCTGCAGGGTGTTGGGGTTGACGCCCGCCTCCGCGGCCATGTCCCGGACGGAGTTGAGGCGCATCCCCGGAGCGAAGACGCCCGACACGATCGCAAGCTTGATCTGCTCGATCAGCTGGGAATAGATCGGCAGATCATTCCGAAAGTCCCAAGTCATGCGGCACCTCCTTTGTGTCACTGTATTAAGCGATTAGTACAATAACACATGTGCGCCCGGCTGTCAATAGCTTTTTTGAAAAAAATATGTTTGGAGGAAAAGGCTGCGGTTTTGTGTTCTCTTTAAGACGCCGGACAGCTCCGTTTGGGATGTGGAAATCCAAAAGCGTTTCGTGTATAATAGCCAAGGTGTCCGCATTCCCGTTTTCGGGCCGGATCGCCCCGTCGGGAAGCGGTCCGCCGAAGAGCCTGCTGTGCCGGCACTCATAAAGAGGAGACTGGGATCCATCATGAAACATACATCGAAGACGGGGCCTGTGTCTCCCGCAGATGCGGAGGATCATGACCTCGCCGCGTATGAAGAGATAATAAAAATGAGGCAAACGAACACAGGGGATGTGAAAACCTTTTTCACATCCCCTGTGTTCGTTTCAGTTCCCCGCCCGCTGCGGCCGGGGCCTGTGCAAGCTGTCCCGTATACGGTGCTCACATCTTCTCCGGAGCGGAGACGCCGATGATCGAGAGCGAGAGCGCGATCACGCGTCGCGTGCAGTCGGCCAGGAGCAGCCGGGCGTTCAGGATATCCTCCTCCGCGCCCTTTAGACGGCAGGCGGTGTAGAAGCGGTGGAAGCGCGCGGCGAGCTCGGTCACATACTTGTTGATGCGGCTGGGATCGTAGCTCTGCGCGGCGAGGCGGATCTCCTCGGGCAGGGCGGCGAGCTGCTTGATGAGCTCGTGCTCGGCGGGCTCTGTCAGCAGCGCGGCGTCGGCCTCGGCCGGGACGGGATGCCCCTCGGCGGCGAGCGTCGCGAGCAGGCTGCAGATGCGCGCGTGGGCGTACTGCACGTAGTAGACCGGGTTTTCGCTGTCCTGCCGGACGGCGAGCTCGAGATCGAACTCCACCGGGCTCTCGGGCCGGGAGTTGAAGAAATAGCGGGCGGCGTCCACCGGGATCTCATCGAGCAGGTCGGTGAGGGAGATGGCCTTGCCGGTGCGCTTGGACATGCGCACGACCTCGCCGTTGCGCGTGAGCTTCACGAGCTGCATCAGCACGATGTCGAGCCGGTGCTCGCCGTCGAGATCGAGCGCGTCGAGCGCGCCCTTGAGCCGGGCGACGTGGCCGTGATGGTCGGCGCCCCAGACGTTGATGGCCTTGTCGAAGGAGCGCTCGGCGAGCTTGTTGCGGTGGTAGGCGATATCGGAGGCGAAGTAGGTGTAGAAGCCGTTGGCGCGGCGCAGCACGTCGTCCTTGAGCTCGAGCTTTTCGATCTCCTCCTCGCTCTTCCCCTGCCGCCGCAGCTTTTCGGCGAGGATGCGGGAGGTGGCGAGCCAGAGCGCGCCGTCCTTTTCGTAGGTGTAGCCGCGCTCGGTGAGCAGGCGCACGGTCTCGGCCACATAGCCGCTTTCATGCAGCGTGGACTCGAAGAACCAGCGGTCGTACTCGATGCCGTAGCGGCGCAGATCGCTCTGCATCTTGGGGATATTGCGCTCAAGGCCGAAGGCGGCCATGGCGGCGTGGCGCTCCGCTATGGGCTTATCCAGCCAGTCCTCGCCCTTCTCGGCGCGGAAGGCCGCGGCGAGCTCGCGGATATCGTCCCCGTGGTAGCCGTCCTCCGGGAAGGCGACGGCGTCCTCACCGAGGAGGAGCTGCTGATAGCGCGCGTCGATGGAGGAGGCGAACTTCTCGATCTGGTTGCCCGCGTCGTTGACGTAGAACTCGCGCCAGACCCGGTAGCCTGCGCGGTCGAGCACGCTCGCGAGCGCGTCGCCCAGCACGCCGCCGCGGGCGTTGCCCATGTGCATGGGGCCGGTGGGGTTGGCGGAGACGAACTCCACCATCACGCTCCTGCCCTGCCCCTCGTCGAGCCGGCCATAGTCCTCGCCCTCCTCACGCACGGCGCCGAGTACGTCGGCGTACCAGCGGGGGGAAAGGCGGAAGTTCAAAAAGCCGGGACCGGCGGCCTCGAGGGAAGAAAACCAAGTGCCCTCCAGCGCGGCGTTGGCGATGAGCGTGTCCGCGATCTTGCGCGGGGCCATGTGCAGTGCGCGGGCGCCCGCCATGGCGTGGTTTGCGGCGAAGTCGCCGTTGGCGCTGTCCTTCGGGATCTCCACCGTGCCGGTGAGCTCCGCCCCGGCGGGCAGCTCGCCCTTCTCCGCGGCCCGGCGATACGCGGCCTGCAGGATCTCGTTGACGCTGTCTTTCGCAGCCTGGATCATATTTGCCATATCTCTTTACTCTCCCATTTGTTGGATCGTGATCGAAAACCTGTTGCGCGCCACCACGGCGTGCTCCATGTCCACCACGTAGTCGATCTCCACCTTGCCGCCGTGTTCGTTCACGCTCTGGCGGATGCTGCGGGTGTCCACGCCCATGGTCGCCTGGCCGAAGGGGGTGGAATAGAGGAAGGAGCTCTTGCTCCCCTCCTTGAAGATCATCCGGCTCTGCACGGTCCCGGCGCGGTCCACGACCACCTGATCGGGGAGGATCGTCACGCTCGTGCGGGTGCCCTCGAGCCCGGTAACCTCGCTCTCCTGATAACTCAGGCAGGCGACCTGGTCCTGAAACAGGTACTGCCCGTCGGTGAAAAACTCCAGGCTGTCCGGCTCTTCATCGTCATAACCGTTGACGCTGTGGAAGGAGATCCAGACGTCCTTCGGGTCTTTTTTCTTTTTCATGTGGTGTCTCCTTTTGCTGAATCAGACGCTCCAGACCGGCAGCGCCTCGACCGGGCTGCCGAGCGGCCGGCCGAGCAGCCGGACGGCGGCACGCTCAAAAACGGCCGGGTAGCCGGAGGTGAAGAAACGCTCGCCCCCGCTGCCGCCGCCCGTGAGACCCTCGCGGACGAGATAGTCCCGCAGCTGCGCCGCGCCGCAGGCACTGGCGCTGACAGTCCGGACAGACGGTCCGAGATAGGCGCGCACCGCCTCATCAACGATGCCGTAGTGCGTACAGCCGTAGAGCAGGCCCTGCGCCCCGGCGCGTCTCACGGGACCGAGGTATTCCTCGATCGCGTCGCGCAGCGGTATGTCGTCCGGCGCGGTATGACCGCTTTCAATGAGTGGAACGAAGGCGGGACAGGGGATGGACAGGATCTCGCGCCCCGGGCAGCGCGCCTTGAGCGCGCGTGCGAAAGCACCGCTGTCGATGCTGGCCTGGGTGGCGATCACGGCGAGCGGCCCCTCACCGGGGATCTGCGCCATGGCCTCCACGCTCGCGTGGAGGACGCCGAAGCAGGGGATCGGGTAGCGGTCCAGCAGGTCGGCTGCCGTGCTGGAGAGCGTCCCGCAAGCCACAAAAATGGCCTTGACATCAAAGCCGGCCATAAAATCCAGATTCTGCTGCCCCATCCGGCGCAGCTGCTCTTTCGGGCGGCCGCCGTAGGGCATGCGCCCCGTGTCACCGAAAAAGATCAGATCCTCCTCCGGCAGAAGTGCGCGCAGGGCCTGCAGCCCCGTCAGTCCGCCCAGGCCGGAGTCTATAATACCGATCGGTCGAGTATCCATGCTTGAACTCCTTCTATACAGACAACTTAATATACACTAAAAGCACGCCGATGACAAGCGTTTTCGGACGCCTGTTTACAAATTCCACTTGTTCTTTTCCGAAAAAGGTATATAATACGAAAACACGATATCGGAGCGCTGCGGGGAGGCGGGAGCATGCAAATTGAACTGAGCGAAAAAGAATATCGGCGGCTGCTGGATATGGTCTATATCGGCAACTGGATCCTGAATTCCGCCCGCGGCGACGACCGCTTTGAGGACTATGACCGCGTCGAGGAGAAGATCTTTTCGCTGGCTCCCTCGCAGGGGATGACCTCGCTGGTGCAGATCTGGCAGGGGCACATCTATCCCTCCCAGGCCTTTGCAGACGGCGGGATCCACGAGGCGATCGCCGATTATGAAGACGCGGTGTTTTTCGACATCCTCGCCGAGGAGCTCGCCCGCCGGGATCTCGGCCTGGTGGATTCGGACCCGGAGGATCTCTCCGAGCTCAACCAGCGGATGGAGGAGTATCTGGACGAGTTCGACCGCAACGGGCTGGATACCGTCACGGTGGAAAATATATGAGAGAGGGCATACATTCAGAATGCACGACGAATTGACGCGCGAGGATATCCGCAAGATGCAGGAGGAGCTGGACTACCGGCGGCTGGAGCTGATGCCCGGCCTGATCGAGGAGGTCAAGCGCACCCGCGCCTTCGGGGATCTGAGCGAGAACTTTGAGTATAAGGCGGCCAAACAGGCGCAGAACAAGAACCGCAGCCGAATCCGCTATCTCGAGGGCATGATCAAGACGGCGAAAATCATCCGCGACACCGCCGGGGTGGACCAGGTGGGCCTTTTCGACAAGGTCGAGATCTATATGCCGGAGGACGACGAGACGGAGATCATCCAGGTCGTGACCACGGTGCGCTGCGACCCGCGCAAGGGGCTTATCAGCAAGGAATCCCCCTTCGGCCGGCAGGTGCTCGGCAAGCGCGTGGGCGACCGCTTCACGGTCCAGGTGGACGAGCACTATTCCTATGAGGCGGAGATCCGCTCCATCACCAAAGAGACGGACGACGGCACGGCGCCGCTGATGGCGTATTGAGCAAAAAAACCGGGGAGTTCCTCCCCGGTTTTTCCATGGTTGAATTCCGCCGCGCGCTGGGCTATAATGAAAGCAGACAGCCCCGTATTATTTTGAAATGAGGTTTTATGCCATGAAAAACGTCCTCGTGATTCTTCCCCTGAACGAAGAGCAGAAGGCCCGCCTCGAGGCGCTCGGCCCGGACTGCCGCTTTACCTATGTCAGCGACGCGGAGGTGACCGGTGAGCAGATCCGCTCCGCCAACATCATCCTCGGCAATCCGGCTCCAGGCGAGATCCGGGCTTCGGAGAACCTGGAATTCCTGCAGCTTGCCGCCTCCGGCGCCGACGGCTATGTCAAGCCGGGCGTCCTCAAAGAGGGGACCAAGCTCTGCAGCTCTACCGGCGCCTACGGCCAGGCCGTTTCGGAGCACGCCTTCGCCCTGACCTGGGCGCTGGTGAAGAAGCTCTATCTCTATCGCGACGACCAGAACAAGGCCGTCTGGGGCGATAACGGGATGGTCGGTTCCCTGCGCGGCGCGACCGTGGCGGTCGTCGGCCTCGGTGATATCGGCCTGCAGTACGCCCGGCTTGCCCATGCGGTCGGCGCGCATGTGATCGGTCTCAAGCGCCGCATGTCCGCCTGCCCCGAGGGCGTGGACGAGCTCTGCCTGACCGATGAGCTGGATCAGGTCCTGCCTCGGGCCGACGTGGTGTGCAGCTTCCTGCCCGGCACCGCCAGCACCTTTCACCTGTTCAACGACGAACGCTTTGCCCTTATGAAGCCCAGCGCCTTCTTCATCAACTGCGGCCGCGGCACCGCCATCGACAACGAGGCCCTCTGCCGCGCCCTGCAAAACGGCGTCATTGCCGCAGCGGCGGCGGACGTGATGGAGATCGAGCCCCTGCCGGCTGACAATCCGCTCTGGAAGCAGCCCAACATGATCATCACCCCGCACATCTCCGGCGGCTTCCACCTGCCCGCGACGCTCGAGAACATCGTGGAGATCAGCTTCGGCAACTTTGCCGCCTGGCTCAAGGGCGAGGCGCTGCGAAACGAGATCGATTTCACCACCGGCTACAAGAAATAAACGAAGCAAAGCGGTTTGCTCCCGGGGATCCTGTCCCCGGGAGCCTTTTTACGGACTTGAACCGCCGGTGCAAACATGATAGGATTAGATCGCTTTCGATAAGGAGGGACGGGTATGACGGAGGCGTTTTCCAGGACGGAACGCATCTTCGGCCGCGAGGCCATGGAGAAGCTTAAGCAAAGCCGTGTGGCGGTGTTCGGGCTCGGCGGGGTCGGCGGCTATGTCGTCGAGGCGCTGGCGCGCTCGGGCGTCGGGGCGCTGGACCTGATCGACAACGACCGCGTCAGCCCCTCCAACCTCAACCGCCAGATCCTCGCCCTGCACAGTACCATCGGCCAGCTCAAGGTGGAGGCAGCGGCGGCGCGCGTGCGGGATATCCAGCCCGGCTGCGCGGTCCGGACCTGGCCGGTGTTCTTCCTGCCCGAGACACGCGGGCAGTTCGATTTCTCGCAGTACGACTACGTGGTGGACGCGATCGACACCGTGAGCGGGAAGCTCGCGCTGATCGAGGCAGCAAAGGCGGCAGGTGTACCGATCATCTGCTCGATGGGTGCCGGTAACAAGACCGAGGCTTCGGCTTTCGAGGTGGCGGATCTCTTTGAGACGAGCGTCTGCCCGCTCGCGCGCGTGCTGCGCCGGGAGTGCCGCCGCCGCGGGATCGAGCATGTCAAGGTGGTCTATTCCCGGGAGAAAGCGCTGCGGCCCATAGAGGAGAGCGGCGAAGCGCCGCCGGAGGGGCGGCGCGATCTGCCCGGCTCCACGGCCTTCGTCCCTGCTGCGGCGGGGCTGATCCTTGCCGGCGAGGTGGTCAAGGACCTGATCGGCTTCGACCGTCGGGGCCGCGAGGAAGAGGAATAAAGATAAAATCGGGAGAAGGCCGCTGCTTTTAGCAGCGGCCGTCTCCCGAGTCGGGCTATATGGGCGCGTACGTGATGCCGTACTTGTTGTTGATCTTATATACACGGCCGCGGGTGTCGACCAGCTTCTGCTTGCCGGTGAAGAAGGGGTGGCACTTGGAGCAGATCTCAACGGTGATGTTCTGCTTGGTAGAGCCGGTCTCGATCACATTGCCGCAGGCGCAGCGGATCGTGGTGGGCTGGTAATTGGGATGGATTCCTTCCTTCATGGGTCAAACGCTCCTCTTCAAAGGCTATCATGATTGTACAAAGCTGTATAGTTACATGACGCAAAGCGGATTGTAACACAGAAATTACGGGAATGCAAGGCCTTTTTCAATCTTTTTTGTCGAGATAGACCGCCTCGCCCACCGAGAGGAAATAGAGCACGCAGGCTTTCACGGGCCGCCCCGTGATCCGCTCGAGCGCGGAGGCGTAGGCGCCGAGCTGCCCGCGGTATAGTTCGGCGCGCTTTTGCGCCTCGGCACGGCTCTTGAGCCGATCGGTCTTGTAATCGATGACGGTGAGCCCGTCCTCCTCCTCCAGATAGCAGTCCACCACGCCCTGCAGCAGCAGCTCCTCGCCCGCCGCCGTACCGTAGATCCCGGATGCGTCGCAGAGCAGCGAAAAGCGGAATTCACGCCGCATCGCCGGAGCCTGCCGCATCCGCTGCCCCAGCGGGGAGGCAAAGAGCTTTACGATCGCGTCGGCGTCGACGGCCGCGGCCTCCCGATCGGAGAGGAAGCGGAGCGCGCGCAGGCGCGCGATCTCCTCCCGCACGGCCTCCGGGCTGTCGGATTTGGCGAAATCCATGTATTGCAGCACCAAATGGGTCGCCGTACCTTTTTCGGCCCCGGTCGCGGGCCTGTCCTTCCGGCTGAAGTCCGGCATGCGGAAGGGGCGGTGCCGCTTTGGCGCGAGCGGGACGGCGTCCTCATCCGGTTCGGCGCGGCCTTTGAGCCCCGTGGCCGTGACCTTGGAGGGCAGCTTCTCCGCCTCCGCGTGGGGATAGGCGAAGGACAGGCGGCGCTCAAGCTCGCGCAGCGCCCGGGGATCGGCCCCCTCTCGCGCGGGCGCGGTCTCCTCCGCCTCCTGTGCGTCTGCGCTCTCGCAGATCCGCAGGCGCAGATGCGCACCGCCGTCGGCGAGCGCAGACCAGAGCAGCCAGTCCACCGGCGCGCTCGCGCCGGCGAGCGCTTCCGCCGGCATCGGGTCACAGAGACTCGCGCGCAGCTTCTCAATCTGCCGCTCCGGATCCGGGAGCGCGGCTGTCACATAGAGATGCTCTCGCGCCCGGGTCAGCGCGACGTAGAGCAGCCGCATCTCCTCCGAGAGCGTCTCGCGCTCAAGCCGCTCTCGGATGGCGCTGCGGGCGAGGGTGGGGTATTCGACCCGCCGCTCCAGATCCGTGACCTTCGCTCCGAGCCCGAGCGTCGGGTGGACGAGCACCGTGTCGCGCATGTCGCTCAGGTTGAAGCGGCGGCCCGTGTCGCAGAGGAAGACCACCGGGAATTCCAGACCTTTGGATTTGTGGACGGAGAGGATCTGCACGGCTGAGCCGGTATCGGCGCCGAGGGCGGGTTCCTCCCCGCGCTCGGCCTGACGGCGCAGCCAGAGAACGAAGCGGTGCAGGCCGCGGTAGCCGCTGCTCTCGAAGCGCTCGGAGAGTGTGACGAGCGCCATGAGCCGCGCGCGGCGCTGCTCGCCATCGCTCATCGCACTGCAGAGCGCGAGCAGATCCAGCTCCTCAATCAGCCGCCAGACGAGCTCGGCCGCGGGCAGATCCGGCGCCTCGCGGCGGCTCCGGTCGAGCCAGACGCGAAAGTCGCGGCAGCGCGCGTCCTCCTCTGCGGCCGCGCAGAGCGCGGCGTAGAGATCGCCGCTGCGCGCGGCGCTGCGGATGGCGCTCAGGTCGTCTGCCGTAAAGCCGAAGGCAGGGGAGCGCAGCACCGCGATCAGCGGGATATCCTGGTGGGGATTGTCGAGCACGGCCAGCAGGGACAGGAGTGTGGAAACTTCGATGGAGCGGAAGAAACCGCCGCCCTGGCCGTTCGCGACCGGGACGCCCTCCCGCGCCAGCGCGCGGCGATAGACGCCGCCCGCGGTGTTGGCCGAGCGCAGCAGGATCGCGATATCGCCCCAGCGCAGCGGGCGCTGCCGCCCGTGGTCGGTGACCGTAAGGCCGCGCTCCATCAGCGAGCGGATGACCTTGGCCGTAAACTGCGCCTCGAGCGCGGCCTTGTCGGGCCGCTCCCCCCCCTCCTCCGTATCCGGCAGGCGCAGCAGAAGGAGCTCTGGCTTCGCGCCGGCGCCCTCGTAGGGCGCGCCGGGGATCAGCGCGGCGTTTTCATCGTAATCGACGTCGCCCAGACTCCGGGACATGCAGAGGGAAAAGACGGCGTTGGCGCCTTCAAGGACCTCCTGTCGGGAGCGGAAATTCTCGCGGAGAAGGATGCGCCGCGCTTCATCGGGCGCCGCGCATTCCGCATCGGGCCAGGCGCGGTATTTTTCGTTGAAGATCTCGGGATCGGCCAGGCGGAAGCGGTAGATCGACTGCTTCACGTCACCGACGAGAAAGAGGTTCGTCTCCTCGCGGGAGACCGCGCGGAAGATCGCGTCCTGTACGCGGCTCACATCCTGGTATTCGTCCACGAGGATCTCGGTGTAGCGCTGGGAGATGCGGCGGGCAAGCTCCGTGGGCGAGCCGTCGCGCTCCGTGAGCAGCTGCGCCGCCTTGTGCTCCAGGTCGGCGTAATCCACGATGCCCGCGCGCTGCTTGTCCTTCCCGTACTCCCGGTCAAAGAGCAGCACCAGGTCGAGCAGCGCGCTCATGGCGGGTTCGGTCCCGGCCATATCGGCCAGCAGCTTCGCGGAATCTCCGTCGAGCATCTTTTCGATTGCGGCTGCCGCCTTGCGGCAGGCGGCCCGGCGCGCCTTCACCTGATCCGAGAGAGCCGGATCGGGGGACTTGCTGAGTTTTCCCAGCGGCGGGAAGGGGATCGGCAGGCTGGCGCGCGCCCGGTCCCAGCCGATGGCAAGGCAGCGCCCGAGCTCGCGCAGGGCGTCGGCGGTCACGGCGAAGCTCTCTTGATAGGCCGCGGCGATCTTCGCTTCCGGCAGCATGGCGGCGAGGCAGCGCTCCATTTCGCCGCTCCAGTAGGCGGTGATTTCGGATGCGCGGCGGAGGATCTCCCGGCCCCAGGGGGTCTCGGCGGCGTCTGCGGCCGGGGCGCGCAGCAGCGCAACCTGCTCCTCGGCCCAGGCCTCGGGCCAGGCGTGGCACTGCATGCGGCTGTGCAGATCCAGCACAAGCGCAGCGAGGCGCCGGTCGTCCCGCCCCGCGCCGACCGTGTCGGCGAGCTGCAGAAAGCCCGGATGCCGCTCGGGCTGTGCGTAACAGCTCTCGAGCGTGCGCTCGAGAGCCGCGGCCTTCATGGCCTCGGCGCGGTCCTCGTCGGCGATCTTGAAATCCGGGGAGAGCTCCGCCAAATGGCTGAACTCCCGCAGCAGCGAGGCACAGAAGCTGTGGATGGTCCCGATCTGCGCCCGGCGGCAGAGAGCGCTCTGGCGGCGCAGGTGCTGGTTGCCGGGGTCGGCGGCGAGCGCGGCGGAGAGCTCCTCCAGGATGCGGCCGCGCAGCTCGCCCGCGGCGGCGCGAGTGAAGGTAATGACGAGAAAGCTGTCGAGATCGGCAGGCGCCTGCTCGTCCCGCAGCCGGGCCATCAGACGCTCCGTGAGCACCTTGGTCTTGCCGCTCCCGGCCCCGGCGGAGACGAGCACAGCGCTGCCGCGTGTCCCGATCGCGAGCTCCTGCGAGGCGGTGGGTCGAAAATCAGCCATGCGCGTCCTCCTTTCCCGCCGGGCGCTCCCAGCGCTCCTGCATCATGCCCCAGATCCGTCCTTCGGAGAGCTTGGGCATGTAGCGGCTCTGCTCGCCGTTTTCCCCGTCGGTGAAATGGCAGGCGTCGAAATAGTCGCAGTTCAGACAGGCGTTCTCCTGCTGGCTGCGGTAATAGGGATCGGCGGCAATACTGCCGCGGTGCAGCTCCTGCGCCATCTCGCCGAGGGAGCCGCGGATGTGCCGCCCGAGCAGGCCGAGCTGCTCGAGCGAGGCCACGCCCTCGGCCGTGGGCGCGCCGTTTTTGAACTTCACGGGGATATAGCGCTTGTCTTCGCCCTTCTCCCAGGCTTCGAGCAGTGCCGGATCGTCCAGCGCGAGCCCGCTGCGGCGCAGCGCGTCCGCGCGCTTTTTCTCCGCCTCGCCCGCGTCCGGGTCCTTTGTCATGGACAGAAGCGCGTCGCGCGCGGGGACATACATGACACCGGCCGGCACGATCTCGTGTCCGTAGCGCGCGGTGCCGTCCGCCTCCAGCGCGAAGAGATACAGCAGCATCTGCAGCCCCATCCCGTACCAGACGTCGGACAGGGAGAACTTTTTGCGCCCGGTCTTGTAGTCCACGACGCGCAGATAGAGCTTTCCCTCGTGCAGCCAGCCGTCCACGCGGTCGGCGATGCCGGTGAGGGTCATCGCACTCTCGCCCTCGCCGAGCTCCAGCGGGCGGATATCGCTCGCGGCGGCGAAATCGAGCTCGAAGTCCAACGGCTCGAAATCCGAGAGGCGCAGCTCCCGCGCCATGTCGAGCACGACGCGGTGCACATCGCCGCAGAGGCGGCGGAAGAGATAGACAAAACGGGAGGACTTCTCCTTGAAATCGTTGAGCTCCGTGCGGACATAGTCCGCCACGAAACGGTCGGTCATCCGGTGCAGCTCCTCGTCGCTGAGGGCGGCGAAGCCCCCGCGCTCCCGCGCCTCGCGCGCAGTCTGCTCGAGCACATAGTGCATGAAGGTCCCGATCTCGGGCGGGGTGAAGCCGGCGGGCTCATAGGGCTTGGCCCGCAGGCCGTACTGACAGAAATAGGCGTAGCGGCAGGAGGCGAAACGGTCGATGCGCGAGGCGCTCAGCCGCGGACGGCGGCCGTAGAGCGCCTCCACCGCCGCGGGAGAGAGCTTGCCGCGGGTCTGCTCGGCCGCGGCGCGGAGCTTTTCGAAGCGCCGGGGTTCTTTTTCTCCGAACCACAGGGCGGCGGCCGCCGCGCGCGGGGTGCCGCCTTTCACGGCCTGGGCCGCGAGCGTCAGCGCGGGAGCCGGAGCGGAGAGGCGGACCTCCTCGGGGTCGGTGAGCGTCGGCTCGAGGCCGAAGAGCGCACTGGCACGGCTGAAAATAAAGGCCGGGCGCAGGGCCTCGCCGTCCTCTCCGCAGACGGGACAGCTCAGCGTGAGGCTCTCCGATGGGAGGGTCAGCGTCGCATACAGCAGAGAGAATTCCCGCCACAGCTCACCCTCGCCGCCGCCCAGATCGATGTCCAGACTCAGCAGACGCTCGCGCTCCCCGGCATCGAAGATGCCGCTGCGCTCCTCGGTCTGCGGCAGACGGTCGTCGCTGCAGCCGAGCACCAGCAGATGCTTGATATGCCGGTGGCGCATGCGGTCGAAATCGCCGGCGGAGACCCGGTCCAGCGAGACCGGAATCAGCCCGATGTCATACTGCGAAAGCATGTGGGTGAAGAGCCGCCCGAAGGCGGCGCGGTCCATCGCGCTCTCCCCGAGGATGGCGGCGCTCTGCTCGAGCGCGGTGACGAGGATATCCCAGAGCTGGCTGTACTCGGCGGCAAGCTCCGCCTCCCCGGCGGCCTCGAGCGCGGCGCTTCGCGCCTCCAGCTGCTCCGGAAGCTTCCATTCGGCGAGCAGCGCGGTCAGCGCGGCGGCCTGAGCCTCTGCCGTTTTCGCGCGCTCGGCCCGCTCGGCAAAATGCAGCAGGGGCCCGGCAAAGCGGCGGCGCAGGGCGTTGATGTCCCGCAGGCGTTCCTCGGCCGCCTCGTCGAAGGGTGCGCCGTAGCCGTCGGGGTGCTGCCGCCAGTCGCCCGGGCGTTCCCAGGCCCAGCCGCGCAGCTGCCAGCGGAACACATAGTCGGCGAGCCGGTCGCACTCCTCAAGGCTCAGCCCGGTGAGGCCCGTGCGCAGGCAGCTGATCACATCGTCCACGGCCCAGCCGCCCTCGATGAGCTCATAGGCCAGGGAGATCAGCGCGGGCAGGGGCTTGGAGAGCAGTTCCTCCCGCCGCGCGGTGAAGAGCGGAATACCGTAGTGGCGGAACACGCTCTCGAGCGTCCCGCGGTAATCCTCGAAACCGCGCACCGCGACGGCGACATCCCGCCAGCGGCAGCCGCCGTCGCGCACGAGCGCGAGCACCTGCGCCGCGGCGTCCTCGCACTCGGCGCGCATACTGTCGGCCAGGCGCAGGCGGATGGGGACCTCAGCGCCTTCAAAGCGCGCGCTGCCGTAGCGGAACATCTCCTCCGAAAACCAGCGCAGCGCCGGAGCTCGGCCCGCCTGCGCTTCCATCGTGCGGACCTCAGCCTCGATCCCGAACTCACGCGCCGCGGCCAGCAGCCGCCGTGCGGAGATGCGGGAGAGGGAATAGAGCTCGTTACGGCTCTCGAGCGCGTCCACTGTGAGACAGACCGTGAGATCCACGCCCTGCCGCAGCAGCGCCAGCAGCACGGCCTGTTCCTGATAGGTGAAATCGATGAAGCCGTCCACATAGACTGCCGTCTGCGGCCCAAGAGAGCTCGCCGGGATCTGCGCCGCCAGCACGTCGAGCCGATCCGCGGGATCGGCGCGGCCGTTGGCCACGACGGCGTCGTAGGCCGCGGCGATCAGTGCAAGGTCGGCGAGCTTCTCGCCGAGGCTGTCGTCCGCGAGCGCGGCCGCGCGCTCAAGCTGTGCGGGCGTGACGCAGGCGGTCTTGAGCTCGTCGAGCTCCCGCAGCAGCATGGCCTGCAGTTCGACTTTGTAGGCGGCGGCAGGATAGACGCGCAGCCGGGGCCCAACCTCGGCGAGGGCGAGGGCCATGCACAGGAGCCGCCCGCCCTTGTCGAGCCAGGGAGCGGCGCCCCCGCCCAGCTCGCTCATCAGCCGCCGGGCGAGGCCCGTGAAGCTGAACACCTCACCGTAGAGGGAGAGACGGTCGCCGCAGGCGGCGCAGAGCTCGCGCTCTGCCTCATGGCTGTACTGCTCCGGGACCAGCAGAATCTGCCCGCTCCGGCGCTCTTCCACCGCGCGGCGGATCGCGGCCATGACGGCCGTGGTCTTGCCCGTGCCGGCTTTGCCCAGGATCAGATGAAGCATGGCGGTCTCCCCCTTTTTCCTTTTTCAGCATATTGTAGCGCATGAATCGCGTTTATTTGATTCCGAGAATGTATTATTATAATACCAAATCCGTATGACAGACGCAAGATACCGGGAAAACTTCGCCTTTTCCTTGCGTTTGCGGGCAGGATATGGTATAAAAGAGAAAACCCTTCAGCGATTTAAACAGGAGGCACAACATGAAACTCTCGTCCAAGATGGAGCGCTGCGGCCTGTCGCCCATGCGCAAGTTCAACGGGGAAGCTGCCCAGGCGGTCGAGCGCGGGATCAAGATCTATCACCTGAATATCGGCCAGCCGGACATCCTGACACCCCCCGCCTATTACGAGGCCCTGCGGGATCATGCCCAGCCGGTCCTGTCCTACGCTCCCTCCGGCGGCATGCCGGAGCTGCTGGACGCCGTGCGCAAATACTATGCCAACATCGGCGTGGAGCTCAGCCGCGCGCAGATCCTGCCCACCAACGGCGGCAGTGAGGCGCTGCAGATGGCCATGGCGTCGATCCTGGACGACGGGGACGAGATCATCATCCCGGAGCCCTTCTATCCGAACTACCACACCTCTGTCACGCTGGCCGGGGCGACGATCCGCCCGCTGACCACCTGCCCGGAGGAGGGCTATCGCTACGCGGTGCGCGAGCGGGTAGAGGCCTGCATCAACGAGCACACCCGCGCCATCCTGATCACGAACCCCGGCAACCCCACCGGCGCGGTGCTCACGCCGGAGGAGCTCAAGCTGATGCTCGATATCGCGAAGGAGCACGAGCTGTTCATCCTCTGCGACGAGGTGTACCGCGAGTTCGTCTATGCCGGCGAGCCGCTGATCTCCGCCCTGCAGTACGAGGGCTATGAGGACAATGTCGTCGTCATCGACTCGGTGTCCAAACGCTTTTCCGCCTGCGGCGCGCGCGTCGGCCTGCTGATCTCGAAGAACAAGGCCTTCATGGGCGCAGCAATGAAGTGGTGCCAGTGCCGTCTGGCCGTCTCCACGATGGATCAGATCGCCTCCGCCAAGCTCTATGATCTCGACGAGCACTACTTCGACGCGGCCCGCGAGGAGTATAAGCACCGCCGCGACACGCTCCTGGCGAAGCTGAAGGAGATCCCGGGCGTGGTCTGCAAGGAGCCGCGGGGCGCCTTCTACGTGATGGCGGCGCTTCCCGTCGACGACGCCGACACCTTCCAGCACTGGCTGCTCAACGAGTTCGACGACAAGGGCGAGACCGTGATGTTCGCCTGCGGCGAGCCCTTCTATGCGACTCCCGGCAAGGGCAAGAACGAGGTGCGCATGGCCTATGTCCTCAAGGCGGAGGATCTCTCCCGCGCCATGGACATCCTCGCCGTCGCGATCGAGAAGTACAACAAGCGCTGAGCGTATCTGACAAAAAAGAGCTGTGACCGAGATCACAGCTCTTTTTTTATCAGGGGGGTGCTTCAGGCTTTTCCGCCGTCTTCGCCCGCGATGAGCGTCACCGGTCCCTCATCCAGCAGTTCGAAGGCCGTGATGAGACTCTCCCAGACCTCATAGCTCCGGGAGCCGATGACCGTCTCGCCGATCACGTCGCCCTCGCCGTTTACGAAGATTGTGGTAGGCACATAGCCGGTCTGGAATGCGTCGAAGGCTTCCACATAGTGCAGGATGGGATATGTGGTCTCACAGGCGGCGAGCACCTCGTCCACCTCTTCCTCCATGCCCGGGGTGGAGTAGACGCCCAGGATCAGGAAGCCGCGCTCCTGGTAGTCCTCATACAGCTTCTCCAGTTCCGGCATCTCCCCCACGCAGGGCGGGCACCAGGGCTCCCAGAAGTTGATCATGATGAGCTTGTAGTCGCCGAGCGCGTCCTCGTCCCACTCCTCGTCCTCGCGGTCGGTCGTGGAGAAGACGATCGTATCCGGGCGCTCTTCCTCTTCCTCCGCCAGCGCCATAGGCGCGCAGAGCCCGGCCAGCAGGCAGAGGCACAGCAGGAAAGCAAGGCATTTTTTCATGAGGGGGATCCTCCTGTTGATGAAATGGCATGTCCAGTATAGCACAGCTCCCGCGGAACAGGAAGCTCTTTTCCGTATTTTTTCGGCGGTTTTGAAGAAATACGTGCGGAAAACGCTTGACAACGCGGAGAAAAACGCTATAATGATATGGCCTGTCCAAAGGACGGGACATCCTTGCTCTCCCCTGAGCGGGAGGGCCAAAAGACCAGAAGGAGGTGCAACCATGGCAAAAGCAAGCGAAAAGTACGAGGTTATGTACATCATCAGCCCGACGCTCTCCGAGGAGGAGACCGCCGCGGTCGTTGAGAAGTTCAAGGGGCTTGTTGAGGCAAATGGTACTTTGGAGGAGCTGGAGGAAATGGGCAAGCGCAAGCTCGCCTATGAGATCAACTACCTGACCGAAGGTTACTATGTGCTGATGAAGTTCACCAGCGGCCCGGAGTTCCCGGCCGAGCTGGACCGTATTCTCGGTATCACCGATGGCATCCTGCGTCGCCTGATCACCCTGCGTGCAGAGTAAAGGAGACCCCCGATGCTCAATCACATCACCATCATGGGTCGTCTGACCCGGGACCCCGAGCTGCGCTCCACGCAGTCCGGTGTCAGCGTAGCGTCTTTCACGACGGCGGTCGACCGCGATTTCGGCGGGCGTGACGGCGGCGAGCGACAGACCGATTTTATCGACTGCGTCGCTTGGCGCCAGACCGGCGAGTTCGTGTCCAAGTACTTCCACAAGGGGAGCATGATCGTGGTCTCCGGCCGGCTGCAGAGCCGCAAGTGGCAGGACCGCGACGGCAACAACCGCACGAGCTGGGAGATCGTCGCTGACAATGTCTACTTCGGCGAGAGCCGTCGGGACAGCGATTCCAACAACAGCTTCTCCAGCTACGACAACAACCGGAACAGCTATGACAGCAACCGCGGCTACGGCGCTTCTCAGCCGAGCAGCGCGCCCGCACCCTCCGCGTTTTCCGAGCTGGACGACGGCGACGGCGAACTGCCGTTTTAAATTACTGATAAGGAGGATACCGCTTTGGCTTTCGATAAGAACAACCCCAAGAACCGCAAGCGCAGAAAAGTTTGCCAGTTCTGCGTGGACAAGGCCACGTTCATTGACTACAAGGATACCGCGAAGCTGCGTCGCTTCCTGTCCGAGCGCGGCAAGATTCTGCCCCGCCGTACCACCGGTACCTGCGCCATGCATCAGCGCGAGCTGACCGAGGCGATCAAGCGTTCCCGCCAGATCGCTCTCCTGCCCTACGTGCTGGACTAAACCTTATACGAGAAAGCACCCTTTCCGATCGGAAAGGGTGCTTTTTTATACCGGTCAGTTGATGGCAAGCGTGAACGCGGCGCGGTGCTCCCCGTACGCAGCCGTAATGGTGACGGGCTCCTCCGTCTCGCGCAGGGCGTCGAGCACGCAGCGGCCGTCGGCACGTACCGTCACCCGGGCCACACTCTCGTCCGAGCTGGTCCATTCCGCCTTGACCGCACCGCCGGGCAGGGCCTGTGTGTCCAGCAGATAGGATCTCCCGGCAGAGGCCGTGAGAGCGGAGAGCGGGCGGTCGTTGAAGAGGATCTGCAGGGCGTCGACCGCGGCGGGGTCGGGCTCGTTGTACAGAGGGGCGGCGGACCCGCTTGGGTCAGGCTCGACCGTAACGGCGAGGCGGTAGGTCTGCTTGCTGAACTGGACCTCGATCGGAACCGGGAGCTCAGTCGGCATCATGCCGAGCACAAGGGGCTGCCCCGCCTCATTCAGTTCGATCCGGCAATAGCCTCCGTCGTAGATATCCATGCCGATGCTGGAGGGCCTCCGATTTGCGAGCCCCAGGGCGGGCAGAACAGCGGCAGAGCCGCCGACCGGCACGCTGAGCTCGGCGTCAAAGCCCGCGGACTGTGCCGCGAGGCCGGGGAGCGTGACGATGGAAGGGGACGAAGCGGTGGGTGCGAAGGCGGTCACGGGGGCAAGCTCGACGTTCTCCATGAAGCCGCGCACGGCTTCGGGATCGGTATCGGGGTCGGCTGCGTAGTAGCGCAGCACCACGTCGGTGTCCCCCACCTTGCCGCGCGACTCGGCCAGAAAATTGGCCCAGCCCGTGCCGCCCGTGTTGATCAGACGCCAGTAGGCCATGCTCATGGGTTCGTCCGCCCGGCCCGGGTTTTCCAGCCAGCTGGCAAAGAGCGCTTCTTCTGTGGCGGGACTGAACCAGAGCCGCGCAAAGCGCGCGGAGCCGATCCCCGGCGCGCCGGAGGCATCCATCGCGTAGAACGCGCCCGATGGCTCAAAGCGGTCGGGCAATTCCGGCAGCGTCAGCAGGGAAAAGTCGGCATGACGGGCTGCGTCCGCCTCCGTGATGGGTTCGTAGCCGCCGAGCTCGAGATCCCGGAGGCGGGAGGCCTGCATGATCCAGTGCTGATCAGGCGTAAGCAGACTCTCCGCCGAGGCAAAGTGCATGCCCTCTGTCAGGCGGATGGAGCCAAAGGGGAAACGGTCGCTGCTGTAATTGTAAAAGTGAAAATTGATCCATGTGTCTTCAAAATCAAAATCCCAATCGAGCGTGCCGTGCGACCAGCTGTACTCCGGATAGCTCAGCCCGCCCTCGCCGTAGGCGGGATCGGGGTCGTACACGCCGGGGCTCCAGCGCACGACCAGCGCCTCGCGCTCTTCCTCGTCGTACCAGAGCTCCTTGAGGCGGAGACGCTCGCCGTCATCCCAGATGAAGACATAGCCGCTGTCCCGCATGACCGCGTCTGCGCCGGGGAGACGGAGGAGCGGCGCATCATAGCGGCATGCGTAACCGAGATAGGTGTAGGGCCCCTCGAAGCTCTGCCCGTTCTCGACCGGGGTGGGAATGCCGAGATAGCCGCCCTCCTCGCTCTCGACACGAATGAGCTCGGCGAGAAAGTCACTCCATTCCAGGTTCTCAAGCGTATTGGGCTCCCCGACGGCGGCTGCGCTGCGGTCGACAGGATCGGTGAGGAAACCTGTGGTCATGAGGGCTACGACAGATACGGAAATGAGCAGGACCCAGAGAGTCGGCTTTTTATAGGAGAGCGCGCTTTTGATGCGCGTTTTGACATCGCTCTCCCCGAAGGCGAGCGGGCAGGCAGCAAAGAGACGGCTCGGCGCGCTGCAGGCGAGGAGGGCGGCAGAATACGCCTTTTTAGTATCCGGACCCAGCGTGCGCAGGACGTGTTCGTCACAGGCGAGCTCGAGATCCCGGCAATACAGCGCATAGGCCAGCCAGGAAAAGGGGTGGAACCAGCACAGCGCGAGCAGCAGGAAGCCAAGGGGCTTGAACCAGTGATCCAGCCGAAAGAGATGGCCCCGCTCGTGGGCGAGCACCATGGCCGTCGTCTCCTCGTCGAGCCCGAAGGGCAGATAGATCCGGGGCCGGAAAAGGCCCAGCACGAAGGGCGAGGCGATGCGGTCGGAGAGCCGGATATTGTCCCGCAGCGGGACAGACTCCGCCAGGCGGCGGCGCAGCCGGAGATAGGAAATACCGGCGTAGAGCAGCAGGGCCGCGAGACCGCAGAGCCAGACGATCGCCCCGGCGTGCACCCAGACATACAGCGGGTTGACACTATCGCCCACTGCGGGAGCGAAGCTCTCCGTGATCACGGGATTCACGGCCCGGTCCACGGCGGCAAAGCCGGTCTGCACCGTCGGCGCCTCGCTCAGCAGGATGGCGGGTGGGATGGTCTGCGTCGAGGGAACAAAACTGATCACGCTCTTGAGACGGCTGGGCAACAGCAGGCGCAGGCCGACAAAGCCCCAGAGCAGACAGCGCATATCCTTCGGCGCCCAGGGCAGCAGCGCGCGAAAGGCGACCACCACCAGCACCAGCCAGCCAGCCGCGATGCTGCGGTTCAGCAGCGCAAGAAAGACGGCGTCCATGCTCAGCCCTCCCCGTACTGGTCGATCAGGCGGCGCAGCTCCTCCACCTCGGCGGCGCTGAGCCCGCGGCGCGTAAAGGCCGCGACGAAAGCAGGAAGAGAGCCGTCAAAGGTCTTCTCCATGAGTTCGTCCACAGCGGCGGTCTGCGCCTGCTCCTTGCTGACGAGCGCCGTCACCACCGCGTCCTCGCTCTTCACGACGCCGCGCTCGCACAGGCGCTTGATGACGGTGTAGGTCGTGGCCTTGCTCCAGCCGAGCTTTTCCTTGCAGAGCCGGACCAGCTCCGTGCTCTTCACCGGCTCGTGCTCCCAGAGGATGCAGCAGAAGCGGTATTCGCTCTCAAATATCTTCGGTGTCTCCATAGGAGTTCCTCCCCGACAAAAAATAAGTCGAACGCGTTAGACCTTGCTTGAAGTCTAACGCGTTCGACCATATTTGTCAAGTGCCTTTATGAGAAATTAAGATTTATCGCTCCTCGCGGAAGTAGGCCAGGCCCAGGGAGGCGGGGGGCTGATTCTCGCGCTTGTTGCGCAGGGAGGAGAGCACCAGCACGATGATGGTGACCACATAGGGAAGCATCTTGTAGAGCTCCTTGACGGCGAGGTTCATGCCGGAGGGGATGTACATATGCAGGATATACAGCCCACCGAAAAGGAAGGAGGCCAGCACGCCGACGTTGGGGCGCCAGACCGTGAAGATGACGAGCGCGATGGCGAGCCAGCCGCGGTCGCCGAAGGCGTCGTTGGTCCAGACGCCAGAGGCGTAGTCCATGACGTAATACAGGCCGCCGAGCCCGGCGATCATGGAGCCGGTACAGGTGGCGACGTATTTGTACTTCGAGACGTTGATGCCGGCGGCGTCGGCGGTATTGGGATTCTCGCCCACGGCGCGCAGGTGCAGACCGACGCGGGTGTGGTTGAGCACATAGGCGGCAGCGAGCGCGATGATTACGGCGATATAGGCCAGGAAGCCGTAGGACAGCACGAGCTTGCCGAAGACGCCCGCCTTCTCGGCCGCGGGGAGCGTGGTGCGGAAGGCGTTGCTCGTGGCGGAGAGGATGACGGAAGGCAGCGAACTTCCGGAGAGCTTGATGAGCGAGCCGCCGAAGAAGTTGCCGAAGCCCACGCCGAAGGTCGTCAGGGCAAGGCCGGTCACGTTCTGGTTGGCGCGCAGCGTCACGGTGAGGAAGCAGTAGAGCAGGCCCATCAGCAGAGAGCCGAGCAGGCAGCAGCCGAGGGGGATCAGGATCGCGGGCAGGGGCCGGAAGTTCGGAGACTGCTCGTAGAAGAAGGAGCCGATGACGCCCGAGATCGCGCCGACATACATGATGCCGGGGATGCCGAGGTTCAGGTTGCCGGACTTCTCGGTCAGCGTCTCGCCGGTGCTGCCGAGCAGCAGCGGGATGCCCTGGACGACGGCGCGGGGAATAAAGGAAATAAAATCAAACATCGTCTCAGCCCTCCTTGCCGCCGGGTTTCCGGAAATGGATCTGATAGTTGATAAAGAACTCGCTGCCGATGATGAAGAAGAGGATCAGGCCGGTGAGAATGTCACCAAAGGAGCGGTTCAGACCGAACTTGGTCGCGATCTCGCCCGAGCCGCGGCCCAGAAAGACGATCAGGAAGCTCGTGAGGATCATCCAGATGGGGTTGAACTTGGCCAGCCACGAGACCATGACCGCGGTAAAGCCGCGCCCGTCGACGATGGTGGTGGTCAGGGTGTGGTTGGTGCTGCCGACGAGCAGCAGGCCGGTCAGCCCGCAGACCGCGCCGGAGAGCAGCATCGTGCGGATGATGACCCGGTCGACCTTGATCCCGACATAGCGGGCGGTGCGTTCGCTCTCGCCCACGACGGTGATCTCGTAGCCGTGCTTGGAATAGTTGAGGTAGATGTACATCGCGAGGCACACGGCCGCGACGATCAGGATATTCAGCAGGTACTTGTAGCTGCCGATCTGCGGGAACCAGCCGATCTCGGTGTTGGGGTTGATGACACCGATGGTGCCCGAGCCCTTGGGGGATTCCCAGACCACGCAGTAGTAAGCGACAAGCTGCGTGGCGACGTAGTTCATCATCAGAGTGAAGAGCGTCTCGTTGGTGTTCCAGCGCGCCTTGAAAAAGGCGGGGATCCCGGCCCAGATCGCGCCGGCGGCAATGCTTGCGAGGCACATGCAGGCGATCACGGCCCAATTGGGCATCTTGTCGGCGAGCAGGATCATGCAGGCCGCCGCGGCAAGCCCGCCGATCAGGGCCTGGCCCTCGGCGCCGAGGTTCCAGCAGCGCATCCGGAAGGCGGGCGTCACGGCGAGCGAGACGCACAACAGCATCGCGATGTTCTGCAGCAGCACCCAAATCTTGCGGGGGGAGCCGAAGGAGCCGTTGAAGATCGCGGCGTAGACCTGGAACGGGTTCTGTCCGGTGACGAGCGAGGTGATGACGCCGCAGGAGACGAGCGCCAGCAGCAGCGCAACGGCGCGGATGCCCCAGGTCTTGTACCAGGGCAGCAGACCGCGCTTGGAAACATGGAAGAGCGGGGTGCGGGTCTTGTTATTCATGCGCGTTCCCTCCCAGCTTTGTCATCATCATGCCGACGTCGCGCTTCTTCGCGCCGCGGCCGGGCACGATGCCCGAGACCTTGCCGCCGCAGAGCACGAGGATCCGATCGGCCAGCTCCAGCAGCACGTCGAGGTCCTCCCCGACGTAGATGACGGCGACGCCCTCTTTCTTCTGCTTGTTGATCAGGTCGTAAATCGTATAGGACGAGTTGATGTCCAGCCCGCGCACCGCATAGGCGGTCAGCAGCACGGTCGGCGCCGAGGCGATCTCACGCCCGACGAGCACCTTCTGGACGTTGCCGCCGGAGAGGCGGCGCACCGGCGTCGAGATGCCGGGGGTCACGACCTCCAGTTCCTCCACCACGTCCAGCGCGAGCTGGCGAGGAGTCTTGCGGTCGGTGAAGACGGAGTGGCCGTTGCGGAAAGAGCGGAGCATCATGTTGTCGCCGAGGTCCATGTTTGCGACGAGGCCCATGCCCAGACGGTCCTCCGGCACAAAGGAGAGCGAGACCCCCATACGCTGGATGCTCAGCGGGTCCTTGCCGATAAGCTGCTCGGCCGAGCCGTCGTCCTCGATGTATTCGATGCTGCCCTTCTCGACCGGCTGCAGACCCGCGATAGCCTCCAGCAGCTCCTTCTGCCCGCAGCCGGAGATGCCCGCGATGCCGAGGATCTCGCCGGAGTTGGCGGTGAAAGAGACATCGTCGAGCTTCAGGATGCCATCGATGCTGCGCACGGTGAGGCCCTCCACCCGGATGCGCGGCTTGGGATCGACCGGATCGGGCCGGTCGATGTTCAGCGTTACGGCGTGGCCGACCATCATGTTGGTCATTTCCTGCGCGTTGGTGGTCTTCGTCGGCATATCGCCGATGAACTGCCCGTGGCGCAGCACAGCCACGCGGTCGGAGAGCGCCTCGACCTCGTGCATTTTGTGCGTGATGATGACGATGGCCTTGTTGTCGTCGCGCATGTTGCGCAGCACGGCGAAGAGCTTGTCGGTCTCCTGCGGGGTCAGCACGGCCGTCGGCTCGTCCAGGATCAGGATATCCGCGCCGCGGTAGAGAACCTTCACGATTTCGACCGTCTGCTTCTGGGAGACGGACATGTCGTAGATCTTCTGGTTGGGATCGACGTCGAAGCCGTAGGCGTTGCAGATCTCGCGGATCTTTTTCGCGGCCTCCTTCAGATCAAGCTTCCCGGGCAGGCCGAGCACGATGTTCTCCGCGGCGGTCAGCACGTCGACCAGCTTGAAGTGCTGGTGGATCATGCCGATGCCGAGATCAAAGGCATCCTTCGGGGAGCGGATCACGACGTCCTTCCCGTCGATGCTGATCTCGCCCTCGTCCGGGAAATAGATGCCGGAGAGCATATTCATGAGCGTGGTCTTGCCGGAGCCGTTCTCGCCCAGCAGGGCCAGGATCTCGCCCCGGTAGATGTCCAGCCAGACCTTGTCGTTGGCCACGACGGGCCCGAAGGTCTTGGTGATGTTTCGCATTTTGACAGCGGGCGTTTTGTTGTCCAAGGCCGTTGTCCTCCTTAATTAAAGCTGAGAATGCTGCAAAGGGCAGCGCGGCGGCGGGAACGTCACTGCGCTGCCCTTTGCAGCATGGGCTGTGCACTCCCGCCGAAGCGGGAGTGCACAGAGAGATTCTAACTCAGGCGTCGATGTTGGTGATGCCGTCGATGAACAGATCGAAGTAAGGAGCGCTGCGATACTCGGACTCATGGAAGTAGCCGTCGGCGATGACGTTGGTCTCGGGAACAAAGTCGCCCATATCGTCCACGTCGGCCAGGTACTCGGTCAGGGTCTCGCCGTCCACGGTGAAGGTGGCGGTGTCGAAGACCTTCAGATCGCCAGAGGCGAGAGCGGCCTTGACTTCCTCAAGCTTCTCGGCGGTGCCGGCAGCGGCAGCCTGCTCGTTGATCTCGGTCATCAGGACGGAGTCGGTGGCGAGGGTGCCGGTCCAGTCGGCGGGGATGGTCTCACCGTTGGCGACGCAGGTCATGGCGAACTCCATGTAAGGAGCCCAGTTGATGCGGGAGGCAACGATGAAGGTGTTGGGGCAGGCGTCAGCGGCGGAGCCGTTGTAGAACACGAAGGGGATGTTGTTGGACTCGCACTCGGTGGGAGCGCCCATGGAGTCGGCATGCTCGGAGATCAGGACGCAGCCGTTGGAGATGAGCTTGATGGCGCCCTCTTTCTCAAGGGTCGGGTCATACCAGGAGTTGGTGAAGGTCACTTCCATGGTGGCGGCGGGGCAGATGTAGCGGACGCCCAGGAAGAAGGAGGTGAAGCCGGAGACGACCTCGGCATAGGGGAAGGCGCCGACATAGCCGACCTTCGCCTGATCCTCGGTGATCGCGCCGCTCTCGATCATCTCGTTGAGCTTGAGACCCGCGGCGACACCGCCGAGGAAACGGCCCTCATAGATGGAGGCGAAAGCGTTGTGATAGTTGGCAAGACCAACGGTATGAGCCTGGGTGCCGGTGGCGTGGCAGAACTCGACCTCGGGGAATTCCTTGGCGGCCTGGATCAGGAAGGGCTCGTGACCGAAGGAGTCGGCAAAGATGAAGTTGCAGCCCTCGTCGACCAGCTCGGCGGCGGCGTCATAGCACTCCTGGCCCTCGGGGATGCCGGTCTTGAGCAGATACTCGACGCCCAGCTTCTCGCAGGCTTCCTTGGCGGCGTTGATGAAGTTCAGGTCATAGGTGGAGTTCTCGTCATGCAGGAAAATGAAGCCGGCCTTGACAGTGGTCTCGGCGGAGGCAGCGGGAGCGACAGCGCCCAGAGCCACGACCATGACAACAGCGAGCATCAGCGCGATGAGCTTTTTCATGTGTTCTTCTCCTTAATAAAAGTATAGTGGATGTGTATCAGTGCTGGAGAGGGGCCGAAGCCCCTCCCGGCACACCTAAACCGCTATTGCGGAAAAGGGCAAACAAAAACGGAGAGCGGACAGATGTCCCTCCCCAAAGAAAAACAGAGACCCCGATACCCGAAGGAATCAGCTCTGGTATTTTTCTTCGATAGTCCGGTCATTTACGGTGTCCGGGTAGAGACGTCAAATCCATATCATTTGCTTATATCGAAAAAGTGTTGAATTTACGATAAAATAGTAGCAGTTAGCCGCTTAAAAGTCAAGCCCAAAATTCGGAGATTTCGACATTTTTAGACGCACAAACTTGTACAATCTGCATAAAAACCGGGCGCTTTCCAAATCCAGGAAAGCGCCCGGCCGATTTCAGCAGAACGTGATCTCGCCCTCGTCGGTCATGGAGGCGATCCGGGCCAGCGACTCGATGCGCATCCCTTCGGCGCGCAGCTTGTCCCCGCCGCCCTGAAAAGCCTTCTCCACCGCGATCCCGGCGCCCACGACCGTGCCGCCCGCCATTTCCACCAGTGCCTTGAGCCCGACCAGTGCCGCGCCCGTCGCGAGGAAATCGTCGATCAGGAGCACGCGGTCCCTGGCGTGCAGATACTCCCGTGACACCACGACCGTGTTGGTGTTGCCGTGGGTAAAGGAGGGGACCTCCACCGCGTAGACCTCGTCAGAGATGTTCCGGCTCTTGCTCTTTTTGGCGAAGACCAGCGGGACGGAGAAAAGGTTGGCCGTCAGCGAGGCCAGCGCGATGCCCGAGGCCTCGATGGTCAGGATCTTGTTCACGCCCGCGTCCCCGAACAGCCGGTGGAGTTCCTTGGCCATCTCAAAGAGCAGGGCGGTATCGATCTGATGATTGAGAAAACTGTCGACTTTCAGAATGCCGCCCGGTCGGATCTGGCCGTCGCGGCGGATACGCTCTTCCAAAAGCTGCATGCGTATGCCTCCTCGCTTAGTGTGATATCAAGTATACCGTGTCGAAAGGAGCGCTGTCAATGCCCAATATGCCGGGGCAGCCGCTGCGCTTTCTAAAAGATTTGCACTTTTCATAGACATTTTTGCGCGGACGCGCTATAATGGCTCTGCCTTTGCGAGATTACACAGAAATACGCGGAAAGGAGCTTTCTGCCATGAAAGGGAAATTCACAGCCGTTTTATTCATTCTGACTTTCATTCTCATCGCGGCGATCGTGTTCACGGTCCTCTCCGGCCTGGACCGCATCCGCGCGCCTGAGCCGAGCCCTACGCCCGCAAGCGATGCCGGCGCCGAGGCGGTCAATATCGTCCCGGCTGACGCCAATACCACGCCCTATCTGATTCCAAGCACCGAGCCGACGCCTGCCCCGACCCCGGCGGCGACGATCGCGCCGACGCCTGCCCCGACCCCGGTCCCGACGCTGCCGCCGGCTCCGACCCCGCTGCCCACCACGGCGCCGACTACGGTCCCGGTGTCGACGACGCTGGCCAGCGGCTCCTTCAGCTCGCAGACCAACAGCTGGCTGAACATCACGGCGGACTGGAGCGTTGAAGTGCTTGACGTGGACCGCGTAACGGTCACGGTCTCGGTCTCGGCGACGTCCTTCGCGCTGCACTACGCCGCGTTCCCGCGCTCGCTGAACATCAGCCTGGACGGCCAGTATGTCTCGCTGGATCCCCCGTCCATCACCTATGACGGCGGCGAGCAGGCGGTCCATGCCCTCGGTACGACCAGCTTCACCGTCCAGCTGCCTGCCAACAGCTCCAAGGTACTGGCGCTGCAGGTGGAATGGCAGTTCAATGGCGAGATGGGCGGTCCGAACGGGCGGCAGATGCTGCCTGTGATCGAATGCGGCGGCTCCATCAACGTCACGCGCTGAAAATCCGGTTTGACGAAGCGGCGGGCTCGGAGTATACTGAGCCTGCCGTTTTTTGAGGAGGGAAAGAGATGCGCAGCCAGGAACAGATCAATGAGATCGTCCGCCTCCTGCTGGCGGAGTACCCGGACGAGAAATGCTCGCTGCAGTACGAAAAACCGCACGAACTGCTCTTCGCCGTGCGCCTCTCGGCCCAATGCACTGATGAGCGCGTGAACATGGTGACCCCCGCGCTCTATGAGCGCTTTCCGACGCTGGAGGCCTTCGCGGAGGCCGACGTGGAGGAGGTCGAGCGCTATGTGCACTCCTGCGGTTTTTACCGCGCCAAGGCGCGGGACATCGTCAACTGTGCGCGTGTGCTGCTGGAAAAGCACGGCGGGCAGGTCCCCGCAACGATGGAGGAGCTCACGGCGCTCCCCGGCGTGGGCCGTAAGACGGCGAACCTCATTTTGGGGGACGTGTTCCACGTGCCCGGCTCAACGGTAGTGGACACGCACTGCATCCGTCTGATGAACCGGATGGGTGTGGTGGACGATCTGAAGGACCCGGTGAAGATCGAGACGGAGCTCAGGCGGCTGCTCCCGCCGGAGAGCTCCAACGACTTCTGCCATTGCCTGGTCCTGCACGGGCGCGCGGTCTGCGACGCGCGCAGGCCATTGTGCGAGAAGTGCTGCGTGCGGCACCTCTGCCGACATTTTTCGGGTTAAGGAGAGCGGATGATGACGAACGAAGAAAAACTGCGGGAGCTTTTTGAGCGCCTGGATGAGATCGAGGCTTACAGCCGCTGTATCGGCAAGGTCCAGTTCGATATGGAATGCAGCGCCCCGGAGGAGGGGATCGAGCAGGCCGGCGAGGATATGAGCATCCTCGGCAAGCACCTCTATACCCTCACGCATGCCGAACGCTTCGAGCAGCTCGTGACGGAGCTGCACGCCGACGGCGAGGGCCTTACGGCGGTGCAGCGGAAGGCCGTGGAGCATCTGTATGACGACTATGCGCGCATCAAAAACATCTCTGCGGACTTCAACTACGAGATGGAGCGCGTGGCCAACCGCGCCTACGGCGACTGGCTGAAGGCCAAAAAGAACTCGGATTTCTCGCTGTTCCGCGACTCGCTCAAGCAGCTCATCGCGTATAACCGCAAAGCCATCGACCTGCGCGACGAGAAAAAGGGCAGCTATTACGACACCTGCCTGGACGATCTGGAAAAGGGTGGGAGCATCGAGCAGCTCGACGCTTTCTTCACCGCGCTTCGGGAGCGGATCGTTCCGCTGCTGCGCCGCATCCAGCTCGAGGGCAAACCCATCCGGGAGGACTTCATGACCCGGCCGGTCCCCATCCCGCGGCAGGAGGCCATGTCCCGCTATCTGCTGGAACTGGAGGGCCTGCGCAAAAGCGCGCTTGTGCTGATGACGACCGAGCACCCCTTCACCGACAACTTCGGCCCGCACGATGTGCGCGTCACCACGCACTATCACGAGGACAGCTTCATCTCCAACGTCTTCACCACCCTGCACGAGGGCGGCCACGCGCTCTTCATGCAGAACGAGCCGGAGGAGCTGTACCGCAATCACTGCGACAACCGCATGTCCAATGCCATGCACGAGACGATCTCCCGCTTTTACGAGAACCTCGTGGGACGCAGCGAGGAATTCATCGCCTGCGTCATGCCAAAACTCCGGGAGCTCGCGGGCGGTGTCTTCGACGACATCAGCGAACGGGAACTCTATGAGGCCGTCAACGTCGCGCGCCCGAGCCTTATCCGCACGGAGGCGGACGAGCTGAGCTACTGCCTGCACATCCTCGTGCGCTATGAGCTCGAAAAGGCCTTTATGAACGGGGAGATCGGCGTGGACGAGATCCCGGCGCTGTGGAACGCGAAGTATCGGGAATACCTCGGTGTCGAGGTGCCGGACGACCGGCAGGGCTGCCTGCAGGACGTGCACTGGTGCGGTTACGCCTTCGGTTATTTCCCCTCTTACGCGCTGGGCAACGCCTACGGCGTGCAGATCCTGCGCACCATGGAGAAGGACTTCGACGTTTTCTCCGCCATCCGGGAGGGACGGCTCACCGCCATCCGCGACTGGCTCATCGAGCACGTCTTCTCCATCGCCTCGCTCTCGACGCCGGACGAGTGGATCCGCGCGATCACGGGCGAGAGCCTGAATGTGAACTACTATCTCGATTATCTGGAGGAGAAGTTCACGCGAATCTATGACTTGAAGTAAAGGATATCTATGGAAAATCTGCAAAAGATCGCCATGCTGATCGACGCGGACAACACGCAGCTGGCCAAGCTCGAGCTGGTGATCCAGGAGCTCAACACGCTCGGCCGCATCGTGGTCAAGCGCGCCTACGGCAACTGGAAGAAGGACGCGCTCAAGCGCTGGGAGAGCGAAATCAAACGTCTCGCCATCAAGCCCGAGCAGCAGTTCGACTACGTCTCCGGCAAAAACGCGACCGACATGGCTCTCGTGATCGACACGATCGAGCTGCTGCACCGCGAGATCTATGACGCCTTCGTCATCGTCGCGAGCGACAGCGACTATACGCCCCTCGCCATTCATCTGCGCGAGCAGGGTGTGTACGTGGTGGGCGTCGGGGAGAAGAAAACGCCCGAGGCCTTCCGCAAAAGCTGCGACGAGTTCATCTACCTGGAGAACCTCGGCGTGCCGGCGCCCGTCGCTGCCGCTCCCGCCCCGTCCAAGACCAAAACGGAGCCGAAGTCCGGCAAGGGCAAAAAGACCAGAAAGAGCAAAGCCGAAGAAGAGGCTGTGGCCAAGGCGGAGGACATCAATGAGATTCACCAGCTGCTGCGCACGGCCTGGGACAAATTCCAGGACGAGGACGGCTACGCCTATGTCAGTTCCGCCGGCCAGTTCCTCAAGCGCGCCAAGCCCGATTTCGATGCGCGCACCTACGGCTATTCCAAGCTCTCCGTGCTCATCAGCGCCTTTCCGAAGAAATACCGCACGAAGAAAGAGGTCGGCAAGGCCGCCGGCGCGATCCTCTCGTACCAGTGCATCGGATAAGGCTTAAAAAAACCTGAATTTCCCGCAAAAAAAGATTGACCTCCCCCGCAGGCTGTGCTATAATCTGCATTACCTGTCGGATGAGAGGTCTTCTTTTTGTGCGCATTTTTCGCACGGGAGAGCGCTTTTCCCATACAGGGAGGCAATGCCCGCCTACGCGGCGGGTAAATAAAATAGGAGGTGCCGAAAGAATGGCTGCAGGCGCAAGAGTTAAGATCACACTCAGATGCGATGAATGCAAGCAGAGAAACTACAACACGGTCAAGAACAAAAAGAATACCTCTGACCGTTTGGAGCGGAGCAAGTATTGCCCCTTCTGCCGCAAGCACACCAAGCACGTAGAAACCAAGTGAGTTCGGAAAGGACGCGTGAAAATGGCTGAAGAAAAGAAAACCAACACAGCTCCGGCCAAGGCCGTCACCGCCGTCAAGAAGGACGACACCAAGCCCGGCTTTTTCCAGCGCGTGGCCAAGTGGTTTCGCGAGATGAAGAGCGAGCTGAAAAAGGTCATCTGGCCCAACGGCAAGACCCTTTTCAACAACACCGCCATCTCCGTGGGCGTCATGCTGGCGTCCGCCGTCGTGCTCTGGGGCTTTGACGAGCTGGCTCAGATGCTGGTCCGTGCCCTCTTCACTCTGCTCGGGTAAGGCGGCATGGCTGAAGAAGCAAAATGGTACGTGGTTCATACCTATTCCGGGTATGAAAACGCAGTGGCGGCCGCTGTTATGAAGGCCGCGGAAAACCGCAGGATGACGGATCTGATCCGGGAGGTCAACATCCCGATGGAGACGGTGACGGAGATCACCGACAACGGGGAGAAGACCGTGGAGCGCAAAGTGTTCCCCGGGTACGTGCTGGTCAAGATGGTCCTTACGGACGAGAGCTGGCACTTGGTCCACAACGTCCGCGGAGCGACCGGCTTCGTCGGTTCCGATGGCAAGGCCATCCCCCTGACGGAGCAGGAGATCCTTGATCTGGGCGTCGAGCACCGGGAGGTCGTTGTCGGCTACGCGGTGGGCGATTCCGTCAAGGTCGTGGACGGCCCGCTGTCCGGCTTTATCGGCACAGTCGAGGCGCTGGACGTGGATAAGAACAGCGTCAGCGTCGTGGTCTCCATGTTCGGCCGCGAGACTCCGGTGGATCTGGAGCTCGATCAGGTCGAGGTCATCAAAGAATAATTGAAGAAAGAGGTGCTTTCCCAATGGCACAGAAAGTAGTTGGATACGTCAGATTCCAGGTCCCTGCCGGCAAAGCGACTCCGGCTCCCCCCGTCGGCCCCGCTCTGGGCCAGTACGGCGTCAACATCGGTCAGTTCACCAAGGACTTCAACGAGCGCACCAAGGGCGACATGGGCATGATGATCCCCGTGGTCATCACCGTGTACTCCGACCGCAGCTTCACCTTCGTCACCAAGACTCCTCCTGCCGCCCTTCTGATCAAGAAGGCCTGCGGCATCGAGACCGCTTCCGGTGTCCCCCAGAGGGACAAGGTCGCGACCATCAGCAAGGAAGATGTCCGCAAGATCGCCGAGCAGAAGATGCCCGACCTCAACTGCACCGACATCGAGTCCGCCATCAGCATGATCGCCGGTACCTGCCGCTCCATGGGCGTCGTCGTCGGCGACTGATCCCCGAACGTGGGAGGATAATGATCCACTTTACCACATTATTAGGAGGAAACAACATTGTTTAGAGGTAAAAATTATAAAGAGAGCGCAAAGCTCATCGATAAGCAGGCCCTCTATGATCCCCAGGAGGCTCTGCAGCTGGTCATCAACGCCAGCAAGGCCAAGTTCGACGAGACCGTCGAGCTGCATGTGAAGCTGGGCGTCGACGGCCGTCACGCCGATCAGCAGGTCCGCGGCGCCATCGTGCTGCCCAACGGCACCGGCAAGACCGTGCGCGTCCTGGTCTTCTGCCCGCCCGAGCAGGTGGAAGAGGCTCTCGCGGCCGGCGCCGACTATGCCGGCGGCATGGAGTACGTCGAGAAGATCCAGAAAGAGAACTGGTTTGAGTTCGATACCGTTATCGCCAACCCCAAGATGATGGGCACCGTCGGCCGTCTCGGTAAGATCCTCGGACCCAAGGGCCTGATGCCCTCCCCCAAGGCCGGCACCGTCACCCCGAACGTGACCCAGGCTGTCAAGGAAGCCAAAGCCGGTAAGGTCGAGTACCGTCTGGACAAGACCAACATCATCCACTGCCCCATCGGCAAGGTCAGCTTCGGTGCGGACAAGCTCTATGAGAACTATACCGCGCTGCTCGGCGCCATCGTCAAGGCCAAGCCCGCCTCCGCGAAGGGCCAGTATATCCGCTCCTGCGTTACCGCCTCCACCATGGGGCCCGGCGTCAAGATCAACGCCCAGAAGCAGCTGTAAGATAAATCGATCAGGGAATGGCACGGCTTCGGCTGTGCCATTCCCCTTTTTATAGGGATATGGAACCGAAGAGAAAGAAAAAAAGCGGTCTTCTGCTCGGCTTCGCGGCGGCGGCCTTCCTGATCGCACTGATCAGCCTGGCGCTTTGCATGCTGGCGGTGCTGCGCCCGGAGAGCTTTTCGGCTGTCGTGCGGCCGGCTGTTCAAATGACCGCGCCGGACCCCACCCCGGAGGCGACGTCCGAACCGACGCCGGAGCCCACGCCCGAACCGACACCGGCGCCGACCCCAACGCCCGAGCCGACCTGGCAGGAGCGCTTCGCCGAGCACTTCACGCCGGAGGTCGTCCGTACCGAGGACCGCTACAGCAGCCCGACCCTCTCTGTTACACTGACCAGATATGAACACACAGAGGCGCACCCGGATATCATCTACTATGTGGAGGACATCTATCTGACGGATATCCGTCAGCTGCAAGCGGTCGTGGCGTCGCCCGGGGAGGACTATTTCGACCCGTGCACGGCGGCCGGGAACGTCGGCGCGGTGGCCGCGGTCAACGGCGACCATCTGATAGACCAGCTCTGGGGCTTTGTTGCCCGCAACGGAGAAATCATCAGTGCAGCCGAGCCGCTTATGGATATCTGTATCCTCTATACGGACGGCCGTATGGAGACCCTGCCGCCCTATACCTATTCGGCTCAGGCGATCGTCGACACAGGGGAGATCTGGCAGGTCTGGCAGTTCGGGCCCCTGCTTCTCCAGGAGGATGGGGCGCCGGCGACCCGGTTCAACACCGACGATAACCTCCGCGCCCGTCATCCGCGGACGGCTTTAGGGTATTACGAGCCCGGGCACTACTGCTTCGTCGTGGTGGATGGGCGCAGCGCAGCCTCCATCGGGGTCTATCTCGAGACCCTGGCGCAGATCATGGCAGAGCTCGGCTGCCGCGTCGCCTATAACCTGGACGGCGGAAGCTCCACCCAGATGCTGTTTGGCGGGGAGTATGCGAACCAGCCCTGCGAAGACCGCTTTCTCAACGATCTGGTGATCGTCCGCGAGCTCGAGGAACCGACAGAATAAAACAAGGAAACGCTCCGAGAAATCGGAGCGTTTTTTCTCAGCGGCGCAGCAGCGGCTGGAGCTGTTCGCCGCGCAGCGCGGCCTCCAGCGCGTCACCCAGCAGGCCGAAATCCGCCTGCAGGGAGAAGGGCTTTTTCACCGGGTCGTCCTGCCCGAAGGGCACAAAATACATGTGCTTGCGGTTCAGAAGCCGCGCGATGTTTTCCGCCGATCCGGAGAGCCCGTCGTTGGTCGAGAGCGCGATCACAACAGGGCGGCCGTTGCGGAGATGGGCCTTGGCGGCCATGGTCACGCTGCTGTCGCTGAGCCCGTGCGCGAGGCGTGCGAGCGTGCTGCCCGTGCAGGGCGCGATGAGCAGCGCGTCCAGCGGCTCGGCGGGGCCGAGCGGCTCCGCCTCCGGGATCGTAGTCACGACCGGTCGTCCGGTGAGCGCCATGAGGCGCCGGATATGTTCCGCGGCCGTGCCGAAGCGGCTGTCGGTCTCGGCGGCTGTATCGCTCAGGATGGGGATCAGCTCGTAGCGCGCGGCGAGCGGCCCCGCCGCCGCGAAGAGCTTTTCATAGCTGCAGTAGGACCCGCAGAGGGCGAGCCCGATCCGTTTCTTCTCCATGTTCATGCCTCCTCTTCGCTCAGGATCGCTTCAAGCTCGGCCTTTATCAGCTCCGCCGCGGCGAGCGCTTTGTACCGTCCCGGCAGACCCGGGGCCGCAACCACATGCAGCCCGATGTTCTGCGCGAGTGAACGGTCGAAGCCGCCCGGTGCGGAAGCGAGCTCCAAAAGCAGCGCCTCCGGCGGGACACAGCAGAGTGCGGCATCGCTCAGAACGCGCGCCGGGACAGTGTTTACGACGGCGTCCGCCTCCCCGACGGCGCCTTCGAGCGCCTCGAAAGAGAGCGCGCCGAAGCCGAGCGCCGCGGCCAGCGCGCGGTCGGCCTCCTTCCGCGCTGCGACCGTTACGCGGGCGCCGAGGGCATCGAGCGTGCGGGCAAGAAGCTTGCCGATCCGCCCGAAGCCCAGAAGCAGCACCCGCCCGCCGCGCAGGGAGCGTTCGCACTCGCGCAGCAGCAGGCCGGCCGCCGCCTCGGCGGTCAGCGCGGCGTTTCCCGCCGCATAGGAGGGCCTGCGCAGCAGGTCCGCGAGGCCGAGCTTCCCGCGCAGCGCCTGTGCGGCGCTCTCCTCACTGAAGCCCCCGCCCAGCACCAGCTGACCCGGCCAGAGCGACGCAAACAGCGTCTCGAGGGGGAGCGGCTGCGCGGCCAGCGGCGCCCAGATCAGCGGACCGCGCTCGGCCGGCACGGGCAGGAGTACTGCGTCCGCCCCGTAAGTACAGGCCTGCAGGGAGCTGTCCTTCGGGATCTCCGCGGGCAGCTCCGCCTTCTCAAGCGCGAAGCTCCGCACGCGGTATCCCTCCCGCAGCAGCAGCCCGGCCAGCAGGGCGGAGCGCCGGTCCCCGCCGACCACAGCGAATCTCATCACGGCATCACCTCCGCTCCATCCTATTCTCTTGCCGAAGACCGGGTGCCTGTGGTAGAATAGACGCAACTCTGAAAACAACGAGGTGTCGAACTATGAGCAAGGCAGACGAGATCTTTATCCAGAACTGCCGGGACATCCTGACAAACGGCGTCTGGGATACGGACCGGGAGGTGCGCCCCCGCTGGGAGGACGGCGCGCCGGCCCACACGGTCAAGAAATTCGGCGTTGTGAACCGCTATGATCTGGCGGAGGAGTTCCCGATCCTGACGATCCGCCGCACTTATTGGAAAAGCGCGATCGACGAGCTGCTCTGGATCTGGCAGCAGAAGAGCAACAACGTGCACGATCTGCGCACCCGTGTCTGGGACGCCTGGGCGGACGAGAACGGATCCATCGGCAAGGCCTACGGCTACCAGCTCGGCGTGAAGCACCACTACCCCGAGGGGGATATGGATCAGGTGGACAAGGTGCTGTGGGACCTCAAGCACAACCCGGCCTCCCGCCGCATCATGACCAATATCTACACCTTCGCCGATCTCAGCGAGATGGCGCTCTATCCCTGCGCCTATTCCATGACCTTCAACGTCTCCGGGAACAAGCTCAACGCGATTTTGAACCAGCGCAGTCAGGACATGCTCGCCGCGAACAACTGGAACGTCGTGCAGTACGCGGTGCTGACGATGATGATGGCCCAGGTCTCGGGCTTCGAGCCGGGCGAGTTCATCCATGTGATTGCGGATGCGCATATCTATGACCGGCACGTCCCGGCCATCGAGGAGATCATCGCGCATGAACCGAAGCCGGCGCCGACCTTCCGGCTCGATCCGGAGGTAAAGGATTTCTATGCCTTCACCCGCGACAGCTTCACGATCGAGAATTACCAGTATGCCGACTTCACCGGGAAGATCCCGGTGGCGGTCTGAGGGGATCGCCCATGGAAGCGATCGTGGCGGTCAATGCCGACTGGGGCATCGGGCGTGACGGCACCCAGAGCGTGGTGCTGAAGGCCGACCGGGCCCACTTCCGCGAACTCACCGCCGGCGCGGCGGTGATCGTCGGGCGGCGCACGCTGGGAGATTTCCCCGGCGGCAAGCCTCTCAAGGGGCGGCACAACATCGTGATCACGCGCCAGGCGATCGAGATCGAGGGTGCGCAGGTGGTTCACAGCACGGAGGAGGCGCTGGCCGCGGCCGCGGAACATCCCCGCTGCCTCGTGATCGGCGGCGCGAGCGTCTACCGGCAGTTTTTCCCGTATCTCGACGTCGTGCATATCACGAAGATCGACCTTGCGCCGGAGTCCGACAGCTACTTCCCGAACCTCGACGAACGGGAGGACTGGAGCTGCGAGGCCGGGGACTGGCAGGAGGAAAACGGGGTGCGCTACTGTTTCTGCACGTATCGGAAGCGCTGAGCAAACACAAGGAAAGCGGAACGGTGAAAAACCGTTCCGCTTTCTTATTTGACCAGCGCTGTCCCGGGGTAATAGTGGGCAAGGATCTCCCGGTAACCCGCGCCGTTCTGCGCCATGACCTGGGCCCCATACTGGCTCATCCCGACGCCGTGGCCGCTGCCCGTGACCGTGAAGCAGAAGCCCTCCGCGTCGCAGCGGAGCGTGAAGGCGGTTGAGCGCAGGGAGAAAAGCGAGCGCAGCTCCGTGCCCTTGACGGGCACGCCGCCCAGCATGACGGAAGCGACCCTTCCGCTCCCGTCGTGCTCGACGGGGCCGAGCCAGCTCTCCGGCTCGCCGCTGAGATCGGCCTCGGGGTGGGCCGCGAGCAGGGTGTCCCGGAAATCCAGGGGAGCGCAGCGCAGGCGGCTCACGTAGCTTGGAACGGTCTCGGCACTCTCCGGACTCGGGACGCTCACAAGATAGGGCCGGGGATTCCAGATCGCCCCGCTCGCCTCCGTCGCGCCGGCGGAGGAGGCGTGGAAGGCGGCAAAAACCGGTGCGCCCTCGTAGCAGAGATATTCCCCCGCCGTCTGCTCCGCGGCGGCGCGCACGCGGGCGAGGTTCCCGTCATATGCCGCGCCCCAGTTTTGCTGCAGGCGCTCGTCGTCGAGCCAGGCCTGGCAGCAGCCCGGATCCGCGCAGACGTCCGCCCCGGCGTGTTTTTGCCCGGCGGCACAGTAGAGGGTGTAGGTCCGTGCCGCGACAGCCTGGGCCTTTAATGCCTCCACCTCGAAAGAGGCGGGCATCTCGCCTGCGACCACGCCCAGGACGTATTCCTCAAGCGGCAGCTCGCACACCGTCCCGTTCCGCAGCAGCCGGATCGTCTGCCCGGCAGAGGCAGCCGGCGGAGAGGACGGGGCCTCCGCCGCGTCGGGAAGATCGGACTGCGCGGGCCGCAGGCCGGGGAGCAGCAGGGCGAGCAACAGGGCCGCATAAGCCAGAACGACGCGCTTCTTCACGGTGCACCTCCTCCCGGACTTGACGGGGAAAACAAATGATAGTAAAATAATAAACTGTGTTTTCCCTACATTCTTATGGAAGTGAACGAACGATTATGCAGAAGAGAGTCATGGAGATCAGCTGCTATGTGGCGGGCGCGGGCGCCTTTGGCGTGTTTCTGCGCTGGCTGCAGGATCAGCTGGCTTTTAACGAATACGGGCTGGCCGACCCCAGCGCCTTCCACGTCATACTGCCGGTCTATATCCTGATCTGTGCGCTGGTGTTCCGGCATTTCGTAAAGCGCTACGACAAGCAGAAGCTCGTCGTGCCGGAGAGCTTTCACGCGGCCTTTCACAACGAGGGAAGGCTGTACAGTCTGCTGCGCTGGGTCATCGGGGGCCTGATGTCCGTCGGCGGGCTCGTGCTGCTGATGACCTCGGAGCTCGACAAATATGCGGGGATGCTTCGAGTCCTGTCGATCGTGGCGATCCTCGCGGGCGTGAGCTTCACGGCGCTGACGACGCTGGCCAACCGGGAGGACGCCAAGCCCAACCTGCTCTGCCTGCTCGCCTTCGTGCCGATCTTCCTCTATGCGACCTGGCTGGTGTACTGCTATCGGGCCAACTCCATCAACAGCGTGATCTGGGCCTACGTGGTGGAGGTCGGGACCGTCATCATGGCGATGATCGGCTTTTTCCGCATCGCGGGCTTTCCCTTCAACGCGCCCAAGCCCTGGCGCTGCCTCTTTGACATCATGTTCGCCGGTATGCTCTGTCTCCTCTCCCTCGCGGATGAGCGGTATATGGGCATGCACCTCATCCTCTTCTCCTCGGCACTCATGTTCCTCTTCTACAACTGGGTGCTGATCTGCAACATGCAGCAGGCTGCCGAGCCGAAGGAAGAGAAGCAGGAAATTGCAGAGGACGGCTTCGAGCATCTCTGATATTAAAAAACAACAACAAAAGAAAACGCCGCACGATCGTTTGTGATCGTGCGGCGTTTTTGCGGCTGTTCAGGGCATCGTATCCAGCATGTCGGTAAAGCGCGTGCGCGCCTTGATAAGCTCGGCTTTCCAATCGGGGAGCGTCTTGTCGTACCAGAACTCGGTCACGAACCGGCGCACGCCCAGACCCCAGACCGCCTCAATGGCGGCAGGGAAGTCAACATGGCCCTCGCCGTAGGGGATCTCGCGGAAGACGCCGGGCCGGGTCTCCTTGAGGTGGAAGGCGAGGATGTGGCCGCGGCCCAGCCGGAGATCGGCCACAGGATCGCTCCCGTACTCGACGGCGGCGTTGGTGGTGTTGCCGATATCGGGGTAGAGCTGCACGTAGGGGGAGGCGAAGGTCTCGACCCAGCGCATGCCCTTCTCCACCGTGTTCATAAAGGCGTTCTCCATCGTCTCGAAGCCGATGGGCGTGCCGTACTGCGCGGCGAGGAGCTTGAGCTCGTCGATCGCCTCGGTGAAGCGGCGCACGGTCTCCGGTGTGGAGGTCCCGAAATACACGTCGTAGCCGGGGAACATCACGACGCGCACGCCGAGATCCGCCGCCAGCGCCAGCGCGCGGCGCGCGATATCCCGCCCGCGCTCCCGGATCGCGTCGTCCTCGTCACCGAGGGCGTACTTCGTCAGGGCGCTCACATTCATCGTGCGCAGCGGCATCCCGGTTTCCCAGAGGAGATCGCGCAGCGCCTGCCGTTCGGCGCGGTCCATATAGACCCGGCCGATCTTCTCCTCGCTCGCGTCGATGCTGATTTCCACGAAGTCGTAGCCCGCCTCCTTCGCGGCCGCGAGCTTTTCCGGCCAGCTCAGCTCGGGCATGGCCTTTTCGTATAAGCCTATCTCGTACGGTCTCATGTGCCCTCCTCGATCAGCGCCTGCAGGTCGTCCCAGAGCCCGTCAAGCTGCTCCAGCGTACGCCGGTACAGGCGGTATTTCCGGTCGTAGATCCCGGTCACGGCCGTATTCGGCTCGTAGCGGTGCGCCACCCCGGTCATCGCGGCGACGGCGGTATCCAGGTCGGGATACTCCCCGGTGGCGACGGCGGCGGTGATCGCACAGCCCAGCGCGCCGGTCTCTCCGGCGGCGACGGTCTCGACCGGGAGCTTCATGATGTCCGCGAACATCTGCGCCCAGACTGCCGAGCGGGCGGCGCCGCCGGCCAGCCGGATGCAGCGGGGAGGCGCTTCCCGCGTCCGCAGCAGCTTTTCGAGATGCCAGCGGTGGCCGAAAGCGATCCCCTCGTAGACCGCGCGGGCGAGCTGCTCGCGCCCGCAGCTCAGCGAAAGGCCGACGAAACTGCCCCGCGCGTTGGGATGAACATTCGAACCCATGACGAAAGGCAGGAACACCGGCACAAATTCCTCCGGCGGGATGCTGCCCACCCATTCGTTGAGAATCTCGTAGATGCTCGTCCCCTGTGCCTCAGCCTGCTGGCGCAGCTCGGGCAGGAGCGTGCGCACGAACCATTCGTTGTTGCCGGCGGAGGTCGGGGAGGATTCCTCGATCAGGTAATACTCCGGCAGGCAGAAGAGGGAATTCATCAGCACCGTTCCGTCCGTCACCGGCTCGCGGCGGATATACTCGTTGATGGACCAGGTGCCCGCGATCATGCACAGCATGTCGGGATCCGTGACGCCGGCGGCGATCGCGCAGGCGTTGATGTCGAACATGCCGCCGATGACCGGCGTACCGGGCAGCAGCCCGCAGCACGCCGCGGCCTCCTCTGTCACACCGCCGCAGAGATCCGCGCCGAGACAGAGGGGCGGGAGCGCGTCTGCGATCTCTTCCAGCCCGAAGAGCGCCAGCAGCGCCGGGTCATAGGCGCGCGTATGCAGATTCAGAAGATTCGCGCCGGAGTAATCGGTGAGCTCGGCCTGCGCCTTACCCGTCAGGCGGAAGCGCACATAGTCCTTGCACTCGAAGACCCAGCGGATGTTGTGATAGCTCTCCGGCTCGTTGTCCCGCAGCCAGGCGAGCAGAGCGGGCGGCTGGCAGGCCAGGATGTGCTGGGCGGAGAGGGCGAAAACCTTTTCCTCCGTCCCGTCGGAGGCCCAGCGCAGGGGATAGGCGTAGGCGCGGTTGTCCGTGGAGATGATGCCGTTGCGCGCGGGCCGGTCGTCTTTCCCCCAGAGGTAGAGGCCTTTGCCGTGGCCGGTGATGCCCACACCCGCGACATCGGCGGGGTCGACGCCGGTCTTTTTCAGCACATCGCGCAGTACAGCGCAGTTGGCTTCCCACATCTCCTCCATGTCCCGCTCGACAAAGCCGGGCATGGGTGTGATGGAGCGCGTGGCGACCAGCGCCTTGCCCAGCTCCCGGCCCTTTGCGTCGAAGAGAGCGGCCTTGGTGGTCGTGCCGCCGTTATCCAGTCCGATAAAATAATGCATGGCAGCTCCTCACAGCTCGAGCCCGGCGAGCTCGAAGCATTTGGTCAGAAAATGACGGGCCAGCTCCTCTTTGTGCCAGAGGTCGTTGCCCTTGTGGCCGAGGATCTCCACCGAGGCCCAGACGAAGTCCTTGCCGACAGGCGTGTCGAAGGAGGCGGCCTTTTTCAGGATCTGTGCGCCGACCTCCGGCGTCAGGAAGCCTTCGGTCGTCCAATCGGGGCCGTGGGCGCAGTCCATATGCAGATCCCCGAAGCAGGGGTGAGCCGGATCGGTGATGCAGTCACAGAGATGGATCTGACTCATAAAGGGCGCGCAGCACTCGAGGGAGTACATCAGATCGATGTAGCCCAGAGCTTCATGCGCGCTGTCCCAGTGCAGGAAGGCGTTGGGATGCGCCTCGTGGATGGGACGGAACCACTCGACCACCTCGGGCATCGGCCCGACCAGGGCCTTTTTGGAGGTGTAACGGTCCAGTGGCTCAAGCGTCACATACATGCCGAGCCGCCCGCAGAAATCCGCGATCGCGGCGACACCCTCGGCCTCGTACTTCATGGCCTCGGTGCGGCGCTCCGGTCCGGGATCTTTCCCGCTCGGCACGCCGAAGGTGCGGTAGCCTGCGTCCGCGGCATATTCGGCGTGGCGCTTGGCGACATTCAGCGAGAGTTCACGGACCTCAGGATCGAGGTCGCAGAGGGCGAGCCCGTCGGCGTTGAAATAGGGGGCGACGTAGGTCAGCGCGGCGAGGTGATGCTCCTCCAGCAGGCGGCGCACCGTGCGGCGGTTCTCCGCGTCGGCGAAGGTGGGCAGCTCCACATGGCGGTAAAAGTCCTTGGCGGCGACCTTCTCCAGCACGTCGATCAGGCGCTTCTCGTCACGCAGATAGGGCATGAACATCTCCAGGATATGGCAGGATGGATAGATTCGCTGGGACATAGGCGTGCCTCCTTCTCGATTTATGTTGGGTTCAGTTATATCTATTGTGGCATATCCCATGCCGTTTTTCAAGCGGGAAACGGCACGTTCACCGGCTCAGCTCCGCCGCGGTGCGGGCGGCGAGGCGGGCGTTGTTCAGCACGAGCTGGATGTTTGACTCCAGGCTCTCCCCGCCCGTGAGCTCAACCACCTTCGCGAGCAGGAAGGGCGTGGTCTCTTTGCCGTGGATACCCGCCGCGTCGGCCGCAGCCAGCGCCTGCTCAATGGCCGCGTCGATCACGGCCTTGTCCATGGCGTATTCCTCGGGGATGGGGTTTGTGACCAGCATGCCGCCTTTGTAGTCCAGCTCGCGCTGGGCGCGGAACATGGCAGCGAGCTCCGCCGGGCTGTCCACGCGGTAGTCCACGCCGAAGCCGGAGCGGCGGGTGTAGAAGGCGGGAAGCTCCTCCGTGCCGTAGCCGATCACGGGCACGCCCTTGGTCTCGAGATACTCGAGCGTGAGGCCGAGATCGAGGATGGACTTGGCCCCGGCGCACACGACCATCACCGGCGTCTGCGCGAGCTCCTCAAGGTCGGCGGAGATATCCATGGTGGTCTCGGCGCCGCGGTGCACGCCGCCGATGCCGCCGGTGGCGAAAATGCGGATGCCGGCGAGGGAGGCGATGATCATCGTGGTGGCGACGGTGGTGGCACCGTCGGCTCCCCGGGCGACGAGCGCGGGCAGATCGCGGCGGCTGGCCTTGGCCACGCCCCGCCCGGTCTTGCCGAGGTATTCGATCTCCTCCCGGCTCAGGCCCGCCTTGAGGCGGCCGCCGATCACGGCGATGGTGGCCGGTACGGCGCCGTTTTCGCGTATGGTCTGCTCGACCAGCAGCGCGGTCTCGACGTTTTTGGGATAGGGCATGCCATGGGAAATGATGGTGCTCTCGAGCGCCACGACGGGTCGGCCGTCACGCAGAGCCTGTGCGACCTCGGGTGCGATGTCCAGATGCTTGTTCATAGTGACCTCCGTTTATAGATCGGTTTTCAGTTTATCCAGTGCCCAGGCCATGATGTGCACGGCCTGCTCGAAGCCGCCGCTGCGGATACGCTCCTCGAGCTCGGCGGGCGTGAGTGCGAGGACATTCAGGAATTCCGTGTCGTCCAGGTGCTGCCGTCCGGCGGGGCGGCAGTTCCGGGCGCGGTAGACCCAGGCCCAGTTGTCGGCCATCGTCGCCTGCGACGGGACGGTGATCAGCGCCTCCCAGTCGTCGGAGACGTAGCCGGTCTCCTCCGTGAGCTCGCGTCTGGCGGCGAGGAGCGGGTCCTCCTGCTCGCTGCCGTCCGGGCCGTACTGTTTTCCGCCGGGGCGGTCGATGCCGCCGGCCGGGAACTCCGTTGTGACCTTGCCGAGCCCGGGACGGAACTGCCGCACGCAGAGATAACGCCCCTGCTCATCAGTCGCAACGATGACGACATAGTTTTTCCGGCTGTAGGTGTAGTAGGGCGGGCTGAGCGTCCCGTCGGGCATGGTGTAATACACCTCACGCAGGTCGATCCACCTGTTCTCGACGAAGTGCTTTGTCTCCGTTTCCCGAAACTCCAGTTCCATGCTTCCCTCCTTACAGCAGCGCCAGCAGCCGCTCGCGCACACCGTCCAGCCGCTTGTCGGCCAGACCGAAGTCCATGGCCCGGTAGCTCCAGGCCGCACGGCCGATCCCGCAGCGTTCAAAGGCCTCGTGGATACAGGCATACCAGCGCAGCTGATCCTCCGGCGCGGCGCGGTCGATCACGCCGTACTCGCCGCAGTAGAGCCCCGCTCCCCGCTCTCCGGCCACACGCACGGCTTCGGCGAAGCGCTCCGCGAAGTATTCCGCGTCAAGCCGCCCCGCCGGGTCGAGCCCGTCGAAGGAGGCGTGCCAGTGCTTCAGTTCCCGGCGCGAGCAGGCTTCCATCTCCCCGTAGCTCGTATCCGCAGAGAGGCGGAAATCCAGGTCCATCCCGGGGATCCAGTAGGCGCCCTGATGGGTGAAGATCAGCGGCTCGTAGCAGTGGAAGGTATAGACGATATTTCCGTCCGGCGGCGACAGGAGATCCGGCAGCGCCTCGATGCTGTTGTTCCAGTAGCCGCCGACGAGGATCTTCACCGTCGGCGCAATGGCGCGGATGCGCGCGATGCACGCCGCGGCGATACGGTTCCAGGCGGCACAGTAGCGCTGCTCCGTCACCTCATTGAGCAGCTCGAAGGAGAGCGTGTCGGCATAACGCCCGAAGCGCCGTGCAAACTCCTCCCAAAGCCGGTAGAAGCGCTCTTGCAGCGCCGCGTCCTCAAAGAAGCCGCACTCGTGCTCCCCGGCGTCGAAGGAAAAGCCGCAGGTTTTGTGCAGGTCGAGGATCATGTTGAGCCCGCAGTCCCGGCTCCAGTCGATCGCCCGCTGGATATAGGCGAAGCCCTCCTCCCGCCGGGCGCCCTGCGCATCCTCGACGAGCTCATAGTCCACCGGGACGCGGATGTGGTCGAGCCCCCAGTCCCGGATCCTGTGGATATCCTCTTCGCCGATAAAGGTCTCATAGCGCTCCCGCGTGTGCGGGCACTGGGACAGCCAGCCGCCCAGATTGACCCCGCGCGTATAGCCCGTCCAAATCGTTATGCGGATCTCTCCTTTGCACGTGACCGTATTCTTTATCATTATATCATCCTTTATGTCTGCTTGCAATCGGGAACAGAACGCCAGCTGGGGGTGCAGCCCCGTGATGAGCCGTCCGGCGAGTCCCCGGGCCTATGACCGCAGGAAAGCACGAAAGGGATCGCAGGACGATCCTTTCGTGCTTTCCTTTTTCCCGCATATCCGCGCCTCGCCGCGCGTAGAATACGGAGAAGCCTATTTTTTCAGCTCGCCCGGACGAAAGCCGAAACTCTCGCGAAAGGCCCGGTGGAACACCGAGTAGTCGTTGAAGCCGCACTCGACCGCGGCCTGCTGCACGGGCACGCCCTCGCGGATGAGCCGCGCGGCGCAGAGCAGCCGCTTTTGCCGCACATAGGCATGCACGGTGCTGCCGGTCTGGCTCTTGAAGAGCCGCATGAAGTGATAACGGCTGAGGTAGACCCGCTCCGCCAGCGCGTCGACGGAGAGATCGCCCGCGAGGTTCTCGTTGATGATGGAGAGGGCGAGGCGGATCTTCTCGTCGTAGGGCTTGTCGGTCGCGGCGGCGGTGTCGCCCGTGTCGGCGGAGAGACGGTTGATGACGATGAGAAGCTGCATGATGAGCGTGTCGCGCATGGCCTCGGCGCCGTAGCGGGCGTCCCGCTGTGCCTCCTCGCAGGCCTGCAGCAGGGCGGTGATCTCCCGGTGCTGCTCCTCGTCCGGCAGCAGCAGGCAGCGGCTCGTGCTGTCGGCGCGCTTGAAACAGTCGGACAGTCCCGCAGAGGGCAGGGCGCGCTCAAAATAGGGGGTGTCGAGATAGAGGATGATGCGCTCATAGGGCTCGGAAACGTCGATGATCGCGCGGTGGATCGCGTGATGGCGCACCAGCAGCACCGACCCGGGCTTGAGTGTATAGCGCACATCCTCCACCACGTAGTCCACCTTGCCTGAAAGCAGCAGCACGATCTTGTCAAACTCGTGGAAGTGATAACTGCCCTCCTGCCCGGCGGTGTCTTTCAGATGGAAATAATGGCAGGCCTCGTTCAGATATCCCGTCCGCTGAAAGGACCGCTTTTCCTCCATGAACCCACCTCCCGCACTTTTACGCTTTATCCAAAAGAAGCATACAGCACTTTTTGCAAACTTTCAAGCAGAAAATGCAATTTACGGTGTAAAATATTTCGATATAATGTAATGCAGAAACTTTGACAGGGAGGCAAGATCCATGAAGCCCAACAACTTCCTGAAGAACAACTGGTTCTTCTTCACCATGATCCTCGGCATCGTCCTCGGCACAGGCGTCGGGGTTGCGTGGCCCGGCGCCTCTGCGCTCGAGCCGCTCGGCACGCTCTTCATCAACATGATGTTCTGCGTGGTCGTCCCGATGGTCTTCTTCTCCATCTCCTCGTCCATCGCGAACATGAAAAGCGCCAAGCGCGCCGGCAAGCTGATGGGCACGACGGTCATCACCTTCATGTGCACCACGATCATCGCCTCGGTCATCATGTATGTTATCGTGCGCTTTGTCCCGGTCTACACCGGCGAGCCGGCCTTTGAGCCGGGCGCCTCCGAGCCTATGAGCGCGGGCGCCATGATCGTCGGCTTCTTCACCAAGGCCGACTTCCCCGAGCTTTGGAGCCGCCGCTCCATCCTCCAGCTCATCATCGCGGGCATCTTCTTCGGCTTCGGCGTGCAGATGTGCGGCGGGCCCGAGACTAAGGTCGCGGCCCTGCTTGAGGAGATCACCAACGTCCTCATGAAGGTCATCAAGCTCATCAGCTTCTACGCCCCCATCGGCTTCTTCGGCTTCTTCGCCGCGCTCGTCGCCGCCCACGGCGCCGACTTCGTCTCCAGCTATGCCCGCGCGATCATCCTCTACTACATTGTCGCCTTCGCCTACATGTTCCTCTGCTTCCCGCTCTATGCCCGCTTCGGCGGCGGCAAGGGCGCGGTGAAGGTGATGTTCCAGCATCTGTTCCGCCCCGCGGCGGTCGCCTTCGGCACCTGCTCCTCGGTCGCGACGATCCCCACCAACATGGAGGTCTCCGAGGACACCGGCATCTCCAAGGACGTGACCGACATTGTCCTGCCCATGGGCGCCACCATGAACATGGACGGCTCCGGCATGAGCGCAATCATCAAGGTCGCCTTCCTCTTCGGCATGTTCGGCAAGGACTTCGCCACGACCGACGCGCTGCTCGCGATCGTCGTTGCGACGATCTCCTCCGTGGCCATGTCCGGCATCCCCGGCGGCGGCGGCACCGGCGAGCTGGTGCTCTGCTCGCTCTTCTTCCCGGAGCAGCTGGCGGTGGCCTTCCCCATCGCGCAGGCAATCGGCGACCTGGTCGATCCTCCCGCCACGATGGTCAACGCGGCCGGCGACTATGTGGCCTCCTTCATCGTCTCCCGCTACAACGACGGCAAGGATTGGCTGCAGAAGCACCTCAGCGCCAAGAGTCAGAGCTGACATGCACGGCTGCGTCATGCACGGCGCGGGCAACTCCTTCGTTCTGATCGAACTGCCGCGCGGTGAAAACGACACGGGCGAGGACCTGAGCGTCCTCGCCCGGCGCTTATGTGCGCGCTTTGGCGTGGACGGGCTGATCGCCGTACAGCCGGAGGCGCCCGGCGCGGATTTCGGGATGCTCTTCTATAACGCCGACGGCTCGAGCGGTGAAATGTGCGGCAACGGAGCACGCTGCCTCGCGCGCTACGGTGTGGAGCACGGTCTCGCGCCGAATCCCGAGGATATCCGCATCCTCGCCACGGCGGGGCTTGTCCGCGCGCGGCGCATCACGCGCGAGCAGTACGAGGTCCGGCTGAACGATCCCTCCGTGATCGACCTGTGCCGCAAGGCCCCGGTCCCCGGCGGTACGGAGGACTGCGCCTACACCGAGCTCGGCAAACCCGGCATCCCCCACGCGGTCGTAGAGGTCTCACCCGAAGCCTTCGAGGACCTCGACGCACTGCGGGAGCGCGGGCGCGCGCTGCGGAACAGCCCGGCTTTTCCGCGCGGGGCGAATGTGAGCTTTGTGTCCCGGACTGGTGAGAACACCGTCCGGGCGATCACCTTCGAGCGAGGGGTGGAGGACTTTACGCGCGCCTGCGGCACGGGCTGCGGCGCGATCGCGCTCACACAGATCCTCGCGGGCAGGCTCCCCGAGGGCCCGGTGGCGATCGCCATGCCGGGCGGGGAGCTGCGCGTCACACTTCGGCGAACGGGTGACTCTGCGACCGACATCCTGCTCACCGGACCCACGGCGGTGGTCGAGGAAGGAAATTACGAACCGTAAAACCGAAAGACCGGTGATCCGACAGGATCACCGGTCTTTCGGATAGATGTGGTTGATGCCCTTCTCGGTCAGATGGCGGTGGATGTCCAGCCCAAGCAGCTCCTGGATCACGAGCTCGCCGAGATAGAGAATGCGGCAGCCCTCCAGCAGATGGCCGGCATAGGCGCCGTGGCGATCCGAGATCGTGCAGTGCAGGTGCGGCTGCCCGTCGCAGATAAAGCCCTCGACGCTGACCACCTCAAGGGGCACGTCCGTTTTTTCGTCGATGTAGACGTCCGAAGGGTAGCCCGTGGTGGAGATCATATGCAGGCGCGAGCGGTCGAAGGTGGCGATCCCGCTGACGACGACGGCGTTCTCGATTCCCTCTTCCCGGATCAGCTGCTCGACGCTCCCGAGCAGATCCTCTCCCTGCACGAGCTTGACGATAAAGGTCCGCCCGACGCGGTCGGACACAAAGTGTTCCATGCCCATCCCTCCCTGTGTGGTGTGGCACCAGTATAACAGCATCCCGCCGGCAGGGCAAGCGCCCGCCATACGGAAGATCGCGATTCGGTGCTTGAGCTGTCCGGAATATTATGCTATACTTATTCCAAACTCTGCAGAGAAAAAGGAAACGCCGCGCGCCCGAAAGCCGGGCGACGCAGTTCGTTCCCGAAGGAGGATATGCCATGAAGAAACTCTTTTCGTTCGTTCTGATCCTGGCGCTCATGCTCACGCTGGCCGCGGCCGCTTCGGCCGATCCCATGGTGCTCTATGCAGCGCATGACGGTGTGAGGGTCTACGCGGAGACGAACACGGCTTCCCAGGTCTATAAAACCCTGCCGCAGGGCGATCCCGTCCTGATCGAGCAGTCTGCCTCGGGCTGGTATGCGACGCTGGTCGAGGACCCCGCCGGCGGTCAGACGCTCGGTTGGATCCAGGCGGCCGACCTGGTCACGACGCCGCCCTGCAGCCACAGCTGGGGCCCCTGGACGGTTCAGACGGCTGCGACCTGCACGGAGAAGGGCGTCCAGATCAGCACCTGCACGATGTGCGGAGAGACGCAGACGCAGGCGATCGAAAAGATCCCCCACAGCTACGGCGACTGGATCGTGCGCCGCTCTGCGACCTGCACGCAGACGGGCGAGATGTTCCGCACCTGCAAGGTCTGCGGCGTTGAGCAGACGCAGGTGATCGAAAAGCTTCCGCACGACTACGGTGATTGGACCGTGCGCCGCGCACCCACCTGCACGCGGGAGGGCGAGCGCGTCCACTGGTGCAAGGCCTGCGGCGCTGAGCAGACCAAGGCGATCGACAAGGTCCCCCATACGTATGGCGACTGGACGGTCCTGCGTGAGCCGACCTGCGTGCAGAAGGGCGAACGCGGCCACTGGTGCACGGTCTGCGGCCATGAGGAGACCGAGAAGATCCCCAAGCTCCCGCACGACTTCGGCCCGTGGGAGGTCACGGTCGAGACGACCGATCATTCCGCGGGTCAGCGGCAGCGCGTCTGCCAGTATTGCGGCGAGACTGAGAAGGAGTCCTTCGATCCTGAAGGGACGCTGCGCCGCAAGGCCAAGGGCGATGCCGTGAGAGAGATCCAGCAGCTGCTGGCCGACCAGGGCTATCTGAAAAAGAAGGGTGTGGACGGTTCTTACGGCAGCGGTACGGAGACCGCGATCAAGCTCTTCCAGAAGGACCAGGGCCTTGTGCCGGACGGCGTGGCCTGGCCGCAGACCATTGAAGCGCTCCGCCACGAGTTCGGCGCCTGGGAAACGGTCACAGAGCTCAGCCGTTTCAGCGACGGAGAGGATATGCGCGTCTGCGCAAAGTGCGGCTTTGAGGAACATGTGTTCACCAAGGCGGAGCCCAGCCTGCGCCGCGGCGACAAGGGCAAGGGCGTCCGCTGCGTCCAGGAGCTGCTGACGGCGCTGGGCTATGAGTGCGGCAAGATCGACAGCTCGTACGGCGGGAAGCTTGAGAAGGCCTGGGAGGCCTTTGCGGCAGACCACGAGCTGGATATCGAGATCGACCGGATCCGGCCCGGCGATCTGGATGTGCTGGTAAACACCTGGATCGACGCGCTTCCCGAAGAAAACTGGATGGGGCAGGGCGATAAGGATTCTCCGGTGAACCTCATCCTGACGATCACGCCGGCCGGCTCGGAGGACGGGCTGTACCGCTACGACTGGGAGGTCAGCAACCTCGGCTCGAAGGACTGCCGCCTTGTGGCGCTCCTGCTCGGCTATGGCGATGACCGCGATTTCACGGCGGACAATCTGGTTTTGGTCATGAACAGCGCCTCGCTGAAAGCGGACGGCGGCAAGAGCCGTTCCGGCAGCTTTACCGTGGCGGCAGACTGGGCGCAGGGCGCGAGCCCCGTATATGTCTGCGCCGTAGGCTGCTCGGAGGAGAGCGGCGCGGTCTGGACCAGCAACCCCGTCGCCTGCAGCCTCGACGGCTGAGTATTTCAGTAAAAGACAGCCCGCCCTTCACACAAGGGCGGGCTTTTCCTGCGGCTGCGGCGGGGAATCGCTATTGACACGGCTTTCTGCGGCATAGTAAAATAATACAATTGAAAAAGGAAACAAAAGCACCCGGGCGGCGCAGGAGAACGCCGGCGGCTGCTCGAGTCCTGCGCGCACGGGGCGGGACCCGGCGCACGGGTTGGGAGGATACACTGTGAGATTCGATCGAAAAAAAGCGGGAACAGGCATCGCCTGTCTGCTGCTCGCGCTGCTGCTTGCAGGGTGCGGCACGAAAACCGTCGAGCCGACGCTGCCGCCGGAGACCCCGGCACCCACCGTCGAGCCGACCCCGGAACCCACGCCCGAGCCGGTCGTCATCGGCGGGCGCGAAATAGAGCCCGACGCCACGGCACTGCTGATCGTCGAAGAAGAGGCGTACCGCGATGTGCTGGAGCAGGCGGGGCGTCTGCCGGCGCTGGAGGAGGTCCGCCTGGACGGGGACGTCGCCACACCGGCCAATATCCGTGCGCTGGCGGAGCGCTGGCCGCAGCTCCAGCTCCGCTATAACCTCAGCGTCGGGGACGAGCTGGTGCCCTGGTATGCGGAGGAGCTGGACCTTTCCGCCGTGGGGCCGGAGGCGCTCTCCGCGGTCCGGGAGTTGTTCCCGCTGCTGCCGGAGCTGCGTACGGTCCGGCTTTCGGAGGAGCTCTCCTTCGGGGAGTATACCGCTCTGAAGGACCTGGCTCCGCAGATCGATTTCGACTATACCTTCACGCTCTACAAGCAGACGCTGGATACCCACACGGAGAATGTGGAATTCCGCCGTGCGGATATCGGAGAGGCGGGTCTCGAAAAGATCCGGGAGATGCTGCCCTATCTGCCGAATCTGAAACGGCTGCAGTTTGAATACTGCGGGACGGACGACGAGATGATGGACCGTTTCCGCAGCGAAAACCCGGACCGGGAGATCGTCTGGCGCGTGGAGTCGCTGCCCGGCGGAGGCCAGATGACGGACGCGATCCGGCTCTGGATCATCGGCGGCTACGACGACAAGCGGCTGGCTCCGCTCAAATACTGCACCAAGGTCAAGTATCTCGACATCGGACACAACGGGATCGAGAATCTGGATTTCCTCTATTATATGCCGGATCTGGAGGTCCTGATCGTGGAGAACGATCACGTCTCGGACATCACGGCGATCGGCAGCTGCAAGAATCTGGAATACCTGGAGGTCGGAGAGACGCGCGTGACAGACATCTCGCCTCTGGCCAACTGCACGAACCTGGTCCACCTCAACATCGGCCGCCTCCACGAGCTGACGGACATCTCGCCCCTGTACGGCCTGACGAAGCTGGAGCGCGTTTACGGCAAGTGCGATGAGAAGGTCCCGCCCGAACAGGTGGATCATCTGCGGGAGCTCCTGCCGAACTGCGAGATCCGCTTTGAGGACGACCCCGTGGGGCCGATCTTCGGCTCCTGGCGCTTTGCGCCCGGCGGCGGCTACCAGCCGCGCTACAAGCTGCTGCACGACCAGATCGGCTATGACTGGTAAACGCGCAGGGAGGAGAACACGATGAAACGTTTCATGCGCACTCTCCCGCCGGAGGGCGCGGGAAGGCCGGGACGGCCCGACTTTGTCGGCTGGGTCTACGGCCTGTTCATGGCGGCGACCCTGCTGATCTGCCTTTTCGGCGTAGGGCGCATCCCGCATGCGCGGGCCTATTTTGACGCGGTTTTTCTGCCCATGTGGCTGCTGCTGCCGCTTGGGCTCTGCGCGGTGCTGGTGCTTCTGGCGCTCTCCGAATGGCTCGGCCCCCGGATCCGGCATGGGCGCATCGCGCTGCTGGTCGCCTCGGTCTGCCTCTTTCTTTTCCAGGTCGCGGCGGTCACCCGGTACTATTTCTTCACGGACTGGGATGTGGAGGCGCTGATCGACCTCTCGTATCTGCTTGTCCACGGCGGTGAGTCCGAGGGCCTCCTGCGGTATTTCTCCCGCTATCCCAATAACCTCTTCCTCGGCTGGGTGTTCGCCCAGGTCCGCGGCGCAGCTGCCGCGCTCGGGCTGGAGCGCTTTGAATACGGGCTGCTGCTGGTCATGCAGTGCGCGCTCAACGCGCTGACCGGGGCGCTGCTGGTGCTGTTGCTCCGGGAGCTCGGCTGCGGCCGCGGAAAGCTCGTTTTCGGCTACAGCCTGTATGTGCTGCTGATCGGGCTCTCCCCCTGGGTCTCCATCCCCTACTCCGATTCGATGTGCCTGCCCTTCCCCTGCCTCGCGGCCTGGCTCGCCCTGCGGCGGGGCAAACGGACGGCGCCGGCGACTATCCTGCGCTGGGCGCTGGTCGGCCTGTGTGTCTGGATCGGCTACCGCATCAAACCGCAGGCGCTCTTCATCCTGCCGGCCATCCTTCTGCGGGGCCTGTTCTCCCTTCGGGAGAGCGCCGTGCGCAAGGCGGCGCTGCCCTCGCTGGGCGGCCTTGCGGCGGGGATCCTCGCGGCGGCGCTGCTGTGCAATGCGGCGGTGGACAGCCTGCAACTCCCGCTGAAGCCGGAGGCGGCCTTCGGTCCGGCCCACTTTCTCATGATGGGCCTCAACAGCGAGACGATGGGCGTCTATTCGCGGGAGGACGTGGAATTTTCCGACGCGATCCCCACCCGGCAGGAGCGCAGCGCGGCGAACCTCCGTGTCGCCGGCGAGCGGGCGCGCACGATGGGGCTTGGCGGCCTCGCGGGCCTTGCGGTGCAAAAGACCCTGACCAACTACGGCGACGGGACTTTCTGCTGGGACGGCGAGGGGGAGTTCTACATCCGCACGCCGGAGAGAGAAGATTCCCGCTTCGGTCAGTTCTTCCGCGACCTGTATTATTCCCGCGCCTGGGAGGGCCGGTATTTCCGGCTGTGGGCGAACGCGGAGCAGCTCCTGTGGATGGCCGTGCTGCTGCTCGGCTGCGTGGGTGCCTGGCGGGCGGCGGATGCGCGGCTCGACTGCCTTATGCTTGCGATCCTCGCCCTGAGCGCCTTTGAGCTTTTGTTCGAGGCGCGGGCGCGGTATCTCTATATCTATGTCCCACTGTATATCGCGCTGGCTGTCAGCGGCCTGAGCCAGCGGCGAAAGACGGCGCCGCCGGAGGATTAAGCGCGGATCCGCGCGAACACGAAGCAGAGAGCCCGCCCTATTGGCGGGCTCTCTGCTTCGCGTGGGGTCCGTCGGCGGGCGGCACTTGAGGGATCCGCTGAAAAATGCTATACTGATACGGTATGGACAGCCGCTTCGGCGGAGGGGTCCGTACAGGAGGGACGCTATGCAGAACAACTGGTATCGACTGGATACGGCCGCGCTCATCTTCCCGGCCATCACACGGCGCGACTGGTCGAACGCCTTTCGCGTATCGGCCTGCCTGAAGGAGGACGTGGATACGGCGATCCTGCAGCAGGCGGTGGATGCGCTGCGCCCGCGTTTTCCGTCCTATTACGTGACGCTGCACAAGGGCGTGTTCTGGTATTATCTCGAGGAGAGCCGGGAGCCAGTGCGGGTGCAGAACGACTACGCCTATCCCCTGACCTTCATGAGCAGTCGGGAGCTGAGGCATAACTGCCTGCGCGTGCTGGTGTACAAAAACCGCATCGCGGCGGAGTTCTTTCACGCGCTGACCGATGGGCACGGCGGCAGCGTCTATCTCTGCAATCTGATCGCCCGCTATCTGGAGCTGAAAGAAGGCATCGCCATCCCGCGCGGAGGACTGCTCCGGGATCTGAACGAGAGCCCGCCGCCCGAGGAGCTGGAGGACAGCTTCCTGAAGAACGCGGCGGAGGTAGCCGCCGGGCGCAGGGAGGAGCCCTCCTATCATCTGCACGGCGTCCGGGAGGAGCGCGGCTTCAAGACGCTGACCACCGGCATTGTGGAGACGCAGGCCCTGCTCGATGCCGCCCACCGCTATGGCGTCACGGTGACGGCGCTGCTCGCCGCCGTAATGGCCGAGAGCATCATCGCCATGCAGAGCGAAGAGCGGCCGCGCCGCCGCCAGCGTCCCGTAAAGATCACCATCCCGGTGGATCTGCGCCGCCTCTACGGGAGCCGGACCCTCCGGAATTTCTCTCTGGTCCTGAACCTCGGCGTAGATCCGCGCTACGGCGACTACACGCTCGAGGAGCTCTGCCGCAGCATCTATCATCAGATAGGCGCGAACGCCACGCCCCAGAATATGGCGGGTATGATCGCCGCGAACGTGCAGCCTCAGCAGCTGGTGCCGCTGCGGCTCGCGCCGGTGTTCATCAAGGATCTGGTGATGGACGCGGTGTACCGCCGGAGCGGGGAGAGCGGTGGGAGCCTCAACGTTTCCAATATCACGAAGCTCCCGCTGCCGGAGGAGATGCTGCAGTACGTGGAGCGCATGGAATTCATCATCGGCCCGCAGCGCAGCTATCCCAACAACTGCTCCGTGATGAGCTTCGGGGGCAAGACCTATATCAACATGATCCGCAATATCCGTCAGTCCGAACTGGAGCGGCGTTTCTTCTCCCGCCTGGTGGAGCTGGGGATCGCGGTGGAGATCGAGTGCAACAGGAGATAAGCCATGTATTGTGTCAAATGCGGAGTCAAACTGCAGGAGGGCGTCGAGCGCTGCCCCCTTTGCCGGACACCGGTGTGGAACCCTGAGCCGCAGGCGGAGAGCCGGCGCTATCCCGACACGCTCCCGGAGCAGCACCGAGAGGCGGATCTGCCCGGCGCGGTGGCGCTCACGGTGATCTGTGCCGTCGCGAGCATCGTGACGCTCACGGTCTGCTTCAAGCTCTACGGGAGCCTGCGCTGGGGCGGCTATGTGATCCTGGGGCTGCTGCTGTTTTATGTGATCGCGGTGCTGCCGCGCTGGTTCCGGGAGCCGAGGGGCGAGGTTTTCGTCCCCGTCGACCACGCCGCGGCGGCCCTGTATGTGCTGTATATCTGCCAGAAAACTGGCGGGCACTGGTTCCTGAGCTTCGCGCTGCCGGTGCTGCTGAGCAGCTGCCTGCTCTCGACGGCGATGATCTGTCTGCTCAAATACCTGAAGGGCGGGAGGATCTTTGTTCTCGGCGGCTTTCTGCTGCTGCTGGGCGGCTTTACGGTGCTGGTGGAATTCTTCGAGCACCTCAGCTTCGGTACGGAGATGTTCCGCTGGAGCCTGTACTCCCTGGCGGGCTTCGGCTCGGTGGGGCTGTTCTTCCTGGTCGCCGGCATGATCCCCTCGCTGCGGCAGGGGATCCGGAAGAGGTTTTTCTTCTGAGAGGGCGCCATGGGAAAGCACCTGTTTTTGACCGAAAAACGGAAAATCCCCGTCGGGGATCACAGCATCCGGCTTCTGATCCTCCGCCCGCTGGAGCGGCGTGAGGAGCGCGTGCCGGGCGTGCTGTGGGTCCACGGCGGCGGCTATCAGTCGGGCTCCGCGAAGGACATCTTCGCGACCCGGGCCCTCTCGCTCGTGGTCAAGTTCGGCGCGGTGCTGGTCGCGCCGGATTACCGCCTCTCCAAAAAACACCCCTACCCGGCGGCCCTCCACGACTGCTGGGCGGCGCTGCTGTATCTCAAGGAGCACGCGGAGGAGCTGGGCGTGCGTTCGGATCAGCTCATGGTGGGCGGCGAGAGCGCGGGCGGCGGCATGGCCGCGGCGCTGTGCATGCTGGCGCGCGACCGGGGCGAGGTGAACATCGCCTTCCAGATGCCGCTCTACCCCATGCTTGACGACCGGGACACCCCCTCCTCGGCGGACAACCACGCGCCGAACTGGAACAGCAAGCGCAACCGCAAGGCCTGGAAGCGCTATCTGCGCGCAGCCTACGGGACGGATCTGGTCCCTTGCTATGCGGCGCCGGCCCGCTGTACGGATTACCGCGGCCTGCCGCCCTGCTATACCTTTGTGGGCGATATCGAGCCGTTTTACTGCGAAACGGTGGAATACGTCCGCCGTCTGCAGGAAGCGGGCGTGCGCGCGGCCGTCGACGTCTACCCGGGCTGGTTCCATGCCTATGATCTCTTCTTCCCGGCCAAAAAGATCGTGCGCGAGGCGATCGCGCGCTTCGAGGAACAGGTGCAGTACGCCATGGAGCACGACTTCGCCCCGCAGCGGTAGGCGGGGACGATGCGGCGAAGCAGGAAGAAAGCCGCCTGAAGAGGCAAAAGAATAACGACCATAGCGAGCTTCTTGCCCGATATGGTCGTTTTCTTTTTGCTTCCAGGAACAGGTGAAAAACTGCCCGCAACAGTCTCTGGAATCAGAAACCGCTGCGGGTTCTGGCGGAGATGGAGAGATTCGGCTGCATGTTTCGCAGGGGAGCGGCGCGGGGATACCGGGTACTGTTCGGTGCGAAACATAGAGGAGTTCACCAGTGTGCGCACTGGTGAACGCACAGGCCCCCGGCCTGTGCGGACATGATTCGAATCTCTGTCCGCTTCGTCCAAAGAGCGCAGCCCCGACTTGCATGGGGCGGGCCGGGAGGGGATTGTGTATTCCCTCCCGGCAAATCGAGCGAAGCGGATAGACCCGGCGCACAGCGCCGGCTCTCCATCTCCGCCAAAAGAAAAGCCCGCCTTTCGGCGGGTTTTTCTTTTGGCGGAGATGGAGAGATTCGAACTCTCGAGGAGCTTTTGACCCCTACACGATTTCCAATCGTGCGCGCTCGACCAACTACGCGACATCTCCGTGTGTTGCTCAAGATCTCTTCTGTTCACTTGTCAGCCCGCATATTATAATGCACAGGCGCGGCAAAAGTCAAGGAATATTTTTGTATTCCCGAAAAATACTAAGCGCATGAAAAAGGAGGGGAAAACGATGGATATGACGCGGGAGGAATATCGGGAATACGCACGGCAGCGGGCACCGCGCTCACATGTGAAACGAAACGCCCTGCACGCCTTTCTGATGGGCGGCGCGATCTGCTGCCTCGGACAGTTCCTGATCGGGCTCTATACACGCTACGGCCTCGAAAAGGATGCGGCGGGCACGGCGGCCTCGATCACGCTGGTGCTGCTGGCGGCGCTGCTCACGGGGCTCGGCGTATACGACAAGCTGGCGAAGCTCGGCGGCGCGGGGACACTGGTGCCGATCACCGGCTTTGCCAACGCCGTTGCAGCTCCGGCACTCGAATTCAAGACCGAGGGGCTCATCACCGGGACGGCGGCGAAGATGTTTGTCATCGCGGGGCCGGTACTCGTCTACGGAGTGGGCAGCAGCGTGCTCTACGGCCTGCTGCTGGTGCTGCTCGCTCAGGCGTAGAGCTCCGCGATCACGCGCCGCGCGCAGTCGACAAAGCGTTGGATTTTCCGCTCGCCGCTGCGGTGCTCGGCCATGGCGATGCCGAGATGGCGGCAGGACGGAGGGTCGAGCGGCAGGGCGCGCACGTTGTAGGGCATGTCCTGCATGACGAGCTCGGAGAGGATGCTGACGCCGAGCTTGTGCTCGACCATGGAGACGATGGCCGCGTCGTCCAGGTTCGTGTAGCGCACCCGGGAGGCGACCTTCTCCACGCGCTGGCCGAAAACGGGCGTGATATCTGCCTCAAAACCGGCCGACGGCATCAAGAATTCCGCGCCGGAGAAGCCGGAGACCGGGAAGGTCCGGGCCTCGGGCCGGTAGGCGGGGGGCAGGACGGCCACCAGCGGATCGTCCCGCAGCGGGACGTAGTGCAGGCCCTGGCAGTGCAGCTCGGAATAGCTCACGATCGCACAGTCGAGACTGTCGCTGCGCAGCTTCTCAAAAATGTCCGGGATCCCGCCGACGTCCATCGGCACATCCGTGTCGGGGTATTCCTTGCGGAATTCCGCCAGCACCGCCGGGAGCCACTGGCGAGCCACGCTCGAATACGCGCCGAGGCGCAGCGTGTCCCCACTGCTCTGCCGGAAGGCTTCGGCTGCCTGCAGCAGCGCCTGGCTCTCCGCATGAAGACTGTGCATGTGCGGCAGCAGCGCTTCGCCCGCGGCCGTCAGCCGCACACCGCTCTTGCTGCGGATGAGCAGATCGAGCCCCAGCTCGCTCTCCAGCGAATTCATCATGTTGGTAAGCCCCGACTGGGTGTAGCCCATCTCTTCGGCCGCGGCCGTGAGACTGCCGCGCTCCACCGCGAGCAGCAGGGCGTCGAGCTTTTTTGTGTCCATAAGATATCACTTTCTCATACTTGGCGCATCCATAACGATTCCTTATGGTATTCATAATAATCCAGCGTTTGAGAAATTGCAAGAGGCATGGTATAAATAGGATATCAGTACGAAGCAGAGTCATTGCTCCGAGCGGGTTTCCTGAGGCACCTGCGTTTCAGGGATGGTACGGGATGGTGGCTCGCTTTTCGTTTCTGGCGTTCGTCCTTGCGTAAAGGGCAAAGAGAAAGGAGAGATTGTAATGGAAAACAACCGCAGTTCATGGGGCAGCAACATAGGCTTCCTGCTCGCTGCCATCGGTTCGGCTGTCGGTCTGGGCAACATCTGGGGCTTCCCCTACAAGATGGGCAAGAGCGGCGGCTTCACCTTCCTCATCGTATACCTGCTGCTGGCTGTCTTTGTCGGTATGATCATCATGGTCTCGGAGCTGGCCGTCGGCCGCAAGACCAAGCTGAGTCCCATTGACGCCTACCAGAAGGTCTCCAAGAAGTTTGCCTGGATCGGCTGGCTCGCGACCATCGCGCCCTTCCTGATCATGAGCTTCTACACCGTGCTCGGCGGCTACTGCCTGCAGTACATCGCGCTGAACATGACGAAGCTGTCGTTCGGCAATGACTCTGTTGCGATGAGCGGCGGCGAGGTCTTCGGCGCCATGCTGACCACCCCGCTCGGCTGCGTGGTGTTCACGTTGCTGTTCATCGTCATCTGCATGGTCATCGTGCAGGGCGGTGTCTCCGGCGGTATCGAGAAGTTCAACAAGGTCGGCATGCCTGCGCTGTTCGTGATGCTGCTCATCATCATCGTGCGTTCCCTGACCCTCCCCAACGCGGTCGAGGGCCTGAAGTTCATGTTCGTTCCCGGCTATGCGGTGAAGGCCGGCTTCATTGAATCCAGCCCGAACCTGATCACCGTCCTCGGCACCGCCGGCGGCCAGATGTTCTTCTCGCTGTCGCTGGCCATGGGCGCCATCCTGACCTACGGCTCCTACCTGGGCAAGGAGGAGAACCTGGTCAAGAACTCCGCCATCATCGTCGTCTCCGATACCCTGATCGCCCTGGTGGCCGGCATCGCCGTCATCCCCGCCGCCGTTGCCAACGGCATTGCGCAGGGCACCCCCGTGGGCCAGATCAAGCTCGGCGGCCCGAACCTGCTCTTCGTTACCCTGCAGGACGTGTTCTCCAACATGGGTAAGCTGGGCCCCCTGTTCGGCGTCATCTTCTATGTCCTGGTCCTGATCGCCGCCATCTCCTCCGCCATCTCCCTGATGGAGACCATCGCCGCCCACTGGATCGACAAGGATCTGGCCAAGGGCGAGACCGATACCCGCAAGCAGCGCGTGCTGATCGTGTCCCTGCTGATCCTGCTCGAGGCCGTTATCGTCGCGGCGGACGGCCTGGGCTCCAACTTCAGCCCCGCGAGCCTGCTCGGCATCAGCACCGTTCCCACCTTCCTGGACTGCTTCCTCGACTTCATGGACTGCTGGTCTGAGGGCATCGCGATGCCTCTCGGCGCCATGCTGATGGCCCTGATGGTCGGCTGGGAGACCGGACCCGACCTGGTTCTGGACGAGGTCGCGCACGGCGATCCCTCCGAGGGCTTCAAGAAGTTCTATCGCCTCTGCATCAAGTTCATCGTGCCCATCGTCATGGCCTTCGTGCTGGCCGGTCAGATGATCGATTTCTTCGGCGGCAGCCAGATGATCTGGTACGTGGTCGCGGTCCTGCTGCTCGTCGGCTTCTGGGCCTTCGCCTTCCCCGGCAGCAAGAAGGAAGAGTAAAACCAACATACGTCACAACGCCTCACACAGCACTCCATAAAAAAGGCCCCGGGCATCTGCCCGGGGCTGATTCTATTCTACCCGAGCCCTGCAGGTCCGGTTGCATTCTTCCGGGGAATGGGGTACAATCGTCCCAACCAAGAGTAAAGCGGGCGCAGAGACGTGGAACATGTGAGCATTCAAATACACGGCATCGTGCAGGGCGTGGGCTTTCGCCCCTTCGTGCACAGGCTGGTGAGCGAGTTCGGCCTCACGGGGACGATCCGCAACACCTCCTCCGGCGTGGCGCTGGAGCTGGAGGGCGAGCGGGCGACCCTGGAGGCTTTTGTGCGCTCTCTGCCGGAGCGCGCGCCGCAGCTCGCGCAGATCGACCGGCTCGAGACGGCGTACAGCCTCGCGCTCGCCGGGTATACGGATTTCCGGATCCTCCCGAGCCTGCGCGAGGAGAAGCGCAATACCCTCGTCTCTCCGGACATCGGGATCTGCCCGGACTGCCTGCGGGAGCTGCATGATCCGCGGGACCGGCGTTATCGCTATCCCTTTATCAACTGCACCAACTGCGGCCCGCGCTTCACGATCATCCGCGACCTGCCCTATGACCGGCCGCTGACCTCGATGGCGCGCTTTCCGATGTGCCCGGACTGCGAACGGGAATACCACGACATCACGAATCGCCGCTACCATGCGCAGCCGGATTGCTGCCCGGCCTGTGGACCGCAGCTTTTCTTCTGCGATGCGGAGGGGCGGCGCATCTCCGGCGACGCGATCGCGCTGGCCCGGGAGATGATCTGCGCCGGCGGTATCGTCGCCATCAAGGGCCTCGGCGGCATGCACCTGGCCTGCCGGGCGGACGACGCGGCGGTCGCCGCGCGCCTGCGGCGGCGCAAGGAGCGGGACGAAAAGCCCTTTGCTCTCATGTGCCGGGATGTGGAGGCCGCGCGGCGGCTCTGCCATGTCAGCCGGGCGGAAGAGGCGCTGCTCACGAGTGTCCACCGGCCCATCGTCCTGCTGAGAAAGCGGGAGGACGGGCTCCGGCACCTGAGCGAGAACCGCTCGCTCGGCGTGATGCTGCCCTACACACCACTCCACGTCCTGCTGCTGGACGAGGAGCCGGATACGGTCGTACTGACCAGCGCGAACCTCTCCGATACGCCGATCCTATATCAGAATGAGGAGGCGCTGGAAAAGCTGCGCGGGATCGCGGACGGCTTCCTCCTGCACGACCGGGATATCCAGACCCGCTGCGACGACTCGCTGTTCATGGTCCTGGACGGTCAGGACTATCCGTTGCGCCGCTCGCGCGGCTATGTCCCCTACCCGCTGCGCGTTCCCGGCAGCCGCGGCGGCATCCTCGCCTGCGGTGCGGAGCAGAAGGCCAGCTTTTGCCTCTCGCGGGGGGACAGTGTCTTCCCGAGCCAGCATATCGGCGATCTCAAGAATTACGAGACCCTCGCACACTATGAACAGCAGATCCGCCGTTTTGAGCGGCTCTTCGACCAGAAGCCCGCGCTCCTGGTCTGCGACCTGCACCCGGACTATCTCTCCACGGCCTACGCGCAGGAGCGCGCCGCGGCTGAGGGCCTGCCCCTTATTCAGGTCCAGCACCATCACGCCCATATGGCCGCCTGTATGGCGGACAACGGCCTGACGGAGGACTGCATCGGTCTGATCTGGGACGGGACCGGCTACGGCAGCGACGGGACGATCTGGGGCGGGGAATGCCTGATCGGCGGTTACCGGGACGTCCGACGCTTCGCGAGCCTGCGGCCGATCCCGCTGATCGGCGGGGACAGGGCCGTGAAGGAACTCGACCGTGTGGCCTTCGCGCTGCTGCGCGAAGCGGATTGCCCGACGGCGGAGATCCCGGATGCGCCGCGCTATGAGACGCTGCTCACCGCCGGGCTCAACTGCCCCATGAGCTCCGGGATGGGCCGCCTCTTCGACGGCGTGGCTGCGCTCCTCGGTGTGAAGACCCTCGCAAGCTACGAGGGACAGGGCGCCGTGCTGCTGGAGGCTGCGGCGGACGAGGAGGAGACGGGGCGCTGGCCCCTGGCGTTCGAGGAGGGCGAGCTGCTGCGCTGCGACTGGCGCGGGATGATCCGCGCGCTTGTCGCCGAGCGGGATGCCGGCACCGACGCGGCAGTCCTGGCGGCCCGCTTCCTGAACACGCTCCTCGATCTCGCCGTCGAAGTCTGCCGCCGCGCGGCGGAGGCGAGCGGCCTGCGGGATGTCGTGCTCTCCGGCGGCAGCTTCCAGAATCGTTACCTGATGGAGCGCCTGCCCGGGATGCTGTGCGCAGCGGGGCTGCGGCCCCATGTCCACCGCCGCGTCTCCTGCAACGACGAGGGCCTCAGCCTCGGTCAGCTCATGATCGCCGAGGAAAGGCGGAAATAAAAAAGGACGCTCCGGATCCCGAAAGGATCCGGAGCGCCTTTTTGTATGAGGCCCTTACTCTTCCGCCTCTTCCAGCCTCTCTGCGATCGGGCTTTCTCCGGCGCTGAGCGCCTCGGCCGCCGCGGCGTAGCGCTTGACGGCCGCAGTTGCCTGCAGGACAGGGGAGATGGTCCCGGCACCGGCCACGCAACCACCGGGGCAGGCCATGCCCTCGAGCAGATAGCCGTCGCGCTGGCCCTTTTTCGCCGCCAGCAGCATGTTGCGGCAGGCCTTGAGCCCGTCACCGAACTCGGTCAAAACCTCGCGCTGCGGGTCGAGATGGGAGATATACTCCTTGACGGCGCCGGCGACGCCGCCAACGACCGCAAAGCCGCGCCCCGCAGCGGTGCCGGTACGGAAATCCTCGTCTCCCTCATCGGGGATGAGAGCGGAGAAGTCGATCTCCTTGGCGGCGAACATGCCGTTGAGCTCCTCGAAGGTCAACACGAAGTCGACGTCGGAGCGCACGGTGCGGCGGCTAGCCTCCAGCTTTTTGGCGGCGCAGGGTCCGATGAAGACGATCTTGGCGTCGGGGTTGTCCTTTTTGACGATGCGGGCGGTGATCACCATGGGGGTGAGCGCCATGGAGATGTTCTCCGCAAACTCAGGAAAGAGCTTCTTGGCCATCACGCTCCATGCAGGGCAGCAGGAGGTCCCCATCCAGGGGATGTTCTGCGGTACGTTCTCCAGAAAGTCCTTTGCCTCTTCGATCGTGCAGAGGTCCGCGCCGATGGCCACCTCGACCACATCGGCGAAGCCGAGGATGCGCATGGCCTTCCTGATCTTGGCGGGGGTGGCGCCCTTGAACTGGCTGACGAAGGCGGGCGCCACGATGGCGATGACCCGGGTGCCGCCCCGGATGGCCTGGATGAGCTGGAAGATCTGGCTCTTGTCGGCGATGGCGCCGAAGGGACAGTTCACCAGGCACATGCCGCAGGAGACGCATTTGTCGTAGTCGATCTTGGCACGGCCCAGCTCGTCCGAGCCGATGGCATCCATGCCGCAGGCGCTGGCACAGGGCCGCTCCATGCGGCTGATGGCGTCATAGGGACACTGATTCAGGCAGCGGCCGCATTTGATACACTTTTCCTGGTCGATATGGGAGCGGTGGTCCTCCCCGATGTAGATCGCATGCTTCGGGCACACGTTCATGCAGGGGCGCGAGACACAGCCCTGACAGTTGGAGGAGATGCGGATCTCCTTTTCCGGGCAGGCGTTGCAGGCGAAGGGAATGATGTTAACCAGCGGCGGCTCATAATACTTTTCGGGGATGCTCGCCTCCGCAATGCCCTTGCTCGCCGGGCCGAACTCTGCGGCCGTGCGCAGCGGCAGCCCGCAGGCCAGGCGCAGCCGCTCCACGACTACCGCCCGTTCCCGGAACACGTTGTCGCGATATTTGGCCGTTTCGCCCGGTACGATCTTATAGGGGATCTCGTCGATCCGGGAATAGTCCCCACCTTCATAGGCGAGCCTCGCCACCTCGGCGAAAACTTCCCGGCGGAGATCGTCAATAGCGCTGTGTACTCCTCTCATACAGGACCTCCTAAGTGTTATAGAAGCAGTATAACATGATTTTGACCAAAAAACCATGCTTCGTTTGTTTTTTATTGCAGGTGCCAAAGAAGCGGCGTTTGGGGGCGCCTTTTGGCAAGAAAACTATTCAAAACGCAGAAAAGCGGAAGAGCTGTAAAAAGGTGGAATTCAGACTTGCTTTCCCGGTGAGACTGCGCTAAAATGACGTTGAATATACTGATAAAATAATAACAAATAATAACAGGAGGAAAAGCGTCTCTATGTGCCTGGCTGTTCCCCTGAAGTTAATAGAGATCAACGGCTGCGACGCCGTCGGGGAATCTCTCGGCATGCGCCGCCCGCTGCGGGTGGATTTCATCCCCGAGCCGAAGATCGGCGACTACGTGATCGTGCACGCGGGCTTCGCCATCGAGCGGCTGCCCGAACAGCAGGCGCTGGAAGATCTGGAGAGCTGGGAGGAGCTGCGCGATGTCCTTTGAGGCCGGAAAGCTCCTGCGGGCCATGGCGGAGCTGCCGCTGGGCCCGGTGCGGCTCATGGAGGTCTGCGGGACGCATACGATGGCGATCGCGAAGGCGGGCATCAAATCTGTCCTGCCGGAGAACGTGACGCTGCTCAGCGGCCCGGGCTGCCCGGTCTGCGTGACCCCGGCGGAGGAGATCGACGCGGTGCTCGCGCTTGCGATGGAGCCCGGCGTGATCCTCACAAGCTATGGCGACATGCTGCGTGTCCCGGGCAGCCGCCCGGGGGACAGTCTGCTGCGCCGCCGCGCCCTGGGCGCGCGGGTGGAGATCGTCTACTCCCCGATGGATGCGGTGGAGCTCGCCGCCCGGAACCCGGACAAAGAGGTGGTATTCCTCGGCGTGGGCTTTGAGACCACGGCGCCCGGGACCGCCGCCGCGGTACTGAACGCGCGGGAGCGCGGGATCCGGAATTTTACGCTCTGGAGCATACTCAAGACCGTGGAGCCCGCCCTGCGGGCGCTGATCGCGGCCGAGGGCTTTTCCGTGGACGGCTTTCTCTGCCCCGGCCATGTGGCGACCGTGATCGGCGCGGAGGGCTTTGCCTTTCTGCCGCGGGACTACGGGCTGCCCGCTGTGGTCGGCGGCTTTGAGGCGGAGGATATCCTCCTGGCGGTCTATCTGTTGCTGCGGCAGTTGACCGACGGGACGCCGAAGTTACAGAACGCCTATCCCCGCGCGGTCTCACAGAGAGGAAACGTCCTGGCGCAGGAGATGATCGCACGCTGCTTCGAGCCCTGCGCGGACAGCTGGCGCGGCCTCGGAACGATCCCGGCGAGCGGCCTGCGGCTCCGGGAGGAGCTGCTGGATTTCGACGCGCGTGCGCGTTTCGCCGTCAGCGTCTCCTCGGAACCGGCGCCGACCGCCTGCCGCTGCGGCGAGGTGATCTGCGGCCGCATCGCCCCGGAAGGCTGCCCGCTCTTCGGGAAGCGCTGCACGCCGGAAGACCCGGTGGGACCCTGCATGGTCTCTTCCGAGGGGGCCTGCGCCGCGGCCTACAAATACGGACAAGTTGTGTGAAGAATGGAAGAACTGATTACGCTTGACTACGGCAGCGGGGGCAAGAAGACTGCGCGCCTGATCGAGAAGACGATCCTGCCCGCACTGCAGAATCCCTATCTGGGCGAGCTCGGGGACGGGGCGATCCTCCCCGGCGCGGCGGAGCTGGTCTTCTCCACCGACAGCTTTGTGATCGACCCGCTCTTTTTCCCGGGCGGGGACATCGGAAAGCTCGCCGTCTGCGGCACGGTGAATGACCTCGCCGTCTGCGGGGCGGAGCCGAAATATCTGAGCCTGGCGCTGATCCTGGAGGAGGGCTTCCCGCTCTCCGACCTCGAGCGCGTGATGGCCTCGCTGCACGCCGCGGCGGAAAAGGCGGGTGTCCAGGTCGTGACCGGCGACACCAAGGTGGTGGAAAGAGGCCGGGGCGACAAGCTCTATATCAACACCGCCGGCATCGGCTTCCTGAAGTACCCCGGGCTCAGCCCGCGGGCGATTCGGGAGGGCGACGCGGTGCTGGTCTCCGGCACGGTGGGCGACCACGGCACGGCGGTGATGCTCAGCCGCAGCGGCCTGATGCAGGGGGAGCTCGTCTCCGACTGCGCGGCGCTCAATTCCCTGTGTGAGGCGATCCTGTCCTGCGGGGCGGCGGTGCGCGTGCTGCGCGACCCGACGCGCGGCGGCGTTGCCACGACGCTCAACGAGTTCATCGAGGGCACGGCCCTCGGCATCGAGCTGGACGAGGGGGCCGTCCCCGTCCGGCCGCAGGTGACGGCGGCCTGCGAGCTGCTGGGGCTCGATCCCCTCTACTGCGCCAACGAAGGCAAGCTCCTCGCGGTGGTCGCGGCGGAGGACGCCGAAAAGGTACTGGCGGCGATGCGCGGCACCCCGGAGGGACGGGATGCGGCGCGCATCGGGACCGTGACGGGGGATTGCCCCGCTAAACTTGTCGCACGGACGGCGCTGGGAGGCCGGCGCGTCCTGCAGAAATTGACGGGAGCACAGCTTCCGCGAATTTGCTGATAAACAAAAACGGAAATAGAGAGGTGATGTTTCTTGCAGGAGTACAAACGAATCGACATTCAGAAAGACCAGATCGTACCCATTGCAGAGCAGATGCGGAAAAACGGGATCTATCTCGTGATGATCCACGCCTTCCGCAACAAGGACGGACAGATGGACGTGTCCTGGGACTACGCCGTGGACCCGGCTATTGAGTCCTATCATGTGGTGGGCGAGGAAGTCCTCCCCTCGATCGGCGGGATCTACGACGTGGCGGCCACCTGGCCCGAGCGTGAGCTGAACGAGCTGTTCGGCCTCACCTTCGAGGGCCTCGACACCAGCCAGCGTCTGTTCCTGCCGGAGGAGATGCTGGATCCGCAGGGCAAAGGCCAGATCATGGTCATGCCCTTGAGTGAGCTCGTGGAGCGCAATGGAAGGGGTGAGAGCAAATGAGCTATATCGTTCCCATCGGCCCGTATCATCCCTCGCTGGAGGAGCCGATCCACGCCCGCCTGTACACCGAGGGCGAGGTCATCCAGGACGCGGAGGTCTTCGTCGGCTATAACCACCGCGGCATCGAGAAGCTGGCCACCGAGCGCAACGCCATCCAGACCCTGGTGCTGGTCGAACGTGTCTGCGGCATCTGCTCCCATTCCCACGCCCTGACCTACGCTATGGCGGTCGAGGCGATCAACGGCATCGAGGTTCCCAAGCGCGGCGAGTATATCCGCGTTATCACGGCCGAGCTCGAGCGGCTGCACTCCCACCTGCTGTGGGCGGGCATCGCCTGCCACATCATCGGCCACGACAGTCTCTTCATGCACATCTGGGATGAGCGCGAGCTGGTCATGGATCTGCTGGAGAAGCTCAGCGGCAACCGCGTCAACTACGCTATGGTGACCATCGGCGGCTCCCGCCGCGACATCGACGACGATCTGCGCCGGGAGATCCTCGAGGGCTGCGAAAAGCTGAAGACCATCCTCGACCGCATCGCCGTCATCGCGACCACCGACAAGACCATCGCCATGCGCACCAAGGGCGTCGGCGTGCTGCCGCGCGAGGACGCGCTGCGGCTCGGCGCTGTCGGCCCCCATGCCCGTGCCTCCGGCGTGGACATCGACGTGCGGCGTGACGCGCCCTACTGCTCCTACGGCGATTTCGACTTCGACATCCCCGTCGTGCCCGACGGCGACGTCTTTGCCCGCGTGCTGGTGCGCGTGCTCGAGTGCTACGAGAGCATCAAGATCCTGCAGCAGGCGCTGGAGAATCTGCCCGCAGGGCCCATCAACCTCGGCAACAAGCTGCCCAAGATCAAGGAGGGCCAGGCCGTCGCCCGCCACGAGGCGCCGCGCGGTCAGCTCAGCCACATGGTTGTGGGCAACGGCGGCCTGACCAACCACCGCGTCAGCATCCACGTGCCGAGCTTCAAGAATACCCCGACCATCCCCTTCATGCTGCGCGGCAACACCGTGGCCGACGCCGGCCTCATCATCGCCAGCATCGACCCCTGCTTCAGCTGCCTCGACCGCTGAGCCATGCACGAGCTGTCACTGGCCAACGGCATCCTCGGGATCATACGCACCGAACAGGCGAAAAACGGCTTTGAGCGCGTGCTGGAGGTCTCCCTCAAGGTGGGGGAGTATTCCGGCATCGTGCCCCGCTGTCTGGAGGAGTTCTTCCCCATCGCCGCTGAGGGAAGCTGTGCGCAGAGCGCCAGGCTGCACATCGAGGTGCTGCCCGCCTTGTTCCGCTGCGCCGACTGCGGCTTTGAGGGCCGCCCGGACCGGGAGCGAGCCTGCTGCCCGTCCTGCGGGGGCGAGCATATCCGGATGGTGTCGGGCCGGGAATTCTACGTCGAAAACTTGGTTGTCGAATAAATAATGCGCGAATACCCACAAACGTTTTCCGAAAGGAGTAGATGCCTTTTGCAAAAAGCAAAGTTTCCTGCCATCGCGGCCACCTTTGTTGTGTGCTTTGTCTTTTGGATCCTGTTGGACTTTTCCTTCAAGATCGAGGAGCTGATCGCCGGCGCCGTGGTGAGCCTGCTGGTGGCGCTGTTCTCCGCGCGTTTCTTCATCCACGAGAACGCCGGCTGGTTCTGCAATCCCGTGCGCTTTTTCTCTGCGATCTTCTTCTGGTGCGGGACCTTTATCGCGGAGTTGATCAAGGCCAATGTGGACATGGCCAAGCGCTGCTTCGGCGGCTGCAAGAACATCAACCCCGGCATCGTCAAGATCCCGGTGGATCTGAAGTCGGACTACGGCCAGGCGGCTCTCGCCAACGCCATCACCATGACCCCCGGCACCATCACCCTGGACATCGCCGAGGACCGGGACGGCAAGACCTGGTACTACATCCACTGGATCGACGTGGCCACCGCCGAGCCCGAAACGGCCGGTGAGGCCATCAAAGGCCGGCTGGAGAGAGGCTTGAGGAGGGTTTGGCAATGAGCGATTTTGTGATCTTCGCAGTCTTCTTTGCCGCGCTGGCGATCCTGAACCTGATCCGTGTGATTCTCGGTCCCACGCCTGCCGACCGGCAGGTCGCCGGCGACAACGCCGATATCCTCATCACCTGTGCGCTGGTCCTCTTCTCGCTCTTCAGCGGGCGCGCGGTCTACCTGGATATCGCCATCATCAGTGCCATGCTCGGCATCATCGATACGATGCTGGTCGGCCGTTATCTTGACAGAGGGAGGTGGCATTACGATGCTGATTCGGATCATAGCTGATCTGCTTCTGCTGATCGGCGCGGTCTTTGCGCTGGCCGGCACGATCGGCGTGCTGAAAATGCCGGACACCTACTCCCGCATGCAGGCCAGCACCTGCATCTCCACGCTGGGGATCCTCTGCGTCGGTCTCGGCGCGCTGGTCTACGCGATCTTCGGGATGCACAGCGCCTCCGCCGCCATCAAGATCGGCGTCATCGTCCTGATGATCTTTGTGACCAACCCCGTCGGCTCCCACGCGATCATCAAGGGCGCCTACCGGGCCGGCTTTCGCCCCGAAAAGCGGATGGAAGTGGACGAGTTCAGGAGGGATTTCGATGAGTAATCTGATCGTTGTTCTGAATGTCCTGGTAGTCCTGGGCATGGTGATCGCCGCGATCCTTGCGGTGCACTTCGAGAAGCTGCTGTCCTCCGTCATCGCCTTGTGCGTGACCGGCGTTTTCGCCGCGGCGGCCTTCCTGCTGCTGCACGCGCCCGACGTGGCCATCTCCGAGGCCGCGGTCGGTGCGGCCCTGACCCCGCTGATCTTCATCGTGGCCCTCAAAAAGATTCGAGGAGGGGACGATAAATGAAAAAATATCTTACCTATGTCAGCCTCGCGGTGATCCTCTTCGCCTGTGTGTTCGCCGCGGTGAACCTCGCCTCCATGCCGCGCACCTATGAAGGGCAGAACGCCCCCGTCTCCGTCTATGAGCTGCAGCAGGATCCCGCGTCCTATGACGACAGCCAGGCCGACGGCGCGGCCGGCGCGATCATCCAGCAGAACCTGGAGAAGGCCCATGCCGTGAACGACGTCACGAGCATCGTCTTCGACTTCCGTGGTTACGATACCATGGGCGAGGCCTTTATCCTGATCACCGCCGTCGCCGGCGCCGTGGTCATCCTCTACAACAAGAAAAAGGAGGGGAAGAGCGATGAATGAGAACCTCCGCATCAAGCGCGTGATCCAGCGCTGCGGCTGTGACGCCGTCCTCCCCTTCGCCCTGGTGTACATCCTGTACATCATCCTGCACGGCCACCTCTCCCCGGGCGGCGGCTTCCAGGGCGGCGTGCTGATGGCCGGCGTGGTCATCCTGCTCTACCTGGGCCACGGGTTCGAGGCCACGGTGGACGCGCTGAGCTATCACACCCTGCACAAGAGCGAGGGCGTCGCCTCGGTGGCCTATGTGGCCCTGGCCCTGATGGGCGTGGCCGCCGGCGCGCAGTTCTGCCAGAACATCCTCTATACGCATGGCAGCATCGGCGATCTCTACAGCTCCGGTACGATTTTCTGGATGAACGTCGTCGTCGGCGTGAAGGTCATCACCGGCATCGGATCCATTTCCCTGCTGATGATCAGCCTCCTGGCCGGCAAGGACATCGATACGACGGATTGAGGTGGATGATATGATACTGTTTAATTACATAGCCTCCTTTTTCCTGATCGTGCTGGGCCTGTACTGCATCGTGGTCAAGTACAACCTGGTCAAGACGGTCATCGGCCTGTCCATCCTGGACTATGGCGTGAATCTGCTCATCATCACCATCGGCTTCAACCCCGGCGGCACCGCCCCGATCTTCACCAAGGGCGAGCTGACCCCGGCCAGCTACTTCGTCGATCCCATCCCCCAGGCCCTCACCCTCACCAGCATCGTCATCGGCGCCTGCGTGACCGCTATGTCCCTGGCGCTGGTCATCAAGCTGGAGGAGCAGTACGGTACGATCGACACGCGTGAGATAAGGAGGCTGAGAGGATGAATATGCTTAGTCTCCAGCATTTCCCGATCTATTCGATCATGGTGCTCTTCCTGGGCGCTTTCCTGATCGTCATTTTCGGGCATAATAAGACGGTGCGTCACGGCGTCGCGCTGCTGGCCACCTGCGCCTCCATGCTCTTCATGATGGCGCTCATCAAGCCCGTCATGCTCGGCGGGGAGATCATCACCTACTGGATGGGCAACCGCGTCCCCGCCGGCGGCTATGCCATCGGCATCGCCCTCGAGGTGGACGCCCTGAGCCTGTTCTTCGGGCTGCTGGTCTCCACGGTGGTCTTTGTCGCCTGCATCTACTCGATCCAGTACATGAGCCATGACGACAATGTCCCCCAGTACTACACGCTCTTCCTCATGCTCGCCGGCGGCGTCATGGGCATGGTCCTCACGGGCGACCTCTTCAACATGTTCATCATGGTGGAGATCCTCACCTTCGCGGCCGTGGCCCTCACCGCTTTCCGCAACACGGTGACCGGCGCGCTCGAGGCGGCCTTCAAGTATCTGGTGGTCGGCAGCATCGGCTCGACCTGCATCCTGGCCGGTACCATCGTGCTCTACGCCCAGATGCACACCCTGAACCTCGGCCAGCTCGCGGCGCTGATCCCCGATCATATCACGAGCGCCACCAAGCTCGCCTTTGCGCTGCTCTTCATCGGCTTCTGCACCAAGGCCTTCCTGGTGCCCTTCCACCCGCTCGCGGCGGACGCGCACGGCGCGGCTCCCGCCTCGATCTCGGTACTCATCTCCGGTGTGCTGACCAAGTCCGGCATCTACGGTCTGATCCGGCTGACCTATTTCCTCTTCCAGACCATGGGTCTTGGCACGCTGCAGTTCTGGCTGGTGTTCCTCGGCAGCGTGAGCATGTTCGTCTGCGTGACGATGGCGCTGGCCCAGCATGACTTCAAGCGTCTGCTGGCCTTCCACTCCATCTCCCAGATCGGCTACGTGCTCGCCGCGGTGGGCCTCTCCACGGCGCTCGGCATCTCCGCCGGCGTCTACCACGCGATGAACCACACCATCTTCAAGGGCCTGCTCTTCCTGGCGGCCGGCGCGGTCCTGCATGAGACCGGCACCACCGACCTCGGCAAGCTCGGCGGCCTCTCAAAGAAGATGCCCGTCACCACGGTCATGTTCCTCATCGGCGCCTTCTCCATCAGCGGCATCCCGCCCTTCAACGGCTTCGCCTCCAAGTGGATGATCTACCAGGCGAGCTATCAGAAGGCCGTGGAGTCGAACAACATCGGCTTTATGCTGGTGACGATCTGTGCGCTGGTCACCTCCACGCTGACCCTGGCCTCTTTCGTAAAGGTCACGCAGTCTGTGTTCTTCGGGCAGCTCCCGAAAGAGTACGAGAACGTGAAGGAAGTGCCCTTCGGCATGCGCCTCGCCATGGGGATCCTGGCGGCGCTGTGCATCGTGACGGGCCTTGTCCCGAACTATGTCACCCGCTTCCTGACCGAGCCCGCGGCGAAGGCCGTCTACCACGTCGGCGCCTATATCAACAGCGCTATGGGCGCGGGCTACGCCGAAAATGTGATGCAGACCGTCCCGCTCGCGGCGGAGCCGGCCTTCGTCCAGCAGGGCGTGTGGAGCCCGGTCTCCTGGCTGTGCCTGCTGATGATCGCCCTGCTCGCCCTCACGGTCGTCGCCACCTCCTCCAAGTATGACAAGGTCAGCCTCGGCGAGGCGGGCGACACCAAGTACCAGCTCTTCTACGGCGGCGAGGCGAACTTCTACTCCCAGGTCGGCAGCGACGACCTGTTCTGGGGCTTCAAGCACAACTGGCGGCACTACTTCTCGTTTATGCATGAGCTGCACAGTGGCGTTGTGAACGACTATGCGCTCTGGGCCGTGGTGGCCCTCGCGCTGGCGATTCTTTACGCCCTGGTGGTACTGTAAAGGAGGGGCGTGAAATGGCAATGATTTTAGAGGCACTGCGTTACCTGGTCTATGTGCTGATTTTCCCGGGCTTCCTCTTCTGCTTTATGACCGGCCTCCTGCTCTGCGGCATCGACCGAAAGCTGGTCGCCCGCATGCAGAAACGCGTCGGCCCCCCGATCCTGCAGCCCTTCTATGATTTCTTCAAGCTCTGCGGCAAGGAGACGATCGTCCCTGCCGCGGCCAACCGCACCGTGTTCCTGCTGGCCCCGCTGGTCGGCCTCGCGGCGCTGGTGGTCATCCAGCTCTTTATCCCCGTCTTCCGTTTCGCCGCCTTCAAGGGCGTCGCGGACGTGATCGTCATCCTCTACCTGCTGCTGATCCCGGCTCTGTCGGTGATCCTGGGCGGCGCGGCCTCCGGCTCCCCCTATGCGGGCGTCGGCCTGAGCCGTGAGATGGTGACCATCCTCGCCTGCGAGCTGCCGCTGCTGCTGGTGCTGCTCGCGATCGGCAAGGTCGTCGGCGCGGCGCTCGGCACGGGTGTGTGCTTCTCGCTGACAAAGATCGTCGATTACCAGATGGCCAACGGCAGCCTCATCGGAAAGCTCAGCATGATCCCGGCGGCAGTGGCCTTCCTGCTGGTGATCCCCGGCGAGACCGGCAACCACCCCTTCGACGCGGCCGAGGCCGAGACGGAGATCTGCGAAGGCCCGCTGGCCGAGTACAGCGGCGCGCCCCTCGGCGTGTACAAGCTGAGTCACGCGGTGAAGATGCTCACCATGACGAGCCTCTTTGTGGCGCTCTTCCTCGGCGGTATCGGCACAGGCATCGAGAATCTGGTGTTCCAGTTGGGTCTGGCCGGCGGCGCTGCCGGCGCGGTGGCCTTCCTGCTGGAGATCGTCGTGCTCTTCCTGCTGTGCGCGGTGCTGACTTTCCTGTGCATCTCCGTGGTCCACGCCGTCACGGCGAGACTGCGCATCGAGCAGCTCTTCAAGTATTACTGGACCGTGGTCGCCGGCCTGGCGCTCATCAGTCTTGTCCTGGCCTGGTACGGCCTGTAAGGAGGGAACGCCCATGTTTAAGAATCTGATCAAAGAGAGCACCGGCAAGTCCCCCTGGCTGTTCCATATCAACGCCGGCTCCTGCAACGGCTGCGACATCGAGCTCGTCTCCGTGCTGACCCCGCGCTACGATGCGGAGCGCCTCGGCTTCAAGCTCGCCGGCAGCCCGCGCCACGCCGATATCGTCGTCGTCACCGGACCCATCACGGCCCAGTCGCTCGACCGTGTCCTGCGCACCATTTCCCAGGTCCCCGAACCGCGCTGTATCGTCACGATGGGCTCCTGCCCGCAGTCCGGCAACGTCTTCCGCGGCAGCTATTCCATCGCGGGACCGCTCAGCAAGTATGTACACGTGGATGTGGATGTGGCCGGCTGTACGCCCAAGCCCGAGGCCGTGATCGACGGCCTGGCGCTTGCCACCAAGATCCTGGAGGAGAAAAGGGGGCAGATGAAGTAATGGATTTCCCGTTTCTCAAAGAGGCTGTAAACGGCCTGTTCAGCAAATCGAGCTGCGCGATGTATCCCGCGGTCCCCAGTGAGGCGGCGCCGAATTACCGCGGCCGCATCGTCTACCACCCGGACAAGTGCATCAACTGCATGCTCTGTGAGCGCGTCTGCTCCGGCAACGCCATCACCCACACCGTCGAGAAGACCGAAGAGGGCGACAAGATCACCCGCACCTTCTATCTCGGCTCCTGCACTTTCTGCGCCACCTGCATGGACTTCTGCGGCCACGGCGCCATCGAGTTCACCCGCGATTATCATATGATCGCCACCAAGGAGGAGGACCTGATGGTCTCCGGCAGCTTCATCAAGAAGCCGCCCGTGAAGAAGCCCGCGCCGTCCAAGCCCGCCGCCGCGCCTGCCCCGAAAGCGGAGGAGCAGGAGGTGGAGGCCTGCAAGCCGGCCGAAGCCGCGAAGGCGGAGGAAAAGAGCGCGGAGGCACCTGCCCCGGCCATTCAGCCGCGCGACGACGGCAAGCCCGTCCAGGATCCCTCCAAGTGCGTCTACTGCACGATCTGCGCAAAGAAGTGCCCCGCCGGGGCGCTGACGGTGGACCGTGCGGCGAAGACCTGGGTCCTCGACGAGGATCTCTGCGTCGGCTGCGGCACCTGCGCCGGCGTCTGCCCGAAGAAGGCCATCGTCATCTGAACACTATCGCACCAGAAAGCCCGGCTGTACGCCGGGCTTTCTTTTTTCGGCATATTGACGCTCTTTCCCAACTGTGTTATATTACAAGGTAATTTGATTCAAAAGGAGATGGATATCCTACCATGGATGATGGCAGTCGATTGCCATGGATCATAGCGATCGTGCTACTGTTTTGCGCGGCGTATTTCGGCGTGGCCGAGACGGCCTTTGCCTCCGCCTCGCGCAATAAAATAAAAACCGCTGCCGAGCGGGGGGATCCGCGCGCCCGGAGCGCGCTCTTCGTCCTGGACCACTTTGACCGGGCCGTGACGACGATCCTGATCGGCACCAATATCGTGCATCTCGCTGTTGCGTCTATCGTCACGGTGGCGGTCACCCGCCGCTGGGGTCTGAGCGCGGTCTCCGTCAGCACGATCCTTACCACCCTTGTGGTCTTCTTCGCGGGAGAAATGCTGCCAAAGAGCATCGCCAAGAAGTACCCGGAGCGTTTTTCCAAGGCGACGGCCGGGTCGCTGCGCGCGCTCATGACGCTGTTTTACCCCCTCTCCGCCGCTCTGACCTGGATCGGGCAGGGCGCGGCGAAGCTCACAAAGGGCGACGCGGAGATCTCTGTGACCGAGGACGAGCTTTACGACATCATCGAGGATATGACCGAGGAGGGCACGCTGGATGAGGAGCAGGGCGACCTGATCTCATCCGCGCTGCAGTTTGGCGAGGTGACGGTCGAGAGCGTGCTGACGCCGCGTGTGGACCTGGTGGCCATCGATATCGCCGACTCTCTGGAGGAAATCCTGGCCTGCATCAAGTCCACCAACCACAGCCGCCTGCCCGTGTATGAGGGCAGCGTCGACAATATCATCGGGGTGCTGCAGATTCGCCGCTTCATCAAGGCCTATCTGCGCCAGGGCGACGCGCTGGAGTTGCGTCCCCTGCTGGACGAGGTCTTTTTCGTCCACCAGAGCACGAACATCGATGAGCTGCTGCCTGTCATGTCCAAGCGCCGGCAGAATATGGCCGTCGTCACCGACAACTACGGCGGCACGCTCGGCATCGTCACGGTCGAGGACATCCTCGAGGAGCTGGTGGGCGAGATATGGGATGAGGACGACGTGGTCGAGGAGACCGTCGTCGATCTGCCCGACGGCAGTATCGAGACCGACGCCGACGAGTCCGTGAGCGATGTGTTCGAGCATCTGGGCTTCGAGGATCCGGAGGAGGACGAGGAGCTGGTGAACACTCTCATGGGCGAGTGGGCCTATGAGCAGTTCACGGCCATCCCGCAGCCGGGGGACAGCTTCCGTTATCACGAGCTGGAGATCACGGTGACCGAGATGGAGCATAACCGCATCCGCAAATTAAAGGTCGTCCGGCTCCCCGAGACCGAGGAAGGGGGCGAGGAGACATGACGCTGTATCTGGTCATGGCGGGCCTTTTGCTCTGCCTGTGCCTGTCGGCCTTTTTCTCCGCGTCGGAGATGGCCTATTCCTCCTGCAATGAGCTGCGCCTGGAGCATCTGCGGGACGACGGGAACCACCGTGCGGCGGTGGCTCTGCGCCTGACCGAGAAGTTCGATGACACGCTGAGTGCGATCCTGATCGGGAACAATCTCGTGAACATCGCCGCGTCCGCGCTGGGCTCGGTCCTGGTGATCCTGCTGACCGGCAGTGATCAGCGCGCCTGGCTCTCCACCCTGATCGTCACGGTGCTCGTGATCCTCTTCGGGGAGACGATCCCCAAGATCACCGCCAAGAAGAACGCCAATCGCCTTTCTCTGCGCAACGCCTATCTGGTGAACGCCCTGCGCGTCGTGCTCAAACCGCTCATCTGGGTGGTCGTAAAGCTGATCTGGCTGCTTACGCTGGGCATGAAGGGCGAGGAGGATGAGGACGGCGATGAGGCGGTGGAGGAGCTGCAGTCGATCATCGAGACCGCCGAGGACGAAGAGGTCCTGGATGAGGACCGCTCGGAACTGGTCCAGGCCGCCATCGACTTCTCCGAGATCTCAGCCTCCGAGGTCATGACCGCGCGCGTCGACGTGCAGGCCATCGATATCGACGACGACTGGGAGGAGATCATCGCCCAGATCGAAGAGGCGCCGTACTCGCGTCTGCCGGTCTACGAGGACAGCATCGACAACATCATCGGTGTGCTCTATCTCAATCACTTCCTGAAGGCACTGACGGACGGCGGCCGCGCGGATATCCGCAAGCTGCTGATGCCGCCCTGCTATGTATACAAAACCGTAAAGCTTCCCGAGGTGCTCAACCAGCTGCGCCGTGCCAAGCAGCATCTGGCCATCGTGTCGGATGAATACGGCGGCACACTGGGCGTCGTCTCAATGGAGGATGTGCTGGAGCAGATCGTCGGAGATATCTGGGACGAGACCGATACCGTCGAGCAGGAGGTCGTGGAGCGCGCCGAGGGCAGCTATGAGCTGGATGGCGACATGGTGCTCACCGACGTCTGGGAGCTGCTTGAGATCGACGAGAACGAGGTCGAGGCCGAGAGCGAGACGCTCGGCGGCTGGACGGTCGAGTCCTTCGGCACCTTCCCGCAGGAAGGGGACAGCTTCCGCTGGGGGGACTGGCGCTTCACGGTGCTGGCCATGGACGGCCGGCGCGTGGAGAAGGTCCTTGTCCGGCGCGAGAGCGAAGAGACGAAAGAATAAGAAAAGCATCGCCGGGGCTTCCCCGGCGATGCTTTGTGTTGGAGCGAAAGAAAGCTGCCCACAAAAAGAATCTGCGAAAAGAATAATTCCCTCTTGACAAGCAAACAGCCGTGTGGTATATTATCTAAGCCCTAAGGAAAGGGTATCTATATCGCGGGGTAGAGCAGCTGGTAGCTCGTCGGGCTCATAACCCGGAGGTCGTTGGTTCGAATCCTTCCCCCGCAACCACTAAAAACACCGATTCTGATAAAGAATCGGTGTTTTTCTGCATTATTCTGGCAACTTTGTTTTTGGTAATATCGGATATGGCGCACATTTGGCGCACAACCTCGATAAAAATCAGCGGTTACCGCTCCCGCTCCGGGAGTAGTAACCGCTTTTTCATGCCCTGCGGAGGATAACGTCGGCGATGCTCTCCGCGGCCCGCTCGTCTGCCTGTTTGATAATATGGCTGTAAATGTCCGTGGTGGTAGAGACTTTTGCATGGCCGAGGCGCTTGGAAACGGTCAGCGCGTCCGTGCCGTTGTAAATCAACAGCGAGGCCATCGTGTGCCGGAACTTATGAGGATGGATCGGCGGGAGATCATATTTTCCTGCGAAGGAGCTGAGCCATTGCGTGACATTATCGGGATTCATAATCCCGCCGTCGTCACGAGTAAATACATAGTCCGTTTCAATCCAACGATCGCCGTTCTTCACTTTCAGACCGTCATAATAGGCCCGATACAGTTTCAAAAGCTGGATGGTCTCAGTCGGTACTTTGATATAACGTGTTTCGCCGGTCTTGGTCGTGTCCTCGTAGACGCCGCTTTCTGCAGTGTATAGGAGCGCACGATCAATACGGAGTTGCTGGCTCTTCCAGTCAATGGCGTCCCAATGCAGGCCCATAATCTCACCACGGCGGCAGCCGGTTACGATCAGCAAGTGCGTGATGGTGCGCCACTTGATCGGCTCATTCTCTAAGCATTCCAGAATACGCGCCAGCTCCTCCGGCTGGAAGCAGTCGACCTCTGGCCGGTCGATCTTCGGCGGCGTGGCTCTGTGTGCGGGATTGTATTGGATCAGCATTTCCTTTTCTGCCTGGCTCATGATAGTGGAAATCAGGCGGTGGTGTTCAAGGATTGTTTTGGCCGAAAGCGGGCTGCTATCTTGGGACAGTTTGAAAAGACTTTCTGTTTTGTATCCCAGTGCAGCGGCCAGCGTGTCCGCCGTAGCTTTTGAGACCGTTCTGCCGTGGATGGCCGGGGCAAAGGTCGAGGCTGCCATTCCGGAGGAGCGGGACAGCTCGGCCGCACTCAGCTTCTTTTCCTTCATCAATGCGGATATGTCCTTTTTTGGCGTAGCCTTGACGGCACAGATCCTCACGCCTTCCTCGCCCAAATTGGAATAGAACATATTAAGATGCTGCGGGCGAATATCAGCCAGTTTCAAATGACCGATTGCTGCGTTGATCCGTACCAGCAGCTCCCGGTATCTTTCGACGGTGCGCTGTTTTGTACCGTTACGCTTCTTCAGGTCGAGCACATACTCTGCATACTGCGCGAAGCTCTGGCGGTTGTCCGCGACAAAGCCCTGCTCGATCTGCTGCTCGAACTCAAAGGCGGCTTTCTGTACAGCCTTCTCGATCTGCCGCTCTGTCATGCCCGGCTCAGGTCGCCAGGTCTTGAAATGTCGGATCTGTTTCCCGTCTGTATTGCGCCCGCTCGTGACGGTGATTTTAAAGGAGACGCCGGTTTTCCCGTCAATCCTTTTGATGTTCGCCATTTGCTTTCTCCGCCTCCCCGATTTCTCCCTCTGGATACCATAGCTCAAAGTCTTCATCCTTATCAATCGTCCACAATGACGCGGTGTCTATTCGACCGATTGATTCGAACTGCTTGATTGCATCATCTTCCATCCGGCCAACGACCTCGGCCAGAGCTTTGCTTATCTCTTCCTGTGCTTCCAGCAGGAAAAAGTCCTCTGCAGAAGATGCAGGAATCGTATAGGTGTTACCATTCCGAGAGATGGCGCTGATAATATTCTCGATCTCAATGTGCGATGGCTTTTCCTCGCTCGATGCGATTAGATGAGCTCTGGCAGCTTCAAGCACATATCCCGGAATTGCATCAAGCCCACTTTCCCCAATCAGAACAATCGAATCAAAGAGCTTTCTATAAAATCCTACTCTCAAATCATCAGGGTCATACCCACTAAAATGCAGGAAATTCACAGTCGAAGGGGAAAGGCCAGTGAATTCGCAAACTGATCTGATAGTCTGATCAACTGCACGCTCATCAGACAACCCGATGAGCCAATCAGAAGGAATTTTGCATTTCTTACAAATCTGGAACATGGTTTCGATATCAGGGATTCGGTCGCCATTCAGGTAAAAGCCTACAGTTTGCCGAGATAAACCAAGCAGCTTAGCAAATTCAGTAATGTTTCCATTACTTTGCTCTTTCAGTAACTCATTGAATCTATCCCTAAAGACCGGTACTCTCGCATTGTTCTGCATTTGTTCACTCTCCTACCCATCAAAAGCTCTGAATGTTAACGGACGTTGTTTTATTTGCTCGGCCTATTGACTCAAGGCCGGTTGCCGGTTACAATCCTCACAGGTGCTCTTCTTGTTGTCGTTGCTGATTATAGCAGATTACAAGTGAAGCGTCAACAACAATTTTGTGAAAGGGTTGATAATCATGGCAAACGATGCGATTCGAAACAGGGCAAAAGAGGTCGGAGTCAAGCTCTGGGAAGTGGCTGATTTCTTTAAGATGGCCGACAGCACTTTTTCTCGGCAGATGCGGCGAGAACTCCCGTATGATAAACAGCAGCATATCCTTAGTGCAATCGACCGTATTTCTGAAATCAAGGCGGAGCAAAAACAGGGGGTGTGATCCGTGAGGATGCGCACAATCGATCAAGCCGCGAGCTGGTCGCAGGAGACAGATCCAGATACAGCTCTGACAAAGACCGCACTGCGTCGCCTGGTGGTTACGGGGAAGCTTCCCAGCGTCCGGATCGGGCAAAAATACCTAGTATCGCTGGAAGCGCTGGAAGACTACTTGCGCGGGGCTGTTCCGCTTCCGTTGCCGGCTGTGTCCGAAATTCGGAGGATTGATCTATGAGGGTGACGAAAAGAACCGCTCCCGACGTTGACCATCGAGAGCGGCACGGGAAATCGAATCAGCGGTCAGGCTATCGGAGATCCCGCTCACGATATTATCACAAGGACGGACAGCCGGCAAGTGGTTTCTGCTCTGTTGATGGCGGGCGGTGGTAAATGTGCCACGACATAAGGCCGCCAGAAATTGCGAGATTCGCCCCTGGCTGTCAGCTCGTGTGGATTGTTCCGAAGGGCGCTTTTTGCAGGTAGGGAACAGTTTGTTGCTCTGCGAAGCATTCCAAAGGCTTTCTTCCGGCGCTCAGATTCTTTACTTGGAAATGTCTTTGGAAGCCGGTGGACGGCGGGAGTTTGTTTTTCCACTTTCTGCGGCAAAAAAATACGGAGTTCCGCCTCGATCATTCCGGCGCTATGTGGACGAGCTGATTCAGGCAGGGTTCATCGAGAAGACGAGCTTGAAAAACCTTCGGCAGCCGAACGAGTATTGCTTTTCTTTCCGTTGGAAAGAGAAACAACCGCCTTAAAAGAATCCATTCCCCTGGCGACATGTAGTATATCTGTGCCATTTTGGCACAGTGGCGGGAGGATAAAAGACTCACTGGTTATGCCATTTTGGCACAGTGTAACGGGAAAAGGATCATTGCACTGTGCCATTTTGGCACAAGATAGGGCCCTGCACTATGCCAGATTGGCACAGCCAAATGAAGGAGGAACAATATGGTTACAGAGGAACAGGCCGAGCAAGAGATTGACGCTTTGAACAAATCGCCTTTCGTCCAGCTCGCCCGAAAAGCACAGCGTAATCGGTATATGGTTCAGCAGCGCCTCTATCAGCTCCGATGGTTGGAGAAACACGGACGCGAACTGGCCGACGCCGGAATCACTATGGACATACTGCGTGCCCAGGCAGCATCTCTGCGGGCCGATATGAAGGATGATGATCCGGACGAGGACGCGACGTGGTAATGGAAGCGAGCACTTCCGGGCGCTTTTGAGCGCTGAGGAGGAAAAATGACGAATAGGCAACAGAGGGCATTTGCTGCACTGATCCGCAGCCCTACCACGCGGGAGGCCGCAGCAGAGGCAAAGATCGGATATTCCACTCTGAGAAAGTGGATGACCTCAGATGACGATTTTCGTAAAGCATATCAGGAAGAGCTATCACAGCTTGTAGAAGCGGCCGGGCGCTCTATCCGGGCTGGAATGACCGATGCAGCGGAGGCTCTGCGCAGGATTGCCACAGATCCAGACGCGCCGAGTTCTTCACGCGTCCAGGCGGCGAAAGCAATTCTTGATTCCGGTTTGCGGATCGTCGAGATCACCGATGTTCTTACTAGGTTGGAGGCGTTGGAAGATGCACAGGGAGATTAATAGATGAAGTATTCGAAGCGTCTGCGCAAGCTGGAGCATACAAAGTCACCCGTGCTTAGCCGGGAAGAACAGGAGCGGCGGCTGTCGGCATTTATTGAAGTTGAAACGATGGTCACGGGCCGACCGCCGACAGAGGCCGAGATCGAGGAAGAACGGCAGCGCCTTAACCAGCCGCCCCGGCGCGTGAAGCCGGAAGAGATCCGCGCGATTGCGGAAGAAATCGAAAAAGTGTTATATTCTGAAAGGAGATCATAAACATGGAAAGAGCCGATAAAGCATACTACGAAGCGATCGAGGAACTTGATGCAGCTGTTAAGGCCGCGAGAAGAAAGCACAAGGAAGTCATTGGCAAGCTGAAAGCCGCTGAGGGCAAAGTAAACGAAAGCCGGAACCTTTCCGACAGATATACGGAGCAGCACCTGCAGAAAGAGATGGCCAAAATCGCACTGGATAAGATCAAGCGCGAGATCCGGCCCCAGATTTCGACCATCTGGCAAGACTTTGACACTACTGCCGCGCAGATCCGTCGGAAACTTGTGGCAGATCTGGAAGAAGCCGATACTTACCGTGCGTCGGACATGGACATGGCGGCTGTTGCCCTGTTGAACAGCGGTACGATGAGGCTGAAAGATTTTCAGAACATGGCCACCGAGTTTTCCGAAAATCCGACTGTTCTGGCACTCCTTCGCAAGACAGCAAGGGAAGCCGCCGAAAAGATGACCGACGAGGAGCGCGGTCAGGAGAGAGGTTTGCTGATGGACATGGCAAACAACGCTCGAACCGACAGCGAAAAGCTGTTGAAGGGTTACGATGATCTGAACTACATCGCCCGCATGTTCTCTGGGCGGGATTCAAACGGCAATTTCGAGAGTGGGCTTTCGGGTGCTTCGCTGGATGCTTGGGAACGCGCAACAGAGGGCGTGATTCCCAGAGACGGTAGCGAAAGCGAATAAGTATCAAACGCGTAAAGTGATACAGGGCCGCGTAGATCCGCGGCCCTTTCCACATTGGAGGGCAACAATGACACTGGAAGAGCTGAACACGCATCTTGCAGCGCTCCAGACTCTGGAGACTGCCCGTGAAGTCCTCGCATCGTTGCGGGCGGCAGCGCTGAGCGCGTCCAGGCTGGACGCAACGCCACGCACTCCCGGCGTTGGGGATAGAACGGCGGCGCTGGCCATGAAGATATCACAGCAGAAGGATATCGTTGCAAGCCTTGAGCGCACGGTTGATGCTTCCAGTGTGACCGTCAAAGAGTTTATAGATTCCGTGACCGACAATCGGCTTAATGTGATTCTATATCTGCGTTTCGTCTGCGGCTATGAGTGGGCCGAGGTCGCGGAGATCATCGGCGGCAGAAATACCGAGAACGCCGTCAAATCTTTAGTTTATCGCTTCTTTCGCTCACAAGCCCTCTGAGCGCGTTTCTGCGCATCTTTGCAGCAGCGGGGCAGAGACACCCCCAGCGCAGCAGGCGCAATCTGGAAGCGTTGCAACGGCTTTTCCGTAGAAAACAGCCATGAATACGAATCAGGGACTGCAAACTGCAAGCCCCTGATCTTTTGCCATTTATTTGTCAGCCGACATTTGATCGATCCGGCGTTTTTCGTCCTCTTCAAGTGTGAAGAAAAACGCTTTTACCTGATCACCCCTCAACTCCAAACGCTCTACCATATCGTTGATGGTTTTAAGGCTCATAGATGAAAGGTTATTCAAATATCGCCGGAGTGTTGACGGCGCAATGTGCAGCGCGGCAGCGAACGCCTTATATGTGCCATACTTTTCTTTTATCCTGGCACAAAGCGCGGTGTGATCGAATTGTATATGCTTGCTCTTGGCTGGGGCGGTCGGCTCCGGCTCCCGTGCGTCCGGTTCTGCTGGGGGTTCGATCTGCAGGGCCTTTTCTATGGCCTCGACGTAATCAAAATACTGCTGCTGCGTGTGCAGCTTCCCCTCTCTGCAATCCTGCATAAATGCGCTGGCTAATTCCTTTGTCGCTGGCCAACTTTCGAGGGTTTCGCCATCCGGGATGGCTTTCATGCAAAGGATAAGCCGGAGGGCGTAATACTTTTCCTTCCTGTTCATCTTGGAAAGCATGTCAGTAAATTCTGTTTCAAGATCTCTGTCTGCTGCGCTGTTTGTTTCGTTCATTTTTATCATCCTTTCTTGAATTGAGGGGTATACTCGGCATTAGCAGCAACGGTACGCCCCTTGTGGCTGAGCAATTCCTTCTTCATTTGTTACGGCGCGGGTTGTCTCCCTTCCAAAGCGTAAACAAGGGCCTGCACGTCCTCCCGCACATGGGCCATATAATCAGCGATTCCCCGGGCCATTTCTGCGGCGCTCACGTCGGGGCTGTCCTTCTCTCTCTCCGCGAGAATATCAAGCATCCCCTCGACGGAGTAAAGACGTTGAAAGATGGTCTCTTTATCTGGCATAATTTGTCCTTTCCGCGGTCTATCCCAGCTGTCATGATATAGTGGATTCGTTTCCACTTACCCAAAGAATAATATATCGTACCCGATATATCAAGCTGGAATAATCAACAAAAAGAAAGGTGGCTATTTGACACTTTTATCTATTGTCCCCGATAGGCGTTTTTTGATATGATAATACATAACTACGGAGAGGATGGTGATTCTATGACGGCAACAAAGGCCCAGCAGCGGGCTGTAAACAAATACATGAAAGAAAACTATGACGAGATCAAGGTTAGAACCGAGAAAGGGAAGAAAGCCAAGATCAAGGCCCACGCCGAAAGCCGGGGCGAGAGCGTCAATTCGTTTATTAATCGGGCCATAGATGAGACGATGGAAAAGGACCAGCATTAAGTGGAAGGTTGCAATATTAATAAATTTTTAGTTTTGATAATGTAACAGCAAAAGGCAGCTGATAACAGCTGCCTTTTGTTGTTCTTGTGAGTTTATGGACCGGATGAAATAGGTTGATACATCAAATCTGTAAAGCTTTCGATTCCATCAACATGCTCCTGCATATTACGTTTTGGAAATTGCTTCATAGGATCAAGGAGAACATCAATACCACTCTTTCTAGCCATCTTAACAACAGGCAAAAAGTCGCTATCTCCTGCGATGAGAACAATTTGATCAACCAGATGATCATTTGCTAGAGATGCAACATCAAGGCCTATCCTCATGTCAACACCCTTTTGTTTTACGTCGAGCCGAAAGTCGTTTTCTGTTAATGTTGCAATTTGCTTTGTACCAGAAAGAAGATCGTTGAGTACAGTTTCTTTTAAGACAAAAGATGCTGTTGATTCTGCTAACTCGCCTCTTCGTAAGGCAACTTTCCGTTTTTCTACGAGATATTTGAAAAAATCATTTGACCAGCGCGTACCAGGCAGAGAAGAATAATCAATATCGTTTTTTGTGAGTGGATGCTTAACTGTCCTTGTCATAGGAGGACAATCATAATAAAATATACGGTATAAATCGCGCGGCTCTGATGGCTCAGTGATATGCAATAAGCAATAAGAATATAATTCGGATGCTCTTTCCAATGGGGTTTTATTTCCCCACAAGTCGCGAGATCTTACTCGATAATATCCCCCATCTACCAGAATTGCAGTTTTTCTAGTAAGCTTGTTCTCCATAGATTATTTCTCTCTCTCAATAAAATAAACCCTTGAGGTTGGATCATCCCGAAAGATGGGAGTCCTTGCCCAAGGGTTCAATAGATAATGTAACAAGGAACTCTTGCTACTTGTATATATTATTCCCGGCCAGGTAAAAAGTCAACATGTTTTTTTGTTCACAAGTTGTTCATAATCAGCAGGGGCTCTCTTCAATGACAATTAACTGTGGACAGCAGAGAAGCAGACAGTTGGGGAATTGTTTGGCGCACATTTGGCGCACACTCGTGCGCCAAATGATCTGAGGCGGTGAAAAACTATGAGAAGGCTGTTCCGGAAAAACCGCATGAAATCTGAGCATTTCCGAAGTTGTGAAAAGACGTGAAAAGCACAAGCGACAACTCATAACCCGGAGGTCGTTGGTTCGAATCCTTCCCCCGCAACCATCCAACCGTCTGATTTCGTTATGAAATCAGACGGTTTTCTTTGCTTTGAGCCGCTTTTACGCTCAAAATATTCCAAAACAAAACACCCGTTTTTGCTTGACCCTTATTCTGACCCTTTATCCGCGAAAACGGAGTGTCAGAGATTCGCATAAAATAGACGCTTTATTCTGCGTTGGATTGAAGAGATTTGATGTATTGCCCCATGCGGTTGGCACTCTCTTTTTTCATGCCCGGCGTGGAGTGCGCATAGGTGCTGAGCGTGAAGGACGCAGTGGCATGACCGAGATTTTCCTGCACGGTCTTGATGTCGTCCCCGGCACGGAGGCTGTTCACTGCAAAGGTATGGCGGAGCGAGTGGAAGCGCAGCTCGTCAAAGCCGTTTTCCTTCATCAGCCGCTTGAAGCGGTTGTACAGAGTCTTGTTGCTGACGTAGCGTCCCAGCTCATTGGTGAACACCAGCTGATCCGGATTCGACCAGGCACTTCCCGCGGCTTCTGCCCAGGCATTCTGTTTTGCCTGCTGGCGGCGTAAAGCGTCCATGACTTCATCGGCTACGGTCAGCGTTCGGATCTTATCGTTCTTCAGGCTCGCAAACACATATTCCTTTGTCTTGCGAAGCAGCGTGTGCTGCTTGTTGATCAGGAGCGTGTTGTTCTCGAAGTCCACACAGTCCCAGGTCAGGCCCAGCACTTCACCCTGCCGCAGGCCGGTGAAGACGGTCACGAAGTAGATCAGCTCGTCCGGCTCGCCTTTGATGACGGTCAGAAACCGGAGCATCTCGTCGTCAGCCAGCGTCTCGACCTTCGTCTTCTCCACGCGGGGAACGATCACCGCATCCAGCGGGTTCGTGCGGATGTATCCCAGCCGCTTGGCCTGCTCCATCGCCCTGTGCAGCGCACCGTGGAGATTCTTGATCGTCTTGGGGGAGAGTCCCTTTTCGTTCAGCAGCTCGTTGTACAGATGCTGGACCATGTGAGGGGTCAGTTTGCCGAGCTGGATCTGGCCGAGATTCGGCTTGAGGTGGGTGCGCACATGGCTGTCGTAGATGCTTCGCGTAGAGGGCTTTAGGTTTACGGTATAATCATTTATCCAGATATCCAGCCAGGTGCCGAGCTTCATGCTGCAGGGGTCGGTGTAGATCCCCTCGTCGATCTCAGTCGTGACCTTCGCCAGTTTCTGCCGAACCTCTTTTTGCGAATCTCCATAGATAGATCGCTGGATCTGCTTGCCGGTTTTGGGACTGAAGCCGACAGAGTAGCGGGCCTCCCATCGCCCATCCGAGCGTTTTCGGATCGTACCTGCGCCTTTTGCGTTCTTTGTTGATTTGCTGTTTGACAAAATGACCTCACTTTCCTCCGTGATGAATCCGTTCTGTCGTGATGGATCCCGGAATCATTATAGCACTTCAACACTTTAAAGCAAGAAAAACTTTTTCCCCTCTCGCTTACTTCTTCGCGGGAGAGCTTTTCATTTCGGGGCGGTCATTTTTGGCCGCCCCTGTGCATTACTTCTGCGTGCTCACTTCGATCCACTGAATCAACCGATCCTTCGGAACGAGCATCCGCTTCCCAATATGCAGGGTCGGGAAATCCTCCTGCCGCATAAGGGCATAGGCATTGGAGCGCGATATGCCGAGCACGGCTGCCACCTGCTCCGCCCGCAGTGTGATGGGCAGTTGGTCAAACGAGGTGACGTTCGTTTTCATGGTTTCTCCTTTCCAGCTCGGCAATCAGTTTTTTCATCAGAGCCATTTTTTGATTCTTTCCTGCACTTCGCAGGTTTTCTCGCCCGAAGAAAAGGGGCGTGGTCATGGTCAGCACGCGGTCGTAGATGCGACGCTTATCCAGATCGGTTTCTTTTTGCAACTCTCGCAGTGTCAGATTCGTGGTGACGATCAGCGGCTTCCCGCTGAGATAGCGCCCGTCGATCACGTCATATACGGTTTCCAGGCCGAATTTGGTGTCCCGTTCCATGCCCAGATCGTCCAGGATCAGCAGTGGGCAGGAGCAGAGCAGGTGAATGTACGCCTCCCGATCCTCAAAGCCGTGGTTGATAACAGCCGCCAGATTGGTCATACGGACGGGGATCTCCTGCTCGATCAGGGCGTTGGCGATACAGGCGGCCAGATAGGTCTTGCCTGTGCCCACATCACCCCAGAACAGTAATCCGGCATTTTGGGTGGAAACTGTTGACCAGTTCTCCACATAGTGACGGCATTGTGCCAGCCGTTCCGTCTGTATGCTGGCGTTGGCAAACGTCCAGCTGTACATGGCAGGGTAGGCAAAGCAGTTCCGCCGAAGCTCTGCAACTCTGAGCCGGTGATGGATCTCACGCAGCTTCTGCTCCTCGTTCGCCTGCCTCTCGCGCTCACAGCGGCATGGGCGCGGATGGCGGTCACTTCCGAAGATGGCTTCTCCATTCTCCCAGAGAGCTTCCTTTGGCTCATGGCATACGCCGCAGTACAGCAGGCCGTCTTCCCCAATGTAGTTCTCTTCGCTCATAAGCTGTCCTCCCCCTCATAGCTGTAATCCCGTTCTGGCTGGGAATCGGCGTTCTTCCTGCGGTCATTCGCTGCCCACTTCCGAATTCCAGCCTCATAGTCGTGATAGGTTTTGCTGTTGGCCTTCAGGTACACGCTCATCTCTTCTATGTACCGATCCAGATCTTCAGGATAATCTTCCTGAAGCGATTGAAGCTGCCCCTCTGAGAGAAACAAATTTCCATAGCGGCCATAGCCCTTTGCTTTCTCAGTATGGTTTCTTGATTCTGGTTTTTCTGTATTGTTTCTTGGGACCGGTTTTCCGATACCTCCTGGGCCGATTATTCGATCAGGTCTTGTCCGGTTTTTCGGTATAGCCGGGGCCGGTTTTCCGTCCTCTTCTGTCTCAGCTAGGACGACTTTCAGATAGATGCGCCGTCCACCCCGTCCGGCATAGCGTTCTCTTTCAATCAGATCGGCCTCATCCAGATCATGCAGCGCCTGCTGAACGGCACTGCGGCCTTTTCTGAGTGTTTGCCCGATCTCCGCTTCCGAGAAATAGACATATACCCGTCCACGCTCGTCCATCCAGCCGCTTTGCAGGGACAGTTTCGCCCGATTGAGCAGCTGTGCGTAGAGCACCCGCGCGGTCATGCTCAGCTCCAGCTTCAACAGATAGTTCGGAAACGGCGCGAAGCCGGCAAGCTCCGTTTCCCTTGTGTAATAGGTCGTCTTGTAGTTTGTTGGATTCATTTTTGACGCCTCCCTTCACTAATCCCAATCTCAGGGGCCGGTTTTGCAACCACCTGGACAAAAAATATTTGTGAACTTTTTGTGAACGAGAGGCTGTATCAAAAGAGGTCTGGCTTAAAGGGTATGACAAAAAAGACCGGCCTACCGCTCCACATCCGCTTTCCTGCGGCCTTGTGATCTCAGCTTTTGCGTTCCAACCACCTGCTGCTTTTCGTGGAGACGATTCAAGAGAGAAGCCTTTCCCGACAGGTCATTGTCCAGTTGCTCACTTTCCAAGGCCTGGTGAACGTGTGCTGCGGTTCCATCCAGAATCGCGTCCACATTGGCGCATACCGTCCGTAGTTCCTTTTCGTACTCTTGGAAGTACTTGCAGGTGCCGCGCTGGGCTTCCTTCCTCTGCAGCAACTGATTCCGTTCCTGCTTCAACCCTTTGAGCGACGGCACAACGGCATTCATGTTCTCCTTGATGTATTTCACTGCCGTTTCATAAAGATCCAGCTCATCGCCGTGCTGCTCCCGGAATCGTGTTTTGTTTTTTGCTTTCAGGAATTCAGCCTTCACCGCCTTGTTGCTTTTGTATTGCCCCACATAGTGGATCTGCTCATTGAGCGTCCGGATACGATCCTCGGTATTGTGGAAAGTTTGCTGGGCTTCCTGTAGCTTGCTCCGGATCTCTTCCAGCTTGGACTTTAGATCGTCACGGGTATCAAGACCGTTTTCCTGGATATAGCAGACGGTCTTTGCCATCTCTTTCAGATTGGTGAGCTTCACCTTCTGTGCGTAGGCTGCGCTCTGATGCGCCTTGACGCAACTTTGCAAATCGGTGACCAGCCGAAGATTGGAACGGATGAACAAAATTGCCTCGGGATCAGATTCGTAGTCATAGCCGGGATCGAACGTGAGGGATTTTTTGTTCTTCTCCAGTACCGCCAGTAAATGATCTTTCTCGAAGTCGGCCCCCAGACGCCGAGCCGTGATATATCGTTCCCTGTCTGGCAGGAGATAGCTGAATCGGCCTCTGCTCTCTTTTAGCGTGATCCCATATTTCTCTCGTAGCCCATTCTGCAATTCTTCAAAGGAACAGGCAGAAGCGGAAACATCGTTGATCGCATCCCGGAGCCTTTGCAGCTCGGTCTGGAATTTGTTAAAGCGCGGCTTCAAGCCGTCCGCGATGATCCTGGTGTTGAGCTCTTCCAGCTTTTCTTGCCCCCGCTGTTCCTTGCGGTATTCCTTCTCTGTAATCTTCACCGCTGCGGGGGACAGCAAATCTATCTGGTGCAAGCCCTCCCGCTCTGTGATCTCCATCAACCCCTTCTGCATGGCGGTCAGGAGCTCCCTCGTCTGATGGTGTTTGTATCCGGCACGGGAATCGTAGCTGCGCTCCATAAAGGGCTGCGGCTCTACGTCCAGTTTCCGCAAACTGTTCAAAACGATATGCACATGGATATTCCCGCTTTTGTTGTTCCCGTCCATGTGGGTACACACCAACATCTGATGGCCAGCAAAAAAGCGGTTGGCAAATTCCAGACCGATGGCCTGGGCTCGTCTTCCGTCCAGGCCGCATTCCGTCACATCCCGCGGATCGAAGCTGATGATGTAATGGTGAGATTTCACATCGCCGCGATTCTGGTTTTTGTGAAAAGCCCGGTTGAGCTGTTTGCACTCCAGATCAAAGGTCAGCGCCTCGCAGCTGATCCCATCCAGATAGAATTCCGTGCGCAGCAGACGATGACCATTTTCGTCCAGCAGCTCTTTTCCGGTTTTCTCATCATGCTGGAACATGAGATAATCCAAAACAGCACTGTAGTCGGAACTCTTACTGGACAGATGTTTTAAAATTGCCAATTCCCTCACCTGCCAGTCTTTTCAGCACAGCCAGCATGGTCAGCACTGCATCCGTGGCTCCGCGGATCGCATCCTGCATGGCCTGAGAGTACGTCCCGCCGGTGTTGTAGTATTTTGAAATCTGCTGCAGATCGACCAGGATGCCGTTCAGTTCCCTCACCGCCTTTTTCACTTCTTCTAGATCGGCGATAATCTGAAACGTCGTTTCCACCTTTCCATGCACACTGCGATCACGGAGATAATCTGTGACCGTGGTGTTTTGCCTTTTTGTCAATTCTGTTATCTTCGCATATTCCGCCTCCGAGAAACGGATAGAGATCTGCTTACCCTTTCTCAGCGATTCATCTTTCTTTGGCCTTGCCATGATTTTATTTCCTCCTCACGTTTTGCTGTTTTTAGAATTTTGGCTTTGACGAGAATCGTCACCGGGGCAGCTTTCCCGCAAAAGGGAAAGGCTGCATCCGCTGCGACTACGCCAGTAGGAGCCACAGAGAAAAACGCCGTTTTTCTCAAACCGAGGGATTGGGGAATCGAAATCCCCAACAAGATGGCCAGACGGCAAAAACCGAAAACGGAGTTTTTGCATGTCGCAGGCGTATCTTGCGTTATAACAGTTGATCTCCTCACGTACCCCATTCTTCGGCCCGTCAATTGCAACCATGTTGGAGCAGATTTCTCAAAAACGTTTATCCCCCTCTACTTAACCCAAACTCAGAGGCCACTTTTGCAAGTACCTCATACGAAAAAACATGAAAAAATCGCAGCCGATGAGAAAACTCCCATTGGCTACGAAGAGCTAATCAAGATTTCATTCTTTTCACAAAATGAATAAGATGTTCGTAAAGTTGAATTTTTGTTGTGTTGTTTTGCTCGATATGATAAAATAGGATTAGTTTACAAACGTGAGGTGTTTCTTATGCCTGTCAGTTACAAAAAACTCTGGAAGCTCTTGATCGACAAAGATCTGAAAAAGACCGATCTGCGCACAGTGGCTGGACTCAGCACGGGCACACTGGCGAAGCTCGGTAAAAATGAGGGCGTCTCAACAGACGTCCTTGTCCGCATCTGCCGCGCGCTTAATTGCGACATCGGCGACATTATGGAAGTGCTGCCGGAGGACAGGTCGTAACCAGCAATGGATTATGGGCAGAGGAAATCTGTGATGACTGAAATTGAAAACCTATTCGATGAAAATCTCTTGCTTCCCAATTTAAAAGGTGCCGCATATTTTATCCTTTTGTATGAGCACGTTGAAGATAGCGTGATCAGCGCAGTAAAGGAATGCTATTCTATCCCGTGTGTACTGGATGGAAAGATGTATTCCAGTATCGATGATGACTATATCAAAGCATTAAATGAGAAAATTGCCGCCGGTGAAAAGTCTTCCTTCGCCCCATTCGAGCTGCAGCTAAGGGAGGCAGAACGGTTACGGGAACGTTATCTTGATGAAGTTATCCGCCCCAAAAAAGAATCCGATAAAGAAAAGGACGGGAAACGCCTTAGAGGATCCCTTAATTGGATGCAGGAAAACGGCGTCCTTTCTGAGCAAGATGTCTCCCGACTTTTCCAGATACGCAAAAGAAGAAATGATATTGTTCATGAACTGCTGGAAGTACTGTCCGAGGGACTATCTGAAAGTGATGCCGGGATGATCGCAGACTTGCTGGCCATCAGCCATAAAATCAACACCTGGCATTTTCGTGAAATAGATATGCCCGCCTTAGGAATCGAATTGCCTGAGGGCACAACATCAGATGATGTGGTAGGTGGAGATGATGCCATTTTGTCCGGACTATTCCGAATACTGTTTTTAAATGATGGCGCGCTTTTCAAAGAAGAAATCGAGAAACTAAAATGACCGATAAAGTCCAGGATCAACAATTGCATTGCGGAACAAATTGATCCTTCATTCCAGCGCATAAAAGAAATAGGGGTACACACCATGCCTAACGACAAGTTTTCTATAGTCGGAACCAACATCGCTGAGAAGGCCACGATGATCTGGAACGTGGCGGATATGCTGCGCGGGCCGTTCAAGCCCCATGAGTACGGCCTTGTGATCCTGCCCATGACGGTGGTCAAGCGCTTTCACGACTGCCTGCTGCCCACCCACGACGCGGTGTTGGCAGAGTACGAGAAGGTCAAGCACTTCGCCGTGAAGGACGGCTTTCTCACCAAGGCAAGCGGCTATCAGTTTTACAACATCAGCAAGTTCACCTTTGACTCCCTGCTCACCGACCCGGAGAACATCGAGGCAAACTTCCGGGACTATCTGGCGGGCTTCTCCGCCAACGTGCAGGACGTGTTGGCGAAGTTTGATTTCGACACCGTCATCCGCCGCATGGTGGAGAGCAACACCCTGTACCTGGTGATCCGGGAGTTCAATTCCCCCAAGGGCTACCTGGGCCCGGACCGGATCACAGCGGTGGACTGCGGCTATATCTTCGAGGATCTGGTGCGCCGCTTTTCCGAGTCCTTCGGTGAGGAAGCGGGAGCCCACTTCACCAGCCGGGACGTGGTGTATCTCATGACCGACCTGCTGCTGAGCGACGCGGATCTGAGCCGCGGCGGCAACGTGACTGTGTACGACATGGCCATGGGCACCAGCCAGATGCTCTCCTGCATGGAGGAGCGCATCCATGAGCTGAACGCGGAGATCGGCGTCACCTGCTTCGGGCAGGAGTTCAACCCCTCCACCTTCGCCATTGCCAAGGCGGACATGATGATCCGCGGCGGCGATCCCAACAACATGCGTTTCGGCGACACCCTGTCCGAGGATCAGTTCTCCGGCTACACCTTCCAGTACATCATCTCCAACCCGCCCTTCGGCATCGACTGGAAGCGGGAGCAGAAGGCCGTGGAGGCCGAGAACGCCAAGGGTGAGCTGGGCCGCTTTGCGCCCGGTCTGCCCAAGATCTCCGATGGGCAGCAGCTCTTTGTGCTCAACGGTCTGGCCAAGCTTGCCCACGGCGGCAAGATGGCGATCATTCAAAACGGCTCGCCCCTGTTCTCCGGCGACGCGGGCAGCGGCCCCAGCGAGATCCGCCGCTACATCCTGGAGAACGACTGGCTGGACGCCATTGTGCAGATGAGCACCGACATGTTCATGAACACCGGCATCAGTACCTATATCTGGGTGCTGAACAAGGACAAGCCCGCCCACCGCATGGGCAAGGTGCAGCTCATCGACGCCTCCCACTGCTGTGAGGCGCGGCGCAAGTCCATCGGCACCAAGCGCAACGACGTCACCGACTTCTGCCGGGAACTGATCGTCCGGGCCTACGGGGAATTCAAGGACGACGCCATCTACGGCGACAAGGCGGGCGTCTACTGCCAGAGCAAGATCTTTGACAACGAGACCTTCGGCTACCGCAAGATCACCGTGGAGCGGCCGCTGCGACAAGCTGCTTTTATCAACGATGAAACACTCGATCTGACGAAATCCTTCTTGCGGCAACACCAGGTCGATGTTGATTCCAACATCATTGATTTGGGCGGCCAGATAACTGAGCGGGAAGTAACTATGCCACGTACCACGGGTGAAATTGGGGCAGAGCTCAATTTACGTCGGTATTATCAGATCCTTCTTTCCTTGAAGCGGGAGGAACCATACACAAGCATTTCCGAAGTTGAGAAACTCTTTAATGCGAGACCCTTGAATCCCGGCACGAAGTTGATGCGATTCAGTTCTTTTAACAGCATATCTTTGCCGGAACTTCTGCTCAAAACAGACCCGCGTGGTGAGATTGTCGCAAAGCGCGGCAAGCCGGTGGCCGACGCCGATCTTCGCGACACGGAAAATGTCCCCCTGACGGAGGACGTGGAGAGCTATTTCAAGCGTGAGGTGCTGCCTTACGCGCCCGACGCCTGGATCGACGAGAAGAAGACCAAGGTCGGCTATGAGATCCCCATGACCCGTTACTTCTACGAGTACCAGGCCCCGGAGAAGACCGAGGACATCATGGCGCGCATCACCGCCCTGGAGCAGGAGATATCCGCGAGCCTGCAGGCGCTGTTTCACAAGGAGGGCTGAAAAATGAAATCTGGAGATTTAAAACGAAAATCAGGTATGGTTCGTGTGTTGGGCGGCTTTAGTGAACAGCAGAACATAAAAAAACACCATCCTATTCTGCAAGTAGATGATATTGATGACGGAAGTCGAATCCAAATAAGTAATGAATTATATAAACTGTTAGGTATAGTTTTTGGAAATAGAGCTGGGTACTTTTTCGGTCCGAATTTCAGCTATAATTTGACTGACATTCTTTGCAAAGATATGCTTAATGATGTCTTCTGTGAGCGAAATGCCATTGCACCGGGCTATCAATATGATTGGCAAAAAATGTTTGAAAAAATCCACGACACAATTATGCAGGCAACATATAATGAGGTGTTTGATTTAATACAGTATGTTTGTTTATGGGTTGAATCAAGACTCTTTAGAGAAAAGGGCGAAATGTTTAAGTCTTTAAATGCGATCTTTCAGAAAGAGAACATTGGCTATCGTTTCGTGGCTGGGAGAATAACGCCTATTACTGATAATCAAGAAATGTTATCAATAGAGGAGGCCTGTCGGTCTCCAATTGAGGGAGGCCGTAAACAGATTCAGAAGGCGGTTGCTTTCCTCTCTGACAGACAAAACCCGGATTACAAAAACTGCATTAAGGAAAGCATCAGCGCTGTTGAATCTATTTGTCAAGTAATTGTTGGTGATGAAAAGGCTACATTAGGCGACGCCCTAAAGCAACTAGAAAAGAGAGGTCTTTCTATTCATCCTTGCTTAAAGACTGCGTTTTCAAAACTCTATGGATATACTACCGATCAAGGTGGGATTCGCCATGCAGAAGGAATGTTTGAAAGTAACGTTACCTTTGAAGAGGCTAAGTTCATGCTTGTTAGCTGCAGCGCATTTATTAACTATTTGATTGCCGAATATGGCAAAAGAGGTAACTGACCATGGCGCGAGCGATGAAGGACTCCGGCATTGAGTGGATCGGAGAGATTCCGGAGGGGTGGGGAACAAACACAGCCTTTCAGATTTTCACACAAGTCAAAAACAAAAATGAAGGACTGAAAGAGCAGAACCTTCTTTCTCTCAGCTATGGCAAGATCAAGAGGAAAAGCATTGAGACAGTAGGCGGACTTCTCCCTGAAAACTTTGACGGGTATAACATCATTGAAGCCGATGATATAGTGCTCAGGCTTACGGATTTGCAGAACGATCAGAAAAGCCTTCGCGTTGGCATTTCTCCGGAAAGAGGTATCGTCACCTCGGCGTACTTAACTCTACGGAATCGCAGCACATCCCTTCCCGAATACCTGTACTACTATCTGCATGCTTTCGATATTTCAAAAGGTTTTTACGGTATGGGCGCGGGGGTTCGGCAAGGGTTGAACTGGGATGGCTTGAAATGGCTAAAGATTCTGACTCCGCCAGTGCCAGAACAAGAAAAGATCGTGAGTTTTCTTGATGCCGAGTGCGCCCGGATCGACGCGGTGATCGAGCAGACCCGCGCGTCCATTGAGGAATACAAGAAGCTGAAGCAGTCCGTCATCACCCAGGCCGTCACCAAAGGCATCCGCCCCGGGCGGAAAATGAAAGACAGCGGGGTGGAATGGATTGGGGTAGTACCAGAAGAGTGGGCGATTATTCGACTTCAACATATCGCTGCTGCCATAGAAAGTGGAACGAGCGTAAATGCTGGACAAGCAGCTGCTTCTGTTGGAGAACTCGGCGTATTAAAGACGAGTTGTGTGAGCAGATTTGTTTTTCTTCCAGAAGAAAATAAAAGCGTGAACAAGGATGAAGAAAACAGGGTTTCCTGTCCTGTGAGGAAGAACACAATTATTGTAAGCAGAATGAATACACCTGAGCTTGTTGGCGCCTGTGGATATGTCAGTCAAGATTATGATAATTTGTTTTTGCCAGACAGATTATGGCAAGTTCATTTCAAGCCAAATACCAATGTAAAATACATTTATTATTGGCTCAGAAGCGCATGTGTTAGAAATTACTATTCTTCTCTCGCAGTTGGAACGAGCAGTTCTATGCAGAACATATCGCAGGATCAGTTCTATCATGCGTGCTGTCCATTTCCAGCAGCAGAGGAACAAAAAGAAATCGTTGCATTTCTCGATGAAAAGTGCAATTCAATTGACTTCCTGATTGATATGAAATCAAAGTTCTTAGCTGAACTGGAATCCTACAAAAAGTCCCTGATCTTTGAATATGTGACTGGGAAAAAGGAGGTTCCGAAATAATCAGCAGCAAATACTATGAGGGTGTCCTTTTTGTTATTTTTTTCATACGTACATTGATAGGAGGCCAAGATGCAAATTACGAGCATTCCGATTGTGGATTATTTACGCTATTGTATGAACGCAGCTCGGAGCAAGGGCTTTTTTTGGGTAATGGTCCTGCTCTCAAGAGAACGTGATAATCCAAGAGGATTTGACGATATCGCACGTTACTGGGATTCTTACGGTGATCTGACAGGTGAGAAAATACTCTTTGTCATGTCGGCAAGAAACGATCCGCAGACCAATTATAACCATCATCTTGAACACTCGGATTGTCGCTACAAGCGGCTTGGCAATACAAGCTTTATGATTGTAAACGAAACACATCCCCCTGTCTTGAGATGGAATTATCCTAATGAAACTCAACTAAAGCAACTGGAAGAGCAAGCAATATACAATACGTCATCACAGGTATCGTCATTGCTTAAAATGTATAGACTTTCCGAAGCGGACGTTCCGGCTATTCTGCTGATTCCTACGGGAGGCGAGGATCCAAACCCAATCGTTCTTCGTCACGAAATGGATATCTATGGTTGCATAAAATCATTCATTGAATATATTGAGCCTTCTTTTAGGGCTTTTGACGACTGTCAAGCCCAACTATATGCAAAGCGACGCGAAAAGGAAAAACTTGATAAAGAGTTAAGGCAGTGCGTGGTTAGTAAAGGTGTAAGAAAATATATAGAAGCCAAAGACTATATCAATCAGGCCATGCTGGAAATGGATTCGGATACTCGTAATGCTGTAAAGACTGCTATAGAGACAAAAGACTTGAGTATTTGCGCCAAGTTTTCTCAGCCGTTGCGTGGGATCTTGAACCGAATTATTGACATTCAAGTGCATAGCCCGAAGATTATGCAAGGCATTGAGAATGCTCCGCTCATTGTCAAAAAAATACAACAGCTTGATAAGGAGAAGAAGCAACTTGAGAAGCAAATCAACGAAACAGGAAAGCAGCTTAATCGACTGCGTATTGATACATATAAATCTGCAAGAGCGTTTAGCCAACAGAGAACGTATATGGAGGAGAAAACAATGTCTCAAGTAAACAACAAGCATTTTAAAATAGCATTCACTTTTTCCGGCAAGTATAGAGGCAGTATTGTTGAACCGGTATGTAACGAGCTACTCAGTCGTGGCTCTTCAAAAGACGATATCTTTTTTGATGAATGGCATTCTGCCCTCATCAACGGAATCAATGGAAGTGAGAAGCTAAAGTCTATTTATTTCCAGCAAAGCGACTGTGTTGTTGTTCTTCTATCCCCGGATTATAAAGAGAGAAACTGGACTGGAAATATTGAATGGCGCGCTGTCAAAGAGTTAATCAACACAGGAAAGGGAAACCGGATTTGTCTATTGGGAATTGATGGAGTAGATGTTGCGAATATAGATGGTTTATACAAATATCAAGATTTATATAAGCGGATCGACAATATGATGCCATGCGAAATCGCCGATTTTCTTGAAGAGTACTGTAGAGAGAATAACTTATACCTAAATAAATAACATGCAGTAGGAGAAAAAGAGTGTTACGGGTAACACCGGAGAACACATTAAAATGGATTTCGCGGACTTCCTGCTGTCGAGCGCTCTCTTGGCTCGCCCCTCGCGGCAGCGTGGGGAGAGCTGGCGCGCCAGCGCCTGAGAGGGGCAATACAGCTTTGGACGGGCGGCCCCTCTCCGTCACTTCGTGACACCTCTCCCCGACGCGGGGAGAGGCAAGAGAATGGCGCGGGGAGAGGCAAGCGTTTGGGGCGTGTCAAAAAAGAAGGAGCATCCAAGGCTATGAAAAATAATGATCTCATGCTTGCCCGTGCGAGGGAGCTTCGGCGGGAAATGACGCCGCACGAGAGGAAGCTCTGGTATATGTTCCTTCGAAAGCACCCTGTAAAGTTCTATAAACAGAAAATCATCGAACGGTACATCGTGGACTTTTACTGTGCGCCCGCAAAGCTTGTCATTGAGCTGGACGGTTCGCAGCATTATGAAGAAGCCGGAATAGAAAGCGACAGAATGCGGGACGAACGGCTGAACGAGCTTGGCTTTAAAGTGCTGCGTTTCAGCAACCGGGAAGTCGACCGCGAATTCGACGCAGTCTGTGACCTGATAGATCGAACCGTGAAAGAACGTATGTAACCGCCTCTTGGCTCGCCCCTCGCGACAGCGTGGGGAGAGCTGGCGCGCCAGCGCCTGAGAGGGGCAGTGCGGCGTTGAACATGCGGCCCCTCTCCGTCACCCTCCTCCGTCCCCCCCCCCCCGCACCACCCGGCCCCCCACCCCCCCCCCGGGGGGGGGCCTCACAAAACGCCCGGGGGGGAGATGCAAGAATATAGCGCGGGGAGAGGCAAGAGAGCGACGCGGGGGGGAGCATAACTCCGGAAATGGCAAGAGAGCAATACAGAAAGAGCTAAGAAACAGAAACCAATGAGGAGGCGCCACCATGCCGATCACCGACACCACCGAAAAACGCTTTGAAATGGATATTGCTGACTTCCTTCTGTCGCCTGCGGGAGGGTATACAGGAAACCATGACGCCTACGATCCCAAGCTGGGGCTGTTCCCGGAGACGCTGGTGCGTTTCGTGCAGAAGACCCAGCCGAAGGAGTGGGCGCGCTTCGTCATGCAGAACAAGACGGAGCCGGAGCGGAAGTTCTGCCTCGCCTTCAACACCGCCTGTGATATGGACGGGCTGCTGCAGGTTCTGCGCCACGGCTTCAAGCACCGGGGCGTGAGCTTTCGCGTCTGCTATTTCCGGCCGGAGTCCAGCCTGAACCAGACAGCAGCGCAGCAGTACGCGGCCAATGAGATCACCTGCAACCGCCAGTGGTTCTATTCCGCCGACACCCACAACAGTGTGGACATGGTGCTGGCCGTCAACGGCATCCCGGTGTTCGCATTCGAGCTGAAAAACCAGTACACCGGTCAGACGGTGGACAACGCCAAGCGCCAGTGGATGTACGACCGCGACCCACGGGAGATCTGCTTCCAGTTCAACAAGCGCATTCTGGGCTACTTCTGCGTGGATCAGCTGGAGGTCTGGATGACCACGAAGCTGGCTGGGAAGGACACCTTTTTCCTGCCCTTCAATCAGGGTTCCAACGGTGCGGGCAACGACGGTGGAAAGGGAAATCCCGCCAATCCCGACGGCTATCCCACCGCCTACCTGTGGGAGCAGGTCTTCCAGAAGGACAGCATGATGGACATTCTGCAAAAGTTCATCCATTTGCAGATCGAAGAAGAAAAGAAACGTTTGCCGGATGGCTCGGAGCAGACAATCATTAAGAAAAAGCTGATCTTCCCGCGCTACCATCAGCTGGACGTGGTGCGCAAACTCCTGGCCGACGTGCGCGCAAACGGCGCGGGGCACAACTATCTGATTCAGCACTCCGCCGGTTCCGGCAAGTCCAACTCCATTGCCTGGACGGCCTACCGTCTGGCCTCTCTGCATGACGATGAAAACCGGCCGGTGTTCTCCAGCGTCATCGTGGTCACCGATCGCACCGTGCTGGACGCCCAGCTGCAGGAGACCATCTCCGGCTTTGACCACACCCTCGGCGCGGTGGAGACCATCGGCGAGGACAAGACCTCCAAGGACCTCCGGGACGCTATTAACAACGGCATCCGCATCATCGTCACCACGCTGCAGAAGTTCCCGGTGATCTATCAGGAGGTGGATAAGGTCGCGGGCCGAAACTACGCCGTGATCGTGGACGAGGCCCATTCCTCCCAGACCGGTTCCTCGGCGCTGAAGCTCAAGGCAGCGCTGGCCGACACAGAAGAAGCCCTGCGCGAATACGCAGAGCTGGAGGGGAAAGAGGAAGAGGAGCTCGACCTGAACAACAAGCTGCTGCAGGAGATGCTGGTGCAGGGCAAGCACGCGAACCTCTCCTTCTTCGCCTTTACGGCCACGCCCAAGGCTCAGACGCTGGAGCTTTTCGGCACCGAGTGGGAGGACGGCAGCTTTCATCCCTTCCATGTGTACAGCATGCGGCAGGCCATCGAGGAGGGCTTCATTCTGGACGTGCTCCGGAACTACATGACCTATGCCACCTGCTTCAAGATCGCCAAGAACACCCCGGAGAACCCGGAGCTTCCCGAGAGCCGCGCCACCAAGATCATCCGCAAGTACGAGAAGCTGCACCCCTACAACATCAGCCAGAAGGCGCAGATCATTGTGGAGACCTTCCGCGAGACCACCCGCCACAAGATCGGCGGCCGCGGCAAGATGATGGTGGTAACGGATTCCCGCCTCGCCGCCGTGCGCTATTTCCACGCGGTGAAGAAGTACATAGCCGAGCAGGGCTATTTTGATCTGGATGTGCTGGTGGCCTTCTCCGGCTCCGTTCAGGACGGGAGCGAGGAATACACCGAGTCCGGGCTGAATGTGCGCCGCGACGGCTCGCATATCTCCGAGAGCCAGACCAAGGCGGAGTTCCACGACAATTTCAATATCCTGATCGTGGCCGAGAAGTACCAGACCGGCTTTGACGAACCGCTGCTGCACACCATGATCGTGGACAAGAAGCTCAAGGGCGTGAAGGCCGTGCAGACTCTCTCCCGCCTCAACCGCACCTGCCCCGGCAAGGTGGATACCTTCGTGCTGGACTTTGCCAACAAGCAGGAAGACATCCTCGACGCCTTCCAGCCCTTCTATCAGGAGACCAGCCTGGAGCAGGAGGTCAATGTAGATCTCATTTACCAGACCCAGAAGGAGCTGCGGGGCTACGCCATCTACAGCGAGAATGACATTGATGCCTTTATCGCCGTGTGGAATCAGGCCGGCAGACAGGACGCCAAGGCCATGGGCCGCATGACCAGCGCGCTCAAGCCGGTGGCAGATCGCTACAACCTGAAAAACGCGGAGGAACGCTATCAGTTCCGCCGCCATGTGCGTGCCTTTCTGCGCTGGTACAGCTATGTGACCCAGGTCGTGCGCATGTTCGACGAGGACACGCAGAAGGAGTATCTGTTCCTCAGCTATTTGCTGGGCCTGCTGCCCGCACAGCAGAATGACCCGGTCGATCTGGACGGCAAACTGCGCCTCGAATACTACAAGCTGCAGAAGACCTTTGAGGGGGCGATCCAGCTGCAGGAGTTGGACGGCCAGTATGTTCCGGCCAAGGAGCGCGGCGGTGCGGTGCAGTACCCCAGGAGCACGCTGGATGAGATCCTGGAGAAGATCAACGAGAAGTACAAGGGCGATTTTACCGACGCGGACAAGGTCATGCTCGGTGCGCTTCACGATAAGCTGATCGCCGATCCCAAGCTCAGAAGTTCCGCTTTGACGTCCGATCCCCGAATCTTCACCGAGAGCATCTTCCCCAGCGCCTTCGGCACCGCGGCCATGGAGAGCTATATGGAATCCCAGGAGAGCTACTCCGCGCTGTTTGAGGATCAGGCCAAGTACAACGCCGTCATGTCTGCCCTGGCTGGTATGGTTTACCGCGAGATGCGAAGTGGAAATGGGCAGTGACACTTGAAGCGGTTTACTTAAGTTTAATAGGGGCACTAATATGACTGAGAAGCAAGAGCAGATATTGAACCTAGTTGAACGGACAATCAGACGCTTTAATAGGCAGGAGCAACATTTGCTTGAAAACGATCTTTGTGAACGCTGCATATGTGCTCGATTTGCCATGTATCTTGAAAGAGCATTACGATTTTCCTCATTTAAACATTATACAACAGATGTTGAGTATGATCGTGGGATGGGAGGCAACGATTACGGCAAAAAGAAAATCTACGCGAAGGATGCGTATCTTGATTTGATAGTACATAAACGTGGGAAAGACGGTTTTGGGGGATATGACAACCTTTTTGCAATTGAAATGAAGAAGCAGGGTAATGACTTTGAAGATGATAAAATCCGCCTGCAATACTTAGTCGATAATGAAAATGGCTTTGGCTATCGCGCTGGATTTGCAATACGTATTGTTTCTGATAAAAGAAATAATGATTATGCGTTAATAATAGAAAGCCAGTATTATAATAGCGTTGACTTCTAACTTGTTCAGGAGGCCCCTATGCTCAACAAACTGATTGCCGAGGCGACGGAGATCGATTTCAAGGTCGCGCTGGAAGTGAAAAAGCCGAAAAGCTGGCTGAAAAGCGTCAGCGCCTTTGCCAACGGGATCGGCGGGGTGCTGTTGTTCGGCGTGGACGATGACCGCAGTATCGTCGGCCTCGCCAACGCGCAGCAGGACGCCGAGGCGATCAGCCGCCTTATCAAAGAGCGCATCACGCCCCTGCCGCAGTTCGTTCTGCGTCCTCTGCAGGAAAAGGGCAAGGAACTGCTGGCTGTGGAGATCGCCGCTGGGCGGAGTACTCCGTACTACTATAGTGCTGATGGCGTGAAGGATGCCTATATCCGCGTCGGGAACGAGAGCGTCCCTGCGCCGGACTATGTGCTCAACGAGCTGATCCTCAAGGGCACCAACCGCTCCTTCGATGCGTTGGTGACGGATGAACGCAAGGAGGACTACAGCTTCACGCTGCTGGAAGCCACCTACCGCGAACGGACAGGCCTGCGCTTCGAGCCCTCGGACTATGTCTCCTTCGGCCTGACGGACAAGAACGGTTATCTGACCAACGCCGGGCGCCTGCTGGCGGATCAGCATATCGTGTATAACTCCCGCCTTTTCTGCACCCGCTGGAACGGGCTGGAGAAGGGCTCCATTTTCGACGACGCCCTGGATGACAAGGAATTTGAGGGCAACCTGATTTACCTGCTGCAAAACGGCAGTGACTTCATCCGTAACAATTCCAAGGTGCGCTTCGCCAAGAAAGCGCAGTACCGGGTTGATAAGCCGGATTACGCGGACCGCGCCGTGACTGAAGCGCTGGTCAACGCTCTGATCCATCGGGACTACATCGTGCGCGGCAGCGAAATCCACATCGACATGTACGACGACCGGCTGGAGATCCAGTCGCCGGGCGGCATGTTCGAGGGCAAGCCGATCCAGGATTGCAACATCAACACGGTCGGCTCCGTGCGCCGCAATCCGGTCATTGCCGACCTGTTCCACCGCATGAAATTCATGGAGCGCCGCGGCAGCGGTCTGCGCAAGATCGTCAGCGAGACGGAAAAGCTCCCCGGCTATACCGAGGAGCTGTGCCCGGAATTTCATTCCTCTGGCACCGATTTTCGCGTCGTGCTGAAAAATGTGAACTTCAACTTGGTCACTGGTGACCAAGACAGTGATCATGATGGTGACCAAGTTAATGATCAAGTTGTTCCTGTCGAAATTAAACGGGATTCGCTGATAAACTTCTGTGAGATCCCACGCAGCAGGGAAGAAATGATGGAATACGTCGCTGTCGCGAGTAAGCGATACTTTAGAGAAAACTATATTCGTCCGCTGCTTGACGCCGGAAAGCTGCGGATGACCATTCCCGATAAGCCCAACAGCAGAAATCAGAAATACGTGAAAGCATGACCCCAAATGCATACAGGCACTCGTAACCGATAAACACGGCTGCGAGTGCCTGTATTGGGAACGGATTATTGAAGGCTTCAGATTTCTCTCATCTGCCCATCGGTCAGCACGTCCAGCATGATCTTTGCGCCCATCTTAAATGCAAGGCAAAAAGTCTCGCAATCCGTCAGCACATTGACCTCGCGTTGGGCGGTCATGTAGTCCTCAAACAGCTCTTTTTGCTTTTCTGTAAGGCCATCAGTCAGGGCATCTCCGGCTTTGACAACTTCGTCCAGCGCCTTCGCATATTGACTGTTTCGTTTAAAGCTGCGTTCATTGGGGCGGACATCGCCGAGGTAAAGGTCTTCGAGTATTAGCATACCGTCACCCCCTCAGCAGTACACAAGCTCATGCAGAACGATCTCTTTCGCGCGGAGCTGAATGCTATTCGCTCGCCGGACCCATTCCATTTGATCAGAGCTTTTCAAAGATTCCGTGATTCCTTCCTGCTTATGAAGCTGTGCAACGATCCGGTCCATCCGCTCTTGGCAGGCGAGGTCGATTTCTGCCAGGTGATGATCCAGCTTGCCGGTGAGAAGCATACTGGAATAGAGTGCGGGGCGATGCACTTTTATGTACTGTTTCCGCAGTTGGCCCCACTTGCCGAGGGGAGTGCTATCTGTTATAATCAGATCTGGAAATAGATAATCGCCGCCCCTAATGTAGCTTCCGCCGAGTACTTCAAATGTTGATTTTTCCATGATATTTTTCTCCTGTTTTTTGACCCTTATTTTGACCCTTTATAGCTTGAAAACCGGGAAATCCATCATCACGAAATGTTCGGGTTATCACGGAATTTGTATCAAATATCAAAATTTCACATTGGAAAAGTTATGTTGGAAGTACCCGGGCAAATTCAAATCCTTCCCCCGCAACCATATCGGGTGGATGTAACGGATTTCAGTTACATCCACCTGTTTTTCTTATGAATGATAATAAAATGAACAGGCATTGTGGTTGTTAAAGAGTAATAATGGATAATGAATCTGTAAATGTACAGGGATTGCTGTTAAGCACAGAAAAGGTCAATCACGGTTTTTTCGCATTTGAGATCGACCCGTCTAAAATCGAACAGTTCGAACATAACGATTTAATCAACGATTGGCATATTGAACATATTCGGCGGTTTAATGCAACAGCTGAACATCTAGTTAGATCCCTGCTCCAAGTACAAGCTCTGGGCCAACTGCTCGCACAAGGAGTGCTCGTTGGCTCAGCAGAAGGTCTTCCTGTCAATGTTCAGAAAGAGCATCGAATCGCGTGTAGAGATGCTTTTTTGAATATTGATATCTATGTTGAGGCCGTAAAGGCGTTTTGCAGATACTATTTTTTTATGGACCCCAAGCTTACCGATGAGGGAGATAAGTGGTACCGAGCAATGCGGCAGTATAGTTCCATAGACGGATGGAGCTATATTGAAGCATTTCTTTCTCAGTGCAAACAAATTAAAGAGGACGAAATAATAACGTTTTTAACTCAAGTTCGCAATGACGAAGTACACAATGAATCACCAATAGAGCTGATCAAATATGCTTTTGGTGATAATCTAACGCCGATCCCCAAAGAATATGTCATTTCAAATCAAGATCTGCATAATTACATTACACATGCCGTATCGCTGCTCGTGGTGCTATCACAAAGACTTCAAGATATCATAGATCATATCTCTCCCGGCCATTTGTATAATTATCTCAAAGACCAAAATGGTAAACTGAAGTTTATCATCAAAATGGAAGATAGATATAAACGCGAGAGAGATGTTTTCTCCGGTTACCATGTTGACGGAAACCCATCAAGTTAAGGCGCTTTTGGACTAATCTGGGATTTCACCAACTGGATAAAAGCTCCTCTGTTACCCATCGCTACCAAAACCTTACATTTTCTATGCGGAGAAAAAGATACGGATTTCATGTTTCATCCTCATTAGTTTTCTATGTAGGTCGCAGGCAAATTGCCTGCGACCTATTCTTTTTCCACCTCCGCCCCGTACTCCTCGTCGAACAGCTCGCGGGCACTTTCCGTCGGCTCGCAGGAAACATACTCCACCGCCACGCCCTGCCGCAGATCGGCCTTGTAGTTCGGCGCGGAGAGACGGGAGGGGATCTCCAGATAGCCCACGAACTTGTAATAGATCACCATCCGCTGGGTGCGGTTCTTGCCCCGCCCCTCCACCTCGTATACGTCGATGTGATCGATGAGCTCCCGCAGGATCTGGTTGGTCAGCGTCCGCATCTCCATGAACTTCCGGATGGCTTTAATGAACTGCTCCCGCTCGCCCTCGCTCTGCTCGATGCGCCGCAGGCGGTCCCGATGGGCCTTGACCTTCTTTTTGAGCGTTTCCCGCTCCTCGGCATACTCCCGGGACAGGATGGCGTAGTCCTCTTCCATCATCCGGCCGCTGACCTTGTCCTCATAGAGGTTTTTCAGCAGCTTGGGCAGCAGCTCCAGCCGCATCTCCGCGGCATGGAGCTCACCCTGCACCGTCCGCTTCTCAGCCTCCATCTGCTTGTTCGACTTTTGGGCCAGCAGCTCGGCAAAGCGATCCTCGTCAGCCGCCAGGTAGTCCGCCAGCCGCCGCAGTTCCATCTCCACCACTGTGGCCACTGCGTCGGCGCGGATATAGTGCCGGCTGACGCAGCTGCCGCGGTAGTCGCCGGTGTAGTTGGAGCAGCTGAAAAAGTGGATGTCCCGGTTGACGGTGTTGGTGTGGTACCACAGCTTCTTGCCGCAATCGGCGCAGCGCAGGAGGTCGCAGAAGATGCTCTTGGGGCCGTTGATCTCCTTGGGCTTCCGGGGCTTGGTGGTGGCCAGCAGCTGCTGCACCTTCTCGAAGGTGGCCCGGTCGATGATGGCCTCGTGTCGGTCCGGGAAGACCAGCCAGTCCTCCCTGAGGTTGTCGATGCGCTTGTGGTTCTTGAAGGACTTGGTGCTGGTCTTGAAGTTGATCACGTCGCCGCAGTACTCCTGCCTGTGGAGAATGCCGTTGATGGTGGAGCACTTCCACTTGCAGTCGTTGGGCTGGGTCTTCTTGCCGCCGCGCCCGATGCCCTTGGAGGCCCAGTAGGCGGTGCAGTTGAGATGCCCCTCGTCCTGCATGATCCGGGCGATGGTGTCGGTGCCGTTGCCCTCCAGATACAGCTTGAAGATCTCCCGCACTACCGCCGCGGCGTCCGGGTCGATGATCCAATGCTTGCGGTTTTCCGGGTCCTTCTTATAGCCATAGGGCGGCTGGGAGAGCGGCTCGCCCGCCCTCCCGCGCGTGTTGTGGGCCGATCGCACCTTGCGGCTGATGTCCCGGGCGTAAAACTCGTTCATCACATTGCGGAACGGAGCCAGCTCCGTGGTCTCGTCCACGCCGGTGACGGTGTCCACGCCGTCGTTGACGGCAATGAAGCGGATGTTGTGATCGGGGAAGTACTGCTCCGTGTAGTAGCCCACCTGCAGGTACTCGCGGCCCAGGCGGGAATGTCCTTGACGATGACCGTCGTGACGTAGCCCAGCTCGATGTCCTCCAACAGCCGCTGGAAGTCCGGACGGTTGAAGTTGGTGCCGGTGTACCCGTCGTCCACGTAGACGCGGGGGTTCAGCAGGCCGTGCTTCTTGGCGTAGCTCAGGAGCATCTGCTTTTGGTTGGAAATGGAATTGCTCTCTTTGTCTGTGCCGTCGTCGCGGCTGAGGCGG